>NZ_JBHVXW010000013.1:0-212068 GCF_042881375.1 Streptomyces sp. NPDC058274
CCGGTCAGCAGGCCGGGCGGCCGTCGCCGCCACGAGGGCGGACGGATGCCTCAACGCACCGGCACCGCAAGGTACTTGTACTCCAGGAACTCATCGATCCCGACCCGGCCGCCCTCCCGTCCGAGCCCGGACTGCTTGACGCCGCCGAACGGCGCCGCGGGGTTGGAGACCAGCCCGGTGTTGACCCCGACCATGCCCACCTCCAGCCGCTCGCTGACGCGCAGGGCACGGTCAAGGCCCTCGGTGAAGACATAGCCGACCAGGCCCCACGGGGTGTCGTTGGCCCGGCGCACGGCCTCGTCCTCCTCGTCGAAGACCAGGATGGCGGCCACCGGGCCGAAGATCTCCGTCTCCATCAGACGGCTGCCGGGATCCACCTCCGCCAGCACCGTCGGCGGATAGAAGTGCCCCGGACCGTCCGGCGCGGTGCCGCCGACCAGGACCCGGGCGCCCCGCCCCACGGCGTCGGCCACCAGGTCCGCGACCTTGGCGCGGCCCGCGTCGTCGATCAGCGGCCCGACGTCCACGCCCTGTGCGGTTCCCGGCCCGACGACCAGGGCTCCCATCCGCTCGGCGAGCCGCCGCCCGAAGTCCTGCGCCACCGAACGGTGGACGAAGAAACGGTTGGCGGCGGTGCAGGCCTCGCCCATGTTGCGCATCTTGGCCGTCATCGCCCCCTCGACGGCCGCGTCCAGATCGGCGTCGTCGAAGACCAGGAACGGCGCGTTGCCGCCCAGCTCCATCGAGGTGCGGACGACCGTGTCGGCGCACTGCGCGAGCAGCAGCCGCCCGACCTGCGTGGAGCCGGTGAACGACAGTTTGCGGATCCGCCCGCCGCGCAGCAGCGGCTCGACGACCTCACCGGCCCGGGAGGTGCTGACGACGTTCAGCACTCCGTCCGGCAGCCCCGCCTCCCGCAGGATCCCGGCCAGCGCGAGGCTCGACAGCGGGGTCTGCGGCGCCGGTTTGAGCACCATCGTGCAGCCCGCGGCGATCGCCGGGCCGATCTTGCGGGCGCCCATCGCCAGCGGGAAGTTCCAGGGGGTGACGAGCAGACACGGTCCGACCGGACGACGCATCAGCAGCATCCGGTTGCGGCCGTCCGGCAGGATGCCGAAACCGCCGTCGATGCGGACAGCCTCCTCCGAGAACCAGCGGAAGAACTCGGCCGCGTACGCCACTTCGCCCCCCCGCCTCCGCCAGCGGCTTGCCCATCTCCGACGTCATCAGCAGGGCCAGCTCTTCGGAGCGGGACACGACGAGCTCGTAGGCGCGGCGCAGGATCTCACTGCGTGCGCGGGGTGCCGTGCGCGCCCACTCGTCCTGTGCCTCGACGGCCGCGTCCTCGGCGAGACGGGCGTCCTTGGGGCCGGCGTCCGCGACCCGGCCGATGACCGCGCCGGTCGCCGGGTCCTCCACGGCGAAGGTGCCGCCGTCGAGTGCGTCCCGCCAACTGCCGCCGATGAACAGCTGCTTTGGTACGTCGTTCAGAATGCTCACGGGATCCTCCTGGCCGGTGGTCACGGCGTCCTCCTCGCCGGTCGGGGGCGGTCGTCCGTCATCGGGTTCCGGTCCCGGCTGCCACGGCGGCGGTCCAGGCCCGCAGCCCCTCGTCCACCGACGTCTCGTCGATCACCAGCGCGGGGATCATCCGCACCACCTGGTTCCAGGCCCCGCACAGCAGCAGGAGCAACCCCTCGTCCACGGCGGCCCGTTGGACGCGCGCGGCGGTCCCGGCATCGGGGGAGCCGTCCGGCGTGACGAATTCGGAGCCGAGCATGAGGCCCAGGCCCCGTACGTCCCCGACAGCCGGTGTCGTAGCGGCGACCGTCTCCAGTCCGGCCCGCAGCCGCGCACCCATCGCCTCGGCGTTCTCCACCAGCTTCTCGTCGCGTACGACATCGAGGGTGGCGCAGGCCGCGGCGCAGGCCACCGCGTTGGCGCCGTACGTACCGCCCTGCGAGCCCGGCCAGGCCTTGCGCATCAGCTCCTCGGAGGCGGCGATCCCGGACAGCGGGAAGCCGCTGGCCAGGCCCTTGGCGGTGACGAGGACGTCCGGTACGACTCCGAAGTGGTCGTGGCCCCAGAACCGCCCGGTGCGGCCGACGCCGGTCTGCACCTCGTCCAGGATCAGCAGGAAGCCGTGCCGGTCGGCGCGCTCGCGCAGGCCCTCCAGGAAGGCGCGCGTCGCGGGCACATACCCGCCCTCACCGAGCACCGGCTCGACGACGACCGCGGCCGTGTCGTCGGGCGAGGAGATCGTCCGGAGCGTGTAGTCCAGCTCCCGGAGGGCGAACCGGGTGGCCGTCTCCTCGTCCCAGCCGTAGCGGAAGGCGGTCGGGAACGGGGTGACGACCACTCCGCTCATCAGCGGCGAGAACCCCGAACGGAAGCGGGTGCCGGAGGTGGTCATCGAGGCGGCGGCGACGGTACGGCCGTGGAAACCGCCGTGGCACACCAGCACGTTGGGCCGTCCGGTCGCCTGCCGGGCCAGCCGCAGCGCCGACTCCACCGCCTCGCTGCCCGAGTTGGAGAAGAACAGACTGTCCAGGCCGGCCGGAAGTACCTCGCCGAGCTTCTCGACCAGCTGCCGCAGCGGCCGGTGCAGGACCGTCGTGTACTGACCGTGGATGAGTGTGCCCACCTGCTCCTGCGCGGCGGCCACCACCCGGGGGTGACAGTGCCCGGTGCTGGTGACGCCGATGCCGGCGGTGAAGTCGAGATAGCGGCGGCCGTCCTCGCCGTACAGATGGACGCCCTCGCCCCGGACCGCGACCACGGGGGTGGCCTGGCGGAGGTGCGGCGACAGTGCGGTCATGGTGGTCTCCCAGAGCTAGGGGGCCTCGGTCGTGGATCGCTTCCGCGCTTCGAGCATCTCCGCCGGGCCCTGCCGCGACCCCGCCCGATGTGTCCGCCCCGCCACCGGGGTTTGGACGGAGTGTCAACCGGCGCCGGCCGGGGCAGGCGTCGGTGGCGGGCCGGGCCCCGGCCCCGGCCCCGGGGATCGTGCGCAGGTCAGCGGGCGCTGTCACAGTGTCCGGAAGGCGGGAGGCACCGTGACCGAGGACCACTCGCCCCCGCACGCGCCCGCGGCCGGGAGTGCGGGGTCAGGCCGGCCGCTCACCGTCGCCGACGTGCTCGCCCTGCCCGTGCTGGCCGCGGGCCGGCCCCAGGTCGTCGCCGGTGCGGCACGGCTGGACCGGCCGGTCCGCTGGGTCCACATCACCGAACTGACGGATCCCGCCTCCTTCCTCAAGGGCGGCGAGCTGGTCCTCACCACGGGCATGCCGCTGCCGGAGGAGCCGGGACGGGTGCGCCGGTACGTCGACGAGCTCGCCGACATCGGGGCCGCCGCCCTGGTCATCGAACTCGTTCGGCGCTACCACCGGCCGCCCGAGGCCCTGGTCCGGGCCTGCCGCACCCGGGACCTGCCGCTCGTCACGCTCGCGCGGGACGTCAACTTCCTGGAGGTCACCCAGGTCGTCCACACGCTCGTCCTCGGCAACCAGACGGAGGCGACGCGCAGGACCCAGCGGATCCACGAGGCGTTCACCGCGCTGACACTGCGCGGCGCCGGCCCGGAGGACGTCGTGCGGGCGGCGGCGGAGATGAGCGGCCACACTGTCGTACTGGAGAACCTGGTGCACCGGGTGATGTTCTGCGAACCCTCCGGCGGCACCGTCGAGGACGCCCTCACCGACTGGGAGGAACGCTCCCGCGTGACCCCGGGCGGTGAGAGTACGGCGGTGCGCGGCCCCGGGGGATGGCTGCTCGCGCCCGTCGCCTTCCGGGGCGAACGCTGGGGCCGCGTCGTGATGCTCCCCGCGCCCGGCGCACGTCCCTTCGGCCCGGAGGACGTGACCGTGCTGGAGCGGACGGCGATGAGCCTGACCATCGCCCGCCTGGTGCACGCCACCACGTGGGAGCGCGGCGCGCATCGCGGGGCCCTGCGGGACATCGCCGGGCAAAGGCACCGCTCCGCCGGTGAGGCCCGGGCCCGCGCCGCCGCACTGGGCCTGCCGACCGAGGACTGCCGCTACCTGGCCGTCGTGGTGGACACCCGGAGCGAGGCGGACGGCGAGGCGGTGGAGGCGCTGCTGGCAAAGGAGCTGACGACGGCCCAGATCCCCGCGCTCACCGGGGAACTCTCGCCGGGGCGCGTCGCCGGTCTGCTGGCCCTGCGCCCCGCCCAGGCGCCCTGGCGCACCGCCGTCGAGCGGCTCGCGCGTGCCGTGCTGCACGTCTGTCCGCACGCTGTCCTGAGCGTCGGCTGCGAGGTCGCCGAACTGCCTGAAGCGGCCCGCTCGTTCCGTGAGGCGGCCCGGGTGGCGGAGGCGGTCCTGCCCGCGCCGGCCACTGCGGCCACCGCCGGCAACCAGCGGGCCGCCCCGGAGAAGTCCTTCCACGAGCTCGCCGACATCGGTCTGCGTCAGCTGCTGTACGCCCTGCGCGGGGACACCCGGATCCAGGACTACGCGGAACGCACGCTCGGCCGCATCGCCGACCACGACAGCCGGCATCACACCGACCTGCTCACCACGCTCCGCCACTATCTGGACGCCGCCGGAAACAAGACGGTCGCCGCGCGGCGCGGCGAGCTGTCACGCCAGACGCTCTACCAGCGACTGCGCTCCGTCGAACGGCTCCTCGGCTGCGACCTCGAATCCGGCGAGCGGCGCAGCGAACTCCACGTGGCGCTCATGGCGTACGACGTGCTCCGGCTGCCCTGAGCCGCGCCGCTCGGGACAAGTCGTCCGAGAAAGGCGACAGAAGGTGTCCGGCTTTCACGACACCCTCGTCGTGACGCCGGTACGGGCGAGGCGTCCGTCAAGGTGGCAGTCACGGACATGGGAGGCCTGGCATGGCAGGGGCGCTGGAAGGCAGGATCGCGCTGGTCGCGGGGGCGACCCGGGGCGCGGGACGCGGCATCGCCGTAGAACTGGGCGCGGCCGGCGCCGTCGTCTACGTGACGGGACGCAGTACGCGCGAACGGCGGTCGGAGTACGACCGGACAGAGACCATCGAGGACACGGCGGACCTGGTGACCGCGGCCGGCGGCCGGGGGATCGCCGTACCCACCGATCATCTCGTGCCCTCCGAGGTCCGTGCGCTCGTGGACCGCATCGCGGACGAACAGGGCCGGCTCGACATCCTGGTCAACGACATCTGGGGCGGTGAACGGCTCTTCGAGTGGGACACCCCGGTCTGGGAGCACGACCTCGACAACGGTCTGCGGCTGCTGCGGCTCGGCGTCGAGACCCACGCGATCACCAGCCATCACGCGCTCCCGCTGCTGCTGCGCCACCCCGGGGGACTGGTCGTCGAGATGACGGACGGCACCGCCGAGTACAACCGGGCCAACTATCGCGTCTCCTTCTTCTACGACCTCGCCAAGTCGTCCGTCCTGCGCATGGCGTACGCCCTCGGCCGCGAACTCGGACCGCGCGGTGCCACCGCCGTCGCCCTCACACCCGGCTGGCTGCGCTCCGAGATGATGCTGGAGAACTTCGGCGTGACCGAGGACAACTGGCGTGACGCCCTGGAACGTGTCCCGCACTTCGCCATCTCCGAGACCCCGTTCTACGTGGGCCGCGCCGTGGCCGCCCTGGCCGCCGACCCCGAACGCGCCCGCTGGAACGGCGAGTCCCTCTCCAGCGGCGGCCTGGCCCGCACCTACGGTTTCACCGACCGCGACGGCAGCCGGCCCGACGCCTGGCGCTACCTGGTCGAGGTCCAGGACCCCGGCAAGCCGGCGGACACGAGCGGCTATCGCTGAGACGACGGCCGCTGCCCGCGCTGCCCGTGCTGCCCGTGCTGCCCGTGCGCACGCGGTGTTCGATCGCACGCAGGCGGCAGACCTCTGACACGGTAGTAGCCCTTAAAGGTCCCTGTAGTTCTTTTCACTTGTGCTGCGGAGTCGGTGTCGGGCACCGTTCACGGATACAGGCCGCCGCACCGGACGCGGGCGCCTCCACCGGACGAACGGGCCATGCAGACCGACTCCCCTTGGCGGACAGCCGACTTCCGCACCCTGTTCGCGGCGACCACGCTCAGCCAGCTGGGCACCAACATCAGCTATGTCGCCGTACCCCTGATCGCCGTGGCCGCGCTCGACGCGAACCCCGGACAGGTCGGCGCGCTGGCCACGTTGAGCACCCTCGCCTTCCTGCTCATCGGGCTGCCCGCCGGCGCGTGGGTCGACCGGATGCGTCACCGGCGGGTGCTGATCGTGGCGGACCTGGCCCGCGCGGTCCTGTTCGCCTCGGTGCCGATCGCCTGGTGGCTGGACGCGCTCAGCCTCGGCCAGTTGTACGCGGTGGTCCTGCTGAACGGCTGCGCCACCGTCTTCTTCGACATCGGCTCGCAGAGCGCGCTGCCCCAACTGGTCGGCCGTCAGGCCCTGGTGCGGGCGAACGCGGCTCTGGTGAGCCTGATGGCGGTGAGCAACGTGGCGGGGCGCGGCGCGGGCGGTGGCCTTGTCCAGCTGCTCACCGCACCGGTGGCCGTGCTCTGCACGGCGGTCACCTATCTGGCCTCGGCCGTGCAACTGACCTTCGTACGCGGCTCGGTCACCCCTCCGCCACGGCCTTCCGTACGTCTCGGCGTCCAGATAGCCGAGGGTCTGCGGCACGTCTTCGGCAACAGGGAGCTCCGGGCCCTGGCGCTCACGGCCGCCCTCAACAACCTGGGCTCCCAGATCATCAACACCATGCTTCCGGTGCTCTTCTACCGCGAACTCGGCCTGCCCGCAGGGGTGCTGGGCCTGTACTGGGCGGCAGGCGGCGTCGGCCTGCTGCTCGGCGCCCGCTGCGCCCGTCCCCTCGCCACGCGTTTCGGCTACGGCCGGACCCTGGGCCTCTTCGGCCTCTGCATCGCTCCGGCCGGCCTGCTGGTGCCCCTGGTCGGCAACGGCCCCTGGTTCTGGATCGCCGCCACCGGCTGGGTGCTGGCCATGTTCAAGACGGGCATGGACAACGTCCTCGGTGTGACCCTACGCCAGCGGATGACGCCCGACGCGCTCCTCGGCCGCATGAACGCCACCTTCCGCTTCGTCCTCACCGGCGCGCTCGCCCTCGGCGCCGCCATCTCCGGCCTGACCGGCCAACTCGCCGGAGTCCACGCCACCCTGTGGCTCGGCGGAGCCTTCCTCGCCACCGCCTTCCTGCCCGTGTTCCTCTCCCCGGTCCGCACGCGTCGCACCCTGCCCGAGCAACAGGCCCAGGCCCCGGCCGTGGATCCGGCGACGCGGAGCAGCCGGCTGTCACGGCGCCGGCGTTGACGGCTGACGACTACCACCTGATCTGGTCAGCACCCGCCCCTACGACGACCTGCTGCGCGACCCCCCGGCTTCGACGCCTCCACAAGTCCACGGCAACGTCGACCACGGCGACGGTGAGGAGCGAACCGTCACCTTCCAGCTCTGGCACTGGCACGACGACGGCGCGCACCACGACTTGGAGCACTTCCAGCTCCTTCCCGCAGGCGGAGAGTGGCGTGTCCGGGTCCGCCGGACCACCTCCTGGGCACTCGGCCGGGACCGGCCGGCCGACTTCACAGCCGAGGCCGGGTTTGTCGGCCCGGAGTGGCGGACGCCACAGCAGACGAGCTTTTTCCAGCAGCTGCTCGTGGCCCGCGCCGGTGTGTGACTCCACCTCTCGGCGTGGGACGGCAGGTGTCAGCCGGGGTCCCGGCGTCGTCCCCGGCCGGGTACGCCGGTCACCGCCCCCCGGAACGAGTTCCGTCCGTTTCGCCCCCTGTTACGGTGCCAGGGCAGGATCTCCCACTGGTCGCCCCCGGCCGAAGACCCCGTGGGCCCCCTCAGCGACAAGGGATGTCACCGTTTCGTCGCAGTGTGGCGGGCGCTACAACCGATGCATCCGGCGGCCGGTCTAGCAGGCAGAGATCCAAGCACCGTACAAGGGGAAGGGCCCGATCATGGGGGACATACGCAGACGGGGAGCCGTCGCACTCGGCGTCGCCGGACTGGTGGCACCGCTCACACTCGCGCTGGGCGCGGCACCGGCCCAGGCCGCGAGCTGTACGACACAGACCGGCCCGTATCAGAAGCAGGTGGAGAAGTTCCTCGGCCGCCCGGTCGACGGCCGGCAGTCCGCCGCCGACTGCAAGGCCACCAAGGCCTTCCAGACCAAGCACGGCATCACCCCGAACATCGGGTACGCGGGATCCGTCACCTGGGGCGTGATGGATCTCATGAACAAGCAGAAGGCCGTCGGGAACAACCCCAACAAGGACGGCAAGTGCCCGGTCAACAAGGGCCGTATCGCCTGCGTCAACCTCACGCTGCAGCTCAGCTGGATCCAGGACGGCAGCACGCTCGTCTACGGTCCGGTGCCGGTCCGCACCGGGCGCGACGGCTACGAGACCCGCACCGGCCTGAAGCAGATCTACTGGCGTGACATCGACCACGTCTCGAACATCTACAACGTGCCGATGCCGTACAGCCAGTTCTTCGACGGGGGCCAGGCCTTCCACTCGGTGGGCCTCAGCATGTGGAACCCGCCCGGCTCGCACGGCTGCGTCAACATGACCACCGCCACCGCGAAGAAGTACTGGTCGCTGCTGAAGAACGGCGACGACGTGTTCGTGTACGGCCGCAAGCCGGGCACCTGACCTGCGGCGCCAACCCGCCCCCTCGTTCGGTGACCCCGGTCACGTATGCGACCGGCGGGAGGATCTCAGATCCGCTCACGGGCGAACAGGCGTGATCAGCTTCACGGTCCGGATTGCCCGTAGACGCGTCATTACTCACATCGTCTTCACGCCAGGCGCCGTATGCTTCACATCATGTCCACCACTCCTGAAACCTCCTCGGCGCGCTCTGCCGCCGAGGTCAACGAGGAGATCCGGGCTCTCTGGTTCCGGACGGGCGGGACGCTGACCATGGACGAGCGGCGGGAATACCAGCGGCTCGTCCTGGAATGGGCGGCGGCCTCCCCGCGCCCCACGCAGGCCGCGTGAGGGCGTCTCCACCGAGACGGCCTGACACTCCACCATCCGCCATCGCGGCGACGACCTTTCACGGTCGCCGCCGCGGGCCCGGCCACCGCGCGGCGAACGCCCGGCCGCCCGCCCCGCGAGGCGGAGCAATCCCAACGCCGGATCAACCCCAACTCCGGATCAACCCCAACTCTGTGAATAGTGGCGCCGGTAGCGGCTGCGTTCCTGCTCCGTCCGGATGTAGCGGGTCGCGACCAGCGCGATGATGCTTCCTGCGATGACCAGCAGACCCGGGCCGACGTTCTGCGGATTCGTCAGCCGGGAGACGAGCGTGCCGGATCCGTCGGCGGTGTCGACGGGCTCGACGGCGCCAGGTTGCGCGGAGCCCGGCGCGGCGGCGCCCTGCGAGGCCGACGGGTCGGCCGCGGCCTGGCCACCCGCACTGGCCGCGGCCTGCGGCAGTCCGGCCAGCCGCACGCCCAGCTCGTTCATCGCCTTGATCACCGGCTGGAAGAACGTCGTACCGCCCGCCGCGCAGTCGCCGTTGCCGCCGGACGTCACCCCGAGAGCCACGCCGTCCGAGAACAACGGGCCACCGCTGTCACCCGGTTCGGCGCACACGGTGGTCTCGATGAGTCCGGTGACCGTGCCCTCGGGGTAGTTGACCGTCGCGTTGAGCGCGGTCACCTTGCCGTCGTGGAGCCCGCTGGTGCTGCCGCTGCGGAAGACCCGCTGACCGACGACCGCGTCGGCGGCTCCGTTGATCCGCACTCCCTTGCCGTCGCCGACCGCGACGACATTGCTGCCCGCGTCCGGCTGGCCGTTGGTGTACTGCACGAGTGAGAAGTCACTGCCCGGGAACGAATCGGTGATCGTCCGGCCCACCTGTTGGGCGCCCCCGCTGTCCGCGAACCAGACGGAGCCGGCCGGGCCGCAGTGCCCGGCCGTGAGGATGAACTGGCTCTGTCCGTTGGTCACGTTGAAGCCCGCCGAACAGCGCCCGCCGGTCGAGAAGATGGGCTGCGCGCCGTTCAGCCGTGTGGTGAACGTGCCCTCGGTCCGCTCCATGCGTACGGAGCCGCCGAGGCCGTCGGCGAGCTTCGTCATCCGGGACCAGTCGGAGGTGGAGACGGTGCTGTCGCCCCGCACCACCACCTCGTTGTGCGCGTAGTCGACGGCCCAGGAGGTGCCCGCGACCCGGGGCGCCGAACTCAGGCTCTCCGTCGCGGACTTGAGCTCCTGCATGCTGTGGTCGACGACCTTGGGACGGGCCCCCGCCTTCTCGACCTCGGCCGCCGTGTCCGCGTCCGTCACCGCGACGACCGGCCGTCCGTCCGTGCCGATCCAACTGCCCGCCGTGCGGGACGTACCGAGGCGGGTGACCAGGCCGGCGGCGGCCTGCGCGGAGGTTCCGGAGGTGGCACGCGCGGGTCCTGACGGTTCGTCGGCCATGGCCTGGGTGACCATCAGCCCTCCCCAGAGGAGTCCGCCGACGGCCGCGAGTCGCGCCCCCCGTTGGACGATCCGTCGTCGTGCGTGCCTCATCGATGGCTCCCGAAGCCGGACTGCGCGGCGTCACCGCCGCCGGGCACCGGTCGAGCGCCCTCCTCTCATACGTGCGTCCACGCCCCGGTGTTCACCACTCGGCGTCGATGTACCCGAGCGTCCGGTTCATCGCGATGGCACTCGCGTTGGCGGGATGGTGGAAGGTGCGTACCGTGCGCACCCCGCACAGCCCGGCGAAGCCCATCCCGAACGTCTTCATCGCCACGGAGACGCCCCGGCCACGGAACGAGGCCCGTACCCCCGTCATCTCGTTGAAGACGAACCCGGACGACCGGTGGTCGGAGGTGACGGCCAGCCCGATCCAGGTGCCGCCGTCCAGCGCCAGCACGACCCCGCGCGGATCGTAGGCCGGCACCTCGAACCGCAGCCGGTGGTACTCCTCGTACGGGTAGAACTCCCCGCGCTCCGGGATGTCCGCCGAGCACTCCTTGTTGAGCTCGTAGAGGGCTCGGCGGTGCTCCGGGGTGTCGCCCTCGTCGGCGAGGGTCGTGAGCCGGATCCCGGACGTGCGGCATCGGTCGACGTACGGCTGGAAGCGCTGCGCGTCGAACGCGTCCACGTCCAGCTGGAGTCTGACCCAGTCGACCGAGGTCATCGCTCTTCCTCCGATGCGGTGCCGCTCGGCCCGCTCTCCCCGGGGTGCATCAGGGCTTGCGCCCGACTCCGCCGAACATGGCCACCTCGTCCGGAGCGTCGCCGGACGTGTCCTCCGGGCGCCAGCGCGAGCAGGAGACCACGCCCGGTTCGAGGAGCTCGAGGCCGTCGAAGAAGCGGGCGACCGCCTCCGGGGTGCGCTGGGTCAGCTTCGGGGTGCCGTGCTCGTTCCAGAAGGCCACGGCGGCGTCCACGTCGGGCATCTCGGGGCTGGTGATGGTGTGCGAGAGAACCAGGTGGCTGCCGGAGGGGAGGGCCTCCAGAAGGCGGCGCACCAGGCCGTACGCCTCGTCGTCGTCACCGACGAAGATGACGACGCCGAGCAGCATCAGCCCGATCGGCTTGCTGAAGTCGAGAGTTTTGGCGGCGTGTTCGAGGATGGAGTCCACATTGCGCAGATCCTCGTCGAGGTAGTCGGTGGTGCCCTCCGGCGTGCTGGTCAGCAGCGCACGGGCGTGTGCCAGCACGAGCGGGTCGTTGTCGACGTAGACGATCCGTGCGTCCGGGGCGAGGCGCTGGGCGACCTCGTGGGTGTTGTCGGCGGTCGGCAGGCCCGTGCCGATGTCGAGGAACTGGCGGATCCCGCGGTCGGCCACCAGATGGTGCACGGCCCGCCCCAGGAACAGCCGGTCGGCCTGGGCGTAGTCACCGATTCCGGGGTGCAGCTGACGGATCTGGTCCCCGGCCGCGCGGTCCACCTCGTAGTTGTCCTTGCCGCCCAGCCAGTAGTTCCAGATCCGGGCCGTGTGCGGCTGCGTCGTGACGATGCGGCTGCGCACCGACTCGGAGGGGTGTTCCTCGGCTGCCTTGTTCTCGGTCACGGGGTCAACTCCTGGAGTTCCACGAAATTTGGTGTCAACGGGCAATCTAGACGGCGGAGTTGCCTTTTCCACCCCGGGGGCCGTATTCGGCGGGTGGAAAAGCGCCGGTACCGGCCGGTCCTCGGCAGGACGCGCCGCTGACACCGGCTGCCCGACGGCCGACTGCGGGGATCATCTCCCCGCGACCGCCCGACGGTCCACCGTGGCGTCGGTCTTCTCAAGGGACGAGAAGGCGCTACCAATCGGTAACCCGCAGGTCGCTTTCCCTCTACCCTTTGTCGTGAGCATGGCTTACGCGGCGTGGAGATCCTTCTCGCCGCACCGGGACGAGAAGGGGACAGGAATGACAGGACGCGGTGTGGGGCGCCGGATCGGCGCGGTCTCGATGGTCGTGGCGCTGGGTCTGGGCGGGACGGTCGCCGCCACGCAGACCGCGGCCGCGGCTCCGGCCGCGACGGCCGTGCAGGCTGCCGAGGTCGACTACGCAACGTGGCAGAGCGACGTGCAGACCGTCATCGACCAGGCGCTGCCCTACGTGCAGCAGCGCACCGCCGGCGCCGGCGGACAGAAGCTCGCGCTCGTCTTCGACATCGACAACACCACGCTGGAGACGGACTTCCACTCCTGGTACGAGCTGCCCACCCCCGCGGTCCAGGCCTCGCTGGCACTGGCGCGCTACGCCGATTCCCGTGGTGTCGCCGTCTTCTTCGTCACCGCCCGGCCGGGCATCATCGCGAGCGAGACCGAGTGGAACCTCAAGACCGTGGGATACCCGGTGACCGGCCTGTTCGTACGTGACCTGCCGGACCTGTTCGACGAGGTCAGCGCCTACAAGACCGGTGAGCGCGCGGCCATCGAGGCACAGGGCTACACGATCATCGCGAACGTCGGCAACAACGACTCGGACCTGGTCGGCGGTCACGCCGAGCGCACCTTCAAGCTGCCCGACTACGACGGCCAGTTGTCCTGAGCACCGGCGGCCGGCCCGTCGCCACGGCCGGTCGGCCGCCTAGACTCGAGGTATGGACGATTCCCCGCTGGACACACTCGCGGCAGGCAGATACCTGCTGATCACCAGCTACCGGAAGAACGGCAGGGGTGTCGCGACTCCGCTCTGGGTGATCCGCGACGGCGACGCGCTGGGCGTCTGGACGGGTACGGACACCGGCAAGGTGAAGCGGATCCGCAACCGCCCGGACGTCCAGGCCGGCCCCTGCGACATGCGCGGCCACCCGACCGGCGCCCAGCTCCCCGCCACGGCCGAGATCCTGGACGCGGCGGAGACCGCCCGCTACCGGAAGCTCATCGCCGGCAAGTACGGTCTCATCGGCCGGCTGACCCTTCTCGGCAGCCGGCTGCGCCGCGGCGAGAGCGGCACGGTCGGAATCCGTATCCGGCTCACCGCCTGACCCAGGGCGGGCGCCCGGCGCGGACACGCCCTGGTCCAGGCGGCACGGCGGGGTCAGTCGCGCCGGCGGACCAGCAGCAGGGCGACATCGTCGTCGGGTTCGGGGCGCAGCGCGGCGAGCAGCATGTCGCTCGTCGCCTCCAGCGGGCGTTGGGTGCCCTGGAGGAGCCGGGTGAGGGTCGCGAGTCCGGTGTCGATGGGATCGCTGCGGTTCTCCACCAGCCCGTCGGTGTACAGGGCGAGCAGCGAGCCCGGAGCCATCTCGTGCTCCATGGTCCCGAAGTCCACGCCGCCGACACCCAGCGGCACACCGCCCGGCACGTCGAGGAGTTCGGCACTGTTGTCGGGGCGGATCATGACCGGCGGCAGATGGCCGGCGCTGGACAGTTCACAGGTGCCCCGGCCCAGATCGCACACCGCGTAGACGCAGGTGGCGATCGTGTCGCCGAGGGATCCCGTGATGTCGTCGAGGTGGCGCAGCAACTCGGCGGGGGGCAGGTCGAGGCGGGCCAGTGCGCGGGTCGCCGTACTCAACTGCCCCATGACCGCGGCGGCTTGGACTCCCTTGCCCATCACGTCGCCGACGATCAGGCCGGTGCGGCCGGGACCCAGCGGGAGGACGTCGTACCAGTCCCCGCCGACCTCGCTCAGGGCCGGGAGATAGCGGGCGGCGATCTCCAGTCCCGCGTGCTCCGCGGGCGCGGCGGGCAGCAGGCTGCGCTGGAGGGTCAGGGCCGCGGTGCGCTCGCGTCCGTACAGCCGGGCGTTGTCGACACAGATGGCCGCCCGCGCGGCGAGCTCCGAGGCGAGGATGCGGTCCTGTGCGTCGAAGGGCCGGGTGTTCACGGTGCGGTACAGGCTGAGGGTGCCGAGCACTTCCCCGCGGGCGACCAGCGGAACGGCCAGATACGAGTGGACGCCTGCCGTGTGCAGCGCCTGCGCGGCGTGCGAGTCCCTGGCGATGCGCCGCATCATCGCCGGGTTCACGTGCTCCACCAGGACCGGCCGTGCCTCGCGGACGCACTGGGTGATGATCCGCGACGAACTGTAGGTGGCCAGCTCTCCCACCGGGTCCGCGGCATGGATCGCGTCGGTGAGATACCCGGCCGCCACCGCGAGCGCCCGGAACTCGGCATGCTCGTCACCCGTGACCGCGGCGGTGGTGCCATGGCTGACGACGGTCTCCAGTACGTCGACGGCCGCCAGGTCGGCCAGGTGCGGTACCGCCACGTCGGCGAGCTCCCGGGCCGTCTGCTGAAGATCCAGCGTGGTCCCGATCCGCGCGCCCGCGTCCGCGATCATGGACAGGCGTTCGCGGGCCTGGGACACCTCGGTCGCCGCCTGCTGCCGTTCGGTGACGTCGATGACGGCCATCGCCAGGCCCAGAACCCGGCCCTCGGCGTCCTCGATGCGGTGGTACGACTCGGAGTACGCCCGGTCCTGGGTGTCCGCGGCCGTCCGGCCGATGGTCTGCTGATCTAGCAGCGGTCTGCCCGTGACCAGCACGTGCCGCAGCCGCGACTCGATCGCCTCGAAGTCCAGGTTCGGCAGCACCTCCCGGACACGGCGTCCGAGTATCTCCGCTTCGGTCAGGCCGTTGATCTGCTCCAGGGCCGGGTTGACGCTGACCCATTTGAGGTCGGTGTCGAACACACCGATCCCCACCGGCGTCTGGTGGACCAGGCTGTGCGACAGGGCGAGATCCCGCTCCACGCCGCGTACCGTCGTGGCGTCCGCGGCCAGGCCCAGCAGATGTATCTGCCCCTGGCTGTCGTGCAGACGCATGGTGCGGAACTCGACCGGGACTTCCGTGCCGTCCTTGTGCAGAAGCGGGAAGACGCCCGCCCAGCCCGCGCCCGAGCGCACCTGCTCGAAGAGCTGCCGGGACTTGTGCCGCTTCTCGGGTGACACCAGGAGCGAGTCGGCCCTGCGATTGAGGGCTTCGTCGGCCACATATCCGAGCAGTTGTTCGGCTTCGGGGCTCCAGAGGACGACGAGGCCGTCACCGTCCAGCACCACGGCCGCCACCTGCAGAAGATCGAGCAGTCCGCCCGGTGCCGCAGTGGCTCCGTCGCTCATTCCGGATGCGTACCCGTGCATTCCAGCCGCTCCTTCCGGCGCGCCTCCGGCACCGCCAGGGTCCGCTCCGCCGATCTTCGATTACCTACAGCATGACCGTCCGGGCCCCATCTGCACCACGTATACCCGCAGCCGCCTCGTACTTCTGTGCTGCCGGAGCCGATGGGGCGGCAGCGGAGGCGGTGGCCCGGGCGCACGCGCGGAGCGTCGGGCGCGAGAGCGGGATGTTCCCTGCCGGGAGGAATACGTCGTGCGGGCGACGGATACGGGCGCCTGCGCTCGCTCGGGCGCTCGTTTCGATCATAACCTCGGGGCATTCGTTCACGTTCTGCCGCCTAGTGATCCCTGTCGGTTCCCCCTCGCCGACCGGGAGCGGTGCGGCGTCGCTGGGGCGCGCGACCCCCGGGTCGTCCCACCGCCCTCCGCCCGCCGGCCTTAAGGGGAATCTCAGACGGAAGCGCTAATCCTTTGGGCACGATGACTGCCCACCGCCCGGACGCCGGGACCGCCGCCGCTTCGCCCGCCCGCATCGACGGCACCGCCGTACGGGTGCTCGTGGTCGACGACGAACCCCGTCTCACCGAGGTGCTCTGCGGTGTGCTCGTCCGTGAGGGCTTCGACGCGCGGCCCGCGACCGACCGGGCCTCGGCCGTCCGCGCCGCACGGCAGTTCCGCCCGGACGCGGTGTTGCTCGACGTCATGCTGCCGGACGGCGACGGCATCAGCGTCCTGCGCGATCTGCGGGCCGAACTCCCGCTGGTACGCGTCCTGTTCCTCACGGCCCGGGACACCGCCGACGACCGGATCGCGGGTCTGCGCTCGGGCCGCGACGACTACGTCGCCAAGCCGCTCAGCCTGGAGGAGGTCAGCACCCGGCTGCACGGGCTGCTGCGCACCTCCGGCACCGACCGCCGGGACGCGAACCGCGGGCGGCTGACCGTCGGCGACCTGATACTCGACGAGGACGCGCACGCCGTCGCCCGGGACGGACAGGCGATCGACCTGTCGCCCACCGAGTACGAGCTGCTGCTCCTGCTGATGCGTCACCCCCGGCGCGTCCTCAGCAAGAGCGTGATCCTGGAGTCGGTCTGGTCCCGCGACTACGGCCGGCACGCCCAGGTCGTCGAGCTGTACATCTCGTACCTGCGCAAGAAGGTGGACGTGGGCCGCGCCCCGATGATCCACACGGTGCGCGGCTGCGGCTACGTCCTCAAACCGGCCGTCGCGTGAGCCGTGCCGGCCCGCCCGCCCCCTACGGCGTCAGGCGGGAGCGCAGGAAGTCGATCAGAACGCTCATCACCTGCTGGGACGACCACGGCAGTACCGCCTCCTGATCGCCGAGGAAGGCCATGTCGCCGTGCCCCGCGCCCTGGATGACCCAGCGCGTGCTGTCGGCCCCGGCCGCGCGCAGCGCGTTGTGCAGGGTCAGCGTCTGACTCGGCGAGACGAGACGGTCGTCGGTGCCGTGGAACAGCAGGAACGGGGGAGTGGAGGCACTGACGTACGTGGCCGGGTCGGCGCGGGTCACGGCGTCGGGATCGTCCGCGAGGGCGCTGCCGCTGTCCCGGCCGCAGACGTACCAGGCGATGCTGTTGTCCGGGCCGCGGAAGAACTCCTGGGTCTCGTCGTCGAAGTCAGCCGCGATGGCGCCGAGATCGGCGGCACCGAACATGTCGACCACGGCGACCACCTCACTGCTCCGGTCGAGGTGGTCGCCGCGGTCGAACCGGGGGAGGCCGTTGGTCACGCCCACCATCGCGGCGAGATAGCCGCCGGCCGACTCTCCCCACACCGCGATCCGGTCGGCGTCGATCCCGTACTCGTCGGCGTGGGCGCGCAGATGACGGATCGCCGACTTCACATCCGAGACGCCATCGGTCCAGACGGCCCCCTGCAGCGTGGTGCGGTACTCGACACTGGCCACCGCGAAACCCGCCTCGGCCACGTTCCGGCGCCGCTCGTCCGGACTGTCCCTCGCCGCGACCAGGAACGCCCCACCGGGAACATGGACGACCACCGGCAGGGCGGTGTCCGCGGCCTTCGGCAGCAACAGGTCCAGTTTCAGGGCGAGGACGGTTCCGTCGGCGAGCGTGCGCTCGGCGAAGGTGATGCCACGCCGTTCGCCCAGCTCGACCCGGCCGTTCTCCATCTGGGCGATCGCGTCCACGTCGATCACGATGCTCGTGCCGGTGTCGGAGGGCGCGACGGTGCTCGCCACGCGGAACGGCGCCGGGCCCGTCAGCCCCGGCGCCGAGGGCAGCGCCGGCCCCTCCTCCGCGGGAAGCCGGCCTGCCTTCGGGGTCGGCCGGTCCTCGGACGTGCTCAACTCACTCACTCTCCCCGGGCTTTGCTGGTCGGTGGTCGGCCGACGGTCAGTCGGTGTAGAAGAGCCGGGCCGGCGAGTCGACCAGGATCTGGTGGCGGTCGGCCTCGTCCGGGGCCCAGTCGGCCAGCAGGTTCAGCAGTTCGCCGGTGTCCCGCCGGCCGTCGATCAGATGCGGCCAGTCCGAGCCCCACACCAGCCGGTCGGGCCGGGCCGCCACCAGCGCCCGGCCCAGGGGCTCGACGGTGGACAGCGGCCGGTCCTTGGCGATGCGGTACGGACCGGACAGTTTGATGTAGCAGCTTCCGCCGTCGAGCACCCGCACCAGACGGTCGAAGTCGGCCTGCGTCAGCCCGTCCGACTCCTTCATGTAGCCCATGTGGTCGATGACGAAGGTGTCCTCGAGGTCGCCGAGGAAGGGCAGCAGATCTCGTACGACGGTTCCCGGCGTGTAGAACTGGAGGTGCCAGCCGCGCGGCCGGGCCCGGTCCGCCATCCTGCGGACGTAGGCGATGATGTCGGCGGTCGGCCAGGACTCCCGGGCGAACAGGTCGAGACGGATCGCCCGCACCCCCAGCTCGTGGAAGGCGTCGAGTTCCCGGTCCGGGGTGTCCTCCTCGATGCGGACGACTCCTCGGCAGCGCGGCCCGATGTTCTTCAGGACGTCGGCCAGCAGGCTGTTGTCGGTGCCGTAGTAGGTGGGCTGCACGAGGACCACGCGCTCGATGCCGAGCCATTCGGTCATCCGCAGATACTGCTGGAGGCTGCCGTCGGGAAACGAGTACAGCGGGTCGGGCACGGACGCGTAGCCCGTCTCGAAGACATGGAAGTGCGTGTCGCAGCTGTTCGGCGGGACCCGGAAGCGGGGCAGCGTGTTGCTCTCGGCGACTCGCATGGGCAGCGGCTTGGGAAGTTCTCGGGACACTGGTCTTCCTGACTCTCGGAGGGGTCTACCGGTCGTGGGGGGCGAGCGCGCGCTCGGCGTGTGCCCGGGCGCCCTCGAACAGCAGTGCCGTGTCGGTGCCGGTGATACGCAGGGCGCACACGCCGAGCGGCACGAGCGAGTCGAGGAGCGCCCGGTCGCCGATGCCGCCGAGGACCATGAGCTTGCCGTGCTTGCGGCACGCGTCCGCCAGCGTCCGGACGGCCTCGCGGACGCGCGGGTCGTCGTACTGGCCCGGCACTCCCAGCTCCGCGGTGAAGTCGTTCGCACCCAGCGCGAGCATGTCCACGCCGTCGAGGGCGGCGATCGCCTCCGCGTTGGCGATGCCGGCCGGCGTCTCCAGCAGGATCTGCACGATCGTCGCGTCGTCGAGGGCCGGGTTCAACTCCCGTGCCGGCATGGGACGCAGGCCCAGCTGGGGCACCATGTTCGTCTGGGAGCGCTGCCCGCGCGGGGCGAAACGGCAGGCGCGGGCGACGTCGCGGGCCTGCTCGACCGTTTCGATGCGGGGCGCGATGATCCCGTGGGCGCCACCGTCGAGAACCCGGCCGATCATGCCGTATTCGCGCTCGGGGACGCGGACCAGTGCGGTGACCCCGAGGCTGTCGGCTGCGGCGCACAGCTGGGCGGCGACATCGGTGGACATGGTGGAGTGCTCGAGGTCGACCATGATGCCGTGGTGTCCGGTGGAGCGGGCGATGTGGACGACGTCCATGGTGCGGCTGGTGCGCACGGTCAGCATGAGGGTGGGTTCACCGGCGTGCAGCCGCTCCAGGAACCGGCGGGAATGCGGGAGTTGAGACATGGGGGGAGTCGCTTTCGGGTCAGGCCGCCGCGGAGACGGATCCGTAGGCGGGATAGGGCTCGTCGTCCAGGCCCGGGACGGTGACGGCAAGAGGGTCGTTGCCGTGGTCGATGAGCTGCTGGGCGGCGTAGTCGGTGACCGCGCCGGACAGCAGCTGACGCGGGTCCTCCATGACCAGGCGCAGCCGGGTGACGAGGGTGAACCAGTCCTTGGGTGAACGGATGCGCGGTTGCTCGGTGATGACCTCGTCGGCCCGGCTGACGGTCCGGGCCGCCCCCAGGTGGCCGGGACGGTCGTCCCCGGGGGAGAACGCCGGATAGCCCTCGAACATCGCCCCGCCGAGCTCCACCGTCACCCTGGTGCCGGCCCACAGCTGACGCAGGACCGGTTCGAGCGCGGCGACCTCCGTCAGGTCTCCGCCGACGGGAGTGGCGAACCCGGGGGCGTGCGGGGCGATGTAGAGGCGGTCCAGCGGCAGCGTGTGCCGGGAGGCGGCCAGCACCGTGCCGGCGACACCGTTCGTGCGCCAGGTCACGCCGGCGGTGGGGCGTCCGATCTGCCCGACGACGACCACCATGGTGCGGGCCCAGTCGATGCCCTGCCGGTCGCACCACGCGATGAGCCGGTGCGCGTTGTCCATCCCGACCAGGAAGAACGTGGCGACCATGATCCGGTTGAAGGACACCGGAAGCTCCGGGTGGCCGTCCTCGAGATACTCCTCGCGCAGCGTCCGGTGGCTGAGGCAGGACGGGTCGGCCAGGGCGCGTACGAGATGGCGCTCGGTGACCGCGCACGCGTAGTCGACCATCGTCGCGATGGCCTCCTCCCGCCCCCGGTGGGCGACGGCCGCGATCCGGTCACGCCACAGGGCGGTGCTGTTGGCCGCACGCGAACGCCGGACCTGGTGCAGCAGGTGCTCGGCGTCGGCCCGCCAGACTCCGCCCGGATCGTGCTGGTAGAGCTCGACGAGCGAGGCCAGCGCCGTGCCCAGGTGCGAGACGGCGGCCAGCTCCTTGAAGCCGCGATTGCTGAGCCGGTACGGCAGCACGGTCGGCGGTCGGCCGCTCCCGGGATACAGAGCCATGTCGGCGCCCGTCACCACCAGGAGGGGATCGTGCGCGTGCGCCCGGGCCGCCGCCGCGCGCAGGTGGGCGCCGATCGACTGGGGGCCCGCGGTGTACGCGGTGAACAGGTCGATGAGTTCGGGGCTCTCGTGCTCTGACATGGAGCTCTCTCTTTCACAAGGGCAGGGGCCGGCACGGCGGCGGGTGACGTGCGGTCCGGGCGAGCCGGCGGGCGTCAGTCCGTGAACCGGTAGACGCGGCTCTCCGCGGCGAAGCGCAGGTCCGCCGCGAGGGCGTTGGTCTGCACGATCAGCGGACCCGAGGCGCTGTCCAGCACGGCGACGTCGGTACCGCCGGTCGTGGCGAACTCCTCGACCACGTCCAGCCGTTCCCCGTCCCACCGGTAAACCTGCGACATCAGCGCGGCCGTCGGATCGGCCGGAGTACCGACGATGAAGTTGACCCGGATCAGATACAGCCCGCGGTCGGTGCGTACGACGGCGAGCTCCCGCGCGCCCGCCCCGGCGAGCTTCTGGTGCTCCACGAACCGCTCGCCCGCCGGGTCCCAGCGCAGCAGCTGCGATCCGTCGTCGATACAGGCCACCGCCAGATACGTACCGCCACCGCCGGGGTCGTCGAAGGTGGCGAACGCCCGGCCGCGCGCCGACGCGAGCTCCTGGTGCGCGACGAACCGCCCTCCGTCCCAGCGGTAGAGGACGCTGGGCCCGGCATGGTCGGCGTGCGCGAGCATCGTGTGGCCGCCCACGGTGAACGCGCGCCAGTTGTAAGCCCATTGCGAGGGGATGTCCTGGAAGTGCGTGAACCGCGTGCCGTCCCAGACGTAGATGACGGAGGGCCGGTTCAGGCCGGCTGTTTCCGGCACCGCGACGCCCTGCGCCAGCGCGAGGAAGTGCCGGCCGTCGACGGTGAAGTGCCGCCACTGCTTCGCGGCGAAGGCGTCGAACGCCTGGAAGGGCACGAACCGAGCCCCGTCCCATTCGTGCACCATGGACGCGACCGTGAAGTCGTAGGGTCCGGCGCCGCTGCGGATGCTGGCCACCGCGAGGAACGCCCGGTCCCCGATGGTGAAGAACTCGGCGTCCTCGCCGCCCGGCGCGGGCAGCGCCCCCCACGGCTCGAACCGGTCGCCTGACCGGCGCAGCAACAGCAGCTCGGTCTCGCTGTCGCCGCCGTTCATATGGGCGGGCTGCCCCGGGATGTCGTACGCCAGTTGGGGAATCGCGAGCAGCTCCAGGCCGCCCACCCGGATGGGTTGCGCGGCCCGGGCGCCGGAGGCCGGGAGGGTCTGGATCGGGGTCAGATGGGTGCTGGTCATGGCGGCCTTCCGGCGTCAGCGGGGGTTCTTCTGATCGGCGTCGGCGCCGGCTTGTACGGGTTCGGGGGCGGCGCCGAAGAACAGCCGGCCCATGTCCGGGTCGGCGAGCAGGGCGTCGGCGGCGCCCGTGTGCAGGACGCGGCCGCCCTCCATGACGACGGCGTGGTCGGCGAGGGTGAGGCCGAACCGTACGTTCTGCTCGACCATCAGGACCGTCACCCCCGCCTGCCGGAGGGTGGTGACGGAGTCGGCGAGCTGCTTGCGGGCCTTGGGGTCGAGGCCGAGGGTCGGCTCGTCGAGCAGGACGGCCCGGGGGCTCAGCATCAGGGCGCGCGCGAACTCCACGATGCGCCGCTGACCGCCGGACAGGGACGCGGCCTTGTCGTCGGCCCGCTCGGCGATCAGCGGGTACAGCTCGGCGATCTCGGCGTAGCGACGTCGGTTGCGCTCGCGTTCCCGGCGGTTGACGTACGCGCCGAGCATGACGTTCTCGCGGACCGACAGGGACGGGAACAGCCCGTGGTGCTGGGGCACTTGGACCACACCGCGGCGCAGGATCTGCGCGGGAGAGCGTCCGCCGATCTCCTCGCCCCCGAGCAGCACCTGCCCTCCGCGGGGACGCAGCAGCCCGCTGCACACCTTCAGGACCGTGGACTTGCCCGCCCCGTTGGGGCCGACGATGCAGGTGATCGCGGATTCGGCGGCGGTGAAGCCGACCCCGCGCAGGATGTCGCCGGCGCGGCCGTACCCGGCCACCAGGTTGCTGAAAGTGATCATGCGGTCGCTCCCGTGGTCGCCGGGTCGTTGCCCGGGCCCGGCGCGTGGTCACCGAGGTAGGCGTCGAGTACGGCCGGGTCGTGCTCGATCACTCCGGGCGGCCCGCTCGCGATGACCCGCCCCTGAGCCAGGACGTGGATGTGGTCGCACAGTGACAGCACCAGCGGCATGTTGTGCTCGACGACCACCACGGTCGTACCGGCTTCGTTGAGCTTGCGGACGATGCCGCCGAGCCGGTCCACGAGGGTCGGGTTGATGCCGGCGGCCGGTTCGTCGAGCAGCAGGATCTCCGGCTCCAGCATCAGGGCCTGGGCCAGCTCGACGAGCTTCTGCTGGCCGTACGACAGCCCGCCCGCGCGGTGTTCCGCGTACGCGTCCATGCCGACGAAGTCGAGCCACTCGTGGGCCCGCGCCGCCTCCTTGCCGCTGATCGCCGACGCGGCCAGCCCCGGCACGGAGAACGAGCGGCTGGGCACGGCGAGGTTCTCCAGCGCGGTGAGCTGCGGGAAGACCCGGGTGGCCTGGAAGGTGCGGGCGAGGCCGGCGTGCGCCCGTTGCCAGCGCGGCCGGCGGTCGAGACGCCGCTCGCCGAGGTGGATGCTTCCGCCGTCGGCGGCGAGACTGCCGTCGAGGAGGTTGAACACCGTGGTCTTTCCCGACCCGTTGGGCCCGATGAGCCCCGTGACCGAGCCGCGCTCGACGATGAAGGAGCAGCCGTCGACCGCCCGTACGCCACCGAACGACTTGCCCAGCTCCGCCACCCGCAGCAGCGGCACCTCCGCCGTCCCGGGAACACGCTCCCGGACCAGGGCGGCCGGGGGCAGCCGGTCGGGGACGGCCGTCAGCCGGGAGCCGGCCGTCGCCTGCGGATCCGTCCGGCGTCGCCGGGCGAGCCATGACCCGGCCTCGGTGAGCACGCCCTTGGGGAAGAACAGCACGATCGCGGCGAGCAGCGCCCCGTAGATGATCAGACGCCAGGAACCGGCGTCGGGCCCGCTGAGGTTCTGGTTGGTGAACTGGTTCAGCGGTTCGAGGAGGAAGGCGCCCAGGACCGGACCCCACAGCGTGCCCACACCGCCGAGGTGCGCGGCGAGCACGATCTGCATGGCGATGACGATGTCGAACATCGACGCCGGTTCGAGGAACGCGATGTAGTACGCGTAGACGCCGCCCGCCACACCGATCGGGAAGGCGCTCGCCGCGAAGGCGAACATTTTGTAGCGGTCGGTGCGTACGCCGATGCCGTCGGCCTTGGACTCGTCGTCGCGGATCGCCATCAGCCTGATGCCGAACTTCGAGCGCCGGATCGCCCACGACCCCCACACGGTGAGCGCCAGCAGCACCAACAGGTAGTAGTAAAAAGGCCAGTTGAGGTACGCGCGGTCCCAGGTGGGCAGGGGCAGGGCCAGCCCGTGGTTGCCGTTGGTGAGCGACGACCAGTTGGACACCAGCAACGCCGTGAACTCCAGGAAGGCGAAGCTCACGATGACGAAGGCGATCCCTCGCGTGCGCCGGCCGACCAGACCCAGGACGACCGCCGCGGCCGCCGCGACGACGCCCCCGAGAGGAGCCGCCAGCAGCGGGGAGATGCCGGTGTGGAGGGACACCAGGGCGGTGGTGTAGGCGCCGACGCCGAGGAAGGCGCTCTGCCCCAGCGAGACGTATCCCGCGTAGCCCGAGATGATGTTCCAGCCGGACGCCATGACGGCCAGCAGGAACGCCATGATCGCCATGTTCTGCAGATACGCGTTGTCGTTGACGAGCGGCAGCACGGCCAGGGCGACGGCGGCGAGGCCGATCCCCCACGCGCGGAGCCGGCGGCTGTCGAACGCCCTCAGCCGGTCGAAGTCGTACGCCCGCAGGCGGTTGATGGTCATGCGCGGCTCATGTCCTCTCGCAGCCGGGCGCCGAGCAGCCCCTGCGGGCGGGCGACGAGCACCAGGATGATGGCCAGATACGGGACCGCGGCGGCCCAGTCGGGAGCGACGTAGGTGGAGGTCAGGGACTCGGCGACGGCGATGAGCAGCGCGCCGAGCACACTGCCGGGCAGACTCCCCATGCCGCCGAGCACGATGATCGAGAGCATCAGCCCGATCCAGTGGTCGGCCGAGCTCGGCATGAACGGGTACAGGACGCTCAGCAGCGTCCCGCCGGCCCCGGCCGCCGCCACCCCGAGCGCGTACGCGGCCGCCCAGGCGGAGCGGACCTCGATGCCGATGAGCCGCGCGCCCTCCGAACTGGCCGCGGTCGCCTGGATGGACCTGCCCAGCCAGGTGTGCCGCAACAGCAGGTACAGCCCCGTCAGCACCACCGCCGCGACCAGGCACGCGTACACCTGCGCCTGCGGGAAGCGCAGCCCCAGCACCGAGAAGGACCGGTTGGCGTAGCCGGGGGTGACCGACCGCGGCTCGTTGCCCCAGACCAGTGCGATGACGCCCTTGGTGACGAGGGTCAGACCGAAGGTCGTCACCAGCGCCATCGACGGATCGGTGGTCCGCGAGCGCTCGATGAAGATGTAGTACGTCGCCCAGCCCACGACGAGCAGACAGGGCGTCGTGATGAGCACCAGAAGCAATGGGTCGAGCCCGGTCGCGTCCCACAGCGTGTACGTCAGATAGGCGCTGAGGATGAGCATGCCGCCCTGGGCGAGGTTGACCACCTTCATCACGCCGAAGATCAGGTTCATGCCGGAGGCGACGAGCGCGTACACACCACCGACGAGGAGCCCGAGGATCAGCGTCTGGAGCAGTTGGCTCACGACGACCATCCGGGCTTCGGGTTGACCGCCCTGTCGACGGTCTGCTGGCTCGCCGGGGCGACGAACTCGAACTTCCCGCTCTGCCACTGCGCGAGCAGCATGTTGCCGTCCGGCACCCCGCGCTTGTCCCACTTCAGGGGGCCGACGATCGTCTGCACGGTATGCGTGTGCAGCCAGTCGGCGAGCTTGTCCTGGTCGAGGCTGCCCACCGCCTTGACCGCGGCCTCCAGCACCTGGCCCGCCGTGTACGCGTTGGCCGCGTCGTCACCCGGAGCCGAGCCGTAGGCCTTCGTGTACGCCTGCACGAACGCCGAGTTGCCCGTGTAGTCGGCCTTCGGGCTCCAGGCCGCGGTCGTGAAGATGCCCTCGGTGTTCTTGGCGCCGATCGCCTTCGGATAGGACTGGATGAGGCTCGGGGCGTTGGTCTGGAACATCATCTTGGGGCTGAACTGCTGCTTCTGCAGCGCCTTGACGAACCCCGCACCGTCGTTGGCGGCGACCGCGCCGTGAATGACCAGGTCAGGCTTCGCCCGCGCGACGGCACTGGCGATGGAGTCGAAGTTGACCGTGTCCGGCGCGTACTTCTCGCTGTAGACCGACTTCACACCGAGCTTGCCCAGCTCCTTGCGGAACTCGTTGATCGTGACGTCGGTGTTGGGGTCGTCCTGCGTCGGATAGGCGGCGGTCTTCGGCCGCTGGTCGGCCGGCAGCGACTTGATGTACTGCACGAATTGGTCCGGCAGGTCCAGCGAGGTGCTGGGCTGCGCGAAGAACAGGTAGTCGTAGCCGCGGGTGAAGATTTCCTCGGCGCCGCCCGAGGGCTCAACGTAGAGCATCTTGTTGCGCTCGGCGACCGCGGAGGCGGGCAGGTTGAGCTTGGACGAGAAGGTCCCCAGGAGCAGGTCGGAGCGTTCCTGGCTGATGAGCCGGTTGTAATTGGTGACGACGGTGTTCTGGTCGAAGCCGTCGTCCAGCACCTTCAGTTCGACCTTGCGGCCCAGCAGACCGCCGTCCTCGTTCAGCTGCTCGAGCCACACCTTGTAGCCCTCGTAGGCGGGCTTGGAGGCGTCGGCCACCGGGCCCGACAGGGGCAGCGAGGCACCTATCTTGATCGCGCCGCTGCCCGAGCCGGATCCCGACCCCGAGCCGCACGCGGTGGCGAGCAGCAGCACTGCCGCCGCCGTCGCGCTGAGCAGGGCTGGGTACCGTCCGCTTCGACCGATTCCTGGCATGACATTCACCTCGGGTTGGTGATCGTGATGGCGGTGCAGGGCGACAGCCCCTCGCTCCGCCGCAGAGCGCATGCCCGGCGGGGACGGAGGGCGGTGTCCGGAAGCGGTGACGGCTCGTCGAATGCGGCTCCGGAGCGCCGTTGGCGCTGGTCCCTGGCGCGTGGAACGTCTTCCCGGACGCCTGGCGCGCCCGGGGCTGGGTGGTGGCGGTCAGGGAGCTCACGAGCACCCTGCTCTTGATGTGCAATGTATACATTGCACATCAAGGCTCGACAAGGGAGCGGACAGCGAGTGGAGCAGAAAGTTTCTACCGGCGGGTATGGCTGTGGGGGGACTGTGCGACTGGGGGGCCTGGGTGGGCTGCCGCCGGCTCCGGAATACGGGCGGGCGCGCGAAGGCGGGCTGCCTGCCCCGGAATACGGGCAGGTGCGCGGAGGCAGGCTGCCCGCTTCCAGCCCCGCTGCCGGGCACGGGGTCGAGTCGGAGTGGGGCAGAGAGCGGGGGAGGGGGAGCGGGAGGACCGTGGGTCTGGTCAGGTCAGGTCAGCGGTGACCGTCGCCGTACATCGTCGCCGCTTCCCGTACGTGGTCGGCCGCCGCGGCCTCCGCGCGCTCCGGGTCGCCGTCGATGATGGCGCTCACGATCGCGTCGTGCTGCCGGGGTGTCAGGTCTCGGCGCCGGTTGATGTTGCTCAGGCTGACGATGGCGAAGCGGGCCCAGATCCGGTCGAGCGCGGCCTCGAGGAGCGGGTTGCCGGACAGCCGGGCCAGCATCATGTGGAAGTCGAGATTGGCCCGCCAGGCCCCCGCCGGGTCGCCGGCCTCGGCCTGCTCCTCCACGCGGTGCGAGGCGTCCTTCAGCCCGCTGAGCTGCGCGGGCGACAGCTGCCCGTCGCGCTGCGCGGTGGCGGCGAGCTTGGCGGCCAGTGCGTCCAGGGCGCCGTGCAGTTGCGTGGCGTGCTGCATCTCCTGCGGGGAGAGGGAGCTGACCACCACGCCCCGGCCCGTCGGGGTCACCAGACCGTCGCTCTGCAGCCGGCGCAGCGCCTCGCGCACAGGGGTCCGGCTCATGCCGAGGTCCTCGCAGATGCCCAGCTCGGTGAGCCGGTCGCCAGGGGTGTAGTGCCCGTCCATCAGCCGCTCGCGCAGCCGGCGGTAGGCGAGTTCGGCCTGGTTGTGCATCCCTGGACGCTCTTCGGAACGGTCGCCGGATGAAAGCATGTACAACGTATACATTGCATTCAGCGCCCAGTGCAATGCCTGCCCCGCCTCGTGTCGGGATGGTACGCCCGTGATGCGGGTCCGGGGGTTCGGGGTTGGCGCCCGGCTGGGAGCTGGGTGTACCGGCTCGGGAGCCGGCGGACTGTTCCGGCTTCGGCGGACGGCTCGGCGGACGGATCCGGCGCACCGATGCGGCCCCCGGCGGACGGCTCCGGATCTGGCGCCGGCTTCGGGGGCCCGGTCGTCTCTTCCGCTCGTAGGAGGTCCCGCCCCGACCCGAAGGCGACCAGGCGTTGCCCAACGCCCGCCGTGGCCAAGGCACTTCACCTGCTTGCCCACCGAACCGCGGGGTACCTGGGAAACCTCTGCACATGGCGACGGAGAGGAATCGGATCATGACTACACGGGGGACGGACCACGCATCAGGGCTCGGTGACCTGGAGCCCGGCACCAGGCAGCGAGCTCAACTCCGCTCCCGTCTCGGGGACATCGCCTGGACCGCGCTCTCCGTCGTCCTGCTGCTCTGGGGAGTCTGGAGCGCGGTCGGTGTGGCGAGGGGCGTGACCGCGTGGGCGTACTGCGCGGTGGCCTGGGTGCTGCTGGCCGTGGCCCTGGGACTGCGCGTCGTCGCGGCCCGGCGCCGGACGCGGATCTAAGGACGCGGATCCAGGGACGCGGATCCAGGGACGCGGATCCAGGGACGCTGACGTAGGACAAGGGATCCAGGACGAGGAGGCACTGTCGTGGAACGACTCAACACCTTCCTGGCCAAGCACCTCTGGCTTCAGGTCGTACTGTCCGTGCTCGCCGCCACCGCGGCCATTCTGCTGATCGATCCGGGCAGCTCGCCGGTGGCGGTACTGCTGCGGGTCGCCATCACGTCGATCGGCGCGGTGATCGTGCTGATCGTGTTGCGACGCAAGGAGAAGCGTGCCGCCGGGGGTTCGGCGACCGGCCTGGTCTCGCTGGACAGGAAGCTGCGCGTGGGCGAGGTGCCCACGGATCCCGCGGAGCGGGAGGCCATGCGCGAGCTGGTGGAGCAGCGGCTGCACCGCACGCGTCACCGTGTCGCCGCGACGGTCTTCCTCGTGCTTCTCCTCGGATCTGTCGTGGCGATGACGGCGGCCACCTCCGGCCTGCGTCAGACGCTCGGATTCGCCCTGTTCTCCGCGGTCTTCCTCGGCTGGTCGATCGCCAACGGCAACCTGCAGCATCGCCGCCTGCGGACCATGCGCGACGAACTGGGCGGCTCCCCCGCCCAGCCGCGGCAGGGAACCGCCTCGGCGGCCTCCCGCGACTGAGATCACTGCGGCTCCCGCGGCCCCCTCCGTGCCCACTTGCGCGCGCTCGTCCAGGAGACCCTTGCCCCGCAGGTCGTCCCAAAGCCTCGCAGATGTCGGCAATGCGGTGCGCCCGGCGCAGCAGTACGGGTGAGGCCCGTCCGCCCCCGAAGCCCAGTTCCGTCACGTCGCCCGGGTCTTCATTCGCTCCTCTTCGCGAGCTCCGGGGGCAACGCGCACGTCAAGGCGCACGCCAACGCGCACGTCATGGAGGCGTCATGGAGGCGTGACCCTGCCACTGAGCCCACCCATTTTCGGCCCGCGTGAGGGCGGTCCGGCCGCTGGAATGAGCATATTGAACGCAAACGATCGATACGATTGTGGGCGTACAGTGAGCACACGGGATCACGCTCCGCGTCCCCCGTCGTTCGTCCGTCCGGCCTTGCCCCAGGGGGAGCCCATGCGACTGCATGTCGACCAGCGTCATGAGCGGGTGCTCGAACTCGTCCGGGAGCGAGGCAGCCTCCGGGTCGCCGATCTCGCGGCCGAACTCGGCGTGTCCGCGGTGACCTTGCGACGCGACGTGGAGACCCTCGCCGCGCAGGGCCGGGTGCACCGGCTGCACGGCGCGGTGGTGTGGCCGGGGGACGCTGCCGCCGAGCCGGCGCCCCGCCGCGAGTCCGCCGAGGGCGCAGTGATCGGAATGATCGTGCCGACCACGACCAATATCTTCGCGGACATCGTCCGGGGGGCGCGCGAGACCATCGGGGCCCAGGGCGGCCGCCTGGTCCTCGGCATGACCGGTTACGTGGACTCGGAGGATCCCGTACAGGCGGAACACCTGATCGCGGGCGGCGCGGAGGGGCTCCTCGTCGCGCCGAGCTGGTTCGGCGGCGTACCCGTCGACGGGCAGGAGAAATGGCTGGTCGACTGCGAGGTGCCGACCGTTCTGGTCGAGCGCTCCGCCCCGGCCGGCAACCCCGCGGCGGTCCTGGACCGGGTCCGCACCGACCGGGCGCACGGGGTCGCGGTCGCCGTGGGCCACTTCGCGGCGCTGGGCCACCGGCGGATCACCGCCGTGCTCCAGGAAGGCCCGCATGCCACACAGATCTCGGCGGGCTATCTGGCAGCCGTGCAGTCCCTCGGCCTGGAGGTCGCCGCCGGCGCTCCCGCGACCCGTGAACACGGGGACTACGAGGCCACGATCGACTATCTCGTCGACGCCGTGCGCAAGCGCGGGGTGACCGCGGCGCTGGTGCACAGCGACGAGGACGCCATCGTGCTGGTGCCGAAACTCCAGGCCAGCGGCATCCGGGTGCCCGACGACCTCGCGCTCATCGCGTACGACGACGAGGTGGCCGGCCTCTCGGACGTGCCGCTCACCGCCGTCGCCCCGCCCACGCGCTGGGTGGGGGAGCTGGCCGCCGAGTTGCTGCTGCAGCGGCTCGCCGAGCGCAGGAGCGGTCTGCCCCCGGCGCCCCGTCAACACCTCGAACTGCTCCCCGAGTTGAGGGTGCGTTCGTCCTGCGGTGGCGCGGCCTCCGCGACATGAGCGTTGTGCGATCGTTTTGATTGTCTCGGTCGAACGCTCTTGACTCTGATCGTGTGCGCACAAAAGATGTCCTGCATCCGCCTCTTCCCGTACGAGGTCTCGTAGGAGCCGTGCAATGTCGCGCACTTCACGTTCGTTCCGCATAGCCGCCACCGCCGCCGTCGCAGCCCTGGGCATGCTCGCCACCGCATGCGGTGGCGACGACGGCTCGACCGACGCCGCCTCGGACGGCAAGCCGGTCACCATCGACTACTGGACCTGGACGCTGGGAGCCAAGTCGACCGTCGAGGCGTTCAACAGAACGCACAAGGACATCAAGGTCAAGTTCACCGAGATCCCGAGCTCGACCGAGGGCTACAGCAAGCTCACCAACGCGGTGAAGGCGGGCAACGCCCCCGACGTGGCGACCGTCGAGTACCAGATGGTCCCCGAGTTCGCGAGCCAGGGAAACCTGGTCGATCTGACCAAGTACGCCGGTGAAACGGTCAAGTCGAAGTTCCCGGAGGGCATCCAGAGCCTGGTGACCTTCGGCGGCAGGACCTGGACCGTCCCGTACGACGCCGCGCCGCAGCTCTACTACTACCGAACCGACCTGTTCAAGAAGTACGGCATCGAAGTCCCCAAGACCTGGGACGAGTTCGAGACCGCGGCCGCGAAGGTCAAGAAGCAGGACAAGAGCGTCCGCCTCGCCTCCATGCCGAAGAACGACCCGGCGCTGCTGGCCGCCCTGTCGTGGCAGGCCGGCGGCAAGTGGTTCGCCACCGAGGGCGACGCCTGGAAGCCCGGCGTCAACGACGCCGCGACCAAGAAGGTCACCGGCTACTGGGACGGCCTGATCAAGGACGGCCTGGTGCAGTCCTACACCGGCTACAGCCCGGAGGAGACCAAGGCCCGCGCCTCCGGCAAGACCCTCTCCTTCCTCGGCGCCTCCTGGTCCGCCGGCGGCATGAAGACCGCGATGCCGGACCTCAAGGGCAAGTGGGCCGCGGCCCCCATGCCGAACTGGGGCACCGCGGCCAGCGGCAACTACGGCGGCACCTCCTACGGCGTCCTCAAGGGCAGCAAGCACGCCGAGGCAGCCACCGAGTTCATCAAGTGGCTCACCACCGACAAGGCGGGTGTCGAGGCCCGGCTCGCCGACCTGGAGTCGCCCAGCAGCGCACTGCCGGCCAACCCGGAGATGCGCGACGTGGCCGCCGCCAAGTTCGACACCGCGTACCTGAAGGGCCAGGACCTCTACGGGCTCGCCTCCCAGCAGGTCGACACGATCGTCCCCGGCTGGACCTGGGGCCCCAACCAGATGGACGTCTACACGGCCGTCCAGGACGCCACGGCCAAGTCCGGCTTCACCGCCGGCGTCGACGCAGGCCAGCAGAAGGCCGAGTCGGGCATCACGGACCGCGGGCTGAAGCTCGCCAAGTGATCCGCGGGGTCCGGTCGTCGCGCCCCGGTGTCCGACCGGGACCCGGACACCGGCCGCGGCCGGACCCCGCCCGCGATCCGTCTCCCCGAAGCGTCCAGCCCGCCAAGGAGCCCACCAGTGGCAGCACCTGTCGCCCACCCCGTGAAGGCCGTGAGCCGGCCCCCGACGAACGCCCCGGCGTCCGCGCGGCTGCGCCGCAGCCAACGCCGGGCCGCGGCCCTGTTCATCACCCCGTTCTTCGTGCTGTTCGCCGCGGTCATGGTGGCGCCCATCGGCTATGCGCTGTGGATGAGCCTGTTCCAGGAGCAGTCCTCGGGGCTCGGCTTCGGCGGCACCCAGCGGGTGTTCTCCGGATTCGCCAACTACACCAAGGCGCTGTCGGACGCCGGCTTCCGTGACTCGTTCGTCCACATCGCGTTCTACTGCGCGCTGTACATCCCGGTGATGATCGGCGGCTCGCTGTTCCTCGCCCTGCTGGTCGACTCCGCGCTGGCGCGCGCCAAGCGCTTCTTCCAGCTGGCGCTGTTCCTGCCGCACGCGATCCCCGGACTGATCGCCTCGATCATCTGGATCTATCTGTACACCCCGGGCCTGAGCCCGGTGCTCGACTGGATCGGTGCCTTCGGCGGCTCCTGGAACTTCTACAGCAACGACCATGTGCTGTCGTCCATGGTCAACCTCTGCGCCTGGCAGTGGATCGGCTACAACATGGTCATCTTCTACGCCGCCCTGCAGGCCGTGCCGCGCGAAGTGATCGAAGCGGCCGTCGTCGACGGAGCGGGCGCCATCCGGACGGCACTGCGGATCAAGGTCCCGATGATCGCTTCCGCGGTGGTCATGACCGTTCTGTTCACCTGCGTCGGCGCCATCCAGATCTTCACCGAGCCGAAGCTCCTCAACCAGCGCGGAGCGCCCTCCATCGACACCGAGTGGTCGCCGACCCTGTTCATCTGGAAGGCCGGATTCGTGCAGCACGACTACGGCATGGCCGCCGCCGCGTCCCTGCTGCTCGCCCTGCTCGGCATCGTCCTCTCCTACATCGTCACCCGGCTCGGCAACCGGTGGAAGGCGGCATCATGAGCACCATCACCCGGACCTCACGTCCCGCCGAGGCACCGCCCGGGCGCACGGTCACGCCGGCCGTCCGCCGTCGCGCCTCCTCCAGTGCCCTGCTCTCCAAGGGCGTCGTCAACGGCCTGCTGATCTTCGCGGCCTGCTACACCCTGATGCCGGTCAGTTGGCTGCTGTTCGCCGCTACGAAGAACAACCGCGATCTGTTCGGCACGTCGGGCTTCGCCCTCGGCGACTTCAACCTCTTCACCAACCTGCATCACGTCTTCACCTTCAACGACGGCATCTATCTGCGCTGGTTCGGCAACAGCATCCTGTACTCGGTGATCGGCTCGGCGGCCTCCACGTTCCTGTGCATCGCCACCGGCTACGCCTTCGACAAGTACGACTTCAAGGGCAAGGAGAAGCTGTTCGGACTGGTCCTCGGCGGCGTCCTGGTCCCCACCACGGTGATCCAGCTGCCGATGTACCTCCTCGCCACCAAGGCCGGGATCGTGAACACCTACTGGGCGTTGCTGCTGCCCGCCCTGGTCAACCCGTTCGGCGTCTACCTCGCCCGGGTCTTCTCCGAGGGGTACGTGCCCGGCGAGGTCCTGGAGGCGGCCCGTGTCGACGGCGCGGGTGAGCTGCGCACCTTCGCCGGCATCTCGCTGCCGATGCTGGCGCCCGGCTTCATGACCATCTTCCTGTTCTCGTTCACCTCCAGCTGGAACAACTTCTTCGGCGCGCTCGTCATGCTCAACGACGACAAGCTCTACCCCGTCAACCTGGGTCTGTTCATGTGGAACAGCGTCACGCAGCAGCAGCCCGAGTACTACTCGCTCGTCATCACGGGCTCCCTAGTCGCCGTGGTCCCGCTGATCCTCGCCTTCGTCTGCCTCCAGCGCTTCTGGCGCTCGGGCCTGACCGCCGGGGCGGTGAAGTGACCATGCTCGTACCGGAAGGCACCCTCCTGAACGGCCCGGACCGAACGGACGCGCCCCAACTCCCGCGCGCCGCGCTCGCCATGGGGCACGACATCCACAGCTCACTGCTCGCCGAGGGAGCACTCGACCGGCTGCGCGCCGTCGCCTCGGTGGACACCGCCACGCACATCACCGACTTCGGCACCGCCGACGGCACCGAACTGGCGTATGTGGAAGTCCTCTTCACCCACTGGGGCGCCCCCCTGCTGACCGAGGACGCGCTGAACCGTATGCCCAGACTGCGCGCCGTCGTCCACGCGGCCGGCTCCATCAAGCACCACGTCACCGAGTCCGTGTGGCAGCGCGGCATCGCCGTCTCCTCGGCGGCGGCCGCCAACGCCCTGCCCGTCGCCGAATTCACCCTGGCCGCCATCCTGTTCGCGAACAAACGCGTCCTCGACATCGCCCGCGTCTACGCCGACACGCGCCAACAGCCCGCGCTGCTGCCGTACTTCGCCGGACACGGCAACTACCACCGCACCGTCGGCATCGTCGGCGCCTCCCGCATCGGACGCCGCGTCGTCGAACTGCTCCGCCCACTGGACCTCGACCTCCTCGTGCACGACCCGTACGTGGCGCCCGACGAGGCCCGGGCCCTGGGCGTGGAACCCGTCGGGCTCGACGAACTCGTCGAGCGCAGCCACGTCGTGTCCATCCACGCACCCCAACTCCCGGAGACACGCCACATGTTCGACGCGAACCGCATCTCCCTCCTGAGGGACGGCGCCACGCTCATCAACACCGCGCGCGGCTCCCTCGTCGACACCGAGGCACTCACCCCGCACCTGGTGTCCGGCCGCATCCACGCCGTGCTCGACGTGACCGAACCCGACGTACTTCCCGACTCGTCGCCCCTGTACGGGCTGCCGAACGTGCTGCTCACCCCGCACATCGCCGGCTCCCTCGGCAATGAACTCGGACGGATGACGCACTGGGCCGTCGACGAAGTCCACCGGTACGCGCAAGGCCTCCCGTTCGCCCACGGTGTCGGCCCCGACGAGCTGGCCCGCTCGGCCTGAACAGGAGCTCCCATGGCTGACCAGGACACCGGCTACGTCGAGGACCCCGCCCCGGGCCACGGCCGCCTCGCCCCGCGCGCCCGCTTCGACTCGGACGCCCCGTGCCTCGAACTCGACGGTCCCTGGCGCTTCCGCGCCGCCGCAGGAGTGCACGACCTCGCCCTCGGTTTCGAGGACCCCGCCTTCGACGACACCCACTGGGACCGGCTGCCCGTTCCGTCCTGCTGGCAACTGCACGGCATCGGCGCGCCCGCCTACACCAACGTCACCTACCCCTTCCCGGTCGACCCGCCGCGGGTACCCGACGAGAACCCGACCGGCGAGTACCGGCGCGTCTTCACCCTCCCCGGTGACTGGCCCGCAGGCCGCAGCGTGCTGCGCCTCGACGGTGTCGACTCCTGCTTCGCGGTGTGGCTCAACGGCGTCCGCCTCGGCGACGGCAAGGGCAGCCGGATGCCCACCGAGTTCGACGCCACCGACGTCCTGCGCACCGGTCCCAACGTGCTGGCCGTACGCGTCCACCAGTGGTCCGCGGGCAGCTACCTCGAGGACCAGGACATGTGGTGGCTGTCCGGCATCTTCCGCTCGGTGCGGCTGCTGTCCCGGCCCGCCGGAGGCCTCGACGACTTCTTCGTGCACGCCGGCTACGACCACACCACCGGCGCCGGCACGCTCCGCATCGACACCAGTGGCGCCGCCCGCCTGTCCCTACCGGCACTCGGCCTCCAGGACGCCGACCCGGCCGGGCCGCACACCTTCGAGGACGTCGTCCCCTGGAGCGCCGAGCAACCTCACCTGTATCTGGGCGAGTTGACGACCGGCAGTGAGCGGATCCACGTACGCATCGGGTTCCGTACCGTCACCGTCGAGGACGGGCTGCTCAAGGTCAACGGACGCCGCCTCCTGCTGCGGGGTGTCAACCGGCACGAATGGGACCCCGAGACCGGCCGCACCCTCTCGGACGCGACCATGCTGCGCGACGTCCTGCTCATGAAGCGCCACAACATCAACGCCGTACGGACCAGTCACTATCCGCCCAGCAGTGAATTCCTCGCCCTGTGCGACGAGTACGGGCTCTGGGTCGTCGACGAGTGCGACCTGGAGACGCACGGTTTCGAGCAGGTCGACTGGCGGGGCAACCCGGCCGCCGACGGGCCCTGGCGCGCAGCCTGTCTGGACCGGATGCGCCGGGTCGTCGAGCGCGACAAGAACCACCCCAGCGTCATCATGTGGTCCCTCGGCAACGAGAGCGGCACCGGTGAGAACCTCGCCGCGATGGCGGCCTGGACCCGTGACCGCGACCCCTCCCGCCCGATCCACTACGAGGGCGACCGGGACAGCGGATACGTCGACGTCTACAGCCGGATGTACGCCGACCACGCCGAAACCGAGTTGATCGGCCGGGGCGAGGAGCCGGTCACCGACGACCCGGCCCTGGACGCGCACCGGCGTCAACTGCCCTTCATCCTCTGCGAGTACGCCCACGCGATGGGCAACGGCCCGGGCGGACTGAGCGAGTACCAGCGGCTGTTCGAGACCTATCCACGGCTCCAGGGCGGCTTCGTATGGGAGTGGATCGATCACGGCATCGCCCGCCACACCCCGGACGGACGCCGGTTCTTCGCCTATGGCGGGGACTTCGGTGAGCAGGTCCATGACGCGAACTTCGTCGCCGACGGTCTCGTCCTGCCCGACCGGACGCCGTCGCCCGGTCTGGTCGAGTACAAGAAGGTCGTCGAACCCGTCCGGATCGACGTCGCCGAGGCGGACGCGCTGATCAGGATCCACAACGGTCACGACTTCCGCGACACCTCCCATCTGCGCTTCCGCTGGCGGGCCGAGGACGACGGCGAGCCGGTCGCCGAAGGCGAACTCGCCGTACCGACGCTGGCCGCCGGCGCACGCACGACACTGCCCCAGCCGGCGCTGCCGCCGGCCGAGGGGGAGCGCTCGCTGACCGTCGTGGCCGAGCTCGCCGGGGACGAACCCTGGGCCGGGGCCGGGCACGAGATCGCCTGGGGCCAGTCCGTGACCGGCACGTTCCGGGAGCCGGGCCGCCCGGCCGGAGCCCGTCGGGCGCGCCCTGGCCGGTCCCTGCGCGGACCCTCGGCCGTGGCGCGCACCACCGACCGGCTGGACATCGGACCGGCGCGCTTCGATCCCGTCACCGGTGCGCTGCGCGGCCTCGGCCGCCTCGCGCTCGACGGACCCGTCCTGGACGTCTGGCGTGCCCCCACCGACAACGACGAACTCGGCCCGCGCCTCGCCGACCGCTGGCGGGACTTCGGACTGGACCGCCTCACCACGAAGGTCCGCGACGTGGTTCCGGCCGGCGACGGCCTCACCGTCGTCACCCGGGTCGCGCCCGCGGGCAGCGACGCCGCCCTGACCGCCACGTACCACTGGCGCGCCGATGACGAGGCGCTGCGGCTGGACCTGGCCGTCGCCCCGCTGGGCGACTGGCCGCTGCCCCTGCCCCGGATCGGGGTCCGGCTCGCGCTGCCGGGCTGGATCGACACCGTGGACTGGTACGGCAGAGGGCCGGGCGAGGCCTACCGCGACTCGGCCGCCGCCGCCCGCCTCGGCCGGTTCCGCAGCACTGTCGACGCGCTGCAGACGCCGTATGTCCGCCCGCAGGAGAACGGCAACCGGCACGAGGTCCGCTGGGCTCGCCTCACCGGCGACGGCGGCGGCCTCGAAGTGAGCGGCGGATTCGACCTCACCGTGCGCCGCTGGACCAGCCACCAGCTCGACGCGGCCCGCCACTCCACCGACCTCACGCCGGGCGACCGGGTCCACGTCAACCTCGACGCGGCCCATCACGGCCTCGGCAGCGCCTCCTGCGGCCCCGGCACCCTGCCCCAGCACACCCTGCACGCCGAACCGACCATGCTCCGCCTGACCCTGCGCGGCCTGTGACCGCCGTGCCGAAAGGACCTGTCATGCCCGGTGCCGTCCAGCGCGTCCTCGTCGTCGGCATCGATGGCGTACGCCTCGATGTACTGCGCCGTCTGCCCACCCCGCACCTCGATGCCCTGGCGGCCGCGGGCTTCCTCGCGCCCGTGGAGGTGGACGAGCGCACCCCCACCATGTCGGGCCCCTGCTGGGCGACCGTCGTCACTGGTGTCACCGGCGCCAAACACGGCGTGTGGAGCAATGATTTCAGCGGCCACCGGCTGGACGTCTTCCCCGACTTCGCCACCCGCCTCGCCGAACAGGACGGCCGCCGTACGTTCGTCGCGGCGGGCTGGCGGCCCCTGATGCAGGTCCGCGACGGCGGTCCGCTCTTCCGGGCCCCGTCCAGGACCGCGTACGTGGCCCCGGCCGCCGACACCCCCGAGGCGTGGGAGGAGTGCGACGAGCGGATCACCGAGGAGGCCGTGCGCGTGCTCGCGGACGACGACATCGAGGCGTCATTCGTCTATCTCGGCGCGCCCGACGAGACCGCGCACTTCCTGGGCTGTTCGGACGCCTACGAGGCCTCCGTGCTGCGGGCGGACGAGCGGCTCGGGCGCCTGCTGGAGGCGGTGCGCGCCCGGCCGTCGTACGACAGCGAACAGTGGACCTTCCTCGTCGTCACCGACCACGGGCACGTCGACGCGGGCGGGCACGGCGGCCGCTCGCCCGAGGAACGCACCGCCTGGCTCGTCGCCGCGGGCCCCGGCATCGCCGCGGCACCCGCGGAGGTACGGCATGTCGATGTCGCCGCCCAGGTGTTCGCCTCGGTGGGATGTCTCGCCGACCGGCACTGGACGCTCGACGGCCGGCCCTTCGCGGCCGCTCCGCACGCGGTGCTCCTCGACATGGACGGCACCCTCGTCGACACCGAGTCGCTGTGGCTGCGGACGGTGAGCGAGAGCGCGGCCCGCCTGGGCCACGAGATCGGGGAGGAGGATCTGCCCCATGTCCTCGGCCGCGCGGTCGGTGACACCGCGTCATATCTGCACCGGGTGACGGGACATGATGCGGACGCCCTCGCCGGGGAACTCGACGCCGCCTTCCTGGCCGCAGTCGAGACGGAGACCGCTCCCTTGCCCGGCGCCCGCGAACTCCTCGCCCTGCTCGGCGACTTGGGGCTCCCGGCGGCCCTGGTCTCGGCCTCACCGCGGCCGGTGGTGGACGCCGTACTCAAGGTGCTGGGGGCGGACATGTTCCGTGCCACCTTCGCCGAGGGCGAGACACCCCGCACCAAGCCCGCCGCCGACCCCTATCTGGCGGCGGCCCGGGCGCTCGGTGCCGACCCCGCGGCCTGCCTCGCCGTGGAGGACAGCCCCACGGGGGTGGCCGCCGCCGAGGCGGCGGGCTGCCGGGTGCTCGCCGTGCCGTCGTACGCGCCGATCACCCCCGGAACGCGGCGCACCGTGCGCGGCGAACTGGCGGGAATCGGCGTACGCGACCTGTGGACCGCGGGTCTCCAGGTGTCGGAGGGGGCGCCTGGAGACCCGCAGAACCGGCCCTGGGCGGTCGCCGCCACCTGACCGGGGGACGCCGGGCCTGCCGGCGTCCCCTTGAGAGCCGTCAGCCAAGCCTGACGGTGATCTTCTGGGTGACGCCGGCGGTGCCGCTGAGGTCGCCGAAGGTGAGCTTCAGGGCCGATCCGGTGGTCGCGGAGGTGACGGTGGAGGGCTTGGCGGTCACCGAGGCGACCGCCCTGTTCCAGGTGAGCGTGAGGCCGGTCTGCATCCGCATCGGATCGCTGACGCAGACGACCGCGGTGCCGTCGCTCCTCTCGCTGATCATCACGGAGCACGGGTTGCTCGCGGTGAGGTCACCGACCGTGCCGCCGAACCAGAAGTTGACCCCGGTGAAGCCGAGCGAAGGGACCCTGACGCCCTGCTGGTTGTCCGTGTTGGCGAGGACCGTCAGCCAGCCGGTCGCCGCGGCGCGTGACTGGGTCCCCGCGGCCGTGGCCCCGGGCATCAGCAGATAGGCGTACGAGGCGTTGGACGGGTTCGTTCCGTGGTCGACGTACATCGTCAGGTACGTGCGGTTCAGGACCGTGGTGGAGCCGCCCTTGTTGATGTCGCTCCACCTGCCGTCGCGGGCGGTGCGCAGCGCCTTGACGGTCGCGCCGCCGGGGAAGACATAGCCGCCGTGGCCGCCGATGTGCGCCCACTTCGCGCCGGTGAGCGTCTCCGACCAGGGGCGGGAGGTGGGCTTGGTGACCCCGTCGACCTGGAAGGACGTCGTGCCGGTGGCGCCCAGATTGCGGTTCTCGACCGTCGACTCCACGGCCGTGCCGTCGGTGCACTTGATCCCGGCACCGAGACAGACGATCGCGTCGTCCAGACAGAACCACGACTTCTTCGCCAGCAGGGTGCTCTGCAGCCCCTTGAGGTACTGCCCGACGGCGGCCCGCTGCCCGTCCGTCGCCCCGCCGACCCAGTTCACGTCCGGCAGCGACGCCCCCCAGTCGCCGCCCGCCGCGTCCGCCAGCACCTTGCGCGACGCCGTCGTGCCGGGCAGCCGGTACGGGTCGACGGTGGGCCAGAAGGCGTCGCTGTACTGGCCGCCCGCGAACGTGTCGCCCCACCAGTACAGCATCCCGGCACCCGTGTGCCAGCCGCGCAGATTCTCGCCGTTGCCCGTCTCGTAATACGTGATCCGGCGGTCGGCCATGCTGATCGACGCGGCCCAGCCGGGACGGCGGTGCGTGGCCCGGGACATGCTGGTGAACAGGCGGTGCCCGGTCGGCTCGGCGATCGCGGACACGGAGGTGTCGTCCTGAACGCCCTTGAGCCGGGCGAGACTTGTCAGTCCCAGGGCGGGGTCGCTCAAGGGCGGGCTGTAGTAGTCGCGTTGCATCCAGCCCTTCACCAGGCCGCGCCAGCGAGCGTTCTGGGTGCTGCTCGCCCCCTGTCCGAGCAGCACGATCGAGGCGAGGATCGGATGCCCGCGCAGATGGTCGTCCTGCTGGATCTGCTTGGGGTCGGAGGCGGTCAGGCCCCGGCTGACCGCCCGCCCGGACACCCCGTCCATGACGAGTCCGTTGTAGAGGAACGGTGCCCAGGCGTTCTCCACCGCGTCGAAGACGATCTGCCGCTTGGCGTCGGTGACCTCCCACGTCGACCCGGCCAGCAGCGCGAAGAGCAGGCCGAGCCCGCCCAGCATGACCGAGCCGTACGACCCCGTGTAAGGGACGGTCGTGTGCTGGATGAACGAGCCGTCGGTGTAGAGGCCGTCCCCACTGGTCACGTAGGGAAAGACGGGGGAGAGCGCGTCCCGGGCCAGTGCGATCTTGGCGGGGTTCGCGCCGACGACGCCCCGCAGGGCCAGCACCCGGCACAGGTCGACGCGGTTCGCGCCGGTGCTCGTCCCGGTGTAGGAGGCGACGGCCGAGTCGGGCACGAAATGGTCGACGGCCTTCAGGTAGTCGGTGATGCGGGCGGCCGGCAGCTGGTCGTACAGGAGCACGCACACGTCCAGCAGTGCCTGCGGCGCGCCTATCTGCCAGCTGTACCAGTTGCCGTAGCGCGCCTGGCTGTCGTTGTAGACCTCGGAGTGGAGGTGGTCGAGCCCGGTGAGGATGTCGTCCTTGAGGCCCGCGTCGCCGGTCAGTCCCGTGCCCTGCCGGCAGTAGGCCTGGGCGAGCGTGCTCAGCCGGCTGTAGCTGGTGTTCATGTTGCCCGAGTAGCCGTACGACTCCTGGTCGGTGTCGGGCTCCGGGTCGGCGTAGACCAGGTCGGGCCACAGGGAACCGGTCACCGGCGCCATCGCGGACCGCAACTGGGCCGCCGTGGCGCCCAGTTCGGTGAGTCTGCTCTTGAAGGGCTCCGCGGTGGGACTGAACCCCTCACCGAGGATCAGAGCACGCCACTTGGCGCGCAGGGTCGCGAACTCGTCCGCGGCCTCGGTCGTGGCGATGGCGGACAGGGGAGCGGCGGCGGCGCTGCCACCCGCGCCGAGGGCAAATGCGGTGCCGCCGCTCGCGGCCAGAAAGCCGCGGCGTGACCAACGAGTCGTCATGAGCGCGGTTTCTAGCACGGCATTGTTCAAACGCTCAATATCTCTTGCCGAATTGAGCGTATCGATCGTTTGCTGAGAATGCGTGGGCGATGGCGCGGGCCGCCGACTGAACTCGCGGTCGCCTGTCCACGTATCACTCCGCGGGGGATGGCGGAACACCGAGCGCGCGGAAGGAGAGCAGTGTGTCGATACCGCCCCAACCCGCACGGCGGCCGGAGCGCCCGGCACTGGAACCCACCGACGTCCCACCCCGCCCCCGCCCGGACTCCCTGGCCGAACTGCTGCGACGGGTACGGGAGAAGGAGAACGGCACGGCGGAGGTCCCCGTCGACCACGACCCGGTTGATCATGACCCGGTCGACTACGACCCGGTTGACCAAGACCCGGTCGACTACGAGGCGGTCGACCACGACTCGGACGGCAACGAGGCGGTCGACCACGACTTGGTCGACTACGAGTCGGTGATGCCGAGCCCGGTGATCGTCCACCCCCTTGACGAGGATCCGATCGATCAGGTGCCGGCGGCCGCACGCCCGGCATTCCGCCGGCCGCGGTGGCGATGCCTCGCGGACCGCGCCGGTCTCCGTCGCGCCGCGATCGCCACCGCAGTGGCCGCGGCGGCCCTGCTCGGCTTCGCCGTCGCCCGGCTGCTGCCCGGAGACGACCCCGCTCGCGCGGCGCAGGCCCAGGCCCCGCTCACCCCGCCATCGCCCTCGACGTCCGCCGTTCCCGCGCCGCCCCGAACCGGCGCCGACCCCGACGGTCCCGGCACCCTCCGCGCGGGAGACAGCGGTGCCGCGGTGACGGAGCTGCAGCAACGCCTGCTGCGCGTGCCGGACGTGTACACCAACGGCGCCACGAGCGGCACCTACGACGCCGCTCTCACGGCCGCCGTCGCCCGCTTCCAGGTCTGGTACGACATCCGTGGCGACGAGACGGGCGTCTACGGCGACGACACGCGCACCAGGCTGGAGTCCCTCACCGCGTCCGTCGGCGGGTAGGTCCCGGCGAGGAGGCCTGCCCGCACCCAGCTCTCCCCGGTACCGTCAGCCTGGGGTGAGGCACGCCCCACCTCGGTGAAGGCAGGAGTGAGCATGCAGTTTGTGAAGCTCGGCGCGACGGGCCTCGACGTGTCCCGCATCTGCGTGGGATGCATGAGTTTCGGCATGCCGGACCGCGGCGTCCATGAGTGGACGCTCGACGAGGAGGCGTCCCGCCCGTTGATCCGTCAGGCACTGGAGGCCGGGATCAACTTCTTCGACACGGCGAACGTGTACTCCGACGGCACCAGCGAGGAGATCGTCGGCCAAGTGCTGGGTGACCTCGCGCGCCGCGAGGAGGTCGTCATCGCGACGAAGGTGAACGGCGCGATGCACGAGGGCCCCAACGCCCACGGCCTGTCCCGCAAGGCGATCATGACGGAGATCGACAACAGCCTGCGCCGCCTGGGCACCGACTACGTCGACCTCTACCAGATCCACCGCTGGGACGCGGCCACCCCGATCGAGGAGACGATGGAGGCGCTGCACGACGTGGTCAAGGCGGGCAAGGCCCGCTACATCGGGGCCAGTTCGATGTACGCGTGGCAGTTCTCCAAGGCCCAGTACACCGCCCGGCTGAACGGCTGGACGCGGTTCGTCTCCATGCAGAACCACTACAACCTCCTGTACCGCGAGGAGGAGCGGGAGATGCTGCCGCTCTGCCAGGACCAGGGCGTCGGCGTCCTGCCGTGGAGCCCGCTCGCCCGCGGCCGCCTCACCCGCGAGTGGGACGCCACCAGCACCCGCAGCCGCACGGACGAGTTCGGGAAGAAGCTGTACCAGGAGGGCGACCGCGTCATCGTCGACGCCGTCGGCCGGATCGCCGCCGAACGTGGCGTACCGCGGGCCCAGGTTGCCCTGGCGTGGCTGCTGCGGCAGAGCACCGTCACCGCGCCCATCGTCGGCGCCGGCAAACCGCAGCACGTGGACGACGCGGTCGCCGCGCTCTCCCTCGAACTGACCGAGAAGGAGATCGAGCAGCTGGAGCAGCCGTACACAGCGCGCTCCATCAGCGGTCACTGAGCCGCGCGGTGGCCGGGCCCCGCGCCCGGCCGCCGGCATCCGCGCGGGTCCGCCCGGCGCCCGGTGCGGAAGAAGCCGGCCTGTCCCGGCGGGACGCCGGCCGCGCACGGCGGTCCGCGGACGGTTGTCGTCCGCGCAGGCTCACCGAGGGCGGAGGTCCGCCGGACGGGCAGCGGCCGGGAACGGAGCGAGGGTCGCCGGGACGACCAGGTCCGCCCGGTCGCGGGTCGTGGCGATCAGATCCGCATTGCGCTGGTCCGTGCCGAGGACCCAGGCGCGGGCGGCCTCGTGGTCCTTGCCGAACCGCTCGTGGCGGGCGACGAGACGCCGGACGCGCTCCTCCTCGTCCAGCTCGCAGAACCAGACCTCGTCGAGCTGCGGCCGGACGCGCGCCCAGCCGCCGTCCGGTACGAGGAGGTAATTGCCCTCCGTGACGACGAGCCGCACGGTGCGCGGAACGGCGATGGACCCCGCGACGGGCTGCTCCAGGGTCCGCTCGAAACCCGGTGCGTAGACGACCTCGTCCTGTTCCTCGCGCAGACGGCGCAGCAGTGCCGCGTAGCCCGAGGCGTCGAACGTGTCGGGAGCGCCCTTGCGGTCACGGCGCCCGAGCCGGTCCAGCTCGACGTCCGCGAGATGGAAACCGTCCATCGGGACCTGCGCCACCCAGGGCTCACCGTCCCCGTTCAACGCTCTGACCAGCTGCTCGGCGAGCGTCGTCTTGCCCGCGCCCGGGCTGCCGGCGATGCCCAGCAGGGCGCGCCTGCCGGGGCGGACGAGTCCCGTCGCCCGCTTCAGGAGTTCCTCGAAGGTCATGGGCGTGTTCCCCAATCGGTCCGGCAGCGGTGAGTTCTGCTGGGGGAGGGTCCCCCGATGTCGCACCTGGGGGACCCTCCCCCGATGCCGCCCAAGGAGTATGAACGGATCACGCCCGACGACGAACAGCAGATTCGCACCCTGATCGAGCAGTGGGCCGCGGCCGTGCACGGCGGCGACCTGGACGCCGTGGTCGCGGACCACGCGGACGAGATCGTGATGTTCGACGTTCCGCCGCCCTACGAGGGCATCCGCGGGTTCCCTGCCACTCGAAGAAGGGGGGGCCAGGTCTCGCGGTACGCGGGGCCGCGCTCCGTCTGCGCCTGACCCTCGGGCTTACTCGTTCCCGCAGAGCTGAGGCACCATTCCCGGTGTGGCGCTCGCCACTCGGTGACCTGGCGCGCACGGGGAAGGCTCCAGTCATGACTGAGCTCGGTCTCCCGAAAGAAATCCAGGCCTGCCTCTTCGATCTCGACGGGGTGATCACCAAGACCGCTGTCGTGCACGCGGCCGCGTGGAAGCGAACGTTCGACGACTTCCTGCGCCGACGCGACGGCGACGGCTTCCGCCCTTTCGGTGACGCCGACTACGACGAGTACGTGGACGGACGCCCCCGCGCCGACGGCGTCCGCTCCTTCCTCGCCTCCCGCGGCATAGAACTGCCCGAGGGCAAGCCCGAGGACTCCCCGGACGACGAGACGGTCCACGGACTCGGCAACCGCAAGAACGACCTGCTCCTGGAGCTGATCCGCACCGACGGAGTCGAGGCCTACGACAGCACACTGCGCTACGTCGAGGCCGTCCGCGCGCACGGGCTGCGCACCGCGGTGGTCTCCTCCAGCGCCAACTGCGAGGACGTCCTGAAGTCGGTCGGAGCGGAGGCCCTCTTCGACGTCCGTATCGACGGCGTGGTCGCGGCCGAACGGCAGCTGCCCGGCAAACCGCGACCGGACACGTTCCTGGCCGCCGCCAAGGACCTGGGCGTCGACGCGCCGGCCGCCGCCGTCTTCGAGGACGCGCTGGCCGGTATGGACGCCGGCCGCTCGGGCCACTTCGGATACGTGGTCGGTGTCGACCGCGTCGGCCAGGGCGACGCCCTGCGCGCCCACGGCGCCGACGTCGTCGTACGGGATCTCGCCGAACTGGGGGCGCAGCGGTGATCACTCACACCTCGTACGCCGTCGAGCCCTGGGCCCTGCGCGAACACGTCCTCCATCTGGAGGTCCTGCCGCAGAGCGAGTCGGTCTTCGCGCTGTCCAACGGCCATGTCGGCTGGCGCGGCAATCTCGATGAAGGGGAACCGCACGGCCTGCCGGGCACCTATCTCAACGGTGTCCACGAGACCCACCCGCTGCCCTACGCCGAGGCGGGATACGGCTATCCCGAGTCCGGGCAGACCGTCATCAACGTCACCAACGGGAAGATTATCCGGCTGCTGGTCGACGACGAGCCGTTCGACCTGCGCTACGGACGGCTGCGGTCGCACGAGCGCGTACTCGACCTGCGCACTGGCCTGCTCACCCGCACCTGTGAGTGGACGTCGCCGGCCGGGACGACGGTCCGGGTGCGCTCGACGCGGCTGGTGTCCTTCACCCAGCGCGCGATCGCCGCCGTCGCCTACGAGGTCGAGGCCGTCGACAGCGAGGCCAGGATCGTCGTCCAGTCGGAACTCGTCGCCAACGAGCAGCTGCCGGGCCGCAACGGCGACCCGCGGGCCGCGGTGGCCCTGGACTCGCCGCTGGAGCCGGAGGAGCACTTCGCGGAGGGCCGCCGGCTGCGGCTCGTGCACCGCACCCGGCGCAGTGGCCTGCGCGTCGGCGCGGCCGCCGACCACCGCGTCACGGGCCCCGACGGGACCGCGACGGACAGCGAGAGCAGCGAGAACGTCGCCCGCCTCACCGTCACCTCGGTCCTCGCCCCCGGCGAGAAGTTGCGCGTGGAGAAGCTCGTCTCGCACGGCTGGTCGAGCTCCCGCTCGCTGCCCGCCGTGAGCGACCAGGTCGACGCGGCGCTCGCGGGCGCCACCAGCGGCGGCTGGCAGGGGCTCGTCGACGAACAGCGCGCGTACCTGGACGGTTTCTGGGCCCGGGCGGACGTCGAGGTGGACGGCGACGAGGAGATCCAGCAGGCCGTCCGTTTCGCTCTCTTCCACGTCCTGCAGGCCGGTGCCCGTGCCGAGCAGCGAGCCATCCCCGCGAAGGGCCTCACGGGCTCGGGATACGACGGACACGCCTTCTGGGACACCGAGACGTTCGTGCTGCCCCTGCTCATGTACACCTCTCCCGGCGCCGTGTCCGAGGCGCTGCGCTGGCGGCAGAACACGCTGCCCGCCGCCCGCGACCGGGCCGTCCAGCTCGGCCTCAAGGGCGCGGCCTTCCCCTGGCGGACCATCGAGGGCTCCGAGGGTTCGGCGTACTGGCCGGCCGGCACCGCCGCGTTCCATGTGAACGCCGACATCGCCGACGCCGTGGTGCGCTACACGGCCGTCACCGGCGACCACCGCTTCGAACGGGACACCGGCGTCGAACTGCTGGTGGAGACGGCCCGGCTGTGGCGCTCACTGGGCCACCACGACCATCAGGGCAAGTTCCACATCGACGGGGTGACGGGCCCGGACGAGTACAGCGCGGTCGCGGACGACAACACGTACACCAATCTCATGGCCCGTACGAACCTGCTGGCCGCCGCCGACGTCGTGGAGCGCCATCCCCGGCAGGCCGCGGCCCTCGGTGTCGACGACGAGGAGAGCGCCGCCTGGCGTGATGCCGCCGAGGCCATGCACATTCCCTACAACGACGAGCTGGGTGTGCACGAGCAGCACTCCGGATTCACCCGCTATCAGCGCTGGGACTTCTCCGCCACCGGCCCCGAGCAGTATCCGCTGATGCTGCATTTCCCCTACTTCGACATCTACCGCAAGCAGGTCGTGAAACAGGCGGACCTGGTGCTCGCGATGTACAAGTGCAGCCCTTTCTTCGACGATGAGCACAAGGCCCGCAATTTCGCCTACTACGAGCCCCTCACCGTCCGCGACTCCTCTCTGTCGGCGTGCTGCCAGGCGGTCATCGCCGTCGAGGCCGGACATCCCCATCTCGCCTACGACTATCTGGTCGAGGCGGCGCTGATGGATCTGGAGGACCTGGAGCAGAACACCCGCGACGGACTGCACATCGCCTCCCTCGCCGGCACCTGGATGGCGCTGGTCGCGGGCTTCGGCGGGCTGCGCCACCACGGCGAGACGATCGAGTTCGCGCCCCGGCTGCCGGAGCGGTTCAGCCGGCTCGCCTTCACGCTGGAGCTGCTCGGACGCCGGCTGCGGGTGGAGATCAAGGCGGGCACGGCCAGCTACATCCTGCTCGCCGGGGAGCCCCTGACGATCCACCACTACCGTGAGCCGCTCACCGTCGACGCCGACAAACCGCATCACCGCGACATCCCCGCGCCCCGGCTGCGCCCGGCTCCGGACCAGCCGCCGCACCGCCGCCCGAACAACCGGCTGCTGGGCCGGATCGACGGGGTGTGACCGGGCCGCCGTATCCTCGCCGGATGAAACGCGTTCTCGTGGTCGGTATCAGCGGTGCCGGGAAATCCACTCTGGCCCGGCGCCTGGCAGAGCAACTCGCTGTGCCGTACCACGAGATGGACTCGCTGTACTTTACCGGACCCGGCTGGGCGGTGAACGACGAATTCGTCGCTGAGATCGGGCGGATCACCGAGGGACCGGGCTGGATATTCGACTCGCTCGGCTATCCCGAGGTCCGCGATCTTTTGTGGGAGCGTGCCGACACGGTCGTGTGGCTGGACTATTCCCGGCGCGTGATCATGCCGAGGATCCTGCGGCGCTCGCTGCGCCGGACGCTGTCGCGCGAGCGGGTCTTCGGCGGCAACCGGGAGACCGTGAGCGACTGGTTCCGCCGGGACCATCCGGCGTGGTGGGCCTGGACCCAGCACGCCGCCCGGCGCGCCGAGATCGGCCGGCGCGCCGACGACCCCCGTTTCGCACCGCTGGAGGTGATCCGCTTCCACCGCCCGGCCGAAGCCGGGCGGTGGTTGCGGAACCGGACGTCCGCCGCGGCCTCCTGACCCGAGGCCGCAACCGGACATCCGCCGCCGGCTCCTGGCCCGAGACCGCTACCGGCGCAGCACCGGCAGACATCCGCCGCCGCCCCCTGGCCCGAGGCCGTCGTCGAGTGTCAGTCGCGGGCGATACCCGGCGCGATGTCCTCGTGCCGCTCCACCGGCGCCGCACTCCGGGTGGCGGCCTTGGCGGCGGCTTTGCCGCAGAAGGCCGACTCCAGCGTGCCCGCCATGGTGTTGAGGACGGTGGCGTTGTTGGACGTGTTGGCGAGTGCGGTGATGCTGCGGCTGCCGTCCTCGGAGGTGAACGCGTAGGTGTAGAAGCCCTGCACAGTCCCCGTGTGCCCGTACACGGAGACACCGCACGACAGGTCACGGCGGCGCAGCCCGAGGCCGTAGCCCTGGGTGCTGTTGACCGGTACCCACTGCCGCATCTGCGCCAGTTGCGCGGCGGAGGTGAGCCGGCCGGCCAGCAACGCCGAGAAGAAGGTGTCCAGGTCCCGGGTGCTGGAGATGACAGCGCCCGCGCTCTGCGCCCAGGAGACGGTCTGCTCGGTGGAGTCCACCAGGGCCGCCCCGGCCGCGTCCGGGGTGAGGTAGCCGTTGGCGTGCCGGCCCGCGATCGCCGTGGCGGGGTGCACATATGAGGTGTCGGTGAGATGCAGCGGCTCGATGACGCGGTTCTGGTACTCGGTGCCCACGGGGTGGCCGGTGAGCTTCTCGATGAGCATGCCCACGACCACGAAGTTGGTGTTGGAGTACGAATAGGCGGCGCCCGGCGCGTTGTTGAGCGGCTTCCGCAGCGACAGGTCCACCAACTGCTGGTACGTGTACACCTTGTTGCGCACTGCTTCGAAGCCCGGGACGGTCTGCGCGAACATGTCGTTCGTGTAGTCGTACAGGCCGCTGCGGTGGCTCAGCACATGGCGCACCGTGATCCGGTCGTCGGGCAGCAGCCCGGGCAGATAGGCGTTCACCGACGTGTCCAGGTCGACCTTGCCCTCGTCCACCAGCTGCAGCAGCACCACGGCGGAGAAGCTCTTGGTCACGCTGCCCACGCGGAAGCGGTCGTCGGTGCTGAGTGCGCGTCCGGTGGACCGGTCGGCGACACCCTCGGCCGCCGTGCGGGCGGTGCCGTTGTCGTCGATCCGCGCCATCGCGCCGGGTGCTCCCTGGGTCAGCGCGGTCCGCAGGACCGCGTCCAGACCCGCCATGTCCGGCGCCGCCAACGCGTCGGCGGCCGCGGTACCCGCGGTCGCGGAAGGCGCCTTGGCGTCCGCGGTACCCGCGGTCGCGGAAGGCGCCTTGGCGTCCGCTGGTGCGGCGGCCTGTGCGGGCACCGCCAGGAGGGACAGCAGAACCGCGCCGAGCGCCGACCCTGTGCCCACCGTTCTTGAGACCATCTGTTGCTTCTCCCCATGTCCTTCGCCGGTGCGCATGCCCGACACGAACCGCGCCGTGGATACGGCCGACGGCACCATGTCTACGCGCCGGAAGCGTCCGCGGGTTGCAGGACAGCGGGGTGATTTCGTGGAGTTGACACTCCGGGCCCCCGGCTGGGCGTCACCCGGCGGCCCGGCGAGGACTGTCCGGTCCGCACCAGGCGTCAGCCTCCGAAGAGCTGCGTCCAGTACGTGCCCGCCCTGCCGCCGCCGGCGAAGCCGATGCCCAGGTGGGTGAAGTCGGGCTTGAGGATGTTGGCGCGGTGTCCGGGGCTGTCCATCCAGCCGCGGACGACCTCGGCGGGGGAGCGCTGGCCGCACGCGATGTTCTCCCCGACGGCGCGATGGCGACAACCCGCGGCGGTCGCCCGGTGCCAGGGCTCACGGCCGTCGGGGGAGGTGTGGGAGTAGAAGTCGCGGGTCACCATGTCGGCGCTGTGTGCCTGGGCCGCGGTCGTGAGCAGGGTGTCGTCGGCCAGGGGCGGCAGACCGGCCGCGGTCCGCTCGGCGTTGGTGAGGGCGAGGACCTCGGCGGCCGTCCGCGCCAGTCCGGCGGGGGAGAAGGGGGATGCCCACAACGCGGTCCAGTACTGGTCACCGGTGCGGGGGTCGGCGGCCCGGGCCAGGCCCGTGTGGAGGAACCGTGGTTCGCACAGGATCAGCCGGGAACGGTTGGCGGAGAGGCAGTACTCGACGAACTCGGCCGGGGTGCGCGGCCCGGAGACCAGCTGCTCACCGACGGTCAGATACGCGTATCCGCTCGCGGTGACGCGCTGGTGGACGGAGACACCGTCCGGGCTCTCGCTGCCCAGACGCCCCGCGACGGCCATGGCCGAGGCATGGGCCCGCGCCGCCTCCATGAGCCGTGCGTCGAGCGACACGGGAGGGGAACCGGCCTTGATCCGGGCGGAGTTCACCCGGTCGAGGAAACCGTCCGTGCGGTCGTCGGCACGCGAACCGCCACCGGGCGTGGGCGTGGGGGCGGCGGCCCAGGGCGCTGAGCCCCTGCCTCCTGAGGCCACTCCGGCGCCGCCCCTGGCCGGCGCCGCGGTGGTCCTGCCCCTCGCCGGAGCGCGGGCGGCGCTGCCTCCGGTCGCAGCGGCCGGCTCCTCCGTCACCTCGATGCCGAAGTCCCGTGCCACGCCCGCCAGTCCGTCCGCGTACCCCTGGCCGAGGGCGCGCAGCTTCCAGCCCGGGCCGCGCCGGTAGATCTCCGCGAGCAGCAGGACCGTCTCCCGCTGCGGGCGCGCCGGCGCGAACCGGGCGAGCACGCGGCCGCCCGGCCCGGTGACCTGCAGGACGGGCGAGGGCAGGCGCCCGAACGGGGTGCCGGGATCGGCCGGGCTGATGACCACCGTGAGCCGGGCCGCTCCCGCCCGCAGGCGCGGCGGATCGACGATCAGTGCCTCGCCGCGCAGCCGCACGCCGGGAGCGCCGGGCTGGTTGTAGAAAACGAAGTCGCCGTCGCCGCGCACCTTTCCGCCGTCGTCGGTGATGAGGGCGGAGACGTCGAAGGGGCCCGGCACCCGCAGCGTCAGGGTGCCGTCCGGCAGGGGCACATTGCCCCCGGGAACCAGCTCGCTCATCGCGCCGCCCGTCGGGGAGGGGATCCGTACCGGCCCCTGCGCCACGGGCGGCCCGCTGTCGCCCGCGGCCCGGGGCCGTTACTCCGACAACGCCTTGCCGGTACCCCGCGGTTCCCTCGGCGCGACGGGGGCACGGAGCGACCTCAGGGCCAGCAGCAGCACCCCGATGTCGTCCAGATAGACCGGATCGGGCAGCAGATCGGTCGGCAGGACGAGGTAGACGACGGCGCCCCAGAAGACCCAGCGGGGTCCGGACGGCAGCCCGGCGCGGCGCAGATCACGGCGGGTGCGCACGAGCCGGACCAGCAGGACGACCGCCATGCCCAGCAGGGCCGCCGCGAGGATCGCGGCGACGAGGATCACGGTCCAGGTCGTGGAGTCCATGTCTGTGTCCTAGTCGTCGTCGGGTGCGCTGCCGTCCCGCACACCCTCGTCGAGCGTGCGGTCCTCCGGTGCCGCCGGGTGCGGTGTGTCGCGACGGCAGATGACGAAGTCGGGAAAGGCGTGCCGTCCGGGCCGGTCCCCGACCGTCCCGATCGCCGCGCGGAGGTCGCGCAGCTGGGCGGTGGTCATCTGCAGCGGCGGCTCGTCGGGCTGATAGGTGGTGCGGACCGGATAGTCCTCGCCGGGCCGCCGGGTCATCTCGATGTGACAGCCGAGGACATGGGTGACGGTACGGCGCGCGCAGAAGTCGATCAGCCGGTCGACGGTGCGGGTGAAGGCCGGCCAGTCGTCGACGTACAGGCGGCCCGGGTAGACGGTGTCACCGGTGAGCAGGAACCCGGTCCAGGGGTCGTAGTACGTCACCGACGCCTCGTGGTGGCCCGGTGTGGCCAGGCACTCCAGCACGCGGCCCCCGAGGTCGAGGCGCGCGACGGCCTCGGGGCCGTCGTGGAACCCGAAGAAGGTCCAGGCGCTGTCGAGCGCCGCGTCCACGATCCGGGTGGCCGGCCGGTCGGCGAACTGGCCGTCGCCCGCGATGTGGTCGCCGTGCGGGTGAGTGTGCAGGACGAGCAGTTCGTAACCGTCGCGCGGGTGGGCCGCCAGCCACTTGTCCATCAGCCCGTCGACCACCCGGCGCAGCGGGAAATGCTCGGGCGAGGCCGTGGCACCGGTGTCGACGAGTACGGCCCGGGCCTCACCGAACAGCAGGAACATGAACGGCGCTTCGTAGTCGACCGCCTTGTTCTGCCGCAGCACGACGGTGTGTTCGTCGTACGCGTGGGTCTGGATGTCGGGGTCCGTGTTGTGCTTGGCCGACGGCGATCCGTGGATCCACCGCACGCCGAGCGTGCGGGGTCCGCCGGATGCGGTGGTGACGATGTCCTGCGGCCTTGGCGCGTCCACGACGTCTCCTCAGGTGCGTCGTCTTGCGGACCGGGTACGGCGCACATCTCGTCCGGGGCAGGCACGGCCGCGCCGCCGCGGGGGAAATTACCACGGTTCCGCGTACCCGCCGCGGCGGCGATCAGGCGTCCGGCGTCGGGTAGAGCCAGAGCCGCAACAGCCGGCTGAGCCGGGGCATGATCACATACGTCAGCAGGGGCAGCAGGATGAGGGGGAAGACGGCGGCGCGCAGGGGCAGGGGCCAGGCGGCCGTCCGCGGCGTCACCAGCCACTGGACCAGCAAGGTGCACGGATAGGCGCCCAGGAACGTGGTGAGGACCATCTTCCAGCGCGCCGGTGACTGCACCGCGGTGCCCGGGAGGCTGAACCAGGTCTCCATCCCCGTCGTCGACTGCCGTTCGCTGCTGACCTCGCCGGCGATGTCCTCGATCCGCGCGTGCCACTCGGCGCGCTCGGGTGAGGCGAGCCACTCGGTGAGCCGCCGTGCGTCGGCGAAGCGCAGCACCGCGTGGAAGAGGTTGCCCTCCTCGGGCTGCAACCAGGAGACCCCCTCGTTTCCGGGGAACTGCCGGGCGCAGCGGGTGATCCCGCGGGTCCACTCCTCGAACTCGGTCTCATGGCCCGGGCGTACCTGCCAGGTGAGGACGGTCGTGATCGGATCGCCGTGCTGATCGTCGGTGGCGCTCATGGTCACATCGTGTGCCACGTCCGACGCGGGTCATGCACCGGCGCGCGACCGGGTTCCGTCCGCGGTCAGTGCGCGGCGCGGGTGGTGCCGTTGTCGATGAGTGCCTGGCTGACGGCCCTGATGCTGCGGGCGATGTGCTGCAGCTGCAGCACCTCGGCGGCGTACATCTTGATCGTGTGCTCGATGACGGACTCGGGGATCCCGAGTGCGGGCAGTTCGGCCCGGGCGGTCTGCAGAGCGGTGCGGGCGACCCGCATCTCGTGCTGCACCTGTATCTGCGCGTGGCGGGCGAGCAGTACGGGGTGGCGCATCAGCGCCGGGTAGCTGGCGTAGCGGGCCGGCACCAGCTCGCGCAGCCACCTGGCCGCCGATCTCTCCCAGTCGTAGCTTCCGGGGTTCTTGACCTGGCAGGGCCAGTCCGTGCTGGTCGGGGAGTAAGTCAGAGCCATGTTCATCGCTTCCGGGGTGCGTCGGCGGCTGAGGTGGGGGGATTCTGGGGCGGCCCCGACCTAGGGGATTGACCGGGGCCGCCACCACGGCACTCGCGCGAGCGAGTCCCGTCCGCACACCCGGGACCCGATGCGGGTAGGAGCGGGCGGCCCCGGGCGGACGACGGACCGCCACCCCCGGGGCATCGGGGGTCGCGATCCGCCAGAAGTATTTATATATACCGCCAGTTACGCAAGGACATGAAAAAATTCATGCGCGAAATAAAGGGGATCGTCCCGTGATGCCCTGGTCACGCAGGGTGCCGAGGAGGTCGCAGGGGGCCGGGCGAGGCCGGAACGGCAGGGGTGAGCGACGTGCGGGCGCGCCGGAGGCCGGGAATCCGGCTCAGCGGCCGGGGCTCAGTCCTTCAGGAAGAAGTGGTGCTGGTCCGCGATCTGCTCGTACTCCTCCAGGCGGGCCTGCGTCCGCTCGGGATCGGCGTCGGTCATCGCCTGGAGCAGGGCCGCGGACAGCACCGCGGGAGCCGCGTACGAGTCGAAGACCAGGCGCGAGCCGGTGCCGGTGGCGAAGGTGATGTCGGCCTCGTCCGCCAGCGGACCGAGGGCGAGATCGGTGACCAGGGCGACCCGCAGCCCGGCGCCTCGCGCGACCCGGACCGCGGTGAGCGTCTCCTGGGCGTGCCGGGGCATGGTGAAGGCCAGCACCCAGGTGCCGCCCGCCGCACGCGACTGGAGGAGGGCGTCGTACGCGACGCTGCCGCCCCGCGTCACCAGGCGCACGTCCGGGTGGATACGGCGTGCGGCGTACGCGAAGTACTCGGCCAGCGAGACGGAGATCCGCAGCCCCAGCACCGTCAGCGGGGTCGACCGGGACAGCGCGCGGCCGAGGGCGATGACCTGGTCGGGGTCGCCGAAGTCCCGCCGCAGGTTCTCCAGGTTCTCGATCTCGGCGTCGACCGCGGCCTGCAGTTCGTTGCTGCGGTTCTCCGCCGGTGTCGTGGGGGCGCTGCCCAGGGTGCTGAGGGCGATGGCCTGGAGCTTCTCCCGCAGTGCGGGGTAGCCGCTGAAGCCGACCGCCGCGGCGAAACGGGTCACCGACGGCTGGCTGACGCCCACCCGCTCGGCGAGATCGGTGATCGAGAGGAACGCGGCTTCGGTGATGTGCTCGATCAGGTACTGGGCGATGCGCCGCTGACCGGGGGAGAGGCGGGGGCCGTCGAACAGTTCCCTGAGCTGGGACGTCGGAGCCGCGCCCGCCTCAGGGGCCGTTTTCCCCGAGGTGATCGCGGATGACTGTGCGCGTGCCTGCTGCGGCGATGGCACCGAGTCGCCTCCTTCGCGTCCCACAAGGACTCAACATAGCTCACGGACCCTGCTGACCTGGGGGTGTACGCCCACAGACGACATGCGCGGCACCCCGTTTCACCGCCCCCTGCGGGGTACCCGTTGCAGCACGACAGCTTGCCTGTACGCAGGCGAGAGGGAGAGGTTTTCATGACTACGAGTCCGCTGGCCGCATCGCAGGTTCACGTGGTGCTCAGCGACTGCTCCGCGGCGGACGCCGGGAGCCTGTTCGCGGCACTGTGCAGTCGCTTCTCCTCGGACCGGTGTGCCGAGGACGCGCCCCATGAATCCAGGGAGCACCGCCCCACCATGTGGGCCGGCACCTTCGACACGTCCGGGGCCGACGACGCTTCCGCGTCCGGCGGAGCCGCGGACGCGTCGGTCCCACCGGCAGGCCTCTCGGCGCCCGTGACGGCGGATGTGCAGGGCAGCCCCCTCGCGGTGAAACGGGTCCAGGAGGTGCTGGGCGAGGTCTTCACCGTGCATGAGCTGGGCGAGGACGCGGGCGACCAGGAAGTCCAGCTCCAGCTCAGGCTGGAAGACAAGTCGTCGCACGAGATCCGGTCCGTATGAACATGGACGCTGCGATGAGGGGTGGCCGGCTGAGGGCCCGCCGGGCGGCGAAGGGCTCAGCGACGGAAGGCGCGGCGAAGGCAGGCCTGACCGCGCGAGGCGTGATCTATGTACTGGTCGGCATCCTGGCGATCCAGATCGCCTTCGGCGAGGGCCATCGCCAGGCGGACCGGGGCGGGGCGCTGGAGGAGATAGCGGCGAAGCCCTTCGGCGCCGTGCTGCTGTGGGCCCTCGGCGCCGGCGTGGTCGGTATGGCGCTGTGGCGGCTGTCCGAGGTCGTCTTCGGTGCGGCCGGCCAGGACGGGGGCGCCGCACGCAAGCGGCTGCTGTCGGCCGTGCGCTGTGTGTTCTACGCGTTCGTGGCGTACTCCGTGCTCTCCTTCGCCGCGGGCGCGGGCGGCGGGAGTTCCAGCGACAAGCAGTCCCGGGACGTGACGGCCCGGGTGCTCGAGATACCCGGTGGGCAGTGGATCGTCGGCCTGGGCGGCATCGGCATCATGGTGGCCGGCGTGTGGATCGGGGCACGGGCCGTCATGCGCAAGTACCACAAGCACATGAAGCTCGGTGAGATGACCCGGGCGACGCGCCGTGCGGTAGACACGGCAGGGGTGGCCGGTGGAGCGGCGCGCGGGTTGGTGTTCGCGGTGGCCGGCGGCTTCGCCGTACGAGCCGCGGTCGACTACGAACCCGACAAGGCCAAGGGCCTCGACGACACCCTGAGGTCGTTCGCACAGACGCCGGTGGGCCCCTGGCTCCTGGTGATCGTCGCGGTGGGTCTGGTCCTGTTCGGGCTGTTCTCCTTCGCGATGGCCCGCTGGCGCAGGGTGTGAGCGGCGGAGGCCGATGAGACGGAGGCCGGTCCCCCACGGGGGACCGGCCTCCGTCTCGACGCGTACGTGCCCGCCGTGCCGCCCTTCGTCAGGACGCCGGCGACGCCGAAAGAGCCGCGCCGAAGGTCGAGTTGACGGCCGCGTAGCCGAACGAGTCCGGACCGAACAGGATGGACCCCTCCCCGGTCAGGCCGCTCGAACCGCCGTAGAGCATGCTGACGGCGCCCGTGTTGCGCCACTTGCCGCGCACACCCACCGCCAGGTCGGCCTTGCCGTCGCCGTTGTAGTCGGCGGGCGCGAGTGCCGTGCCGAACTGGTCGTTCGTCTCGGCGACCCCGACGACACCCTTCGTGTCGAGCGAGATGGTCTGCGCGCCGGTCGCGGTGAGCCAGTTCTTGCTGCCGGACAGGACGGTGAGCGAGCCGGCGTTCGAGAAGCCGTCGCTGTCGGCGGCGGTGGTGTTGCTGACGAGGAGATCGTCGTAACCGTCGTGGTTGACGTCCGCGAGCTTGTTGGCGATGCCCTCGTGCGGTCCGCCGGTCCACGCCACCGCGCCGGCCTTGTCGAGCCCGCTCGCGGTGCCCGGGAAGGTGCGCAGCAGATAGTCGTCGGGCCCGTCCTCGAAGACGGTGTCGATGACGACGTCGTCCTTGCCGTCGCCGTTCACGTCGCCCACCACGGCCTTGTAGTCGGCGAAGGGCAGACCGACGCTCGCGCCCAGCGGCGTGCTCTTCAGCCCGCTCCTGGAGCCGGGCAGTACGCCGAGTGTCCCCTCGTCGGCCGGATCGTCGTTGTAGGCCACGGTCACCAGGTCGGCGAACCCGTCGCCGTTGACGTCACCGCTGGAGACGCCGGTGGTGCCGGCGCCGCCGCCCGGCGGGGTGAAGCGGGTGATCTTCGGTGTCGGCGTGGAGCGCAGGTTCTTCGCGCCCTGCACGACGTCGACCTTCGTGCCGTCGGCCACCGCGAGGTCCCGCAGCCCGTCGTGGTTGAAGTCGCCCACCGCGAGCCGGCCGCCGAAGGCCTGGTGTGCCTTCACACTCGGCGAGTGGAAGGCGATGGCCCGGTCCGAGAGCCCCGCGGAGGAACCGAAGACGACCGTCACGGAGCCGGCGCCCTTCACCTCGCCGATGGCCTCACCGCTCGCCCCGACGATCAGGTCGGCATGACCGTCGCCGTCCAGGTCCCCCCAGGCGACCGCGGACCCGAACCGGTCCCCGGCCTCGGGCGTGCCGGGCACGCCCGCGTGGGACTGGGTGAGCCCTTGGTGGCGGGTGACCTTGACACCGGTCGCGGAGCCGAAGGTGAGGGCGACATAACCGGCACTCGCGTGGCCCTTGACCGACGCGGCGGGCGCCCCGATCCCCAGGTCGTCGTAGCCGTCGCCGTCGATGTCGGCGGGCTTGCCAGGGACGGCCGCCTTCGCCTGCGTTCCGCTCCCGCCCGCCGCCGCCGCGTGGTCGGCCTCCTGCGCGGCACTCGACGTGAACGAGGACGCCCCCGCGAGAGCGATGCCTCCGACCAGGGCCGTGACGGCCCCGGCGGAGAGGATGTGTCTGCGCATACGTGTCCCTTTCCGGTACTTGCCGGGTGAGACCCACGAGGAGCCCGAAGGGTTGGGCTCTCGGGGGAAACCGCTGAGCGGTGGTCGGTACGCCCGGCGTCGGCAAGGGCACACCGCCGGGCGGTGGTCCGTGTCCCTGGCACCGGCGTTCTCCCATGTGAATGGCGCCCGTATCGGCAACTCCCGTGCGGCAGCAACAAGCTGACGACGGGTCATGGACATGCGAGGGCGCGGACGGTGAGGATGAATGTCCCCACCCGTAGGAGTTGTTCATATGCATAGACGACGCCTGCTCTCCGCCTCCGCCGCCCTGACCGCCTCCGCCGCCCTCGTCCCCCCACTGACGGGCACCGCGCAAGCCGCCCCCCTGGCCCCCTCGCCGCAACTGCCGTCGAGAGCGGCGATCATCTCCGTCCTGCGGCGCGTCGCCGACCAGTGGACGGGCGCCCACACGAACTCCGGCGACAACGGGTGGGCCAACGCCACCTTCTTCAGCGGACTGCTCGCCCTCCAGGGCCTGACCGGCAGCACCACCTATCTCGGCTACGCCCGCAGCTGGGCGGAGAAGCACGCCTACGGCCTCAGCGGCGGAGTCACCACGCGTCACGCCGACAACCACTGCGCCGGGCAGGCCTACCTCGATCTGTACGAGCGCGAGCCCGACGAGCACAAGCTCACCGCGATCGAGACGTCGCTGCACCGCATGGTCTACACGGACCAGCCGGCCAAGAACGACGACTGGTGGTGGGACGACGCGCTGCACATGGCCATGCCGCCCTTCGCCCGCATCGGCGCCCTCCGCAACGACCCCCAGTACTGGGAGAAGGTGTACGCGCTCCACAACCACACCAAGCGCGTCGAGGGCGGTCCCGGTCTGTACGTCGCCTCGACGGGCCTGTGGTACCGGGACAAGCGGTTCCTGCCCGGCGGAATCCTCTCGCCCTCGGGCAAGCCGGTCGTGTGGTCGCGCGGCAACGGATGGGTGGCCGGCGGACACACCAAGACCCTCAAGGCTTTGCCGTCGACCGAACGGCACACCGCCGAGTACCGGGACGCGCTGACCCGGCTGGTGGTGGCCGTGGCCAAGGTGCAGCGCACCGACGGCTTCTGGAACGTCAACCTCGCCGACGCCGCGCACCTGCCCGGCCCCGAGACCAGCGGCACGTCCTTCTTCGTCTACGGCACGGCGTACGCGATCGCCGCCGGCCTGGTCGACCGGGCCACCTACCTCCCGGTGGCGGCCCGCGCGTGGAACGGCCTCGTCGCCACCGCCGTACACCCGGACGGCGTCCTGGGATACGTGCAGAACGTCGGCGACCGCCCGGAGTCGAGCCAGCCCATCACCTACAACAGCACCGCGAACTTCGGTGTCGGCGCCTTCCTCCTCGCGGGCACCGAGCTCGCCGGGCTGGCCAGTTAGTCACCCACGACAGACAGGTGCCCCCGCCGCTGGTGTGCGGCGGGGGCACCCTTGTGCCGATCGGTCAGGACGGTGCGGTTACGGCTGTGCGGTGAGCGTGAAGCTCTGTGCGGTGGATCCGTCACAGGTGCGCTGGGTGAGCTGGACGCTGTTCGTCGAGGCGCTCGCCGAGGTCAGGCACTTGCCGCTGTGCCGGGCCGTGAAGTGGTAGCGCCCGGTGCTCTCCTTCACCGGCAGCCACTGCTGGTTCTGCCCGCCCGAGTAACTCCACAGCTGGAGCGGCGCGTTGTCGGCCGTCGAGACACCGGTCACGTCGATGGCCTGCGCCGGGTTGGGCCGGATGGCGGCCTGCCGGTAGCCGCTGTCGGTCGAGCGGAACTGGAACTGCTGAGCCTGCGTACCGTTGCAGGCGTACTGCTGGATCGCCGTGCCGTTCGCCGTGGCGGCCGAACGGGCGTCCACACAGGTGCCGTTGCCGGCGTTCGTCAGCGAGTACCAGGACGTCTCGGAGATCGAGCCGTCCGGCGGGGTGGTGGTGGTGCCACCGCCCAGCCACTTCAGCCCGTCGAGCAGGAACTGGTTCTGACTCGCACTCGCGAACGTCGACGATGTACGCGTGTTGGTCGAGTAGTTCATCGCGTTGTGACCGAAGTTCGCGTACAGCATCTTGTACTGCGTGTTGGTCCACAGGATCGGGTAGTACCCGCTGTACCAGCTCTGGTTGGGGTCCGTGCCCAGCGGGAAGCTGCTGGGGTCGACCGAGGCCAGGATCTTGATGTTCGGGTTCTGCCGCAGGTCGTTGGACCAGCTGTACCACTCGCTGACCGACGAGGTGAACGTGGCCGGCAGGTTCTTGGTGGACGCGTGCGTACGGTCCTCGACCTTCAGCACCGCCGACGTGGGACCCCAGGTGTTCGTGGCGAAGTTACCGCTGCCGAGGAACGTGTTGTGGTACCAGGACCAGGCCGAGGCGTTGGTCGTGAAGGCCGAGACGTGGAAGCCCATCCAGGCGCCGCCGCCCCGCATGTACGTCTCGAAACCGCTCCGCTGTGCGGCCGTCTGCGGCAAGTCGTCCAGGAACAGCACGACTTGGTAGGCATTGACGCCACCGTTGGCGAGCAGGTCCCAGTTGTTGCTGGACGTGTACGTGAAGCCGTTCGCCGCGGCCTGCTTCGGGAACCAGTCGTTCGCTTCCTTCTCGAAGTCGATGTGCGCCGCGTCGTAGGTTCCGCTGTAGAGACCCAGCACCTTGAAGGGTGTCGCCGAGGTGCTGGCCTGGGCGGCGGGCGGTGCCGCCAGGCCGAGCAGCGTGGCCAGCAGGAGCAGGACCCGCAGGGCCGCACGTGCCGGACCGGATCTGATGGTGTTCATCTGCTGAGCGATCCTCTCTGTGCGGGTTACGGGAAGTTGGTGAGGTAGGCGACGTTGGTACTGGAGTTGGACGGTCCTCCGGTGTTGTTGATGATGTGGCTGATGGTCCCGACACCGCCCAGCGAGACGGTCACCATGTCGTGGAACTTGACCCCCGACACGCTCGGCACCTCGAAGGCGCGATCGGCGACCACGCTCGAATTGGAGCTGAAGTAGCAGTAACTGCCCAGACCCCATGCCTCATGGGAGGTGACGGAGGAGGCGACCTTGTAGGCGGGATAGCCCTTTCCGGTGCCGTTCATCCAGGACGACTGGTTCGGCGGGTCGTAGGGCATCTCGTTCTGGAAGAAGTACGTTCTGCCGCCGTTGCCGTTCCAGATGACCTGGGTCTTCTGGTAGTGCTCGACGAACAGGCCGTACGCGGTGACGTTGTTGCCGTTGACCACGAGGCCGGTGTCCGCCGTGTTGGTGGTCCAGCCGACCGTGCCGCCGTTGCCGTGGTCGGCCCGCCAGATCCAGGTGTGGTCGATGATCGTGTTGGCGCTGTTGATCACCAGCGAGTTGGTCGCCTTGCCGACGGTCGCGCCGCCGATCCGGATGAACACGTCGGACAGCTGGATCGGGTTGGCCGCGTGGGTGGCGGACGAGCCGGCCGGGCCGATCTGCATCAGCGTCGGGGAGTTGGTGGTGCCCGCGTCGATCAGCAGACCCGCGATCTGGATGCCGTCCACGTCGGCGGTGGAGACGGCCGTGATCCCGCCGTCCGGCACGAAGGTGGCCAGGCCCATGCCCAGCACGACCGTGTCGGGACGCGTGATGTTGATCGTCTGGTTGAGGTGGTAGACACCCGGGGTGACCAGCAGGTTCTTGCCCGCCGCGAGAGCGGTGTTCATGTCGGCCGCGGTGGCACCGGGCTTGACGATGTAGAACTGGTCGATCGGCAGGGACTTGCCCGCCGGGGTCTTCCCGCTCCACGTGGTGCCGACGGCGTTGGACTGCAGCCCGGGCACGAACACCTGGTAGGCGCCCGCGCTGTTGACGTACAGGAACGGCTTCTCGCGGATCGTCGGCGAGCTGGCGACGTTGGTGTACGTCGGGAAGGACTGGGCGGGCGCGCCCTGGTCACCGACGAAGACCATGTTCCAGTTGGATCCCGACCAGCTGCTCATCTGCGAGTTGCGGGTGAGGAACTGCTGCTGGGAGCCGGACTGGATCTGTCCGTCGACCTTGGTGTCGGAGATGAAACCGCCACTGGACCAGCCGCCGTCGTCGAGCGCGAGGTTGCCGCGCACGTGCATGCGCCGGTACGGGGCGGCCTGGGAGACGGCCCAGCGGTCGGTGCCGCCCGTCGGGTTCACCGAGAGGTTCTCGGCGTCGCGCCAGAAGTTCTGGGTGGCGTTGCCCTGGAACCAGTCGGCCTCCGCGTGCACGGAACCGTTGATGGTCACGTCGTCCGGCGAGAAGCCCAGGCCGGCGACCTGCGTGTAGAAGCCGACGTTGGCGTTGGCGCTGTAGGTGCCGGGCTTGAAGAGCAGGGCCTGACGGGCCGAGCCGAACTGGTTGGTCTCCTGCTGGGAGAAGACCGAGTTCAGCTTGGACTGGATGCTCGACGACGACATCGACGGGTCGAACACCGTCACATTGGGACCGAAGTCAGGAGTGCCCGGCGGGTTCGTGGTGCCACCGCCGAGGATGAAGGACTGCGCGGCGCTGCCGTTGCAGGTGTACTGCACCAGCTGCACGCTGTCCGCGGTGGAGGCGCTGGGGACGTCCAGGCACTTCCCGCTGTTGCGGTTGATGAAGTGGTAGGCGCCGTCCGCCTCGGCGACGGGCTGCCACTGCTGGTTGTTGCCGCCGGAGTACGTCCACAGCTGGGTGGTCGCGTTGTCGGCGGTGGAAACGCCGGTGACGTCCCAGGCCTTGGTGGAGTCGAGGTTGCTGTTCACCCGGTAGTAGCCGCCGCTGGTGGCCACCAGCTGCCAGTTCTGGGCACTGCTGCCGTTGCACGAGTACTGCTGGACGGCGGTGCCGTCGGTGCTCGTGGCCGAACGGACGTCGACGCACTTGCCGTTGCCCTTGTTGACCACGGTGGTGTAGCCGGTCGGTATGGCGTCCGCCGCCGCGGGCTTCGCGCTGGCCGAGGAGGCCGAGGTGAACTGGATACCGGTCGCGGTGGTCGCCACGAGCGCGACCGCGGTCAGAACCTTCGGTATCCGGTGACGGCCGGACAGTCTGTTCCGTCTGAGCACGGATTTCTCCTGTGTCGATGGGGGGTGAGCGGGGAGGAGTGCGTCCGTCAGCCGGTGTACTTGGCGAAGATGCTGGTGAACTGCCAGTTGGTCTGGGAAACGCCCGAGCACGTGTCGTTGTTCGGGTAGCTGCCCGAGCAGGGACGGTCACGGTTGACCGACCAGAACGTCAGCCGCGCCAGGTGGTGCTGCTGCGCGTAGGTCAGGATGGTCTGGAAGTCGGCCGTCGTGACGGTCTCGTTGACGTCCGTGATGCCGTTCATGGACGAGATGCCCATGTCCCGGTACGCCTGGTCGTCGGTGTACTTGTAGGCGTTCTTGAGCGCCGTCTTCAGGCCTTCCGCGGCCCGCTGCGTGAGTGTGCCCATGTTCTGGCCGGCGCCGCCGAAGTCGAACGGCATGATCGTCCAGGCGTCCACGGTCAGTCCGGACGCCGCGGCCCGGTTGATGAGGCTGGTGTCGGGACCGCTCTGCCCGGTGCCGATGGTGACGTACACCTTGAGACCCGGGTTGTTGGCCTTGACCGTTTTGAGGGCGTCCACGGTGCGCTGCTGGACGGTCCCGCTGCTGTAGGCGTCGGCCTCGAGGTCGATGTCGATGGCCTTGAGTCCGTAGGCGTTGATGACCTTCTGGTACGCCGCCGCCAGCTCACCGGCGCTGGAGCAGGAGCTCTCCAGCTTGTTGCCGCTGTAACCGCCGAAGGACGGGATCACGTCGCCGCCGTTGGCCCGGACGTTGTTCACGGTCTGCTGGTCGACACCGCCGGTCAGGGCGCGGCCGCCGTCCCACTGCGGGTTGCAGTAGCCGTTGCTGAGGACGAAGGCCAGCGTGAACCACTTGACGCCGGTCGCGTTCATGACAGTAACGGGGTTGGGCGGGCTGCCCCAGCCGTTGTAGATGTACGGCGCGACGGCCATCGGCGCGGACGTGGAGGGAGGCGGGGTGGTGCCCCCGTCGGCGGCGGGCGCGGTCCACTTCTGGTTGGCCGCGCCGCTACAGGTCCAGATCTGTATCGCGGTGCCGTTGGCCGAGGTGTTGCCCGTGACGTCCAGACACTTGTTCGCCTGCGGGTTGACGATGTCGCGGGACGTGCTGACGGTCCACTTCTGGTTCGCGCCACCGCCGCAGTCCCACAGCTGGAGCTTGGCGCCGTCGGCGGTCGAATTGCCGGTGACGTCAAGGCACTTGCCGAGGGCCCGGATGGTCCCGTCGGAGCCGACCGTCCACTGCTGGGCCGCGGTGCCGTTGCAGTCGTAGAGCTGTACGGCCGTGCCGTTCGCGGAGCTCGCGCCGGCCACGTCGAGGCACTTGCCGCCGAGCCCGGTGATGGTACCGGTGGCCGCGGCGGCGGGGGACATGGTGAGGGCACTGGCCGAGAGGGTCAGTGCTGCTGTCGAGAGGGTGACGCGCAGCGCGGTGGAGCGTGCGAGGGATCGTCTGGCCATCAAGGGGATCACAGCCCTTCAGAAGTGGCTGATGGTGGGGGGTTCACGTCCATGAACGAAGAGCGTATTCGTGGAGGCTTGGTGATCGGTGAACTTAAAGGTCTGCACCAGACACGTCAAGACATGAAGACAGGGGAACCGTCGAATTGGAATGTCTTGACGATGAGTTGAACGCGTCGGCGGTGTGAGGTCTTGACCTCGGCCGAGGCTCCACCGCCTCGGAAGGGGCAGCGGTATCGATATGTCGAGGCTCGCCGGGCCGTCCTCCAGGCGCCCGATCGCGGAGGGAACGATGCGTCGGGGATGACGACGTACTCCGCCCTCGGTGCGGCGCGTCGGCCGTGCGCGGCGACTTCTCAGCTCGCGCAAAGGAAGGCGTGCTAGAAGAAGGCCTGCACCGCCACCGCCCGTTCCCTTCGACGCCGACCGGCGTTCGTCACCCCTCTGGTGCCTGTCTGATGACCAACCCTGTCTGCGTCTCCTCCGCCGTGACGTCGTGGTCGAGCCGGAACGACTTGTCACCTTCGCTGATGCGGTGTTCGCGATCGCCATCACGCTGCTCGCGCTGGACATCTCCGTCCCCGACGGCCTGACCGACTCCGAGGTCGGGACCGCCCTGCGGGACGCGCTGCCCGCGTTCGGCGCCCATCTGCTGAGCTTCGCCGTCATCGGCGCGCTGTGGCCGGCGCAGCACGCGCTCTTCCGCCTGATCGCCGCGCTCGACCGCTGCCTGCTCCACCTCTACCTCGCGCTGCTCGCCGTCGTCGCCGTACTGCCCTTCCCGACCCGGGTCATCAGCGAATACGGCGACACGGCCGTGGCCACCTCGTGCTACGCCACGACCATCGCCCTCGCCGGGGCCCTGATCGCGGCCATGTCCGCCCGGCTCCGGGCCGCCCCCGCCCTCGCGACAGCGAACGCGTCGGCCGGCGACCTCGGGCGGTCGGTCCTGCGGGCCCTTCTGGTCGTGGCGGTCTTCGCCACCTCCGTTCCGGTGTCGCTCGCCTCGCCCACGGCGGCCAAGTACTGGTGGCTGCCGGCGATTCCCGCACGTCTGCTGTTCCGCGATCCGCCTGTGCCGGAAGGCGCGGAGACGAGTGCTGCCCGGGACAGCTGAACGTCCGGTCGGCCGAGCGCCGGTGAACAGCGCGCCCTGTCCCGACCGCGTGGTGGCTCCCTTCACTTCTTGAATGGTTCTTCGGTGGACGCACGCCGGCCGCAGGTGACACGAATCAGCGCCGTGATCGAAGCGCATCACCCATCTGTACGCGCCGCTGCCGCGGGCGTCCCGCACAGCCCCCCGCGGGTGTCCCCCGTGGAACGGGGCGGGCTGTCCTGCGGTGACAGGTTGAGGTGTCAGACTGACGGCATGGACGAGCGCGAATTCGGCAGGTCGGGTCAGCAGGCTTCGGTCATCGGTCTCGGCACATGGCAGTTGGGTGCCGACTGGGGTGATGTGGATGATCGCGAAGCCCTCGCCGTACTGGAGGCGGCGGCCGAGTCGGGCGTGACGTTCTTCGACACGGCCGACGTGTACGGCGACGGCCGGAGCGAGCAGACCATCGCCGCGTTCCTCAGCGGCAGGCCGGACCTCCATGTGCGGGTCGCCACCAAGATGGGGCGCCGGGTCGACCAGATCCCGGCGAACTACGTCCTCGACAACTTCCGTGCCTGGAACGACCGTTCCCGGCGCAACCTCGGCGTGGACCGCCTGGACCTCGTGCAGCTGCACTGCCCGCCGACGTCCGTGTACTCGTCCGACGAGGTGTTCGACGCCCTCGACACCCTGGTCGAGGAGGAGCGGATCGCGGCGTACGGGGTGAGTGTCGAGACCTGCGACGAGGCGCTGACGGCGATCGCCCGCCCGAACGTGGCCAGCGTCCAGATCATCCTCAACCCCTTCCGCATGAAGCCCCTCCGTGAGGTCCTGCCGGCGGCCGCCGAGGCCGGGGTCGGCATCATCGCCCGCGTCCCGCTGGCCTCCGGCCTGCTGTCCGGCAAGTACACGAAGGACACGGTCTTCGGCGCGAACGACCACCGGACGTACAACCGCCACGGTGAGGCCTTCGACCAGGGCGAGACCTTCTCGGGCGTCGACTTCGCCACCGGCGTCGAGGCGGCGGCCGAGTTCTCCGCCCTCGCCCCGGAGGACTCCACGCCGGCCCAGCTCGCACTGCGCTGGATCGTGCAGCAGCCGGGCGTGACCACGGTCATCCCGGGCGCCCGCTCGCCGGAACAGGCCCGCGCCAACGCGGCAGCCGGGAAGCTGCCGGCCCTGCCCCAAAAGACACTGGACGCGATCCAGGATCTCTACGACCGGCGGATCAAGGAGCAGGTGGAGGGGCGCTGGTAGGCGAAGACGCACGGCCGGGAGTGACGCGGGCGTGGTGCGGAGAGTGGCGGGGCCGGTACGAGGGCGACGGGCGGGAATGCTGCGGGCGTGAGTGCGGCCGGCGCGCGCTGCCGCTCGCCCCGCCGGTGGGCCTGCCCGGCGGGGGGTGCGGTGCGCTAGCGGGCCGCCGTCGGCTCATCCCGCACCTGCCCCGCCACCCCGAGCGCCGCGAGCTGCCGGTCGTGCAGGCGGCTGAGCAGCAGCACCGAGACCGTCGCGCCGATCAGGGCGCAGAACATGTCCCACTGGGTGTCCCAGGCGTCGCCCTGGGTGGCCAGGAAGTCGTCCGCCGCGCTTCCGCCGATCACCGCGGCCGCCCACTCGAACATCTCGAAGACCGCGCTGAAGGCGAGACACGCGCACACGGTGAGCGGCGCCAGCCAGCGGCTGCCGCGCAGCGGTGAGGTGCGGATCAGCACCTCGCGCACCAGGACTGCCGGGACGAATCCCTGCATGAGGTGACCGAACCGGTCGTAGGGATTGCGGTCGAGGCCGAGCCCGTCCCGCACCCAGTCACCCAGCGGTACCTGCGCGTACGTGTAGTGCCCGCCGAGCGCCAGCACCAGCGCATGCGCCGCGAGCAGACAGCACAGCAGGTTCGTGAGCGGGAAGCGCCGCCGGTACAGCACGGCCAGCGGAAGGCCGATCAGGACCCAGACCGTCTCCAGCAGCCAGGTCAACCGGTCGTGCGGGTGCCAGGCCGAGACGGCGAGCCCCGCGAGGACGACCCCGACGAGCACCAGCGGGAGCGTTCGGCGCGTGCCGGGTGCCGGAGTGACGGCCTCGGTGGCGGGTCGGGGCATGGGTGAGGCGGGGTGAAGTCCGGGCATCGATGGGCTCCTTGGGCTCCTGGTTCCGGCTGGCCCCATCGTGTCGGGGCGCGGCGCCGGGGACATGAGTACGTCTACTCACCCCGACGTCCGCTCTTCCCGGCCGCGGAGGTGGACCGGCCGGGCGGGACCGGTGTCACCAGCAACGCGCCCGACGCGGACGCGGCGCACCCGTATGTCGAGTCCGTACCGCGTCAACGGGCGCTCCACGGACGGCTCGTGGACGGACGCCGGCCTGACGACGAGGGGCGGCACGCGGCGTCTTCCCGCCCACCGAAGAGAGCGACACCGAGCGGGGGTCCGACCCGGCCGGGCTGCCCCGGAGAGTCTTGCGGTTCCGTGAGAACCCTCAGAGAACACTCACAGCGTTCTCACGGAACCAAATAAACGGGCGGGAACTCTTCCCATCGATCGCAGCGTTCATGTCACCAAGGACGCCGCATCGTAGGTATTTGATGATTGCGATGTGACGACCTTCACCCGGATGTGTCGGAAAGTGATGAATTCATTACGAGGGTGACACGTACCGGTGTGCGTAGACGCATCGTCAGACCGCGGGAGGATTTTCGTGCGACCGTTCACGCTCAACTACGCCTTGCCCAACGGGCATCCGGCCGCGCTGCCGCTGTACCAGTTCGATGTGTCCCTCCAACTGAACGTGCTGCCGGACGGCCGCCCGGCGGTGAGTGACCGCGCGCTTCTCATGGCCGCGGGCACGACGACGTCGACCGCCGGCTCCCAGACGCATTTCGACGACTGACGCCCGCGCGCGGATGACGGTCCTTGTCCTCACCGCCGAGCAGGACGTCACCGCCGACATGGTGGTGGCCGAACTGCACGCCCGCGGGGTGCCGGTGGTGCGTCTCGACCCCGCCGACCTCCCGGGCAAAGCCATGCTGTCCGCCGACTACGCACACGGGGACTTCAGCGGCCACCTGTCGGTCAACGGCCATGTGCTCAGCATGGGAGGGCTGCGCTCCGTGTGGATGCGCCGTCCGGGCGAACCGGCGGCGCACGCGGCGCAGCCCTCGCCGTGGCTCACCGCCGAGACCCGGCAGGCCCTGTTCGGCATGCTCTACTCCGCCGCCACCCGGTGGATGAACCACCCGAACAGCGCGGAGCAGGCCCGCCACAAGCCCTGGCAGTTGCGGATCGCCCAGCTCAGCGGTTTCGCCGTGCCGCCGACCGTCGTCACGACCGCGCCGCGGGTGGCGCAGCAGTTCGCGGCCGAGTACCGGGACGTGGTGGTGAAGTCCGCGTCGGGACCGCCGCCCGGTGAACCCGCGGTCTCCCTGCCGACCACGCTGATCGGACCCGACGCGGACTTCTCCGGCGTCGCGGCCGGCCCCGCGCTGCTCCAGCAGTACGTTCCCAAGCGGGCCGACATCCGGCTGACCTGCGTCGGTTCCCGGCTGTTCGCCGCGCGGAAGGCAGCCGCTCCGGGGCAGGTCGACGGGCGCTACGGCGAGACCGGTCACCTCTGGGAGACCACGGCCGTACCCGACCGCATCGCCAGGTCCGTCCAGGAGTACATGGCCTTCGCCGGGCTCGCCTTCGCGGCCTTCGACTTCGCCGAGGACGACGAGGGCATCTGGTGGTTCCTCGAGGGCAACCAGGGCGGGCAGTTCGGTTTCATCGAACTGGAGACCGGCCTGCCCATCGCGGAGGCCGTCGCCCTCTGGCTGGCCTACCGAAGACCCGACGGCCGCTCGCGTCTGACGTGAGCGGCACTGTTGCAAACTCATCGCCTTCTGAGGACTACGACCTGTCGGTCCTCAGGGGCTGCATGCCGTACGCGACCGCGGACCTGATGGCCGCCTTCGAACCGGCGGTGCGGCAGCGCCAGTTGGGGAGGACTGGCTCGGGGTGGGCCGGCTGATGCGCCAGGACGGCCACTGCGACGCGGGGGACTGAGGTCCGCGGCGGAGGAGTTGCGCCCCGCCAGGCCCGATCGGCAGGGCTCGCTTCCGCCGGCCGCCCGCTCGCGCGTTCGCCGGGGGACCGGCCCGGTCACCCGGTGGTCTCGTCCTCGAAGGACCGGAAGAAGACGTCGAGTGCCTGCTCGTTCGCGGAGTCGTTCCAGTCCTTGGCCGGAGTGGTCCAGCGGAAGGAGTAGCCCCGGCCGGGCTCGATGATGAAGCCGCGGCCCTGTGTCCGCTCACGCACGCCGTCGACATCGGAGAACCACTCCATGTCCGCCGCATCGAGTCCGCGGTAGTCGACGGAATGGACGTCGCCGATGCGCTCGAAGCCGTCCGTCGCCTCCCGCAGAGCCGGTTCGAGGTCCTGCCAGACCTCGACGGGGTCAGGGCCGAGCCGCTCGCTGTAGGTGATCGCCAGCGTGCGCGGATCTCCGGAGGCGCCGAAGGTGACGCGATAGGAGTTGTCCGTGGGGCCGGTGAGCTGAAGACGCTTCCAGCCCTTGGGCAGGTCGATGGAGAAACCTTCCGGCGCTCGGTAGCGGGCGAAGCCCGACGCCGGTGGATCCTGTGCACCGCGCGTAGCGGAAGGGGTCGGCGTGGGGGAGCGGGGCGGGGGAGAAGTGGGCCTGGCCGTGGGCGAGTTCTGGCCGGGGGGACTGCTGGGGGCCGCACGGGACGGCGTGGGGACGGCGACGGACGGAGTGTCGTCGGAGCTTTCGCCGGTCAGCGCGAGCGCGGTGAGCGAGGCCCCGGCCACGATCAGCGCCGCCACACCCAGCAGCACGGGCCGGCCGATGGACCGCCTGCCCCATACCCGTCCCGTGCGCCACGCGGCGGCGTACGCGTCGCGCAGACAGGGCAGGGGCGCCAACTGCTTCTGCTCCTCGGGGTCCTCGCGCAGGATGCGGTTGAGGGCCAGGCGGACGACCGGCTCGGGCAGTCGCTCCAGCGGATCCCTGCGGAGGAGCCCCTGCACGGCGGGGCTCAGCGGTCCCGCGTTCACCGGGGTCCGGATGGGGAGCCGGTCGACCGCCCGCAGCGTCGCGTCGACCGGCCCCCGGTCCCGGATGGGCGGTCGCCCCTCGATCATCGTGTAGAGGATCGCCCCGAGGGTCCACAGGTCCGAGGCGGGCCCGGTGGCCTCACCCCGGGCCTGTTCGGGCGAGGCGTACGACGGTGCGGTGATGCGCTGGGCCGCGGCGCCCCCCAGCAGACCCCAACCGGTCACGATGATCCGGCCGTTCTGCCGCACGAACACCTGGCCGGGGCTGAGGTCGCCGTGGGCGATGCCGGCATTGTGGGCGGCCGCGAGCAGGTCGAGCAGTTCCAGCCCCATGCGGGCCGCGCGGACATAGCTGACCGGTCCGTGCCGCAGGACGTCGCTCAGCGGCGTGCCCTCGATCCGTTCCATGACGGTCCACAGGGCGCCGTTCTCCTCGACGACGTCGAAGACCGTGGCCACCCGCCCGGGGAAGGCGAGCGCCATGGCCTCGGACTCCCGCAGGATCCGGGCTGCCGTACGGCGCAGGCTCTCGCCCGGGACGGGATCCGCGGGCCGCGTCTCCACCAGGGAGACGGGCCGCTGGAACTCGACGTCCTGACCGTGCCAGCCGGTCCTGCCCTCCTCCTGGTGCACGACCTCCTGGGGCCAGTACCTCCCGGAGATCCGCTCCTGTGTGGTGACGTGCCCTTCGGCCATGGTCATCCCTCGCGCTGCACTGGTCTCTCGCCTTTCCCGGTTGTACGGCGGGCGTGACGGTGGGTGTTCAACGAGTACGCGTTTTCGGCACACGTTTTTCTTTCACACCACCGATACCGAGCACGCGTGTGAAGGATCACCCATATGTGTGGGCCATAAGGTGACGCTACGGAGTCGCGCCGATGTACGACTCGGCGAACGCGGTCGCCGCGGCGGGGGAGTCGAGCAGGCGCCGCAGCCGCGCGGTGGCCGCCCCGGCCCGGAAGGGATCGCCCGAGGACGGCCCGTGCAGCAGCTCGGCGAACCACTGCGAGAACTCCTGGTATTCCCATACGCGCCGCAGACACGCCGCCGAATAGCCACGCAGACCACTGTCGTCGCCCGAGCCCCAGTACGTGACGAGCGCGTCGGCGAGCAGCAGCGCGTCGCGCAGCGCGAGGTTCATGCCCTTCGCGGCGATCGGCGCCACCAGATGGGCCGAATCGCCGGCCAGATACAGCCGCCCGTACGTCATCGGCTGCACCACGTAATTGTGCATGTCGAGCACCCGCTTCTCGATCAGCCGGCCCTCGGTGAGCGGGGGAGCACCGGTGACGGCCAGCCGCTCCCGCAGCTCCGTCCAGACCCTGTCGTGCGGCCAGTTCTCCGGGTCGTCGCCGGGCGGGCACTCGAGGTAGTACCGGGTGATCTCGGGGCTGCGGGCCATGTGTGCGCCGAAGCCCCGGGGATGGATGCCGAAGACGACGCAGTCGGAGGACGGCGGCGCCTCGGCGAGCAGCGCCAGCCAGCCGACTCCGTAGTCGAACCGCGAGACGGGGGCGGTCTCCGGAGACAGATACGTACGCGTCACGCCACGCGCGCCGTCGCAGCCGGCGACGACCACGCACTCGATGCGCCGACGCTCTCCGGACTCGGGATCCGTGTACGCCACGGAGGGCTGGGCGCTGTCGAGGCCGTGCAGCCGGACGTCGCGGACGCCGAAGCGGATGTCGCCGTCCCTGACGTCCGCGTACTCCCGCACCAGATCCGTGACCAGCAGGGGCTGCGGATAGACGAAGTGCCGGTCTCCGGACAGTTCCGCGTAGCGGAACCGGTGCCGCTCGCCCTCGAAGCGGAACTCGCACTCGTGGTGCGCCTGCGCCCGCTCCACCAGCCGGGTCGCCAGCCCCCGTCGTTGCAGGGCGCGCACCGCCCATTCCTCGATGAACCCCGCGCGCGGCCGCTGCTCGATGAACTCTCTGCTCTCGGCCTCCAGGACCACGCAGTCGACGCCCGCCGACCGCAGGATGTTGGCGATGGTCAGACCGGCCGGACCCGCACCGACGATGACGACGGGTATGCGCTCGGCAGGCAGGGAGGTGTCGGAGGCGAAGATCACCGAACCATTATGGCGGTGGCTCATCAAGGAGCCTCCGCCCGCCCGCAGTTGCCGGGGGCGGGCGGCCTCCGGTGCCCCCGGCCCAGGACCTGTCCTAGTTGAACGCGCCGCGCAACGCCGGCAGCAGGGTCTTCTCCGACCAGTCCAGATAGGCGGGCTGGGACGCGCCACCGATCTGCACGAGTGCGATCTCGGTGAACCCGGCCTCGGCGTACGGGCGTACGGCCTCCACGAAGGCGTCCGGGTCGTCGCCGCACGGGATCGACTCGGCGACGTCGTCGGGGGTGACGAACTGCGTGGCCCCGGCGAACGACTTGGGGTGCGGCAGTTCGGAGTTGACCTTCCAGCCGCTGCCGAACCAGCGGAACTGGTCGTGCGCCCGCCGTACGGCCGCGTCCCGGTCGGGGTCGTAGCAGACCGGCAGTTGGCCGACCCGAGGCTTGCCCTGTCCGCCGTGCCGGTCGAAGGCGCTGAGCAGTTCCGGCTTGGGTTCCGTGGCGATCACGAGGTCGCCGAGCCGGCCCGCCAGTTCGCAGGACCGCTCGCCGGAGACGGCGATCCCGATCGGCGGCGGCTGGTCGGGCAGATCCCACAGCTTGGCCGACTCCACGTCGAAGTGCGTGCCGCGCCGGGTGACATGGCCGCCTTCGAACAGGTCCCGGATGATGCCGACCGCTTCCTCCAGCATCTCGTGGCGCACGTCGACCGACGGCCAACCACCGCCCACCACATGCTCGTTGAGGTTCTCGCCCGAGCCGAGCCCCAGCCTGAACCTGCCCTCCGCGAGCAGCTGCATCGTCGCCGCCTTCTGCGCCACCACCGCCGGGTGGTAGCGGACGGTCGGGCACGTCACATAGGTCATCAGCGGGATGCGCGAGGTGGCCTGGGCGGCCGCGCCCAGCACACTCCACGCGTAGGGCGAATGCCCCTGCGACTCCAGCCAAGGGAAGTAGTGGTCCGACGTCACCGAGAAGTCGAACCCGGCCTCCTCGGCTCGCACCACATGGTCGACGAGGTCACGCGGGCCGGCCTGCTCCGTCATCATCGTGTATCCGATTTGCACCATAAGACACGGGTCCCCGATCCGATGTTCCGGAAACCGGAAGATCCCTCGTACGGCGCTAAGGGCTGTCCCGTTAATGATCTCTGACGCCTCGGGCGTGGTGGGCCGCTGTGCGGCCCGCCGGCCTATCCGTCGAGGGCGAGGTTGTGCATCTGTGCGCTGCCGAGTACTCGATCAGCCTCGACATCGAAGCCGTGCACCGGATGGCCGTAGTCGTCTTCCGGATCCATCAGCACCGGCTTGCCCAACCGCCGCCCGATCTCTCGAAGGAAGCCGCAGAACACATCAAGTCGCCCCTGCCCCTGCAACTCCCGCAGGTCGACATCGAAGTCGACTTCATCGGCGGCATGGAAACGGAAGATCGCCAGGACATCGGCAGCCGGCCAGACCCGCAGGCTCGGGCACTCCACGTCAGCCGAAGCCGACAGCACGACCTCCGCCCGAGGCACGGGAAGCACCGTCTCGCCCTCGGAGTGTCTGCCCAAGTGCGGGGCTCAGGGCGTGTTGTGAAAGTGCTGGTCGCGGCCACTCGTTGATGTATGCGACCGGCATGGCTGCCTCCTAGGGAGCGGTGCGACTGTCCGTATTGGCGGCCTTGATCCTGTTGGTGACCAACGCGTGAATCAGTCGGCGGTTTGCTTCCTGCGCGGTCATTCCCCAGTCCCACTCGTTCTTGTGGAGCCGTAGGGAGACGACACCGTGCCATACCGACCACAACAGGAGTGCGGAGGCGAACGGCGCGTCCGGGTCGACGAGCCGCGCCAGCTCTACGATGCGCGCCTGGAGTCGGGGGCCATGCGCGGCTCTGGTCTCCGGCAGTGCGTCGCTGCTCTCGAACAGGAGCTGGTATGCGCCCGGGTGGGCCATGCCCCAGGCGATGTAGGCGTCGCCGGCAACGACCAGGTGATCGTCGACTTCGGCCGTGGCGTCGAGGGCCGACTCGACGGCTTCGACCAGCGAGGCGTATTCGGTGTCGAGCACCGCGGAGCGCAGGTCCGCCTCGGAGGGGAAGTGCCAGTACACGGCCGAGGGGGCCACCCCGCAGGCCCGGGCGATCGAGCGCAGCGACGGAACTGCCACCGCTTGGGGCTCCGCCAGCATGCCGATCGCGGCGGCCACGAGCTCGGAGCGTAGGTCGCGGGTGTCTGTCTTGTTCACCAGTTCATTGAACACCCGTTCATGGTAGCGTGCAATGAACAGGTGTTCAGGAAGGTGGCGGCGGCATGCTCAGGCTGATGACGGTGATCAGGAAGCGCCCGGAGGTGTCCACGGAGGACTTCCGCCGCTTCATGGAACTGGAGTACGGACCGACCTATGTGGCACTTCCCCAGGTCAAGGAGTACGTGCAGTACTACCTGACGGACCTCGCGGCGGACGGGGAGGAGGAGCCGATCGACGCGATCGTGGGGATCGGCTTCGAGTCGGAGAGGGAGATGCGCGAGGCCCTCGCAACCGACGATTACCAGAAAGCGCGCGAACTGCGGACGGCCTACATGCGGGACACGTCCGTCGGTATTCATTCGGCCGTTCTGGACCGCAGGGTGCAGCTGGTCTGAGGGCTGTCCCGCAAACGATCTCCGTCCAAGCGCCGTCGCGGGTAGGCGGGGTGATCGGCGTAGGGTGAGGCGAGGTCGATCAGGTCGTCGCATGGCCAGGTCTCGCCGTCGTACTGGCAGTCATAGCGGTTGTCCCACCGGTGACGCTGCTGCGGCGCCAGGGTGCGGACGCGGTCCGCAAGGGCCGGCCGTGGAGCTTTCCGCTGGAGGACCGGGCCCTGCTCGTCGCGGCGTACTGGCGCACGAACCTGACCATGCGCCGGCTCGCCCCGCTGTCCGGGATCTCCAAGTCGGCAGCGGAGCGGATCATCGACAACCTCGGGCCGATGCTCGCCCTCCAGCCCCGCAAGCGGTTCGCCAAGGGGACCGTGCTCATCGTGGACGGCACCCTGGTGCCCACCCGCGACCACACGATCGCAGAGCGGTCGAAGAACTATCGGTACTCCACCAGCCACCAGGTCGTCATCGACGCCGACACCCGCATGGTCGCCGTGGTCGGCCGGCCACTCGCCAGGAACCGCAACGACTGCAAGGCATGGGAGGAATCCGGCGCCAAGGCCGCCGTCGGCAAGACCCTCACGGTCGCCGACGACAGCTACCCAGTCAACGACCCTGTGTACCAGCTGTGTTGGGTCTCAAGGGGTGTGCAGGCGACGCGTGGACACACGAGGTGTCGGAGGGAAGGATGGCCTATGCACCAAGTCGCCGAACTCCGTCCGCGGAGTAGTGGTGCCCACGCCACGTCCGAGCCGCCCGGAGGCCGACCCGCATGAACGCCCGCCCGCTGTCCGTCAGTACCCCCGTCGAGCAGGGCGTCGACGCGTCCGGTATCCAGACTTTCCTCGACGCGGTCGAGGCCGCGCCCGGCATCGAACCGCACAGTCTGATGATCCTGCGGCACGGCCGGCTCGTGGCCTCCGGCTGGTGGGCGCCCTACGCTCCGGAACGACCGCACCTGCTCTATTCGCTGAGCAAGAGCTTCACCGCCACGGCGGCGGGCCTCGCCGCCGCCGAAGGGCTGCTCGACTTCGACGACCCGGTGATCAAGTACTTTCCGGAGTTCGAGGCGGAGATCAGCGATCCCCGCAGCCGCGCCATGCTGGTCCGGCACGTCGCGTCCATGGCGAGCGGCCACCTCGCCGAAACCCACCAGGACGCCTACCGGCGGGACCGCGTGGAGCTGGTCCGCGGCTTCCTGCTGATTCCGCCGGACCGCGACCCCGGCACGGTGTTCGCCTACAACCAGCCCGCCACCTACACCCTCGCCACGATCGTCCAGCGCGTGACCGGCCTGACGCTCACGGACTATCTGCGCCCCCGGCTCCTCGACCCGCTGGGCATCGGCGAAGTGGCCTGGCAGCAGCGCCCGGCCGGCCGTGACCTGGGCTTCAGCGGACTGCACGCGCCGACGGACGCGATCGCCCGCCTGGGCCAGCTGTATCTGCAGGACGGCGTCTGGGAGGGGCGCAGGCTGCTGCCGTCCGGATGGGTCGCCGAGGCCACGCGCCCGCACATCTCGAATGCGGACGGTACGGCGGAGGGGGCGGCGTCCGACTGGCAGCAGGGGTACGGGTTCCAGTTCTGGAAGTCCCGGCACGGGTACCGCGGCGATGGTGCGTACGGCCAGTTCTGCCTTGTCCTGCCCGAGCACGACGCCGTGATCGCCACGACGGCGGCGACCGAGCAGATGCAGGAACTGCTGAATCTCGTCTGGCGGCACCTGCTGCCCGCGTTCGGCGACGCGCCGCTGTCCGGGCGGGACGACGAAGCGCTGCGGCAGCGTCTCGCGGGGCTGGCCCTGGCGCCGCTGGCGGGTGCGTCCGAGCCGTCCGGGCGGGCGGAGTCCTGGTCGGGTGCCCGCTTCTCGCCGGCCGGACCCGCCCGCGCCGATCGGCCGAAAACCCTGACGGAAGTCCTGGTCGAGGCCGGCCCGGACGGCTGGACCCTGTCGCTCGACGAGAGCGGAGCGCGCCTGGACCTGCGGCTCGTCGGGGCCGGCTGGAACATCGGCACGGACGACTCCGTCCCCACGGCGGTGAGCGGAGGATGGACCGGCCCGGACACCCTCCGGGCCGACGTGCTGTTCCTGGAGACCCCGCACCGGCTGGCGGTGACCTGCTCGCTCACGGACCACACCTTCACGGCGCAGTGGTACACGACGCCCCTGCACGGCGGTCCGCTGACCTCGCTCCGCGCCCCGTCCCACTCCCGCTCCCGCGAGCACGGAGGGTCGGCTTCCGGCACGTGACGGCTCGTGACGGCACGTGACGGCATGGGCGCGCGGCCACCGGCTCGCGCTGCCGCGCGCCCGTGGCGGGCCGACGCCGGACGTATGCCATGCCGGCCCCCGGGTAATCGCCGATGATCGTACGGGGACGACGAGGTGTGCCCAGGCGCGCCGTCACGCCAGTGGAGTGTGCTGATGCAACTGAATCTCGAAGGACGGACCGCGCTCGTCAGCGGTTCGACACAGGGGATCGGGGCGGCCATCGCCCTCGGCCTGGCCCGCGCGGGCGCCCGCGTCGGCGTCAACGGCCGTGACGAGGGCCGGGTGCGGGAGGCCGTCGCGCGGCTGGCGGCGCGGGCTCCGGAGGCGCTGTTCGTCCCCGTGGCCGCGGATCTCGGCACCGAGGAGGGAACGGACCGGGCCCTGGCGGAGCTGCCTGCCGTGGACATCCTGGTCAACAATCTCGGGATCTTCGGGGCGAAACCCGCCCTGGAGATCACCGACGAGGAGTGGCGGCGCTACTTCGAGGTGAACGTCCTCGCCGCCGTCCGCCTCACCCGCGCCTGTCTGCCCGGGATGATGGAACGGGGCTGGGGGCGCGTCCAGTACATCGCGAGCGACTCCGCGGTGGCGATCCCGGCCGAGATGATCCACTACGGCATGTCCAAGACCGCGCTGCTCGCCGTGAGCCGGGGGTTCGCGAAGGAGGCCGCGGGCACGGGCGTCACCGTCAACTCGGTCATCGCCGGCCCCACGCACACGGGCGGTGTGGAGGACTTCGTCTACGAGCTCGTGGACCGTGAGGTGCCCTGGGACGAGGCGCAGCGCACCTTCATGCGCGAGCACCGGCCCCAGTCGCTGCTGCAGCGATTGATCGAGCCGGAGGAGATCGCGAACCTCGTCGTCTATCTGAGCTCGGACCAGGCGTCGGCGACGACCGGCGGTGCCGTCCGGGTCGACGGCGGCTACGTCGACTCGATCCTTCCGTAGGCCTGTGCGCGCGGTACGGCGGCCGGTCTCGGCGGAGCAGCCTGGGAGAAGCCGCCTCGGAGGAACCGCCGATATCGCGGCAACGAGAGCCGGCCGCCGAAGAAATCCGCGTGATTTGGCGTCCCGGAGAGTTTGGGACGGCGCGGCAGGGTCAGCCGTATTCGTGAGTACGTATCGCCGAAGCAGTGAGGATGTGAACTGCCGTGGCCAAGAACCAGAAGGCAAAGGGCAAGACGGAGCAGGTCAAGGGAAAGGTCAAGGAGACCACCGGCCGTGCCGTAGGCAATGAACGCATGACCGCCGAGGGAAAGATGGAGCAGTCGAAGGGCGACGTCCGTCAGGCCAAGGAAAAGACCAAGGACGCGTTCCGCCACTGAGGCCACCGAAATCGCCGGAGCCGCCGCCTACTCGTGCGGCGCCAAGGAAATCTCCGGATCCGCCGCACGCTCGTGCGGCGCCACAGAAATGGCCGGAACCGCCGCGCATCCGTGCGGCGGCACCGAAATCGCCGGGCCCGTCGCACCCTCGTGCGGCGGGCCCGGCGATGTGCCGGGCGACCGGTGGCCCTTCCGCCCTCCGGGCGACCGGTGGCCCTTCGCCGAGCACCCGGTGGAGGACAGCAGAGCGGGCCCGCCCGGCCGAGCCGGCGGACCCCGGTACGCCCCGGAGGACCCCGCTTCAGCCGCCGGCGATGACCTCGGCGAGGAAGCCGTCGAGACAGACCTCCTCGTGCCCGGGCCGGACGACCTCGTACGTCTCGTCGAGGAAGGACACGACGGCCGGCGCCCAGGCCAGCACCACGGCATGGTGCCGCTCACCGTCCGCATGGGAGTCGCCGAAGAACTCCAGGCGCAGTTCCTCCCATTGACCCGTGGACTGCGGGCGCATGCGCACGTCTCCCTCGCCGACCGGTCGCCGGATCCCGTCGGCCAGCATCTGCCGGTCGAGTCTCCATCGGGCGAGGACGCGGCCGTCGTGGCTGAACACCACGGTGACGGCGAACGGGTCGTCCGCGTCGTAGGTCATGTGAGCGAGCACGGGGAACCGTCCCGTACCGCCCGCCTCGAGCTGCGTGACGAGCGTCCTGTGGACCATGGGGATCACGAGGGGCCTCCGGAGGAAAGGAAAGTAGAGACCTCTAGTACCCCCGCTCCGCGCATGATGCTCACACGTACGGGGGATTCACACGGAAGTCGCCGGTTCACCCCCCGGCGGTCGCCCGGGCAGGGCCCGACCGGCGGGAAGCCGGACACCTCGGCCCCCGGAAAACGGCCCCGGCGAGCGCTGCCGAGGGGCGGCGGCCGAAGAATCGCACCATTCTGGATGCAGATGCGATCACGTCGCCCACATCGGGGAAGGCGAGTGCCATGAGCGAATCAGAGCTACCGCCGGATGAGCGGCCCGTGGACCTGTACCTCGACCTCCTGCGTCTCCGTATGTCTCCCACCGACTACGCGCTGCTCCTGCGCATGGTCGAACCGGTCCTTGAGGCGATCGAGGAGCAGCGCGTCGGACCGATCGAACTGAGTCTCGAAGGCGCGGACGGCGACACCGTCTCGCAGGAGGTCCGCGACGAGGCGTCACTGGTCGTCGCGGTCGCTGTGACCGGACGCATGGACAACCAGATCGTCGAGATCGAGACCGAGGAGGCGGGTCCCGTCCGGGTCGTCACGGATTCGGGCACCGCCGCGGATCCCGCCCGGTGCAAGGAGATCGCCGACTTCATCGGTGAGCGGCACCGCCAGGACGAGGAACTGCGCGGCATCGCCGAGGTGAGCGGGCTGCCGACCGATGTCTGAGGCCCGTGAGTGTCCGCGGCCGCCCGGCCACGGCGTGGCCTGCGGCTGACGCCCGCCGGGTCTCCGGCGGGCCGCCGGACACCACCGCGGCGTCCGGGGCGAGGTCACTCACCAGGGCAGGAAGACGTGTACTTCCTTGCCGCCGGCCTTCGGCACCACGCTGACCTGGTCGCTCAGCGCGTGGATGAGATGCCAGCCGATGCCCCCGCCACCCTGGCTCGGGTGGAAGGAGCGGGGCGTCGGCGGGGTCGTACTGGTGTCGTGCACGGCCACATGAACACCGTCGAAGGTGCGGCGCATCTCCAGCCGGAACGGCCCGGGGGCGTACTGAACCGCGTTGGCGGCCAGTTCCGTCACCACCAGCAGGACATCGTCCCAGCGCTCTGCCGCGCTGGGCAGGCGCACACGGGAGAGCGCGCGGAGGTAGTCCTCCGCCTCGAGCCGGGCGTCGGTCACATTGCGCAGCTCACCGGCGAAAGTGCTGGTGCGGCCCTCCATCTCCTCGGGTGCCAGGTCCTTGTCCCAATGCGGCTCAGTAGCCATCTCGCCTTCCCGGTTCGTGCGGACGGGATGACGCGCTCTGCTCGCCCCCGCCGCGGGCGGCCGGAGGCCGGGCGTGGGGGCGGGGCGCAGTCGTGGGCACGGCCTGCCGGCCTATGCCGCACGGTCCTCGCGCCGGCGACTGGGCATGCGCCGCTTCAGAGCTCGCCGTTCGTTCTCACTCGTACCGCCCCAGACGCCGATGGTCTGACTGGTGTCGAGTGCCCATTGCAGGCAGGCGTCGCGGACCGGGCAACCCCGGCACACCGCCTTCGCCTCCTGGATCTGCAGCAGCGCCGGGCCTGAGGTGCCGACGGGGAAGAACAGGTCGGGGTCGACGCTGCGGCAAGCCGCGGCGTCCCGCCAGTTCTCCATGACAGGCCTCCTTGGATCGAGTCGTGCCGGTCGGTGGGGCTTCCGTCGTTGTCCGGGTCACCTGCGGACGCACATGTGAAACAGCCGATGCGCGGGCAACTGCCGCCAGAGGAGCTTTTTCACACCTCCACGGCACCGCGGTCACCCCACGATGCTCCACGCGGTGGTGCCGTTCGCCGCCATGAGGACGAAAAGGACCACGATGTCCGCGATGCCGAGCCACAGCCCCAGCAGCGCCCGGAACCGGCGAGGAGTGCCCCGGCGCAGGGCGATCGTGGCCAGGGCTATCGCGATGGGGCCGAGGACGAGATTGAGGACGAGCAGTCCGACGAGGCCGAGGACGAAGGAGGCGACGGCCATTCCTTCGGTGTCCCGCCGGCCGGTCTCCCGGCGCGGTGGTGCTGTCATGCGCATCGGTCACGCCCTCCCCGGCCGGCCGCGCCGGCGCCGCTCACGGACGGCGAACACGGCGAGCCAGCCGGCGATGACCACGCTCGCCACCAAGGTCACGGGCAGCGGGAGGTACGCGGCCGATCCGACGACGAACGCCAGCAGCAGCAGCGCCACGACAAGGAACAGCATGTCTACCTCCCCTCGCGTGCGGTCACGGACACCGGTGAAGATCGCCTGTGCAGCAACATGCGGTTACAGGTTTCCCGCGGCGCCGACGTCACACCTGCGTATGCCGGTTCGCACACGGGATTCACTCGGCCTGCCGCAAAGGGAGATTGGCCGCCCGGCTGCGGGGTACTCCGACGATCTTGCGATGTCAGCCGGAGAAAGGGCAGGTAGTAACCAGTGCCGGAAGAGAACCAGAAGAACGTCTTTGTCATCGGCCTGGACGAGGCCAATATGCCGACACTGCGCGCCGCGCCGGGCGCCAAATCCCTGCGATTCCACGCCCTGTTGTCGATCGAAGAACTACAGGGAGGTGAGGTGTCGGTACCTGACCTCATCGACAAGGCGCAAGGAGTACTGGACGCATTCGACGGAAGCATCGACGCGATCGTCGGCTACTGGGATTTCCCGGTCAGCACCCTCGTCCCCATCCTCGCCGAGCGCTACGGAACCCGCAGCACCAGCCTGGAATCCGTGGTCAAATGCGAGCACAAATACTGGAGTCGGCTCGAACAGCAGAAGGTCACCGACCGGCATCCGCGTTTCGGCCGGGTCGATCTGGAGGCCGACGACCCCCGCCCTCCCGAGGGCGTGCGATTCCCGATGTGGATCAAGCCCGCTCTGTCCTACTCGTCCGAACTCGCCTTCGGTGTCAAGGACATGGACGAATTCCGGGCCGCTGTCGCCCAGGTCCGTGAGGGCATAGCCCGGGTGGGCCGCCCCTTCGAGTACATCCTCGACCGGGTCGACCTGCCGCCGGAGATGGACGGGGTCGGCGCCCAGGTGTGCCTCGCCGAAGAGGCGATGACCGGGCTCCAGGTCGCCGTCGAGGGATACGTCCACGAGGGCGAAGTGACCGTCTACGGCGTGCTGGACTCCATCAACTACCCCGACACGCCGTGCTTCCTGCGTCACCAGTACCCCTCGACGCTTCCGCCGCCGGTGATCCGGGAACTCCACGAAGTCACCGAGCGCGTGATGACCCGGATCGGCTTCGACTCCGCCACCTTCAGCGTGGAGTACTTCTACGACCCGAAGACCCAGGAGATCAGTCTGCTGGAGATCAACCCCCGGCACTCCCAGAGCCACGCGGAGCTCTTCCAGTACGTCGACGGCGTACCCAACCACCACTGCATGCTCGGCCTCGCCCTCGGCGACGACCCGCGCATGCCGCACCGCGAGGGTTCCTACGCGACTGCCGCGAAGTGGTACCACCGCTGGTTCACCGACGGAGTGGTGCGCGACGTCCCGTCCGCCGAGGACATCGAGCGCATCGAGCGGGACATCGCCGGAGTGCGCGTCGATGTCGTGCCCGAGCGCGGACAGCGGCTCTCCGAACTGTCCCAGCAGGACAGCTACAGCTTCGAGTTGGCCCACGTCTTCACCGGAGGCAGCGACGAGAAGGACCTGCGCGAGAAGTACGACCACTGCGTGGCCGCGCTGGGTCTGACCTTCGACGAGAACCCGCAGGAAAAGCTCGAGAACGAGAACCCGCACCACTGAGGAGCACGCCGGCCCTATGCGTTACGTGACCAATCTGCCGTACGCCACCAAGGAAGAAGACCACGTCAGCATCCCCATGTCGGACGGTGTCCGGCTGTCGGCGCGTATCTGGCGTCCCACGTCCTCGGACCAGGAGCCCGTCCCCGCGGTGCTGGAGTACATCCCCTACCGCAAGCGCGACCTGACCGCCGTGCGCGACTCCCTGCACCACCCGTACATCGCCGGGCACGGCTACGCCTGCGTCCGGGTCGACCTGCGCGGCACCGGCGAGTCCGAGGGAGTGCTGAAGGACGAGTACCTGGAACGGGAGCAGGCCGACGCGGAGGAGGTCCTCGCCTGGCTCGCCGACCAGCCGTGGTGCGACGGGAGCACCGGCATGATGGGCCTGTCGTGGGGCGCCTTCGCCGCCCTCCAGGTGGCCGCCCGGCGGCCGCCGAGCCTGCGCGCCATCGTCATCGCCTCCTTCACCGACGACCGGCACGCCGACGACATGCACTACATGGGCGGCGCCATGCTCTCGGACAACCTGGCCGAGGCCGGCACCATGTTCGCCTACGCCACCTGCCCGCCCGATCCCGCGGTGGTCGGCGACCGCTGGCGCGCCATGTGGCACGAACGGCTGGAGAACACCAGCCCCTGGGCTCTCGAGTGGCTCCGCCACCAGCGCCGCGACGACTACTGGCGCCATGCCTCGGTCTCCGAGAACTACCAGGACGTACGCTGCCCCGTCCTCGCCTCCAGCGGCTGGGCGGACGGGTACTCCAACGCGGTGACCCGGCTGCTCGGCAACCTGGACGTGCCCCGCAAGGGGCTGATCGGACCCTGGTCGCACAAGTTCCCCCACCTCGGGGAGCCCGGCCCGGCCATCGGGTACCTCCAGGAGGTCGTGCGGTGGTGGGACCACTGGCTCAAGGGTGCCGACAACGGCGTGATGGACGGCCCCATGCTGCGGACCTGGATGCAGGACAGCGTGCCGCCGTCCACCTCGTACGAGGAGCGGCCGGGCCGCTGGGTTGCGGAACCCACCTGGCCGTCCCCGCACATCCGCCCCGTCACCCATCCGCTGACCCGCCACCGGATCGGCTCTCCCGGCGAGGCCGCCCCGGACGGCGACGGAGCCGCGATGACGGTGCGCTCGCCGCTGTCCGTCGGCCAGTTCGCGGGCAAGTGGGCCTCCTACAACGCGCCCCCGGACCTGCCCTACGACCAGCGCGAGGAGGACGGCGGCTCCCTCGTCTTCGAGACCGAGCCGCTGACCGAACGGCTGGAGATCCTCGGCTCGCCGACCGTCGAACTCGACCTCTCGGCCGACGCCCCGGTCGCGATGGTCGCCGCGCGGCTGTCCGACGTCAGCCCGGACGGCGCGGCCACCCGGGTCACGTACGGCCTGCTGAACCTCACCAGGCGCGACGGCACCGAGCACCCCGAACCCCTGGAGCCCGGACAGCGCTACCGGGCGACCGTGCACCTCAACGGAGTCGCGCAGGCGTTCCCGCCGGGGCACCGCATCCGGCTGTCCCTGTCCACGTCGTACTGGCCGCTGGCCTGGCCGCCCCCCGGGCCGGCCCTGCTGAGCGTTCACGAACACTCCAGCACCCTCACGCTCCCGGTCCGGCCGACGGACGAACCCGACGAGACGCCCGCCCAGCCATTCGCGGAGCCCGAGGGAACCCCGCCGCTCACGGTGACCCGGCTGGAGCCGCCGGAGGCGCGGTGGGAGGTGAAGCGGGACCTGGTCGGCTACCGCGCCGAACTGGAGATCGTGAAGGACCAGGGGCTGATCCGCCTCGACGAGATCGGTCTCGACGTCGGCCGCCGCGCCTACGAGCGCTACACGTCCGTCGCCGACGACTTCACCTCGGCCACCGGCGAGACCACCTGGACCATGCGCTTCCGCCGCGACGACTGGGACGTGCGGGTGGTGACGCACACCCGGGTCCGCTGCGACGAGCGGGACTTCTTCGTGGACGCCACCCTCGACGGCTACGAGGGCGACCGCCGGGTGTTCTCCCGTACCTGGAACGAGACGGTGCCGCGCGATCTGCTCTAGGCCCTGTCGGCCGAGGACATGCGTTGATGTCCGCTGCCCGGGCACCCGCGAGGGAGAAGCGGAGCAGAACCACACAAACGAGCGCTGGAGGCCTTCCCCATGACCGTCCCCGATGAGCACCGCCCCCACACCGCCGCCACCGATCCGGCAGCCCGACGTCCGGACGAGGCCCAGGGGCGGGGCGGCACCGGCCGCACGCTGCGCGAAGCCCTGGAGGAGGCCCAGGTGCGTCCGGACGACTTCACGGAGAGGGAGGGGAATCAGGCGTGAGTGCACTCACCGGCTTGGAACGGGCGCTGGAGCGCCTCGGCGGGACGCTGCTCGCGCGCGTCCGCCACAAGGAACCGGTCGAACTGGTCGAGGCCCTGCACCGGGAGTGCGACGAACACGTGGTCGTGTGCAGCGAGAGCCGCGTCGTTGTCCCCAACGCCTACGACGTGGAGCTGGCCGAGTTCGCCTTCGAGGAGATCGAGCGCAACGGCGACCGTATCGACCAGGTGCTCACCGAGAGCCTGCTTCGCCACGGCGAGCGCAAGGGCTATGAATGGGCCGGCCCGCTCGCGGTGCATGTCACCAAGTCCCGCCATGTGCCCAACGGGCGCTACCGCGTGGGAAGCCGGGTCATGCACCACGTGCGTGCCGACGCGTTCCGGTCCCCGGAGCCGGCCGAAGTGCCGGTCGTCCAGGCCGAGTCGCCCGCCCCGGCGCCCGTGGGACGCGGCCTGCTGCCGCAGCCGCGACCGCAGATGTGAGGGCGGCCCGCCGGGACGTCGTCCGCGGCGGGCCCGGCCGGGCTACTCCCCGCGGTGCCGCCAGTACCAGACGACGCCGATCAGCGCGGCGACGAGGAACGCCACCGGCAGGATCAGGCCGGGAATCCGGGCGGCGTTCACAGGGCGCCCCCGGTGCGGGACGGGAGACGTGGGGAGGGCGTGCCGGCCATGGCGGTCTTTCTTCTCGAGCGGGTATCCAGCCTGATAGTGGCCTCGTACGACGGGTTCTGGCCAGCCAGAGCGCAATAGGAGGTCTGTGTCAAGTACCCCTGTGCGTGCCGTCCACGACTCACCGGATGGAGGGACCATGTTCGAGGGCTTCGAGACCAGTACCGTCCAGGCCGGGGAGGCCTCCGTCTTCGTCCGGTACGGCGGGGAGGGGCCGCCGGTGCTGTTGCTGCACGGCCACCCCAGGACCTCCGCGACCTGGCACCGCGTCGCTCCGCAGCTGGTCGACCGGGGCTTCACGGTCGTCTGTCCGGACCTTCGCGGATACGGCCGGTCCCGTGGCCCGGCGCCCACCGCGGACCACACGGCCCACTCCAAGCGCGCCGTCGCCAACGACCTGGTGGCGGTGATGCGTTCCCTCGGACACGACAGGTTCGCGCTGGCCGGCCACGATCGAGGAGGCCCGGTCGCTCTGCGTCTCGCCCTCGACCACCCGGACCTGGTATCACGGGCCGCGCTGCTCGACTGCCTGCCCATCAGCGAGCATCTGTCCCGTATCACCGCGCGGTTCGCCACCCAGTGGTGGCACTGGTTCTTCTTCGCCCAGCCGGACATCCCCGAACGGGTCATCAACGCCGACCCGGACCGCTGGTACCACGGCGACCCGGAGGTCATGGGGCGGGAGAACCACGACGAATGGCGCGCGGCCACCAGGAACCCCGAGGTGGTGCGGGCGATGCTGGAGGACTACCGGGCCGGCCTGACCGTCGACCGACGCGACGAGGAGGCCGACCGGGCCGCCGGAGTGCGGATCCGGTGCCCCGCGCTCGTCCTGTGGTCGCTCCGGGACGATCTCGAGGACCTCTACGGCGATCCGCTGAAGATCTGGCGGGACTGGGCACCCGACCTGCGCGGTCACGGGATCGACTCCGGGCACCACATGGCCGAGCAGGCACCGGACGAACTCGCCGCCGCCCTCGGAGACTTCTTCGCCGCCTGACCGGACGGCGGGGGTCACCCGGCCTGTGGAGCAGGCGGGCAGACGTTCCTGTGGTGCCAAGGCCCCGTCCCTGCGTCCGTCCGCGATTTCTGGGCAGACGACATACTGATTCTTTGACGCCGGACTCCCCGGAACCCGGAGGCGACGTTGACGTACAACACACAGGATCCACGCCCTGCCCAGATCACCCAGGAGCGGGACGCGGAGAAGTTGGTGCAGCTGGAGGACGAGAACCTCCAGCTGAAGCAGGCGGTGCACTCGCATGCCACGGTCGATCAGGCGATCGGTGTCGTCCTGGCCGTCGGCGAGCTGGCACCGGACGACGCCTGGGAGATCCTGCGGGAGGTCTCCCAGCGCACGAACGTCAAACTGCGGCACGTGGCCGAGGTGATCGTCGAGTGGGCGCGCACGGGCGAGCTGGCCGCCGAGATCAAGGGCGAGCTGGAGCGCGAACTCCGTCTGGCCCGGCTCCGCAGGCAGTCGGCGGAGCGGACCGGCTGACGCGGAGCGGACCGGCTGACGCGGACCGGACCGGCTGACGCGGATCGCACTCGCTGAGCCGGCCCCCCGTGGACCGAGCGACCCGGCCTAGTTCTTCAGCCGCTCCCGCAGTTCCTCCTCATCGGCGAGGAACCAGGTCTGGCGCCCGCGGTTGCCTTCGCGGACGAAGTCCCGCAGCGACGAACTGTCCGCCGTGTGGCGGGAGATGTCACCGAGGACGACGAGTCCTATCCGGTAGTTGGCGAACTTCTGGACGATGTCGCCGGCGACGCGGGTGCGCAGCTGGAAGAACGCGTCGTCGAACCGCTCGGCGGGGATGACGGCCCACTGGGCGCCCTGGTAGGAGGCGTTGCCGATGACATCCAGGGCGTCCTGTTCGCTTGCGATGACCTCGTCCTCGGGGGCGTACATCAGGACGGACACGCCATGGATCGTCTGGAGGGTGCTCATGGGGGTCAGGCTACGTCCGGATGCGGACGCGGTCGATCTGTTTCCCGGCGGACGAAGTCCCGCCCGCATCCGTGCCGCTCGGTCGTCAGGACACGCAACCGACGTGCGCGAGCGCCTGCTTGAGGAGAACTCCGTGTCCGCCCGGCATCTCGTTGAGGACCCCTGGGGAGACGGCCTCCTGCGGGCTGAACCAGACCAGGTCGAGAGCGTCCTGCCGGGGCCGGCAGTCACCGGTCACCGGGACGACGTACGCGAGCGACACCGCGTGCTGGCGTGGGTCGTGGTACGGGGTGACGCCGTACGTCGGGAAGTACTCGGCGACGGTGAAGGGCTGCAGGGACGACGGCACCCGGGGCAGTGCCACCGGGCCCAGGTCCTTCTCCAGATTTCGCAGTAGAGCGTCCCGTACCCGTTCGTGGTGCAGGACGCGGCCGGAGACGAGGGTACGGCTGACCGTCCCGTCCGGCCCGATGCGCAGCAGCAGTCCGATGCTGGTGACTTCGCCGCTGTCGTCGACGCGCACGGGCACGGCCTCGACGTACAGGATCGGCATGCGCGCCCGCGCCTGCTCGAGTTCGTCGGCGCTCAGCCAGCCGGGCGTGGTCTCGGTCATGTCAGACATTGGCTGATCATACTTTCCATCCCGCCCCGCCTCCCAGCGTGTCCCCTTACCGCCTTGCGCGTGTTCCGCACGCGTGGTCCGGGCAGCCGGTTGCGCCCCACCGACCGCGCTCGCCTGATCGGCCCCGCCCGCACCGGCGGGTCGCCGCTCGGGCGGCCGCATGACGGGGGAGGAGGTCTAGAGTGAGCGGAAGGTGGTTGAAACGCCAACCAGGTCTTTCCTATCTGAGGAGCTCCCCCATGGAACCCATGGATTCGGTGGACCCCAGCCCTGCACACCCCGTGGACCCCAGCCCTGTGATCTCCGTGGATCTGGCCGCGCTCGAAGCCGAGCGCGCGCGGATCCGGGACACCCACCTGGCCGCGGAGCGACCGGCGAGCTCCGCCCGCGGGGTGCACCACCTCGCGCTGCTCTCCTCCGACGTGGAACGGACCGTGCGGTTCTACCAGGACGTCCTGGAGTTCCCCCTCACGGAGATCATCGAGAACCGCGACTACAAGGGCTCGACGCACTTCTTCTTCGACCTGGGCAACGGCAACCTGCTGGCCTTCTTCGACTTCCCCGGACTCGACCTCGGTCCCTACGCCGAAGTGCTCGGCGGACTCCACCACCTGGCCGTCTCGGTCGACCCCACCACCTGGCGGCGGCTGCGCGAGCGGCTCTCCGCCGCAGGCGTCGAGTACCAGGAGGAGAGCGGTTCGTCGCTCTACTTCCGTGACCCCGACGGCGCCCGTGTCGAACTGCTCGCCGAGCCCCTCGGCGAGATGTACGGCAGCTCCGTGCGCTGAGTCGGCTCAGCGCGGCCCGGACCGGCGTGCCCACCCCGTGATCCCTCGCGTCAGCGCAGCCGTTCCGCCCAGTTCGCCGGCACGCGTCCGGCGGGTCCCGGTACGGGCTGGTCGGCCGGGTGGCTGAGCGGGGGAGCGAGCTCCGGCCCCGACTCGTACAGCTCGGAGGTCTCGAAGTTCCAGAACCAGCTCTCACCGGGTTCGTAGCTGCGGATGAAGGGATGACCCGACTCCTGCGCGTGCGCGGTGGCGTGCTTCGCCGGCGAGTCGTCACAACAGCCGACGTGACCGCACTGGGCGCAGCGCCGCAGATGGAACCACCATCCGCCGGCGGCATCGCAGTCGAGGCACCCCGTGCCGCTCGGCGGGACGCTGGGATCGATTCCGGCGGGCAGGCTCATGACGGCTCCTCGGGCGGGTCGGGTTCCTCTGCGGTCAGCGGCAGGCGGACCTGGAAACGGGTGTCGCCGGGTACCGACTGCACCTCGAGATGGCCGTGGTGCTTGTTGACGACGATCCGCCAGGAGATGTCGAGGCCGAGCCCCGTACCCTCGCCCACCGGCTTGGTGGTGAAGAACGGATCGAAGATGCGGCCGCGGATCTCCGCGGGCACCCCGGGTCCCGTGTCCCGGAACTCGACCAGCAGCCGGTCCCGGTCGAGCGCGGTCCGCACGGTCAGCGTGCCGTCCCCGTCCGTGCTGTTCATCGCCGAGACCGCGTTGTCGATGAGGTTGGTCCACACCTGGTTGAGCTCGCCGGGGTAGCCCGGGATGCGCGGGAGCGTACGGTCGTAATCCTTGACGACGGTGATGCGCGGCCCGATCTTGGCGGAGAGCATCAGCAGGGTGCTGTCGAGCAGTTCGTGCACGTCGCAGACCTGGTACGGGGCGCGGTCGAGCTGGGAGTACTGCTTGGCGGCGTCGACCAGATGCGAGATACGGGTGGTGGAGTCCTCGATCTCGGTCATGAGGAGCTCGGTCTCCACGGTGTAGTTGAGCCAGCCGACGGCCCCCGGGAGGATCTCCTCGTCCACGGCCGCCGCGACCTGGTCGAGCCAGTCGAGGTCGAGGCCGGCCTGCACGAACGTGGGCGCGAGCCGCCACCCGTCGGTGATGCCGTGGTCGTCGAACCAGTCGCTGAGGGCGTCCTCCCGGTCGGCGGCCTCCAGCGGGCTGAGCACGGGGGCCTTGGCGACCCGTTCCGCCGTGCGCTCCTGGATCTCGATGAGGCCGGCCAGGTCCTCGCGCGTGAACGGGCCGCCGGCGATGATGCCCAGCTTGTGCCGCATCTTGGCCACCCGTTCCCGCAGGGACGAGGTGGCCCGCACCGCCGCCGCGGCCGGGTTGTTCAGCTCATGGGTCAGGCCGGCCGACAGCGAGCCGAGGGCCAGCAGCCGCTCCCGCTGCCCGATCGCCTGCTGGGTGTTCTTCGAACCGAAGAAGAGCCCCTCCAGCAGATGGACGGCCATCGGGAACCAGTCCTGCATGATGGCCGCGAAGGTCTCGGCGGGCAGCACGAAGAACCGCGAGGGCTCGGTGACCCGCATGGAGCTGTTGTAGACCGGCCGCACCCGGTCACCCAGGTAGGCCTGCATGGCGCCGGAGTACACACCGCGACTGGAACTGCGGCTGATCTCCACGTCGTCGTCCCCGACCCGGCGCGAGAGCACGACCGTGCCCTCCAGGAGCACGAAGAAGCAAGCGGCCGGCTCACCCTCGGTGTAGACGGACCCCGGTGCGAACTGCTCCACCCGGCCCTCGCGGCACAGCCGGTCGAGCTGGTCGGCGTCGAGCTTCTCGAAGAGGAACAGCGTGCTGAGCTCGGCGACGCTGCACGGCACCGGCCGCCCGCTCATGACTGTTCCAGATAACGGTGGACGAGCATCACTGCCATGGCTCCCTCTCCGACCGCGGACGCGACCCGCTTCGCGGACTCGGCGCGCGCGTCGCCGGCCACGAACACGCCGGGCACATTCGTCTCCAGGTGGTACGGCGGCCGGTCCAGCTCCCAGCCGGCGGGCGGCTGACCGTCGTCGGTCATGTCGGGGCCGGCCATGATGAACCCGCGCGGGTCCCTGAGCACCGTCCCGTCCAGCCAGTCGGTGAGCGGGGCCGCGCCGATGAACACGAACATCCACTGCGCGTCGACGAGTTCGGTGTGACCGCTCGCCACGTCCTTCAGGGTGAGCTGCTCGAGATGGTCCGAACCGTGCGCTGCCTCGACGACCGTGCCGTGGCGCACGCTGATGTTGGGCGCGTCCTCGATCTGCTGGACGAGGTAATGCGACATCGACGCCGACAGCGACGAACCGCGCACCAGGATGGTGACCGACTTCGCGCCCCGGGACAGATACATGGCGGCCTGCCCCGCCGAGTTGGCCCCGCCGACGATGTACACGTCGTGCCCCTGGCAGGCGGCCGCCTCGGTCAGGGCCGAGCCGTAGAACACCCCGCACCCGGTCAGATCGGCCAGTCCCGGCGCCGCCAGCTGCCGGTAGGACACACCCGTCGCCAGGATCACGCTGTGCGCGGCGATGGCGGAGCCGTCCGAGAACCGGACGGTGCGCGAGGCGCCGGTGACGTCGAGCCCGGTGACCTCGCGGGTGGTGAGGATCTCGGCGCCGAACCTGGTCGCCTGCCGTCGTGCGCGGTCGGTGAGCTGCGCCCCGGACACGCCGTCCGGGAAGCCGAGGTAGTTCTCGATCCGTGAGCTCTGGCCCGCCTGGCCGCCGGTCGCCGACCGCTCGACGAGTACGGTCCGCAGCCCCTCCGACGCCCCGTACACGGCCGCCCCGAGCCCGGCCGGGCCGCCGCCGATGACCACCAGGTCGTAGAACTCGGCCGCCGGTGTGGTGGCCAGTCCGACGTGCTCCGCGAGGTCCGGGTCCTCGGGCTCGACGAGCGGGGTGCCGTCCGGGGTCACCACGAGCGGCAGCCGCTGCCCGTCCTGCCCGGCGGCGGACAGCAGACGCCGGCCCTCTGGGCTGTCGGACGAGTACCAGCGGTAGGGCACCTGGCTGCGGGCCAGGAAGTCCCGCACCCCCGCCGAACGCGCCGACCAGCGGTGTCCCACCACCTTGCAGACCGCCACGGGCCGGTAGTCGGCGCTCCGCCAGGCGTCCAGCAGATCGTCCAGGACCGGATAGAGCTTCTCCTCCGGCGGGTCCCAGGGCTTGAGCAGGTAGTGATCAAGGTCGATCACATTGATCGCGTCGATCGCCGCGCTCGTGTCGGCGTACGCGGTCAGCAGCACCCGCCGCGCCCCCGGATACACATCCAGGGCCTGCTCCAGGAACTCGATGCCGTTCATCTGCGGCATCCGGTAGTCGGCCAGGATCACCGCCACCTGGTCGCCGCGCAGCTTCAGCTCGCGCAGTGCGTCCAGGGCGGCGTCCCCGGACTCGGCACGCACGATCCGGTAGGTCTCGCCGTAGCGACGCCGCAGATCGCGTGCCACGGCGCGCGACACCCCGGGATCGTCATCCACGGTCAGGATGACGGTCCGCGCCGGACTGGCGGCCTGAGTCATACGTCTCCCACCCCGAGCAGGTCCGTGTACACGCCCAATCGTAAGTACGATCGGTCACCTTTGCGCTGGAACCGTGAGGCGGCGGGGCTCCAGGGCTCAGCCGGGCGTCGCGGGATCGTCCGCGGCGGGCGTCATCTCCTTCCGCACCCGGGGCAGGATGTGCGCGACGAAGTCCTCCACGGCGATGTCCAGACCGATGTCGTGCTGTGCGTGTTCGGACAGGTACCAGCGGTGTTCGAGCAGCTCGTGGTAGAGCTCGGCGGGATCCATGGAGCCGCGCAGGTCTTGCGGGACGGCGCGCACGGTGGGCCGGAACACCTCCCGTACCCAGCGGTGGGCGAGCACCTCCGGGCGGGCGGCCAGCGGGTCGCCCGGGGCGTAGTCCTCCTGGGTCGCCATCCAGCTCTCCAGGTCGTTCAGCAGCCGGCGGGCCTGGTTCTCCTCGGCGTCGAGCCCGGTCAGCCGCAGCAGCTGGCGCTGGTGATGGCCCGCGTCGACGACCTTGGGGACGAACGTGACGGTGTCACCCTGGGGGGAGTGTGCGATCTGCATCTCGGCGACGTCGAAACCGAGGTCGTTCAGCCGCCGGATCCGCCGGTCCATGTAGTGATGCTTGCCCGCCGGATACACCGAGGTGCGGGTCAGCTCCTCCCACAGCCCCTGGTAGCGCGCGCAGATCTCGGTACCGAAGGCGATGGGATCCACGGAGGGGTGCAGCGCCCCCGCCGCCTCCAGGTCGAGCAGCTCGCCGCTGATGTTGACGCGGGCGAGATCGAGGTCGTACTCGCGCTGCCCGGTGCTCAGTTGAGGGTGCAGTTCCCCGGTCTCGGCGTCCACCAGATACGCCGCGTACGCCCCCGCGTCGCGGCGGAAGAGGGTGTTGGACAGCGAGCAGTCGCCCCACGCGAACCCCGCCAGATGCAGCCGGACGAGCAGCACGGCCAGCGCGTCCATCAGCCGGTGCATGGTGGCCGGCCGCATCGTCGTCTCGAACATCGACCGGTACGGCATCGAACCGCCCAGGTGCCGGGTGATCAGGACGGATTCGAGGGGCCCGGCGTCACCGTCACGGCCGGTCACCACGGCGAGCGGATCGACCGCCGGGATGCCGAGCCGGTCCAGGCTGCGCAGCAGTTCGTACTCGCGCAGCGCCGGCCGCTCGGCGAGCTCCTTGACGGCCACCACTTCCGTTCCGGCGCGGGCGTAGCGCACCACGTGCCGCGAGATACCGCGCGGCAGCGGCACCAGGTAGTGCTCCGGCCACTCCTCCAGGGGCAACTGCCACGGCAGTTCGAGCAGGAGCGCGGGATGCTCCGGATTGGTGGCGCTGATCTGCAATGCCATCGGTGCGCTGCCCTCACCTGTTCTCGACGGTCGCTCGCAGGAGCATCTCCGCATCCGCACGTCCGTTTCGTCAACAGGCAGCCCCCGGTCCGGGCTCTTCAGCAGCGGGCCACGGGCGTCGTCAGGAGCGGGACACGGCGTCGACCAGCGCCGTCAGCGCCGCGGCGAGCGGGGCCAGGCCCGGCCCGGTGAGCCCGCCCGGCTCGGTCATGTACGTGTCCCGCCGGATCTCCACCATCAGGGCCGAGACCCTCGGCTCCCTGCCGTAGAAGTCCAGGGGCACGTACGCCCCGGAGAACGGGCTGTCGACGCCCGTGCCGCCGAGTCCCGCGAAGGCCTCCCGTGCGAGCGCGAGCAGCTCGGGCGGCGTGTGGAAGCCGTCGGTGCCCAGACACACCGGCGGCCGAGGCCCCTCGCCGTGCAGTTCGTACGGCAGCCGGTCCGTGGGATACGAGTGGACGTCGATGACGACCGCGCGCCCGGTCACGGCCAGGCGGTCGGCCACCGCCTCCGTCATCGCCCGCGCGTACGGGTGGAAGTAGCGGTCCACCAGTGGCCCGGGATCGGTGTCGGCGGAACGCAGCGGTGTGCGCTGTGTGGTGCGTGTGTAGACCGCGCCCATCCCGACGGACAGCATCTCCTCCCGCTCGTCGGGAAAGCGTTCGGGGTCGATCACCAGCCGCGACAACCGGTTGACGAACCGCCAGGGTGTGACCTCGGCGGCCCCGGCCGCGAGCGCGGCCAGTTCGGCGGTGTGCGCGTCGGTGATGTGGTCCAGCTCCTCCTTCAGCGCGGTGTCGTCGAGGAGTATGCCGTCGCGTACGGATGCCGGGATCTCCCGCGCGGAGTGCGGCACATGCAGGAGCACGGGTGAGCCGGCGGTGCCGGGAAGAAGCGCGAAGGACTCGGTGGCGTTGTTCATGGGCCGATTGTCGCGGTGGCCGCCGCGTCACCTCACCCGCCGTTCCCGTGGTGCGCGTAGCGCTCGATCAGGGCGGCCCGGGTGGTTTCGAGCCGGTGGGCGAGGATGGCGGCGATCGTACGCGTCAGCGACAGCTCCAGCGCGGGATCGTCGGCGCACAGCCGGTTGACCGTATCGGCCTCGAACTCATAGGCGCGTACGGGGCTGAACGCCTCCGCCCCGAAGTCCCAGCGGTGCGGCGGGAACAGCCAGGACCAGCCCAGCAGATCACCGGGCCCCAGCGTCGCGACCGAGATGCGCCTGTCCCCGACGACCTGTTGGTCCAGGGAGACCGTGCCGGAGCGGACCACCCAGAAGCGGTCCGCGGTCCCCCCTGCCTCGAAGATCCTTCCGTCCGCCGGGAACGAGACCTCACGGGCCACGCCCATCAGGCGGTCACGGTGGTCGGCGGAGAGGGCGTGCAGCAACCGGAGAGCAGTGGGCATCGCGGACCTCCGTCGCGCCGCCCCGGGAACACGGCCCCGGACCTACGACGGGTGCTGCGGCGCATCTCGAACCGGTGGTGTCCCGTCACCCTCCATTGGAGCGGAATACGGGCGTTCCGTCGCGCCGGAGGCCGGGATTCCGCCACTTTCCGGCCTCCGGGCACGCTGCGTCAGGGCTTGCGGGCCACGCCCCCGTGGACATCCGTGGGCTCGGGCGAGCTGCCGGGCTCGGGGCGCCACAGCGGGCAGGACACGATGCCGGGTTCGACCAGCTCCAGGCCCTCGTAGAAGGCCGAGACCTGCTCCGGGCTGCGCAGCACGTACGGGATGGCGCCGGTGTCGTCGTAGCCCTGCTGGGCTTCCTTGAGGGCGGCGTCGGTGTCGGTGCTGTCGTAGTGCACGAAGTAGCTGCCCGGGGGCAGGGCGGCCTGCAGGCGGCGGACGATCGACTTGGCCTCGTCGTAGTCCTGGATGTGGCCGAGAATGCCCATGAGCATCAGGGCGACGGGCTTGCTGAAGTCCAGGATCCGGCTGGCCGCCTCGATGATCTTCTCGGGCTCGTGCAGGTCCGCGTCGATGTAGTCGGTGACACCCTCGGGCGTGCTGGTGAGCAGTGCCTGGGCGTGGCGGAGCACCAGCGGGTCGTTGTCGACGTAGACGATGCGGGACTCGGGTGCGATCCGCTGGGCGACCTGGTGGGTGTTGTCGTACGTGGGCAGGCCGGTGCCGATGTCCAGGAACTGGCGGATGCCGAGCTCCTCGGCCACGAAGGTCACGGTGCGGATCAGATAGCCGCGGGAGGCGCGGGCCATGGTCTCGATGTTCGGAGCGACCTCGCGGTAGGCGTCGCCCGCCTCCCGGTCTACCTCGTAGTTGTCCTTCCCGCCCATCCAGTAGTTCCAGATGCGGGCCGAGTGCGGCACCGTGGTGTCGATCTTGGACAGCGCTTCTTGGTCCGGGGTGGGCCGGCCGTCTGCCATGGGGAATCTCCTGCCGTACGTCACGCGTGGTCTGTCCCTAACCTACCGTCAACTTCCGTCTGGCTCGCCGCAGTTGAGCAGGCCGGACAGCCGGGGCGCGGATGGGATGTCCCGGTTCACCCGCGTCGACGGTCACGACCGGGACGTGCTGCGCCAGCGTGCGGAACGCCCGCGCGTACGCGCTCACCGCGTCCGCGCCGTCCCGCTCCTGTCCGTTGGGGCAGGCGGCCGGGGAGCCCGTCAGATGGATGAGGGCGCCGTCGCGTTCCGCCACGGCCTCGGCGAAGTCGAGTGCCTGGATCCAGGTGACCCGGGAGTGCCCCCGGCGCAGCGGTCCGTACACGAGCTCGTGGATGATGCTGCCGTCGACGGTCAACCTGCCCGGCATGGCGAGGAGTTCGCGGTACGGCAGGGTCGGGTCCAGATGGTGGAGGGGACCCCGCGTGTGCCTGATCGTGAATCCGTGCCGGGCCAGTTCGGAGATGAGGCCCGACCGGCTCACGTCCTCGGGGCCGTCGACGACCAGGGTCCGGCACTGGGTGAGAGCCTGCTGGAGGTTCATTCCCGTACCTCGGGTGCGGGCCGGCCGGTGCGCCCAGGGCGCACGGCCGGGTCCGGGAGATGAGGCGGCGTGCGCATACGACCCCCTGAAAGACGACCGGCTTCCCCAGTGTGGGGGGACAACCCGCACGGCGGGAGTGGGCGTGCGGGTTGTCCGGTTGTGCGGGCGTAGTGGCGGCGTACGGGCCCGCACGTTCAGGGGGCCGGGTGTCCGGCCGGTGATCAGGCGATCAGGAAGTCGGCCTGACCCGACTTGACGCCGGTCAGGAACGAGACCATCTCGTCCCGGGTGTAGATCAGTGCGGGCCCCTCGGGGTCCCTGGACTGACGGAGGGCCACGCTGCCGTCGGTCAGCAGCTTGGCCTCGACGCAACTCCCGCCGTTGGTGCCGCTCCAGGGCTTGAGCCAGCCCTCGGTTCCCAGCTCGGTGGCGGTCATGCCGCTGTGGAAGTCCATGGATCCCATGGTTCACAACTCCTTACGCAGTTCAGCCAGGATGTCCCTGGTTCGAGCGACCGGCTCCGCCTGTACGGACATCCGGTCCAGTACTTCGAGATAGCTGACGACGTCGGCGGGCTGATCGACATAGACCGCGCCGGCGAGGCTTTCGGTGTAGACGACATCGGGCAGTTCGGAGAAGCCGAAGCGGAAGTAGTGGAAGGGGCCGAAGGCGCCGGGATGGGCGCCCACGCCGAAACGCATGATCTGGATCTTGACCTTCGGCAGGTCCAGGGCCTCGTGCAGCCGGTCGATCTGGGCCCGCATCACGTCGGCGCCGCCGACCGGCCGGCGCAGCACCGTCTCGTCCAGGACGGCCCAGATGGCGGGTGCGTCCGGTTTGGCGAGCAGATCCTGGCGCTTGACCCGCAGGGCGACCCGGCGGGCGATGTCCTCCTTCGACTCATTGGGAAAACCGACGTGCATCAGCGCGGTGACGTAGTCGGGCGTCTGCAACAGCCCGGGCACGTAGTGGGGTTCGTAGAGGCGGATGACGCTGGCTTCGCTCTCCAGGCTCACATAGGCGCTGAACCACTCGGGCAGCACGTCGCGGTACTTGTACCACCAGCCCGGCCGATTGGCCTCCCTGGCCAGGCGCACGAAGTCGTCGATCTCCGTGGCGGGGACTCCGTAGGTGCGCAGCAACTCCCTTACGTACGGGATGCGGAGGCCGACCTCGGCCTTCTCGATCCGGCGGACCGTCAAAGGGGTGACCTCGATGGCCTGCGCCGCGGCCTCGAACGACACTCCCGCGTGTTCCCGCAGGTGCCGAAGGCGTTTGCCGAGAACCATCCGCAAGACGGTCGGTGCGCTGCCGCCAGAGCGGTTCTCGCTCACGTCCTACCTCCCGGTACGGGCGTCACAGCGTGCAGTGTGCCATGCGGTCGATGGCGGAGACAGGGTGATGCGAATAGTTCTGAAATTATCAGAACGCCGGTTGCAAGGTGAGTCTGTCGGCCACCATAGTGATCGAGAGACCTGCCGCACCGTTCGTGCCGGCGAGGTCGAACTGTGCTCGGCCGTACCGCACTTGAGGGACCGGCAGGTACGGGCCGAAGCCGCACATTGACCGATGTGAGACCTGGGTGGCCACCATGACCGACGGACAATCGAGAAGTCCCGGCAAGGGGTCCACCGCGGCCAACAAGGCGCTGGCCGCGGCCCTCAGAGACGCGGGCTGCTCCTACGCCTCACTCGCCCTGCGGGTCAACGAGCTGGGGCACCGCCAGGGCGTGGACTCCAGCTACGACAAGGCGTCGGTCACCCGCTGGCTCCAGGGCCAGCAACCACGCGGCGCCACACCCGAGTTGATCGCCACGGTGCTGTCCGAGCGGCTCGGCCGGGCCGTCTCGCCGACGGACCTCGGCTTCCACCCCGATCAGCAGCGCCCGGTCGCGGGCAGGGCACTCGTCTACGGCGAGGACGTGGCGGAAACGCTGCACACGCTGGCCGAGCTGGGGTCGACGGACATCTCCCGGCGCAGCCTCCTCGGCTCGGTGCCCTTCGTCGCCGGAGCCCTGGCCACCCCCCAACGCGAGTGGCTGCTGTGGCTGTTGGAGAACCAGGACGGCCCGCACCTGGCCCCGGTGACAGGCGGTGGCCCGGTCGAGCAGGTGCACGCGATGATCGGCATGTTCGACGCGATGGACAACCAGTACGGCGGCGGCGGAGTGCGCACCAGCATCGTGCACTACCTGTCCACCGAGGTCGTCCCCCTGTTGCAGCGCCGCGGCACGGCTCCGCATCTGCTGCGCCTGCTGTACGCGGCGGCGGCGCGGCTGGGCGCGATGGCCGGCTGGAGTTCGTACGACGCGGGGGAGTACGGCCTGGCGCAGCGCTACATGACCCAGGCGCTGCGGCTGTGCGCCGAGGGCCGCGACCGGGTCCTGGGCGGCCAGATCCTGGCCGGCCTCTCCCATCTCGCCACCAGTCTCGGCCGCCCCGACGAGGGGGTGGCCCTGGCCCGGGCCGGCATCGCCACCGCGAAGGGTGCGGGCAGTCCGCTCGGGCTGATGCGGCTGTACGCCATGTCGGCGCGCGGATACGCGGCCCAGGGCTCCGCGCGCGAGACCGCCGAGGCGCTGCGGCTGGCCGAGCACCAGTGGGACGCCAGCCGGGGCGCCGCCCAGGAGTCGGTGTGGGTGCGCTTCCTCGACCACCACTATCTGCAGGCCGAGTCCGCGCTCTGCTTCCGTGACCTCGGGCAGGCCGCGCAGGCCGAGCGCACCGCGAGCGAGTCCCTGCGCGCCAACGCCGACCGGCGCAGGCGCCAGGCCATCAGCCGCTCCGTCCTCGCGACCGCCCATCTTCAGCAGAACCGCCTCGACGAGGCCGTCGGCACCGCCACCGAGGCGCTCGACACCCTCGCCACGGTGCACAGCGAGCGGTCCATCCAGGCACTGCGGGACTTCCGCAGGCGCCTGGCGCCGCGCCGGCACGAGGCTCTTGTCCAGGAGTTCGAGCGCAGGTCCCGGCCGGTGCTGGGGGCGGTGGCATGACCAGGGAGCCGGGGCTCTTAGCCGCCGGGGCGTCCGACGCGTCAGTGACCGCCGGAGCATCCGACGCCTTGGCGGCCGCCGGAGCGTCCGACGCCTCAGTAGCCGTCGGGCGAGGGGGCGTTCTGCGCTCGGTCGACGGGCAGATGGGCCCCGGAGATCCCGCTCGACAAGTCCGACAGCAGGAACGCCACCACCCGGGCGACCTCCTCCGGAGCCACCGGCTCCCCGCCCGGGAGCTCCGCGGCCACGAACGCGGCGAACCCTTCGGGATCGTCGCGGCGCATCCGGTCCCACCGTCGGCCCGGGATGAGCATGGACCCGGGCGAGACGGCGTTCACCCGGATCCCGTCCGGTCCGAGCTCGCGGGCCAGCGATGCGGCCAGCTGGATCTGCGCGGACTTCGCCACCCCGTACTGCGCGTACGGGCCGGGCTTCCAGCCGGAGATCGACGAGATCACCACGACCGAGCCGCCGCCGGCCGCGCGCAGGTGCGGGACCGCTGTCCGTACCAGGCGCGCCGTGTGGCCGACGTTCAGCTCCCAGGTCGCGGCCCAGTCCTCGGCCTCGGCCCGTTCGAACCGGCCCCCGCGAGAGCCGCCCGCACAGGCCACCACCCCATCGAGGCCGCCAAAACGTTTCGCCGAGGTCGCGACAAAGCCCTCCAGCCGGCCCGGCTCGGTGACGTCGAGGGCATCCGTGAACAGCTCGACGGCGTCGACCGAGGCGGCCAGTGCCGCCAGGTCCTCCGCCGTACGGGCGCAGGTGGCCACCCGCGCCCCCTCGGCCGCGAGCAGCCGCACGATCTGCTCGCCGAGCCCGCGCGTCCCACCGGTCACCACGACGCGCTTGCCGCGTACGCCGGACCATCCGGTGGCCCCGTGCCGAGGCTGTCTGGCCGGGCTTCCGCTCACGTTCCTCATCCGATCGAACATACCTCCCGCACCACTACGTGCGCGCAACCGGACAACCCCCATAACCCCTGGTCCGACCCCTGCTCCGCCCTGTTGGCTGCCCGTGCAGCCAACGACACCGTCCCCCCACCCGTGCTGCACACGAAGGAGGACCGATGACGGCATCCCGAGCACAGCACCGCCGCCCGTCGACCTCGCTGACACACGGCGCGCACGCGCCGGACGACCACGCGCCCCCCGGTCGGGCCCTGGCCGGTGAGGCTGCCGTGATCCGCTTGAACAAACCCCACGTCCTGCGGACCGCGGTGCCCGCGCACCCGTCCCAGGCGGCGGGCATACGGCGCATGGTCGCCGCCCACCTCGCGCACCTGAACCTCCCGGACGAGATCCTTGACAACGCTGTCTTGGCTACGGACGAGGTGTTCGCCAACGCCGTGAAGCACGGCAGCACCGACACCGCCGACACGATCATCGTCACCGTCGAGTCCACGGCACGGGAACTGCGGGTCACGGTCGCCGACGGCTCTTCCGGCGTCCCCCGCTCCCGCCCGGCGGACGAGGCCGCGGAGTCCGGCCGCGGACTGGCCATCGTCGACGCGCTGGCCGACGACTGGGGAGTCGCACCGCCCGAGCCGGGCGTGGCGGGCAAGCGCGTGTGGTTCACCCTGGCACTTGGTGAGGCGCCATGAAGACTTCCTCCGGACATGTGACGAGCGGCCCGGGGAGCGGCTCCTGGCAGGGCCTGGCGCACGAGGCCGAACGGAGCTCGGCGCACGAGGTCGAGCGGCACGTGGCGCACGAGGTCGAGCGGCTTCCGGTCAACGAGGCCGAACGGAGCTCGGCGCACGAGGTCGAGCGGCGTCCGGCGAGCGAGCTGGGAGACGGCTCTGCGGAGCACCGGGTGAGCGAGCCGGGAGACGGCTCTGCGGAGCATCGGGTGAGAGAGCCGGGACGCGCTTCTTCGTACGGGCCGGCGGACGGTTCTTCCGGGCACGTGGCCGACGGTCTGCCCGAGCGTCCGGCGAGCGGTGTCCCGCGGCCACCGGTGACGGAATCCGCGGGCGCGCGGTATCCGACGGCGCGGCTGCTCCCGGGGCTGGCCGCGGCACTGGCCGTGGAGCTGGAGCGCCGCGCGGAGGACGAGAAGCGTCTGATGAGGCTGGCGCGGACGGACCCCGCCCCGCACCGCCGGCGCGACCTCATCGAGTGCCGCAGAGACAACGCCGACGCGCTGGGGGCGATCGTCCGCCGGCACGGCTGGCCGACCGCCGACCAGGTCGGCACCCCCGCTTCGACGGCCGCCCTGATGATCCTGCTGCACGCCCCCGACTTCGACTTCCAGCTCCTGTGCCGTGACCTCATCGCCCACGCCGCCGCGGACGGCCGGTGCCCCGCCGCGCACCACGCCTACATCGCCGACCACTGCGCGGTCGAACTCGGGCAGCCGCAGTTCTACGGCACCCGGGTCAACCCGGTGACCCTGCACCCGTACGCGGTCCGGCAGCCCGGGACCCTCGACGAGCGGCGCCGGGATGTCGGACTGTGCCCGCTCGACGAGCAGATGCGGGCCCTGCGGCTCGGCGGCTGAGACGCCCTCGCAGCTGCACGCGCCACACCCCGCTCAGCCCTGTCTCCAGTCTCCGTGGAGACGGAACCGCAAGATCCACCGGACAGACCCTGGCCGCCGGCGGACGTGATGTGCAGCACGCGGGGAATTGCCGGTGTCATGCCACGGGGATGATTCTGGCTGGGCACGGCTTGATCGCCGATCCAGGAGCGAGAATTCCCTGGCCACGGCATGTTCCGTTCATTTGACACTGCGTCGAGCGCACGGATAAGAAGCACCTCTCGGAGGTCGAGAGGTGGATTGTGTACGAGCCGAATGTGATCGGGGACTGGCAGGAGTGCGACGAGCATGCCGGCCTGCGTGTCCGCGTCCACGGCTTGGAGCGCGCCGAACCCCCACGAGGACGCGACGACGCCGCTGAAGGCCTCACCTACTTCAGGTTCCGCGTGACCGTCGAGAACCGCGCGAGTGACTACTTCGGCATCCACCTCGAGGACGGCCAGATCGATGTACGCCTGGGCGCCGACGGCGAGAGCGCGCTGCTCGACTGGCGGAACTCCCAGTTCATCGAGGGCTTCGACGTCTATCCCCTGCGCCGGGTCACGGCCGTCCCGTATGCCGCGGGCACCGATGCCGACCTGAACCGGGTGGACATCCAGGTGCAGCTGAAGGTCGACGACGAGTGGACCGACCGCTACCTCTGGTCGGGCGGCGTCGACCTGCCCGAAGGACCGGTCGGCACCGGCGTACGCGGCGGCGCGGCGGAGGACGGACTCGCGTGCCAGGTGAGCAACTTCCTCAGGCGGGAAGCGGGCCCCGCCGCCGAGTGAGCCCCACCGCCGGGGTGTTGACCACAGCCCGGCGGTCGCCGGGAGCAACTCGATGCGCCCGGCGGCCACATGGAGCACCGGCACAGCAGGAGCGCCCGCGGGTCTGCACGGCGGCGTGCTACAGGAAGCGCCGGATCGGGGTGACCGCGACCTCCTTGAGGCGCTGGGGGACAGGCCTGCGCTTCCAGCGCAGCGGGTCGATGGCCTCGGCCCGCTTCTGGTCCGCGTCGAAGTCCTGGTCGAGCGCGGCGGTGAAGTGCTCGTCGAGCACGGCGAGCATGACTTCTTCGTCGTGTTCCATGGAACGCCGGTTGAAGTTGGTCGAGCCGATCAGCGCGGCCACCCTGTCGACCGTCATGATCTTGGTGTGCAGCATCGTCGGCTGGTACTCGCGGATGTCGACGCCCGCGTCCAGCAGAGTGCCGTAGTGATGCCGGCCGGCGAGCAGACAGGCCCGCTGGTCGGTGTGCGGGCCCGGCAGCAGGATCTCCACGCGCACGCCACGGCGGGCGGTCGCGCTCAGCAGGTCCACGAAGTACTGGTCCGGTGCGAAGTACGCGGTGGCGAGGCGGAAGCGTTCCTCGGCGGAGGTGAGCATGACCCGGATCAGGGTCTGCATGTCCTGCCAGCCGAAACTCGCCGAGCCCCGCACCACCTGCACGGTCGCCTTGCCCGGCTGTTCGTGTTCCGTGAAGCGGTCGCGGGAGTCGAACAACTCGGCATGGCACTCGGCCCAGTTCTGGGCGAAGGCGGCGGCGATGCCGTCGACGGCCGGACCGCGGACCTTCACATGGGTGTCCCGCCACTCGGAGGGGTTGCGGGCGTTCCCGCACCATTCCTCGGCGATGCCGACTCCGCCGGTGAACGCGGTGTGTTCGTCGACGATGAGCGCCTTGCGGTGGCAACGGTGGTTCTGCTTCAGGGGCGAGAGCCAGAGCGGCTTGCGGAACCAGGCGACCTGCACCCCGGCGGAGTGCATCGACTCCAGCAGGTCGCCCTCGATCTCCTTCGCGCCGAAGCCGTCCAGCAGCAGCCGGACGCGAACGCCCGCGCGGGCGCGGTCGGCCAGCGCGGACGCGAAGTCATGGGCTATCTGCCCGCGCCAGTACACGAACGTCATCATGTCGACGGTGTGCTCGGCGGCGCGGACCGCGTCGAGCATGGCGGGAAAGATCTCGTCCCCGTTCCGCAGCGGGACCAGTTCGTTGCCCTCGGTCGCGGCGATTCCGATCAGGCGCTCCAGACGTCTTCGCAGGCGCTGCTTGCGCAGGTCCGCATCGGCCCCCGACACGGCCGTCCCGGCCGCGCCTTCGTCTGCCGCGTCGTACTCGACTCCCACCGCAGCCGTGTTGTGCATGCGTCTTCTCCTGTTGTCCGTCCGCCGGGCGCCGACATGTCCATCGGAGCCGTGCGCCCTGACCGTGTCACACCTTCGCCGGGTCCCGTGACGGGAGCGCGTGGGGGCGTGGTGGGAGGGGCGGCCGCGCCCGCCCTGTTCTCCCATGGCGCGGCCATGCCCCTCCGCTCGACCGCGCCGGCTCCGGGGTGACCCTTCCCCTTCGCCGGACGCGGGAGCACTGCCACCGACGCGACCGGGGGGAGTGCGTCAGTGGCACACGATCTGTTGCCCCGGATCCGGCGGCGCACTCCGGTGAAATCCGCGGGGTCCGCGGCCGCATTTCCCGGTGGCCTCCGGATCCGGGTGCCGCTGCGCGACACTGGGACCATGGACACGTACGCGTCCGCGGTCGCCGGTTTGCGCGAACGGCTCGGGGTCGAGCTGTTCAGCCGGGTCGCGGGGCCCGACGGACCCGCCAACCGGGCCCGGATCCACGAAGCCCCGGGGCCACGGTGGTTCGGCGCCGACCGCCCCATCCGGACCGTCCACGGCGACGCCTCGATGTTCGTCGGCGGACTGCGCGCGCTGCTGCTGCAGTCACTGCACCCGCTGGCGATGGCCGCGGTGGCGGCCCATTCCGGCTACCAGGGCGACCCGTGGGGGAGACTGCAACGCACCAGCACGTTCCTCGCCGTCACCACCTTCGGCGCCGCCGACGACGCCCAACGGGCCGTCGACCACGTCCGCGCCATCCATCAGGCGGTACGCGGAACCACGGACCAGGGTGAGCCGTACCACGCCGCCGACCCGCACCTGCTCGGCTGGGTGCACGCCGCGGAGACGGACAGCTTCCTCCACGCTCACCAGCGCTACGGTTCGCATCCCCTGGACGCGGACGCGTGTGACGCGTACGTCGCGGACACCGCAGTGGTGGCAACCGCCCTCGGCGTGGTCGATCCGCCCCGCGACCAGGCGGAGCTGGCCGAGGTGCTGGCCTCCTACCGGACCGAGCTGCGAGCCACACCGCAGGCCCGCTCGGCGGCGCGCTTCATCCTGTTCCGGCCACCGCTGCCGCTCGCGGCCCGGCCGCCGTACGCCGTGCTGACCGCGACCGCGGTCGCCGACCTTCCGCCCTGGGCCAGGGGACCGCTGCGGTTGCCGCGTGTCCCGGTCGTCGAGGACGCCCTCGTCCGGCGGGCCGGCCATGGGCTCGTCAGGACGATCAGGTGGGCGATGACGGGCCCGCCCCCGGCACGGGCGCGCTGACGCGAGAGCGGGCCGGGGGTGAGGCGGTCCCTTCCGGGGCGGCGTCTGAGCAGGGCGGTGACCGGGGTGGCGCGTCTACGGTTCCGCGTACGCCTCGACGGCCGCCGTCCGCAGGGCCTCGGCGACGCGGGCGGCCGGCTCGGACAGCGGGTGCGGGAGGTGGGCGAGGACGAGACGGCGTCGCTCCTGCGGTCCGCCCCGTACGGGCAGGATCCGCACCCCCGGCGGTGCGGCGCGGGCGAGCGAGGCCGGCACGGTGGTCAGACCGCAACCGGCCGCGACCAGGTGCAGTTTGGCCAGCCAGTCGCGGGCGGTGTGGGCGATCTCGGGCCGCTCGTCCAGACCGGGCCAGACGCCCATCAGCCCGTCCTCGCCGGAGGCGGGGCCCGCGATCCAGCGCCGGCCGCGCAGGTCCGCGACATCGACGAAGTCACCGCGGGCGAGCGGATCGGTGGCGGGCAGCGCCAGCCGCAGGCTGCGTTCGGTGAGGGTGAGCAGGGTGAGGGGCGGCGACTCGGTGTCGGGCGGCCGGAACGGCGGGGCACAGGCCAGCAGAGCGAGGTCCAGACTGCCGGCCCGCAGCGCGCGGACCAGCGCGGGGGTGCTGCCCTCCCGGGTGATGACCGTGACGGCGGGGTGCGCCCGGCGCAGCGCGGTGAGTGCCTCGGTCACCAGGACGGCGCCCGCGCTGGGGAACCAGCCCACCCGAACCGTGCCTGCCTGGGCCGGCAGCCCGGCCAGCTCGCGCGCGGTCGTGTCGATCTCCTCGATCACGGTCGTTGCCCTGCGCAGTACGACATGGCCGGCCGCGGTGAGCCGTACCCCCTCGCGGCGTCGCTCCAACAGGGCCGTCCCGGCGGCACGTTCGAGTGAGGCGATCTGCCGGGACACCGCGGACTGGGTGTAGCCGAGCGCGCCGGCGGCCGCGGTGAACGTGCCCTGCTCGGCCACCTCGCGGAAGACCCGCAGAGCGGTCAGCGAGACATCACTGAAGTCCATGACGTCTACGCATACCAGGCGCGCCCGGCTCTCGCTGGCCTCATGCCGATTCCGGATCCTGCGACGACCGTTGTCCGTGCAGATGGCTCCGGAAGAACGCGGTCAGCCCGGCGACGGCGAGCGTCACGTACGGGTCCCTGTCGTACAGGTCGACGTGGGTGGCGCCCTCGATGGTCCGGAGCTCCTTGGGTTCCCGTGCTTTCCCGAAGGCCTCGGTGGTCATGTGGGCGGTGACCGCCTCCGATCCGACGATCATCAGCAGAGGCCGGGGAGCAATGAGGGCGATGAACCGGAAGGGGTCGAAGGAGACGATCCGGTCGACGCTGTTCCAGGTGAAGGACTTGGCCGAACGCGGATGCCGCGCACGGTCGGTGCAGTAGTACTGCCGGCCTTCGTAGGTGTGCCAGTGGTCCGGGCATCCACTCGGCGGAGGTCACGCCCCCACCGCCGAGCGCCCCGGCAGCAGCCGGGACGAGGCGGTGTGACCGGCGTGCCCCGTCCCGGCCGAGGCGGACGGGCGCGCTCGCGCCCTCCTCGGCGGGATCGGAGCTCGCCGTCACCCCGCGAACGGGGTGAAGTGTGCCGGTGAGTGGTCGATCGGCAGGTCGGGGTGGCGTGCCCCAAGGATCTGGGCGCTGCACACGAACAGGTTCTGGGGCAGGCGGTCGAGGGGGAACCAGCGCCAGTGGCCGACGCTCTCACCGGGCTGGTCGGCGGGCCGGCCGTGCCAGAGGGTGACGTGGGCGCCCACGGTGACCCGGACGACGCCATCGACGTGGTCGAGGTGGCTCCCCAGCAGACGCACGTCCACGGGCTGCGCCCTCAGTCCGGTCTCCTCGCCGAGTTCGCGGACGACGGCCTCCTGGAGCGACTCGCCGGCCTCCACCGTGCCGCCCGGAAGCTCCCAGGTCCCCTTGCGGTGACGGCCCAGGAGCAGCCCCCGGGGTCCGTACACGAGGGCGCCGACACCGAGCGCCGCGTGCGCGACCGGTGGCAGGGACGCGCGCGGGCGGGAGGAGATCCGGGCAGGGCGGCGGACCCGGAAGATCCGGTACGAGGCGAAGTCGCCCTCCTCCGTGGCATCGAGGACGTCGACGTGCTCCACCCGCAGCCCGTGTTCGTCGAGCAGTTCCTCCCAGAGTTCCGGAGTGAGCACCCACATCTGGACGGTGACCTCGTCGCCGCCGGCGAGCCGCAGCGTTTCGGGCCGCGCCCCGACGGCCGTGGACGGGCCGTGCCCACGGGAGTTGGTGTGCAGCGCGGTGAAGCACAGGGTGCCGCCGGGCGTGAGGGCCGCCGCGAGCGCGGGCAGCAGCCGGCGCGGGTCGATGTACGGGAGGGCGTTGACGGAATAGATCACGTCGTACGGCTCGGCGGACCGCAGGTGCTCGACGGCGTCGGCCGCCACCAGACGCAGACCGGGCAGGTCGCCGTACCGGGCCCGGGCCCGTTCGACCTGGCTGGGGGAGGCGTCGACGGCGTCGACCAGGGCGCCGCGCTCGCGTACGAGATGCGCCGCGTGCCGGCCCGGGCCGCAGCCCAGGTCGAGGACGCGCTTGCCCGACAGGTCGCCGAGGATCTCGGCGCCCGGGCCGGTGCCCCAGAAGCCCCAGTCGATCCGGTCGACCTCCGCGAGGGCGGTCCGGCGCCGGATGTGGTGGGTTCCGTATGCCTGCCAGGCGTCCGCGTTGATCTCTTCGGCGCTCACCGTGCCGTGCTCCTTTCGTGGGCGGGGCGGCACGGCGCAGGGCCGGCCGCGGCCGGCCCGGGCGGCGACGCGAGCGCGGTGCCGTTGAGCGCGACCTGCGTGCAGTCAACCAACTACGGGGGGAGCGCATACAGGTGCGCTCGGTAGCACCGGCAGCGCCAGGATGCCGCGGAAGTTGCCGGTGCGTCCGCGCGGACGGAGGAACTGGAGGGGACGCCCGGCGCTCTCGCCACTACCGAATCGCCCCCCATTCGGAGATCCGGGTAATCGCGGTTGCGAGCACAGCATTTCTGCTGTGCGACAGCCGTGTGCCGGTGTGTGAAATCGGTGCGGACGTTCTTGACCGGCCCGGCGGCCCGCTGCTTCGATCGGTGGCATGAAGCGACAGGACCTCACGCGTCGGCGCCACGTCGACCTCGTGCGCGTCTCCAGCTGCGTCTGTCGCCGCAGGGCCTGAGCGAGCCCCTCGGCCCCGGCTGTCGCGCCTTTCTCTTTCGCATTCACCTTCCCCTTCTTCTGCCTTCTCTTCGGTCGCCCCTTTTCTCAAGAGGCGGTACGGGTGCGATCCCGCACGGGGCCGGAGATGAATTCGGGTGCCCGAAAAGCCCGCTCCAAGTAGCGCTTCAAGAACCGCTCGCAAGACCACTCCCAGAAAAAGGAGTCACCCCATGAGCACCGTCGCCCCCACCCAGTGGAAGTCCGGTCCCGCTCCGCAGGACCCGCAGGGCTGGATCGAGCGGGCCGCGGAGGTCGCCGCCGTCCTCGCGACCGACGCCGCCGCCCGCGACAAGGCCGCCGCCACCCCGTACGCCGAAGTGCAGTTGCTGAAGGACGCGGGTCTGGTCACTCTGCTCGGCCCGGCCGAGCACGGCGGCGGGGGACAGGACTGGCCCACGGCCTACCGCGTCGTCCGCGAGGTCGCCAAGGCCGACGGCTCGATCGGTCAACTGCTGGGCTACCACTACCTGTGGAACTGGGCCGCCCGGCTCGTCGGCACCCGTGAACAGTGGACCGAGGTCGAGGCCCGGGCCGCCCGTGAGCAGTGGTTCTTCGGCGGCGCGGTCAACCCGCGCGACAGCGACGTGGTCGTCACCGAGGACGGCGACGAGCTCGTCTTCACGGGTCACAAGACCTTCTCCACCGGCAGCAAGGTCTCCGACGTCACCGTCCTCGAAGGCGTGCTGGACGGCACCGACCAGCACATCTTCGCCATCGTCCCGTCCGACTCGGCCGGACTGACCTTCCACGACGACTGGGACAACATCGGCCAGCGCCTCACCGAGAGCGGCAGCGTCACGCTCGACGGCGTCCGCACCCCGTGGGCCTCGGCAGCGGGCTACGTGGACAAGGTCTTCCAGCCGCGGGTGTACAACACCCTCAACGTCCCCACCATCCAGCTGGTCTTCGTGAACTTCTACCTCGGGATCGCGGGCGGCGCCCTGGAGACCGCGGCCACCTACACCCGTGCCAAGTCCCGCTCCTGGCTGCACGGCGGCCACGACAAGGCGGTGGACGAGCCGTACGTCATCGACCGCTTCGGCGATCTGACCGCCAAGCTCTGGGCCGTCGAGGCCCTCGCGGACGCCGTCGCCCTGGAGGGGCAGAAGCTGCACGACGACCCCGACGCCGTCACCGAGCAGACCCGCGGCGCCTTCGAGGTCCGGGTCGCCGCCGTCAAGGCGCGCGCCACCGAGGTCGCCCTGGAGATCACCAACGGCATCTTCGAGGTCACCGGCGCCCGCGCCACCGCCTCCTCCGAGGGCCTGGACCGGTTCTGGCGCAACGTCCGCACTCACACCCTGCACGACCCCGTGGCCTACAAGCGCCGCGAGGTCGGCCGCCATGTGCTGACCGGCGACCTGCCCGAGCCCACCTGGTACTCCTGACCCCTCGCGCGCGTGACGTGAAGGGCGGAGCGCGCGGGGTACCCGGGACGCGGGGGACGGCATGGCGCGGTGACGGGCGCCATGCCGTCGCCCCACGTTACCGAGGGAAGGAGCCGGCGGTGGGTGACGACGGCTCGCCAGGGCGAGGCCTGGCTGCTGGTGAAGGCGGACCACGAGCGGGCCCGACCCGGCGGCGGCCACGGGACGCCGGAGCCCCGCAGGGCCCGCTCGGCACGCAGCGGACGTACCCTCCACCAGGTCGCCGAGGAGGTCCCGGGGAGCGGGAGGCCGGGTCTGCCTGACTAGACCTCGGAGTTCAGCCGGGCCGCCGGGATCTCGGGAGCGTGGGGGTAGGCGGGGGACCGGTGCTGGAAGGAGAGGATCTTCGGGTTCTGGACGACGCCGTCGCGGATCTCGATGGCCTTCCTGACCGTGACGTCGGTGTCCCATGCCGCGGGGCCGCCCATGACCGTACGCAGATAGGGAAGGAGCGCCTCGCTGATTTCCCAGGTGGCGGAGTTGTACAGATAGGACGGGCTGTGGTCCACCGCGTAGTAGTGGCAGCCCGGCCCCACTGTGGACATGGGCTCGGTGAAGCTGGACGGGTGGGCCCATTCGAAGCCCATGCCCTCGTCGCAGGCGACGTCGATGAAGAAGGTGCCCGGCCGGAACAGGGCGAGTTCCTCGTCGGTGACGAACATGAGGGGCGCGTCGGTGTCCTGCAGGACGCAGTTCACGACGATGTCGAACCCGGCCAGGTACTCCGCCAGGGGCACGGAACCGACCCCGGTGAGTGCCTGCAGGCGTGACGGATCGTCCGCCTGCTCCTGGAAGTGGCCCATCACGACCGAGGGCATCGGCGAGGCCACCGCCGCGGCCGCGCGCTGCGTGAGCACCGTGACGTCGGAAACCCCCATGGCGCCCAGGCCCGTGACCGCTCCGCGCGCCGTGGCGCCGAAGCTGATGACCACCGCGCGCAGGCGGCGCCCGTAGCTGCCGGTCAGCCCGCCGAGCTGCAGGGCGTGCAGCACCGAGCAGTAGCCGGCGAGCTCGTTGTTCTTGTGGAACACATGGACGCTGAAGGCGCCCGTGGAGGTCCAGTGGTTCATGGCTTCCCAGGCGATCAGGGTCAGCCGTCGATCGATGCCGATCTGGGTCATCTTCTCGTCCTGCACGCAGTGCGGCCATCCCCACAGCACCTGGCCCTCGCGCAGCTCGGCGAGGTCGTCGTGCATCGGTTTGGGCAGCAGCAGGGCGTCGCATTCGGCGAGCAGCTGCTCGCGGGAACGCAGGCCGGCCACGAGTGGTCGCAGCGCGTCGTCGGCGACGCCGAAGCGCTCGCCGTAGCCCTGTTCGAGGAAGATCTTCTCGCGCAGGTCCGGGGCGATCCGGTCGAGATGACGGGGGTGCAGCGGCAGCCGGAACTCGTTCTCCTTGCGGGAGGAGGCGAGTACTCCGAGACTCATCAGACTCATGTGGGGCGGCTCTTTTCCGGCCGGACGCGATGCGCTCCAGCCCTTGCCGTTCCCCGAGGGCGACGCCGAAATGGATGACGGCGTGCGAAGTGCGCTCGGTACCGCAACGGTACTCCCGTCCCAGTCGCCGAACGCCCGCGGTCGTCTCCCGCTTCCTCGCCGAGGCGACCGGAGCCTCCGCGACGGCTCGCCGCCACGTCCGGCCTTCCCGGGCTGCGCGACGACAGGCCGACCCGGCGTCGTCCGCGAACGGCCCACCCCTCTCGTACGCGGGTGAGCCGTACCCCCGACCCGCGCGGCCGCTACTGCCGGGGACGCTCGAAGGTGAGCAGCAGCCCCTCGACAGCACCGGGCCCTATCCGCCCCTTGACGTCGGCGGACGTGATCGCCTTGAGGCCCCAGCCGTCCCCGGCGTGCTTGTTGAGGACCTTCTCCAGCTTGTCGCCGTCCAGTGCGTCGCCGATCAGCGACTCCCGGAAGCTGACGACCTTGTACTCGTACGTGTAGGGGTTGCTCATGGCGGTGGTGCCCTCCTGCGGGTCGGCCTGTCTGCGATGGCAGGGGGCCAGCCAATCATCGTTCGGTAGCGCGGCACAGACCCGGGGGCGTAAGGCCGCGCAGCCGTGACCCGGGAGGCGACGGCCGTCGTGTCACCCCGGACGCCGGAGCGCCGAGACGTAGCGTGGGCCGCCGGTGCAGGGCGGAATCCCGACGACGGCGGACCCCTGGGTGGCGTGATGTGCTGGAGTGCGAAGGCCGATCTGGTGGCGGGCGCCGGTATCGCGGCCGTCGGAGTCGCGTGTGTGGCACGGGCGCGCGGGGTCCGTGAGCTGCCCCTGGCCGCACTGCCCCTGCTCCTCGGCGCGCACCAGGTCGTGGAGGCGAAGGTCTGGCACACCGCGGGCGGTACGGGCCCCGCCACTGTCGCCTGGGCGGTGATCGCCCTTCCGCTGCTCGCGGTGTGGGTGCCGGTGGGCGTGGTGTGCGCGGCGCCACCACTGGCCCGACGGCGGCTGACGATCCCTTTGACGGCAGGCGTGCTGACGGCGGCGGCACTCGCGTATGCGCTCGCCGCACGCCCGGTGACGGCCGAGATCCGTGGGCACACCGTCGGCTACGTCGTCGACCTGCCGCACGCCCAGCTGCTCATCGCCGGCTACCTCTTGGCCACCGTCGGCTCGCTGCTGCTGTCCGGCGACCGGGGGCTCAGGCGGCTCGGAATCCTGGTCGGCGTGGGCGCGGTGGTCTGCTGGGCGCTGTGGCGGCTCGAGTTCGTCTCGACGTGGTGCGCGTTCGCGGCGGTGTGCTCGGTCGTCCTCTTCTTCTGGGTCCGCGGCCGCGGGGGGCCTGGAGGCGCGGGCCGAGCGGGGCCCGGGGACCTCCGGCGGCTCGGAGCCGGCCGGACACGGGAGAATGACACCGGGTCCTGACGGCCCGGATCCGTGAGCGGGCCGCGGCGGGTGCCGGGCGGAGCGCCCTCGTCGGCCTCTGGCGCTGCGCCAAGAACGCCGACGGCTCCCTGACCCTGGCGGCCATCCCCGACCGGCTGAGCCGCCTGCTCAGTGTCACCGGGATGGACGCCTTCCTGCCCGCCTACTCCAGCGCCGACGCCGCGCTCGCCGCACGCCAAGGCAACCGCGCCACCGCCTGAAACCCCTCGCTCGCCAGTCAATAGCCGGCCGGCACTGCACCGCCCGGCTTTCTCCCGCGGCCGGCGCCGGGGCATGACGATGTCGTCGTCGGTCGGGCTCGGCGTGTCCACGGGGGGCGAGTACCTTCCCGCTCGCCAGGTGCAGCACGTGCAGGACGCGGCCGAACTGATCACCCACCAGGCGCTGGGCCACTACGACCGCGCCGTGGCCGCCGGCCCTGGAAAAATACGGGATGCGACGTCCCCCCCGCCCAGAATGATCACAACCGGATACGTGCCCTAGGCCCGCAGCCCGGTTTCAGCCGTTTTCCGGTGCCGTCGCACACGAGGCATCGAGGTGTGGCAGAGCGGGCAAAAACCTGAAGCGGTCAGGAAGCGGCCATGAACAAACCCTGCTCTGCCCGCTTCGCCGATGGTTCGCGCACACAGTTCTCCCTGCTTGCCGCACCTGTGGCGGCGGCCGCGATGTGGTGCACCCGTATCGCTCCGCCGCCCAGTGGCGGACCTGTCCGGTGATCGCCCATGCGGTCACTCCTCCAGCGCCCGCCGGCATCCGTGGAGGGCATCATCGGCGTCGGGCGCACCGCGCGGGTCCGCCCCCTCGTCGCAGGGGGAGGGGCCCGCGCTCGCGGCTGGACCGGCAACGACCGAAGGCTTCTCTGGTGAGGAAGGCGTTTGCATGGACCGCACGGAGTCAGCGCCACACATACGAGTCGAGAAACCGCTCGTCGGGGCGGCCCCCTCGAAGACGACCGGAGGACCGGCCGGCCCGTCGGGCGACCGGAAACGGGACAGCCGGGTGGCGGCGCGGGAGGGCGAACTGGCCCAACTGCGGCAGACGGTGTCCTCGCACGCGGTCGTCGATCAGGCGATCGGCATCGTCGTCGCTCTGGCCGGCCTGCGCGCCGAGGACGGCCGGGACGTCCTGCGGGAGATCTCCCAGCACACCGACATCAAAATGCGTCATGTCGCCGAACTCATCGTGGAATGGGCCCAGACGGGCCACCTCGCGAGCGACATCCGCCATCAGCTGGAACGCAGCATGACGACGCGCGCGACCCTGCGCCCCGAGCCCGGCTGACCGGGCTTGCGTCCCTCACGCCGTCGTCAGGAGCGCGCGAGCCGGGACGCGAGATAGGGCGCGGTGGCGCTGCGGCGGGCCCTCGCCACCTTGGCCGGGGTGCCCGCCGCGACCACCCGTCCGCCCGCGTCGCCACCGCCGGGCCCGAGGTCGATGACCCAGTCGGCGGTGGCGATCGTGTCCAGGTCGTGCTCGACGAGGACGACCGTGTTGCCGGCGTCGACGAGCCGGTGCAGCTGTCGCAGCAGCAGCGCGATGTCCGAGGGGTGCAGTCCCGCCGTCGGCTCGTCGAGCAGGTACAGGGCGTGCCCGCGGCGGGCCCGCTGCAGTTCGGTGGCCAGCTTGATGCGCTGGGCCTCACCACCACTGAGCTCCGTCGCGGGCTGGCCCAGCCGCAGGTATCCCAGCCCCACCTCACGCAGCGTCTCCAGACTGCGGGACGCGGCCGGGACGGCGGACAGGAACTCGGCGGCGTCGTCGACGGACAGCGCCAGCACCTCCGCGATGTTCTTGCCGCGGTAGGTCACCTCCAGCGTCTCGGCGTTGTACCGGGCGCCGTGGCAGGTCGGGCACGGCGCGTAGGTGCCGGGCAGGAACAGCAGTTCCACCGCGACGAACCCTTCGCCCTGGCAGGTCTCGCACCGCCCTTCGGGCACGTTGAAGGAGAACCGCCCGGCCGAATATCCGCGTGCCCTCGCCTCGTCCGTCGCCGCGTACAGCTTGCGCACGGCGTCGAACATCCCCGTGTACGTGGCCAGGTTGGACCGGGGCGTGCGGCCGATCGGCCGTTGGTCGACAAGGACCAGCCGGTCGAACGACTCCACCCCCGACGCGTCCTGCACGTCGACCTCGAGCTCCGCCTCCTCGGGCTCCTCCGGCACGAGCCCCAGATGGCCGCGGACGACCTCGGCGAGCACCTGCGTCACCAGCGTCGACTTTCCGGAACCGGACACGCCGGTCACCGCCGTCAGTACACAGAGCGGTACGTCGACGGACACGCCGTGCAGGTTGTGGCGGGAGACGCCGCTCAGGTGCAGCCAGCCGTGCGGTGTGCGCGGGCGGTGACCGAGCGGCTGAGCGCGCCCGAACAGATACTGGCTCGTCGCCGACTCCTCGACCTGCTCAAGACCGGCGACCGGGCCGCTGTACAGCACGCGACCGCCGCCCTCACCCGCGCCGGGGCCGATGTCGACCACCCAGTCCGCCCGCCGTACGACGTCCATGTCGTGCTCCACGACGAACAGCGAGTTGCCCGCCGCCTTGAGGCGGTCCAGCACGTCGAGCAGCGGTTCGGCGTCAGCCGGGTGCAGGCCCGCGGAGGGCTCGTCGAGGACGTAGACGACGCCGAACAGCCCCGAGCGCAGCTGGGTGGCGATGCGCAGGCGCTGCGCCTCGCCGGGGGACAGGGTCGTCGAGCGGCGGCCGAGGCTGAGATATCCGAGGCCCAGGTCGAGCAGTACGTCGACGCGCGCGACCAGATCGCCGCAGATCCGGACCGCGACCTCGGTCGTCTCCCCGGACCGGGCGGTGGACGTGGTGGCGTCGGCCTCGGACCGCCCCGCGACGGGCCGCAGCAGCGCCACGACCTCGGTGAGCGGCATCGCGTTGATCTCGGCGATGGAATGTGCCGCGAAGGTCACGGCGAGCGCCTCGGGCCGCAGCCCGCTGCCGTGGCACTCGGGACACGGCACACTCCTGACGAACCGCAGCGCCCGTTCGCGCATCTTCTCGCTCTTGGAGTCGGAGAGGACGTGCATGACGTGCTTGCGGGCGCTCCAGAACTTGCCCTGATAGCCGTAATCGACGCGGTCCTCCTCCGGCTCGATGTACACGGAGGGCTGCTCGTCCGTGTACAGCAGCCAGTCCCGGTCCTTCTTCCGGAGCCTGCGCCACGGCCGGTCGATGTCGATCCCGAGGCCGCTCACGACACTGCGCAGGTTGGCGCCCTGCCAGGCGCCCGGCCAGGCGGCGATCGCCCCCTCGCGGATGCTCAGTGAGGGGTCCGGGACGAGCAGGTCCTCCGCGACGTCGTGCACGACGCCCAGTCCGTGGCACTCCGGGCAGGCGCCGGCCGCGGTGTTGGGCGAGAACGACTCGGCTTCCAGCCGTGCGGCCCCGGGCGGGTAGGTGCCGGCGCGGGAGTACAGCATGCGCAGCAGATTGGACAGGGTGGTGATGGTGCCGACCGTCGAGCGCGAACTGGGCGAACCGCGGCGCTGCTGCAGGGCCACGGCCGGTGGCAGCCCGCTGATCTCCTGTACGTGCGGTGCGCCGACCTGTTGCAACAGCCTTCGGGCGTACGGCGCGACGGACTCGAAGTAGCGCCGCTGGGCCTCGGCGTAGAGCGTGCCGAAGGCGAGCGAGGACTTGCCGGAACCGGAGACGCCGGTGAAGGCGACCATCGCGTCCCGCGGAACGTCGACGTCGATGTTCCGCAGGTTGTTCTCACTGGCACCCCGGACGTGCACGAAGGGGTCGGTCGCGTCGTTGCTCACCGTTCCTCCCTACCTGATCGCGCCGGGAACCGCGCGACCAGCGCCGTCGCCGCGCCGCGGTCATGCGAGCGTCCAGAGGGGCCGGACATAAGCCGTTTTCAGGGAACAATCGGGGATGGTTGACCGTTGAGAGAGATGTGGACGCGAAGGGAACTGTGTCCCCGGGCCTCACCCTTTGCCCATGAGGACGATCGTTCGGCTGAAGCCTTATGGAGCCCCCGCCGCGAGGCGACCGCCCTTCGCGTCCACCCTTGATCGGCCCCGGCTGGGGATCCCCCGAACCAGTCGGGGCCTTCGCGCGCCCGCAGCCGTGCTTGCCCTGCCCCTGCCGGCCGTCGCCGGCGGACGCGGTGGTTCCGCCCTCGCGTGACGCAGTCGGCGCGGGCGGCCCGGCCCAGCCGACCGGTCGCGACTTCGGGTGTGCGCGTCCTCGTGACTCCACTCGCGGTCACCCAGGGGCCGGGCCTGCGCAAGCAGTGGCCCGAGCTGCCGTCCGGGGGCATCCGACGAGATCAGCTGTTCGATCAATGGGACAATAACTATGAAATCGCCGTCCGAAAGAGGGTGCCGGTGGACCTGGACTCTGTCGCCGACGAGCTGTACGGGCTGCGGCCGGAGCAGTTCACCGCCGCGCGGAACGAGCGCGTCGCGGCAGCGCGTACGGCCGGCGACCGGAAGCTCGCCGAGCAGATCAGTGGTCTGCGCAGGCCCAGCCTGTCCGCGTGGGCCGGCAACCTCCTGGTGCGGGAGCGGCCCGACGAGGTGAAACCGCTGATCCAGCTGGGTGAAGCCCTGCGGAGCGCGCACCACGATCTGGACGGCGACCAGTTGCGCCGGCTCACTCAGCAGCAGCGCGCTGTCGTCAGGGCACTCTCGCAGCAGGCGGGGGACCTTGCCGCGGCAGCCGGGCACCCGCTCGCCGACGACGCCCAGCGCGAGGTGCAGGACACCCTGCAGGCCGTACTGGCCGACCCTGATGCCGCTCGGGAATGGGCCGCCGGCCGGCTCGCCAAGCCCATCGGTCCGGCCGTCGGCTTCCCGGCCGTCGGCCCGGCGGCGCCGTCACGCAGAAATGGTGCGCCGTCCGCGGCGAAGAAGGTGACGCCCCCGGCGAAGACCCCGCCGTCCCGGGCGAAGACCCCGCCGTCCCCGGCGAAGAAGCCGCCGGCTTCCGGCGACGGTGAATCGGCGGCGGATGCGCGGCGGCGAGAACGCCTCGCCCAGGCGCGCCAGGAGTCCGAAGACGCCAAAGGTGACCTCCTGGCGCGCGAGACGGCGGCGGAAGCCGCCGAGCGCGCGGTGCAGGACGCCAAGGAACGGACGGAGGCGCTGCACCAGCGCGTCACCGAACTCACCGAGGAACTCAAGGCCCTCACCGAGAAGCTCAAGGCCGCGGAAGAGGAGCACCGTCAGGCGCGAGCCGACGAGCGCGGTGCGCGGGAGCGGGAACGCGAGGCCGGTCGCGGGGTGCGCGCCGCGCGAACCCACGCCGGGAAGGCGGCCGCGCAAGTCGAACGTCTGGCCGCCAAGGCCTCAGGGAAAAAGCGCGGTTGACGCGCCCATTGCGCAGTGGGGCGGGCCGCCCTGCGCGATGCCCTGCTGGGCGCCCGAGGGCAGGCCGCGCGGGCCGGGACGAGTCCCGGCCCGGACGCCGGTCAGGCCACCGGCCGGTAGGTGGTGACCTGCACGCCCGCCCCGCTGGTGACGGTCGAGACCAGCTCAAGCGTGTGCAGTCCGCCGTCGTCCGGGAAGATCGTCTTGCCGCCCCCGAGGATCACCGGCATCACGATGAGCCGGAGCTCGTCGACGAGGCCCTCGCTCAGGAGGGAGCGCGCGAGCGTGGGGCTTCCCATGACCAGGAGGTCACCGCCGTCGGTCGCGCGCAGCTCCCGGATACGGTCGATGGCCTCCTCACCGGGGATGCGCGTGGAGTTGTTCCACGCCGGCTTGTCGTCACCCAGCGTCCGGGACACCACGTACTTCGGGATGGCGTTCATCCGGTCGGCGAACGGGTCGCCTGCCCGCTCCGGCCAGGCGGCGGCCATCGACTGCCAGGTGCGACGTCCGAACAGCAGTGCCTCGGCCTTGCGCAACGCGTCGTCGAAGGCGCCGCCCACCACCTCCGGGTCGAAGAAGGGGTGCGTCCAGCCGCCGTGAGCGAAGCCGCCCTCGGTGTCCTCGTCAGGTCCGCCCGGTGCCTGCACGACGCCGTCCAGGCTCATGAACTCATTGATCACGATGCGCATGGGATTCGCTCCACTTCCTCGCTCCATGGAATACGCCCATAGAGACCGTCGGGCCGGTCCGAAATCATCGCTCCACGCACCACCGGAATGGTGATGCGGAGCACATCGGCGGGCGAGGGGGTGCCCCACGCCTGGCGGCGGGGTGTGGGAGGGCAGTAAAGAGCCCCGACTGGACGGGGGAGACCAGCCGGGGCCGAAGGTGGTGACTGGCGGAGGGCGGTCGCCTCGCGGCGAAAGGCTCCATGGGGCTTCAGCCGAACGATCGTCCCCATGGGCTATAGGTGAGGCCCGGGGACACTGTCCCCTCCGCAGCCACGTATAGATGAACGGTCAACCGTCTCGGATTGTTCCTGCGCCGTCCGGGACTACCTGTGAGGTGGGCCACGCTGCGGCGCGCCAGGTCAGGCCAGGTAGTCGGCGACCAGGGCGGCGAACTCGTCGGGGGTGGCCAGGCGGACGCCGAGGTCTTCGGCCTTGGCGCGCTTGGATCCGGCATTGTCTCCGGCGACGACCAGGGAGGTCCTCTTGGAGACGCTGGAGGAGGAGCGGCCGCCGGCCCGTTCGATCAGCTCGTTCATCTGATTGCGGCTCAACTTCTCCAGCGGCCCCGTCATCCCGCCCGTGACGACGACCGTCATACCCGCGAGGGGCCCGCCGGCCACCCCGCCGTCCCCGGCCTCCGGGGCATCCTCGGTGACGGGCGCGGGCGGAGTGGCGCCGGGCTCGGTCATATTGACGCCCCTCGCCACGAGTCTGTCGATCAGCGGGGCCAGTTCCGCCAGTTCGGCGACGATGGTCGGCGCCTTCTCGGTGCCGATCCCCTCGACCTGCTGCATGGCCTCGGTGTCGGCGGCCCGGATCGCGTCCATGGTGGCGAAGTGCCGTGCGATACGGCGGGACATGGAGCGGCCGGTGCCGCGGACGCCGAGCGCGCAGAGCACCCGCGACAGGGGCCTCCCCTTGGCGACCGTGAGCGCGGCCATCAGGTTGTCGGTGCTGGTCTCGCCCATCCGCTCCAGGCCCAGCAACTGGTCCCGGGTGAGGGCGAACAGGTCCGCGAGATCGGCGACCAGACCGGCCTCCACCAGCTGGACGACGCGGGTGGCGCCGAGGCCCTCGATGTCGAGCTGGTCGCGGCCGGCGGCGTAGGAGAGGGAGGCGACCAGATGGCAGTTGCGGCCGTTCTCGCAGCGCCAGCGCTGCTCGCTGGTGTCGATGGCCGAGCCGCACCGCGGACACACCTCGGGGAAGACGATCGGCCGCTCCTCGCCGGTGCGCAGGTGGGCGACGGGAGCTTCGATGCGCGGGATGACGTCGCCCGCCCGGTGCACCATCACATGGTCGCCCAGCCGCAGGTCGCGGCGGGTGATGTCGGCCGGGTTGTGCAGGGTCGCGTACGTGATGGTGGAACCGTCGATCTCGACCGGCTCCAGCACGCCGCGCGGAGCGATGACTCCCGTGCGGCCGACGTTCCACTCCACCTCCAGCAGGCGGGTGATCTTCTCGACTGCCGGAAGTTTGTAGGCGATGGCCCAGCGCGGGGCGCGCGTACCGGATCCGGCGGTCCGCTGGTCGGCCGCCAGGTCGGCCTTGATGACGATCCCGTCGATGCCGAACGGCAGGTCCGCCCGGAGCGCCGCGATTTCCTGGACGCGCGCGAGGACTTGCTCCGTCGTGCCTGCGGTGATGCCGGCCACCGCGGTCGCGGCGGGAGTGTTCACGCCGAGGCGGGACGCCTCCGCCATCAGTTCGCTGTGCGCGCCCTCAGCCAGCCGCTCCGCGAGCGCCGCCTCCGTGTCGGGCAGGGGCAGCAGACCGTAGCCGAAGAACGTCATCGGGACGGTGTAGGCACGGTCCTTGGCGCGCAGCGTGCCGGCCGCGGCGTTGCGCGGGTTCGCGAACGGCTGGCCTCCGTGCCCGGTCCGCTCTTCGTTGGCGTGCTCGAACTGGGCCGTCGTCATCAGGACTTCGCCCCGCACCTCCACCGTGACCGGCTCGGCCAGCTCCCGTGGCAGACCCTCGATGGTGCCGATCGCATGCGAGACGTCCTCCCCGGCCGTCCCGTCACCGCGCGTGATCAGCCGGGCCAGGCGGCCGCGCGTGTACCGGGCGGCGATCGCGAGCCCGTCGAGCTTCGGCTCGACGCTGAACCGGGTGACCTCGTGGCCGAGCCGCCGGGCCAGCGACGCGGTCCACACGGTGAACTCCTCGGCGGAGAACACATTGTCGAGGCTCAGCATCGCCACCGTGTGCGGGACATCGCCTTCGAGCGCACCACCGGCGACCTTCCCGGTGGGGGAGTCGGGCAACACCTCGTCCGGGTGACCGGCCTCCCATGCCGCAATCCCGCGCACCAGCCGGTCGTAGGTGTCGTCGTCGAGCGTCGACGTGCCGCCCTCGTAATAGGCGGCGGAAGCCTTCACGGCGTCCTCGACGGCCTGCGCATAGGCGGCGGAATCCACGATGACTGCAGCGGGAGTTGTCATGACCCATATTCTTCCCGGCACCACTGACAACGCCCTGGCACGTACGCCTCGTCGAGGGGCGGGACGGCTGCGCCGGGCCCACCTCGCCCCCGGCGCAGCAGAGCTGTCGCTGTCAGTGATGCCAACTAGAGTGGCCGGCATGGGGCAGACACAACCGACTTCGGGATTCCACACCAAGAACATCGCCGGTTCCAACGTCGACTGGCTGGTGTCGGCGCTGGACGCCCAGGAGGCCAATGACGGGGTGCGCCGACTGAGGGCGTGGGCGTACGACGCGGTGGCCGCGCGTCCGGGCGAGCGGGCCGTCGACATCGGCTGCGGCACCGGATCCCAGACCCGGGCGCTGGCCACGGCCGTCACCGCGGACGGAGAGGCGCTGGGCATCGAGCCGAACCCCGGACTGCGTGCGGTCGCCGAGGAGCGGTCGGCCGCGGCCGGCATCAAGGCCCGTTTCGCGGACGGTGACGCGCTCGCCCTGGCGCTGCCCGACGCCTCGGTGGACGTGGTGTGGTGCGAGCGCGTACTCCAGCATCTCCTGGAGCCGCAGCGGGCGGTCGACGAGATGGCCCGGGTGCTCCGTCCCGGTGGCCGGGTCGTCCTCCTGGACACGGACTGGGCGACCACGATTCTGCACCCCGGCGAGCCCGAGACCATCGCCGCGCTCACCTCGGGAGCGCTCACCTCGGCGGCCAACCCCTATGCCGGACGCAAGCTCCTCGGCCAGCTGTCCGCGGCAGGACTGACCGTCGACGACCGGGGTTCACAAGCCCTGATGCAGGACCATACGGCGGTGACCTGGCCGCTCATCCGCATGCTCGCGGGATCGGCCCTGCGCCGTGAGCTGATCACCGAGGCGCAGCGCGACCGGCTGTACGCGGACCTCACCGAGGCCGCCGAGCACGGCGCACTGCACATGTCGGTGACGATGTTCGCGGTCGCCGCGCACCGTCCGGACTGACGCCTGCGGGCGGCGCGGCCTCACCCGGTGAGGCGGAAGCGCAGACAGACGACCTCGGTCCTGGTGCGGTATTCGGCCGCCGGCCCGGCCGTGGCCCGCTTGGCACCGGACAGGACAAGGGAGGTGAGCTCGTCACGGAAGGCGACCTGCGTGCCCAGCTCCAGCACGCGCAGTCCGGGCCGGACCATCGACACGTGACCACACAGGGGGTCACGCCGGCGCTCGCCCGGTCACTCGTCGGTGGTGGGCGGAGTGCCCGCGCGCTCCTGTACGGCCGCTTCGACCTCCGCACGGTCCTTGCCCTCGGCCTTCGCGTACTCCGCCACCGCGGCCTGTACGTCACGGGTGAGGTCCCGCCACGCCCGCCACGCCGTCTCGTACGTCTCGGACTCCTGAGCCGTCCAGCCTCCGTCCTGCGTCGGGGCCCCGAACTTTTCCCGTAGCTCCAGGACGTTCGCGTGCGTCTCGTCGGCTACCTGCTGTTTCTCGACCAGTTCGTCGAAGGTGTGTGCCACAGCGACGGATCTTAGGCGGGCAGGGGCGCAGCCCCGCCGCGACACGGGCGGGGTACGGCCGCTGTCACCAGGGTGCGTACGCCAGGGGTGTGGATCCGCGGCACGGGCCCTCGGCCGGCCCGCTCGTCGCCGGGGCACCGGCCCTCGGGCAGGCCCCCTCTGTCGCCGGGCAGGGGGCCTCCGTCGGCTCAGTGGCCGGCCCCCAGGAGGGCCTGCTGGCTGATGAGGGCGGTGGAGCCCGGCGCGGTGCAGGCGAAGGCGCCCGCCACCGCGCCGAGCCGGGCGCAGTCGAGTACGCCCCGACCGGTGAGCGTGCCGTAGAGGAAGCCGCTGACGAAGGCGTCTCCCGCGCCGTTGGAGTCCACGGCCGGCGCGGGCGGGGCGATCGCCGGGACGTGATGCGGGGTGGAGCCGCCTTCCCGGGGCAGGACGTAGGACCCGTCCGCGCCGGCCGTGGCGACCACGGTGTGGGCGCGGCCCTCGCGCAGAATCTCCCGCATCAGCGCGGTGAAGCCCTCTCCGACGCACGCCGTGCTGAAGAAGACGAGATCGGAGCGGAGGGCGAATTCCCGGTGGTGGCCGGCCAGTCCGTCCCAGTCGTGCAGATCGGTGGAGACGGGGATGCCGAGATCCTCGATGTCGTCGTAGAGGAAGCGCGTGAAGTTCGTGATCGAGAGGTGGACGTGCCGGGCGCGCCGCAGCCGGGGGAGATAGAAGTCCCGGGGCATCCGCAGGTCGTCCGGGTCACGGGCGTCGTAGAAGGACATCCGCCGGCCGCCGGCATCGACCAGATTGACCGCTCGGCGGGTGCCGGCGGGGGAGATCAGCGGGACGAACTCGACATCGCCCTTGGCCAGACGCTCGCGCACCTGCGCACCGGTCCAGTCGTCCCCGATGCAGTCGAGGAACGCCACCCGCAGCCCGAGTGCCCGGGCGCCGAGTGCCACATTGCCTCCGGTGTGGCCGGGCCATTCCTCGATCGGGCCGACATGGACCGAATCGGCGAGCGGGACCGGCAGGGAGTCGACGCGGACGATGGTGTCCACCCCGCTGCCCCCGACCACCAACACGTCGTACGCTGCCTGCTGTTGACTCACTGTCCTGCCTCTCTGCTCCCGCCGGTCCCAGTATCGCGTGCGTCCGTGCCGAGACTCGGGTCCTGGTCGCACGACGGGGTCGGCCGAGTGGAGTGTCGGGTCGCCGGGGTTGTCCGGATGCACGAGACCGTGGCCGGATGGAAGCTGTACCTCGTCTGAGCTTCGGGAGGCCATGATGATCGTCCCCTTCGGGGTCCGTGATTTCCTCGACCGCGCCACCACCGTGTACGCCGACCGGACCGGGATCGTCGACGAACCGGACCAGCCGGCTGAGTCCTGGGAGGGGCTGACCTACCGGCGGGTCGGGGAGCTGGCCCGGGCTCAGGCCGCCGGCCTCGACGCGCTCGGCGTGCCGCACGGCGCACGCGTGGCGGTGGTCTCGCCCAACAGTGCACGGCTGCTCACCTCGTTCTTCGGCGTCAGCGGCCACGGGCGGGTCCTCGTCCCGGTCAACTTCCGGCTGACGGCGGAGGAGGTGAGCTACGTCGTCGAGCACTCCGGCGCGAGCGTGCTCCTCGTGGACCCCGAACTGACGGATCGCCTCGCGGGTGTGACCTGCAAGCACCGCTTCACCCTCGGGGCGGCCGCCGACGCCCAGCTGTACCGCTTCGACACCGAACCGGAGCCCTGGCAGCCGGACGAGAACGCCACCGCCACCATCAACTACACCAGCGGTACGACCGCCCGCCCCAAGGGCGTGCAGATCACCCACCGCAACATCTGGGTCAACGCCGTCACCTTCGCGCTGCACGCCGGCGTCACGGACCGGGACGTGTATCTGCACACGCTGCCGATGTTCCACGCCAACGGCTGGGGCATGCCGTTCGCGATGTCGGCCCTGGGCGTGCCGCAGATCGTGCTGCGCAAGGTGGACGGCGCCGAGATCCTGCGCCGGGTGGCGCACCACGGCGTGACGGTGATGTGCGCGGCGCCCGCCGTCGTCAACGCGGTGCTGGCCGCGGCCCAGTCCTGGGAGGGCGAGATCCCCGGCCGCGACCGGGTGCGGATCATCGTCGCCGGGGCTCCGCCGCCCACGAAGACCGTCGCGCGCGTCGAGTCCGAGCTGGGCTGGGAGTTCATCCAGATCTACGGCCTGACCGAGACCTCACCCCTCCTCACGATCAACCGGACCCGCGCCGAATGGGACGGCCTCGACACCGGGACGCGTGCGGAACGGCTGGTGCGGGCCGGCGCTCCCGCACTGGGCGTCACCCTGCGCACGGACGACGAGGACGAGATCCTCGCCCGCTCCAACGTCGTCCTGGAGGGGTACTGGGAGCAGCCCGAGGAGACCGGACGGGCGCTGTCCGACGGCTGGTTCCACACCGGGGACGGCGGGGCGATCGGCGACGACGGCTATCTGACGATCAGCGACCGCAAGAAGGACGTCATCATCACCGGCGGCGAGAACGTCTCCTCGATCGAGGTGGAGGACGCCCTCTTCAGCCATCCCGCCGTCGCCGAGGTCGCGGTCATCGGAGTGCCGCACGAGAAGTGGGGCGAGACCATCAAGGCGCTGGTGGTGCTCGCCCCCGGCGCCGAGGCGACGGAGGACGAACTCATCCGGCACTGCAAGGAACGCCTCGCCGGGTTCAAGGCCCCGACGTCCGTGGAGTTCCGCGGCGAACTGGCCCGCACGGCCACCGGCAAGCTGCAGAAGTACAAGCTGCGCGAGCCGTACTGGGAAGGGCACGAACGAGGCGTCAACTGACCACCCTCGTGGGCGGTTTGGGGGCGCCGACGGGACGTCGAGGCGGGGCAGCGGTCAGGCTGCCCCGCCGGAGCGCGCCGTCCACCCGGCACGCTCCGGCTGCCCCGCCGGAGCGCGCCGTCCGCCGGGCACGCCCTGGCTGCCCCGCCGGGGCGCGCCGTCCACCGGCCACGGTCAGCCGGCTCTGCCGGGGCCCGCCGTCCACTGGCCACGCTCTCTGCCCCGCCCGCGTGCGCCGTCCACCGGCCACGGTCAGGCTGCCCCGCCCGAGCGTGCCATCCACCGGCCGTCATGACGGCTGACCTCGATGGAGCGGCCGAAGGAGGCCGTCATCAGCGGTCCGGTCAGCACGTCGGCGACCGGCCCCGAGGCCTGCACCCGTCCCTCCCGCAGCAGCAACGCGTGCCCGATCGCGGGGGACAGCTCCTCCAGGTGGTGGGTGACCGTGATGGTGGCCAGTCCGGGCCGTCCGTCGGCGAGCCGGCGCATCGAGTCGATGAGGTCCTCGCGGGAGGGCAGATCCAGCGCGTTGAACGGCTCGTCGAGCAGCAGCAGCGCGGGGTCGGCCATGAGCGCCCGGGCGATGAGGATCCGGGCCCGCTGGCCACCCGAACACACGCCGTACGGACGGCCCGCGAGCTCCTTGATCTCCAGCTCGGCCAGCAGCGCGTGCGCCCGCTCCCGCACCTGGGCGTCGTAACTGCGCCACAGCGGCTGCACCGTCCCGGTGTGCCCGGTGAGGACGACCGTGTGCGCGGTGGCGTCCTGCGGGACACGCTGCGCGGAGGACACGAGACCGATGTGCGCCCGCAGTTCGCGCACGTCGACGCGTCCGAGCCGGTGGCCCAGGACCTCGACGGTGCCGGTGGTGGGATGCATCAGGGCGCCGATCAGCCGCAGCAGCGTGGTCTTGCCCGCTCCGTTGGCGCCGAGCAGGGCCCAGTGCTCCCCGGAGCGCACCTGCCAGTCGATGCCGTCGAGGATGACCTGGTCGGTGGTGAAGCGGCGGACGCTCACCCCGTCCAGGGCGGCGACGATCCGCCCGCCGTCCGTGGCCCCCGTACTCACTGTGTGCCTCCCGGAGCCGGTCCCCGGCGGTACGCGGTCACCCGCCCGGCTGCGGGGGCCGGTCACGGGGAAGAGCCCTGCGACACAGGGTAGCTGTGGCATGCACTCATCTGGCGGGGTGTCCGATTCCCGGACAGGGCGGGGCCTGTCGGTTCCCGGACAGACCGGGCGCGTGCCGTGCGCGACCGGAGCCCGTTGTGTGCGAAGGGAGACAGCGGGCGGGTGCCACCACCCGTCGTTACGATGGGAGTGATCTTCGCGTGCCTCCCGGGCCTGCGGACGAGGGGGCCGACCGACGTCAGGAGGCCGCCGTGAGCACGGTCGAGGTGAAGTCCACGCGGCTGGCGGGAGGGTCGCTCCTGCCGTATGCCGAGGCGGGCCCTCCTGATGGTGCCCCCGTGGTCCTCGTCCATGGCCTGGGCGACTCCTGGTGGACGTTCGAGCCGCTGCTCAGGCAACTTCCGGCCACGCTGCACGCCTACGCTCCCACGCAGCGGGGACACGGCGACGCGGACCGGCCCGCCGAGGGCTATCGCCCCGAGGACTTCGCGCGCGACCTCCTGCAGTTCCTCGACGCCGTCGGGATCGGCCGTGCCGTCCTCGTGGGGGCGTCGTCCGGTGGTGTGGCCGCACGGATGGTCGCCGGGAGCCATCCGGACCGCGTCGCGGGCCTGGTGCTGATGGGCGTACCGGCGACGCTCGACGACAAGCCCGCCGCCGCGACCCTGTGGGAGAGCGTCCAGGCCCTGCGCGATCCGGTGCCCCGCCCCTTCGTCGAGCAATTTCTCAGCGGCATGGTGAGCCGCCCGGTGGGACGCGGCTTCATGGCCACGATGACCGAGGAGGGCCTCAAGGTCCCGGCGTACGTGTGGCAGGAGACCGTACGAGGCCTGCTGGAGACCGACCTGGCGGCGACCCTGCGGGGCATCCTCGTACCCACGCTGCTCCTCTGGGGCGACGAGGACGCCTACCTGCCGCGCGCCGATCAGCAGCGGATCCTCGACACGATCTTCGGCTCGACGCTGGTCGTCCATCAGGGCTCCGGCCACGTCCTGTACTGGGAGCAGCCGGAGCGGGTCGTCCAGGACATCGCCGGATTCGCGGGGCGTGTCCTGCCCCGGGCCGGTGGGGAGGCCGACGGGGGCGGTCGCTCCTCCGGATGACGTCGTGATCAGAGCGGCGTTTAATGAATGCGTCGGAAATGTCTCCCACGGGAGCGGTCCATGTCGGCAACCGGGTCCAGTTCAGGGGGTGGGCGGGCCGCAGCCGGAAGACTCCGTCGGTTGGGGGAGTGGTGCGCCCGGCACTTCGCCGTCGTCATCGCGGCCTGGCTGGTCGCCATCGTCGCCCTCCAGGTGGTGAACCGTTCGTTCGGCGGCGAGTACTCCGACAACTTCTCGCTGCCCGGCGTCCAGTCGCAGCAGGGCCTGGATGTGCTGCGGCAGCATGACCCAGCGGCCGGCGGCTACAGCAGCCAGATCGTGCTGCACGACACGGACAAGCCGCTGACGTCGCTGAGTTCGCAGATGAACCAGACCGTCACGGATCTGCAGAAGCTGCCGCACGTGCTGTCGGCACAGAATCCGCTGCCACCTCCCGGTTCGTCGCAGCCGTCCTCGGGTCAGTCCTCGCAGCAGAACGTCGGCCCGCTCTCCGGCGACGCGAAGACCGCGTACATCACCATCCGCTTCGACGTGCAGCCGTCGACGCTCGGAGACTCGTATCTGAACGGCGTGGACAACTCGGTCCAGCCCCTGCGGGCCGCGGGCGCCGACGTCGAGTACGGCGGACCACTCGGCGAACTGGCCAGGCCGGCGGCGGACGACCGCATCAGTGAGCTGATCGGGTTCGCGGTCGCGATCGTCGTCCTGCTCGTCGGCTTCGGCAGTGTGCTGGCCGCGGGCATCCCGCTGCTCACCGCGCTGATCAGTGTCGTGGGGGGCCTCGCGTGTCTGGGCCTGCTCGCCGCGGCCTTCACCTTCGCGACGGTGTCACCGACACTGGCCACGATGATCGGCCTGGGCGTCGGTATCGACTACGCGCTGTTCCTGATCACGCGTCACCGGCAGAACCTCATCGACGGCGCGGATCCGGTGGAGGCGGCGGGGCGGGCCACCGCCACCAGCGGACGGGCCGTGCTCGTCTCCGGTTGCACGGTGATCATCGCCCTGGCCGGGCTGTCCGTCTCCGGAGTGAGCTTCATCGGGAAACTGGGTGTCGCCGCGGCCGTGACCGTCGTCTCGGCCGTCGTCGGCGCACTGACCCTGGTCCCCGCCCTCCTGGGGCTCATCGGCAGGCGCATCGACCGCTACCGGGTGCGCCGCCCCGTCGCGGAGACGGACGCGGCCGCGGGCGCTCCGGTGCAGGGCACGTGGCATCGCTACGCCCAGCGCGTGCAACGGCGTCCGTGGTGGTTCCTGGCCGGCGGGGCGGTCGTGGTCCTGGTGCTGGCGATCCCGGTGCTCTCCATCCAGCTCGGCCACATCGGCGACGGCGCCGATCCGAAGTCGTTCACCGACCGACGGGCCTACGACACCATGGCGCAGGCGTTCGGCCCCGGCTCCAACGGCCCGCTCACCGTCGTCATCGACCAGACCGGGGTGCCGTCCGACCAGCGTTCCGCCCTGGCCTCGCAGGCCCAGAAGTCACTCACCGACGTGCCGGGCGCGGTCACGACCACACCGCTGACCGCCACCAAGGACGGCGACGTCCTGGTGTCCACCGTGTTCTCCAAAGAGGCCCCGCAGAGCGCGGACACCACCGACCTGACGAACCGCCTGGTCGACAAGACCCTGCCCCAGGCCGTCTCCGGCACCGACGCCAAGGGGTATGTCACCGGTACGACGGCCGCCCAGGTCGACTTCCGCGACATCGTCGCGAGCCGTCTGCCGTTGATCATCGCGGTGGTGGTGGCACTCGCCTTCCTCGTCATCCTGATCGTCTTCCGCGGACTGCTGGTCGCACTGAAGGCAGCCGTCCTCAACGTCCTGTCCATCGCCGCCTCCTACGGCGTCGTGGTCGCCGTCTTCCAATGGGGGTGGGGCGGACCCGCGCTGGGAGTGTCGGGGAAGGTGCCGATCGAGAGCTATGTGCCGATGATGATGTTCGCGATCATCTTCGGCCTGAGCATGGACTACGAGATCTTCCTGCTGTCGCGGGTCCACGAGGCCTGGCTGCACACCGGGGACGCGGGAGCGAGCGTCGCACATGCCCTGGAGATCACCGCACGCGTGATCACCTGTGCCGCCCTGATCATGGTGAGCGTGTTCGCCGCGTTCATCGTGAGCGACAACATCGTGGTGAAGATGCTCGGCCTGGGGCTCGCGGTCAGCGTGCTGATCGACGCAACTGTCGTACGCCTGCTGCTCGTTCCCGCGGTGATGACGCTGCTGGGCAGCCACGCCTGGTGGACCCCGCACTGGCTGGACCGGCTGCTGCCGCATGTGGACGCGGAGGGCGAGCACGGGTGAACTCGTGGGCGGGCCGAGGCCGTTGGGGGTGGGGAGCGGTACACAGACCCCGACGCCGGTGATCGATGCCGTCGCCGACGCGCTCGGCAACCCTCTGTCCATCCGCGGGTCCGTGGCCCCTGGCGAGGTCAATGCCGAGACGATCGTGGCGGAGTTCTGCCGGGCCATGGCGGATCTGCTCGGGGCCGACCCTCGCGGCATCGTCTTCGGCCGCAGTGCGACCCAACTGACGTACGACTTCTCCCGCATCCTCGCGAGGACCTGGCGGGCCGGCGACGAGATCGTGGTCAGCCGCCTCGACCACGACGCCAACATCCGGCCCTGGATCCAGGCAGCGGAGCCGGCCGGAGCCCAGGTGCGCTGGGCGGACTTCGACCCGGTCACGGGTGAACTGCCCGCCTCGGCCGTCGGTGACCTGCTCACCGAGCGGACCCGGCTCGTGGCGGTCACGGCCGCCTCCAACCTGATCGGCACGCGTCCCGCCGTCGCCGGGATGGCGCGGCTGGTCCATCGGGCCGGCGCGCTCCTGTTCGTGGACGGAGTGCACTACGCGGCACACGAGTTCGTGGACGTCACCGACCTCGGCGCCGACTTCTTCGTCTGCTCGCCGTACAAGTTCTTCGGCCCCCACCACGGCGTCCTCGCCGCCCGGCCGGAGTTGCTGGAGACCCTGAATCCGGACAAGTTGCTGCCGTCCGCGGATATGGTCCCCGAGCGCTTCGAGCTCGGGACGCTGCCGTACGAGGCGCTGGCCGGCACCCGCGCCGCCGTCGACTTCCTGGCGGGACTCGCTGCCGAGGGTTCGCGTGAACGCCGGGAACGCCTGCGGTCGGCCTTTTCCCTGATAGCCCGTCATGAGGCAGTGCTGCGCGGCCGGTTGGAGACGGCTCTCTCCGTGATGGAGGGAGTCACGGTCCACTCCAGGGCGGCCGACCGCACGCCCACCCTGCTCCTCACCTTCGACGACCGTGCCGCCGCGGACGCGTACGGCTTCCTCGGCCGGCTGGGTGTGCACGCACCCGCCGGATCCTTCTACGCGGTGGAGGCGTCGCGCCATCTCGGGCTGGGGGACTCCGGAGGCCTGCGCCTGGGTCTCTCGCCCTACAGCGACACGAGTGATGTCGACCGTCTGCTGGCGGGGTTGGCCGACTTCCTGAAGTCGTGAAGCCCCGGGGTCAGGAAGCCGGTCCGCGGTGTCAGCGAGTCGTGTAGCCACGGTGTCAGGAGTCTCCTGTGCCGATCGGTGGGACCGGTTGTTCGTCGGCGCGGAGCTGTCCTGGCCGGCACTGGTGAGTCCGTTGGCGCCGTGCCCGGATCGTGCCCGATCTGTGCGGTGTCGGCGGCCATCCTGTGGGCATTCGGACTTCACCACTCAGAAAGAGGTGACTCCAATGCTCGGTATCGTGGCGGCGGTTCTGTTCTTCATCGCGTTTTTGATCAATGCCGCAGACATTTCTACGAACGACGTGTTCACGTCGACGAATGTCATGCTCATCGGGCTCGCAGTGCTGGCTCTGCATGTCGCCGGCATCGGCAGCGGCTGGTCCAGCCGCAGACGCTGACAGCGGACGATGGCGGAGCGAGGCAGGGAATCCTGCCTCGCTCCGCCATCGTCCGGCCCCAGGCGGTCACCCGCTCGACTCCAGGCGCATGCCGACGGCGCACAGCGCCCCTGTCGCACGCCCGGAAACCGGCCCGGCCCAGGAAGGCCCGACCTGACCACTGCCGAGAGCGATGCCCGGTGGCGCCCAGGGACATCGCGCAAGGAAATGCCGCGGAACGTGAAGGAGAGGAACAGCGTGACCATCGAAGGAATCTGGTCGTACCCGCCGCAGTGCAGACACACCGCGGGGCAGGAACTCACGGGGTACGTCGTCGAGGCCATCGACGGGACGATAGGTCATGTGGACCGGCAGGCCGACGAATCCGGGATGCGCCATCTCGTCGTGGACACCGGGGTGTGGGTCTTCGGAAAGAGCCTTCTGGTGCCCGTGGGCGTGGTCAGCGGCGTCGACACGGAGGCACAGAAGATCACGGTCGTCTGCACCCGCGAGGAGGTCAGATCGGCGCCCCGCTTCCGGACCGACCGCGAGACCCAGGACCCCGAGTACCTTTCCCGCGTGGGCAGTTACTACCAGAGCCTGCCTCCGAGAGAGCCCGCCTGACCGGGCCTGCGACGTGCTGACCGGCGTGCGAGAGGCCGGCGGCCAAACCCCGGCCGGCCGCGTCACCGACCAGCCCGGACAACGCACCTGGGGCCATGGGGAGGCAGACGCCGATGACGACGTTCGGCGTCCGTGAGGCGTCGAAGCCCGTGGGTGGCCGGAAGCCTCCGCCTCCGGCCACACCTCCCGCTCCGCTCAGCCTGCCCGCAGCACCTCACGCAGCCGCGTGGCGAAGGCGTCCGGGGCTTCGACGAAACCGGTGTGGCCGCCGGGGAACACCGTGGGCTCGACGCCCAGCGCGGTGGCGAGGGCGCGGGAGGTCCGGTCGCAGATCTGGCCGGCGGAGTCGGCCCCGATCCCGACCACGAGGCGGGTTGTCGTCGAGCCCAGCAGCGCGATGTCCGGCTGCCAGTGGGCGGTGGGGCGCAGCTCGTGGGCGAACCAGCGGAACTCGTCCGCGACCTGCTGCGGATCCCGCTCTCCGCCGAACATCTGCTCCATCACGGGCTCGGGCAGGTCGATGTCGGCCTGGGCGAAGAACTTCTTCCAGGCGCCCATCACGTCACCCGCGAGATACGTGGCCACGAAGTCGTCGGTCCCGGCCCGCAGTTGCTCGCGCTCCTCCAGCAGCTCGGTCAGCGGGGGTTCATGGGCGATGACGGTATGCAGCTGCTCGGGGTGGGTCTCGGCGAGCGCCAGTGCGGAGACGGCGCCGCCGCTCGATCCCAGGACGACGGCCGGGCCCGCGTCGACACGGGCGATGAGCCGGGACAGGTCGTCGGCGCGCAGCTGCGGGGTGGAGTCCTGGGTGGGGTCGTCGAGGCGGCTGCGCCCGATGCCGCGCGGATCGGTGGTGAGCACCGTGTGGTCGACGGCGAGCAGCTCGGCCAGCGGTGCGAAAGCCGCGGCGCCCATCGGAGCACCGCAGAGCACGACGAGGGGACCCTGGCCGCGTACCTCGTAGTGGAGGCGCGCACCGGGCACGTCAAGGGTTCGTTCGGCGTGGGTCGGGGCGGTGGTCATCGGTCCTCCTGGCGCGGCGCGGTGATCTGCGGTCGATCACTTGGACTCCGGCGCGGAGGCAGACTCATCGGTCACGGGCGCGTTCGTTTGCTGCGGACGGCGTCAGGCGGGCGCGTTGGTTCGCCGCGGGCGGCGTCAGGCGGCTCGGTCGAAGTCCGCCGGGACGTCCTCCTCGTCGTCCCGCCCGGCCACGTACTTCTCTCGGATCCGCAGGACCGCCCAGGCCAGGGCCCACACGGGAACGAGATACCAGGGTGCCTGCCAGGCGGCCTGCCAGCAGTCGGCCTGCGGCGCGACGACCGCTTCGGCTGCCGCGGCCGGCATGGCCACGGCGAGCGTCCAGCACAGCAGCCGCCCCGCCCAGCGGACGGCTGCGGCGAGCCGGTCCGCGGTGGTTCTCGGTCTGCGCGAGCGCGTGCTGCGGCTGTGCATCTGAGATCCCCCCACGGATGGGGCGGCGGCCGTGGACTACGGATCGCGCTCGTTCCCCGAGGTCAGTGTGCCCGTGGTGAAGATCAAGCCACAGAGGCACCCCTGTACACCGCTGACTCACGGTCAACTCATGACCTCAGGCAAATGACCGCATAAGGCACAGATGGCTGACCCTTTCGTAACAAATGGCTACGAAGTGCAGGTCTGTACCTGGCTCAAACGAGACGTTCCTCGACCTGGAAGTTGCAGGCGAAGTCGGGAAAGCGTGATTTCCGGTCACGGGTGTGCGGCTGTCCGGACAGTCCGGGCGTGACGTTGCGGTCGTTCGTCCACCCGGTCGACTCCACGGCACCTTGGCCAGGCCGGCCAGTCGCGCGCTGTCCAGCAGCTGTGCGCGCACGGCGATCCGGCGGGCGTCGGTCCGAGAGAGCTCGTGGACGGTCACGGCACGAGGCCAGGTGGCCGGCCGATCGGCTGCCACGCGGACCGGCGGGCGTTCGCCTGAAGGCGGTCAGGCCCGGTCCGGCGACCGCGTCCCTCATGGAAAGAAGCCCTCTGAAAGAGCCTGACGGGGGTACACGGACAGCAGAACGAGCGAAGCCGGTGCGGGAAGGATCGTCATGAGCGGATCGTCGATGAGGGCTGTGGGCTGGGCGCGTTCCATGCCTCTGTCCCGGGGCGTCAACGAGGCTCGGCAGTGGGCGCGCGAGCATCTCGATGCCCTCGGCTGGACCAGGACCGCGCCGGACACCGTGGACGACGTACTGCTCACCGTGTCGGAGCTCGTGACCAACGCGCACGTGCACGCACACAGCAACGCCCAGCTGCTGTTGACCTGGGACACCGAGTGCCTGCACGTCAGCGTGCACGACTCCTCGACCGACCTGCCGGCACCCCGGCCGCCGAGTACCGAACGTCTCGGCGGACGGGGCATGTTCCTCGTCGACGCGCTGGCGGACGAGTGGCAGGCCCGCCGCTGCCCCAACGGGAAGACCATCACCGCGTGCTTCCGCCTGCCCGAGGCGGCCGCGGGGACCACGGGCACCTAGCCGGCCCGCGACAGGAAGAGCACGCCGCCCGGCGACCCGTCTCAGGGCACCAGGCCGGTCGCCTGGCACACGAAGACGAGTCCGACGCGGCGGACGACCGGCGGCTGTGAGATGCCGGACAGTGGGCGCACTCCGGCCGCACGGAACGGAAGTTGCGCTGAGAATGAGAGCGGCTCGTGGGCCGGCCGAGGCCGACGAGTGCTCCGCGAGGCCGGCGCGTACTCCGCAAGATCTGGTCGTACGCAAAAGCCCCGCTTTTCGGCTGCGGTCGAATCGGCTGCGGTCGAACCTCATGGAGGGCTTGATGGAGATCGCTTCGCTGCCGTACGTCGACGAGCACGCGACGGTCATCGAGGCGGCGGTCGACGACGTCTGGCGGGGTCTGGGCGAGACGCTGGACCGCTCCTTCTCGCGCCGGGGTGCGGGCGGCTACGCGAGAGTGGTCGGATGCGCGGACCGCACCGCGTCCGGCCCGCGGCCCCTTGGCGTCGGCTCGACGTTTCCCGGGTTCCGGGTGGCCGCCGCGGTTCCGGGACGTGAGCTGGTCCTGGAAGGGCGTCATCGATTCTCGTCGTACGCGCTGATCTTCCACCTCGACGAGGTGGGCCCCGGTCGCTCTCGGCTGCGCGCTGAGAGCCGTGCCGAGTTCCCTGGCGCCGCCGGACGCCTCTACCGGCTGCTCGTCATCTCGACTGGCGGGCACGTGCTGGGTGTGCGGCGCCTTCTCTCGGCCGTCCGCCGCCGGTCCGAATAGGGCCGCCGGGCGCCGGTCCGAAACAGATCCCGCGCCGGCCGGTTCCGAACAGGGCCCGTGTTGGCCGGTTCCGAGCAGGCCCATGTCGGCCGGTTCCGGACAGGGCCCGCGTCGGCCGATCGGAACCCGTGCCGCAATGCGCGGCGGCCCGGCTCGCTGTCGCACCGGGCGACCCCGGACGCGATCGCCGAGTCCCCGGCGATCGCGACCTTCGTGGCGAGCGGCCCCGGCCCCGGCCAGTTGCTCATGGCCGTGTGGGGTCCGACGGGGCGGGACCGGTCACCGAGGGCGTGGTTCGCGGCGAACAACACGTCCGCCGGCTACGCCCGTTGTCGTGGGGAGCCTGTGTCACGCGTACGGGTCGAACGAAATCCCGGACGGCTTGGCATAGGAGAGGTTGTCGTTGAAGGAGCCGTCCTTGATCTTGATCGTGGCTTCGCCGAAGTTGGCGTTCATGAGCTTGTCGCGGTAACCGGCCGGGTAGCCCTCCCAGCCGACGAGACGCGGGAAGAACCAGCCGCCCGTGGCGTTCTCCGGCGGTTCGTCGTTGGTGTTCGCGAAGCGGAAGTCGTGGGTCGAGACACCGTCCTTGTGGTACACGATCTTCGGGTGGGTCCCGTCGAAGCGCACGTCGGCGGCGGCAGCCAGCGCGTAGCTGCTGTGCTGCGACACCGAGACGTACTGGACCTGGTTGTTGTTGATCCACACGATGACGTGTTCCCAGTCATGGGTGTGCCCGATGGCCGCGGGGCCCAGAGTCGCCTGGTCCTTCTCGAAGTAGCTGGCGTACATCACCGCGCACCAGCCGTTGTTGCACTTCGAGCGCGAGTACGTGTTGGCGTTGTTCAGCTGGGCGGGGTCGTGGCAGTGGCCGTTCACGTCGCCGCCCAGCGACAGGCCGGGGTTGATGGTGCCGTCGGCACCGATGGCGGCGGTGGTGTAGCAACCGTCCGTGTCGTAGTCGTACGCGGGGGAGTACGTCTGATCCAGAATGTCGGCGTTCTGGGGCAGAAGCGTGAGGACGTTGGCGTTCGCGTCGGTCGGGAGTGCGACCACCAGGGCCACGGCGCTGAGCGCGCCGGCGAGCGTGGACCGGCGGAGTCTCTTGCCCGAGCGCTTCGGGCGGGGCGTCGTGCCCTCGGAGTTCATCGTCGATGACGGCGTGCGGCGCACTGCGGCTCCTCAACAACTGAAGGTGAGGCAAGGATCCTCACGGGGATTCCTTGCATCGAGAACAATGAATTTCCTGCGGCGGGAGAATTCTTGGTGAACCCGAAGATCCCCAGAAGGGACGAGACTCCGGCCTGGAGGAGGTTACCTGCGTGATGCGGCATCAAATTAGCTCAGGGTGAAGCGAGTTGCAACAAGAACTCCACAAAAAGGCAACGTCCCCAACACGGCAATCCGGATATTCCGTAGGATCTGGCGAGATGGAGGAACGGCAGGATTCGGCATTGAGCCTATTCCAACCCCGCTGATGGCGTGCTGAGTCGGTGTGGGGGTTTTGGGCGGGAAGCGGTACGGCTCCTGTGAATTGCTTGTGAGCCGCGCCCGGGACGCCCGTCGGTCCCCGGCGGCTTCGGCCCTTGTGGCGACGGTGAATGTCCAGTGAAGAAGCGGTACTTCGCGGTTACTCACCGGGTTCGAGGCCTCGGCTCGCTGGAGGTCTCCTCGCTACCTCACGGGCGTTGGTCACTAGAAAATGGGCGCCGTTTCAGGGCCGGCCCCGGAACCGATGCCCATACAGGCCGGTAAATGGTCCGGCCTTTTCCGAACCTCTGGATCATGGTGAATGGGAATCCGCCCGAGTCGAGCGACCGTGTGGCGACAAGGCGCGGCCATCGCGTAGCCGAAAATGTGACGGATTCCTACGAACGCTTCATGGGAGAGGGCCTGCGGAGCCACCTTCGCATTCGCCTCGCGGAGGTCATTTCCTAAGGCTCGCGGGGGAGTTCGGAAAACGATCCCAACTCCTTTCCCCGTTCGGCGCGTTCCCGTCGGCGCTCCGGAGCCGGTTCCCGCCCTCCGCCACCGCGAGGCAACCCCACACCCGTATCTCGCATCCTCGGGGTCCGAGGGGCCCGTGTGCAGAGTGGTCCCTCTGCCAGGTTCCCGACCAGGAGGAGGAGAGACGTTGATCCGTGTCCCGCGTCTGATGACGGCTGCCGCCGCGGCCTTATGCGTGATGGCGGTGGGGTCCCCCGGGCAGGCGTACGCGCAGCAGCCCGGCGGCCTCATATCCTCGCCGTCACCGCCCGTGGACCTCGACGGCCACCTCGGGGCGGGGTGGCGGATCACCGGCGCGGACGGCGGCAGGGAGTTGTCCTGGCGTTCGTCCGGCCCGTTGCCCATGGGCGACGCCGCTGTCGAGTTCTACGCGGGCGACCGGTCACTGGGCCGGCCCGTCGCCGACGAGGACCGTCATACGCTCCGGCTTCCGCTGGACGGCGTACGCCTCGGATCCGCCGAGGAGTTGCAGGTCCGGGCGGGCGGCCACCGGCTCGACAAGGACGAGCCCGTCACCGGCACGGGGAGCGGGAGCAGACGCTCCGGCGCGGCCGTGAAACCCGCGGCCCGGCCGCCGGCCAACCCCGTCGACCCCGGCAGACCGGGCGCGTACCGGACGGTCACCGGCGAGTACCAGCTCAAGTCCGTACGGCTGCCCGGGTTCTCCGCCCCGGTGGAGATGCGCGCGGTGGTCGTGGCACCGACCGGGGCCACCGGACACCGGCCGTTGGCGCTGTTCCTGCACGGCCGCCACTACACCTGCTTCAACTCGGGCGGCGAGGCGACCGGCGACTGGCCCTGCAGGTCCGGCTGGAAGGCCGTGCCCAGCTACCGCGGATATCTGCGCGACCAGAAACTCCTGGCCTCCCAGGGCTATGTGACGGTGTCGATCTCAGCCAACGGCATCAACGGACAGGACTACGCGGCGGAGGACGGCGGCGCCCAGGCCCGCTCCTCCCTGGTGCGGTTGCACCTCGCGCGCTGGGCGTCCTGGGCGGGCGCAGGCCGTGCCTCGGCCCCGGCGATCGTGCGGTCGGCGCCGCCGGCCGACCTGTCGCGCGTTCTGCTCGTCGGCCACTCCCGGGGCGGCGAGGGCGTGAACCGGGCCGCCCTGGACAGCCTCGACGCGCCGCCCGCCGACCAGGACGGATATCACGGCCCGACGCGCTGGAAGATCCGTGGCACGGTCCTGATCGGCCCGACCATCTTCGGCCGGAACCCCGTACCCGACGTACCGTCCATGACGATCCTTCCCGGCTGTGACGGCGATGTGTCCGATCTGCAGGGCGAGTTGTACGTGGACGGGACGCGCGGTGTGAGCCGGGGTGCCGCCTTGCACAGCGCGGTCTACGTGGTCGGCGCCAACCACAACTTCTTCAACAGCGAATGGACCCCCGGCCAGGCCAAGGCCCCCGCCGAGGACGACTTCTGGGCCGACGACCGGCCCGACCCGGTGTGCTCGCCGGGTACGGCGACCCGGCTGACCGCCGCACGACAGCGGGCCGCCGGTGCCACCTACATCGCCGCCGCGGCCCGGGTGTTCGTCGGAGCCGACGACCGGGTCCGCCCGCTGCTGGACGGCTCGAACGTACGGGCGGCTTCGGCGGGCCCGGCGCGCGTGCTCACGCATGCTGTCGGCGCGCGGCGCACCTCCGCGTTCCTGCCCGAACCGTCCGCCGAGGTCGACGGCGGACGGGTGTGCACACAGGTGGACGTCGACGCGGCCGCCGGCTGCCTGCCCACCGACGCGCACGGCACCTCACCGCACTTCACCCCGTGGGCGATGCCGAAGGAACCGGGGCGCTACGCCGTCGCCTTGAAGTGGTCGGCAGCCGGTTCGCAGACGCGGGTCAGGCCCGCGCAGCCGGTCTCCGTCGCCGGAGCCGACGCGCTGGCGCTGCGGATCATCGTGCCGCCCAACACCAGCGGAACCCGGATGGACATCGCCGTCACCGACGCGAGCGGCCGTCGTGCCGACCTCGGGCAGATGCGCGTCGACGGGTTGCCGGGAACGGACCGGACCTCCTCGTACTGGGCCAGGGAAGTCCGCGTACCGCTGACGGCCGCGACCCGCGCCGGGCTGGACCTGAAGCGGGTGGCGTCGCTCGAACTGACCTCGCGCAGTGGTGCCGGCCGCGCCTGGCTGATGGATTCCTGGGGCTGGCGCCCCGGCACACCCGCCGTGCGGCCGGCCGCCCTGCCCCGGGTGGACCTCGGCCGGCTGACCGTCAAGGAGGGCGACTCGGACAGCCGGACCTACCGGATGCCGGTACGGGTGTCGGGCCACGGCGAGGGCCGCGTCCGGCTGTTCGTCGCCGACCCGGTCACCGACGAGTTCAAGGACAGCATCGTGACCGTGCGTCCGGGCAGCCGGACCATCGACGTGCCCGTCGAGGTGCGGGGCAACACCCGCTTCGACTACGACGTCGCGCACAACGTGTTCGTCAAGGCCCTCAACGACACGGTCGTGGGCTCGTACGAGGGCGGTGTCACGGCGCAGAACGACGACCCGATGCCGACGAGCACGGTGACGCCGGTCGCGGACAAGGTCGTGGAGGGCCAGAGCCTGACCTGGCGCGTGTCGCTCTCCGAGGCCGCCGACACCGACATGCAGAGCGGCTTCCTCGTGCTGCCGGTCACCGCAGGGCACGAGCTGTCCACTACGGACGCCGACCCCACGTGGTTCGAGGAGAACACCGGCGAATCGCCGCAGCCCTCGCGCGCGCTGTCCACGGTGGAGGGACTGTACCTGCCCGTCACCATCCCGGCGGGGCAGCTCAGCGCCGAGGTCAAGGTGCCCACCGTGTCCGACGGAGTGGCCGAGCCGGAGGAGTCCCTGCGCCTGCGGTGGACGGACTTCAGCGAATCCGACGCCCCGCAGACCCGGCCCGTCGTCACCGGCACCGTACGAGACGCCGCATAGCTCTCCCCGACACAGCACGACAGCGTGGGGTGCCCCCGGCATCGGGCACCTCACGCCGTCCGCTCTCCCCCCATGTGAGGCATCCGGCGTCCCGGCGGGTGCCTGGGCTTTCACCGGCCGATTCTCCTGCCCTGACCAGGGATGGGCGAAGGGATTTCGAGGGGCGGGCGGGCTCCTGGACACGGCGGAGTGGGGCCACGGCGGGCCCGTCGGCGGGCACCATTGAGATTCGTCATCCCCGGCCGGAAGGTGATCCGCCCATGCCCGTGCCGAGCCTGCTCGCGGTCTTCGCTCATCCCGACGACGAGTCCCTGTGGGCGGGCGGAGTGCTCGCCCGGCACGCGGCCGCGGGCGCTCGCACCGCGGTGGTCACGGCTACCTGGGGCGCGGACAGCGCACGCGCTGCGGAACCCGGACGAGCGGGTCACCGCGGTTGTCGACGTCAGCCGCTGGCTGGAGCAGCCGACGTAGGGGGAAGGCGCCCGCGGAGTCGGCCTCGAGGCCGTGGCAGGGCCACGCGAGGGTGACGAGAAGCGGAACCCTGGCGCGTCCTTGACGTCGTGGCAGGTGGGGGGCCGGTCACACTGGCCTCGAACCGTTCCGCCCGCCCCCTGCACCCCGAGGTCCCCCATGGCGTACGGCCTGGCCCGCCGCGAACTGCGGCCGAGAGTTCCGCTACGGCACGGGGAGGGGGACCGGCACCACCTGACCAGCCTGGAAGGGCTCGCGGCGCTGTCCTTGGACGCGCTGAGCTCGGTCGCGTACGGGCCCGAGGCGATCGTCCTCGTGCTGATCGCCGCGGGCACGGGCGCGCTGACCGCCACCCTGCCGGTGACGCTGGTCATCGCCGCGCTGCTGGCGGTCCTCGTCGTGTCGTACGGCCAGGTGATCGCCGTGCACCCGGACGGCGGAGGCGCCTACGCGGTGGCGAAGAAGGATCTCGGCCCCCGGGTGAGCCTGCTCGCGGCGGCCAGCCTCGTCGTCGACTACGTCCTCACGGTGGCCGTCAGCCTGGCGGCGGGAGCCGCCAGTCTCGCCTCCGCCTTCCCCTCGCTCGGCTCCCATCTCCTCGAGGTGTGTCTCGTCGGACTGGCCCTGCTGACCGCCGTGAACCTGCGGGGCGTGGCGGACAGCGCCCGGGTGCTGATGCTGCCCACCCTGCTGTTCATCGCGTCCATCTTCGGCATCGTCGTCCTGGGGCTGCTGCGCTCCCACCCCGTGGCCGTTGTCGGGACCACCCAACCCGTCCACGCGACCGAGGCGTTGGGCGTCTTCCTGCTCCTCAAGGCGTTCTCCGCGGGCTGCTCCGCGCTGACCGGCGTGGAGGCCATCGCCAACGGCGTACCGGTGTTCCGCGTACCGCGGGTCAAGCGGGCCCAGCGCACCGAACTGATGCTGGGCGCGCTGCTCGGCCTGATGCTGATCGGGATGGCTGTGCTGATCCGGCGTGACCATGTCGCGCCACGCGGCGGCGTGACGGTACTGGCGCAGCTGACAGCGGGCTCGTACGGCACGGGCTGGGCGTACTACGCGACCAATCTGGTGGTCACCCTGGCCCTGGCCCTCGCCGCCAACACCAGCTTTGGCGGCCTCCCGGTCCTGATGAGCCTGCTGGCCAAGGATCACCGCCTGCCGCATCTCTTCGGCCTGCGTGCGGAACGGCCCGTCTACCGCTGGGGTGTGACCGCGCTCGCCCTGCTCGCCGCGCTGCTGCTCATCGCCGTGAACGCCGACACGCACCGCATGCTGCCGCTGTTCGCGATCGGCGTGTTCATCGGGTTCACCATCAGCCAGGTCGGCCTCGTGCGGCACTGGGCGAAGGAGCGGCCGGCCGGATGGCTGCGGCGTGCTCTGCTGAACGGACTCGGCGCGGTGCTCACCACCGTGGCGGGCTGCGTCCTGCTGACCACCAAGTTCATGGCCGGGGCGTGGGTCGTCGTGCTCGCGGTCCCGCTGCTGATGCTGCTGTTCGCCCGCATCGAGCGCTACTACACGGCGGCCGGCCTGGAACTCGGGCTCGGCGAGGTCCCCCCGCCCCTGCGCGTCACCGACTCGCTCGTCATCGTGCCGGTGGGCGAGGTCAGCAAGCCCACGCATCACGCGCTGACGGCGGCCCGCTCCCTCGGCCGTGACGTCGTCGCGGTCGCCGTCCATGCCGATCCGGTCAAGGCCCGCTCCCTGGAGGCGAGTTGGGAACGCTGGAACCCCGGTGTACGGCTCGACGTCATCGACAGCCCGCAACGCTCGCTGGTGCAGCCGATCGTCGAGTACGTCCTGCGGTCGGCACAGGACGGGCGGCAGATCGCCGTCCTCATCCCCGAGGTCGAACCGCTGCACCGCAGGTACCAGATCCTGCAGAACCAGCGGGGCCTCCTGCTGGCCGCCGCACTGAGGGCCCGTACGGACGTCGTCGTCTGCGTCGTCCCGTACCGGCTGGACCTCTGACGGCACGGGAGACGCTCGACGGCCGGCACGCTTCGGTCACACGTCGGCGTCGGCGGCGCCGGTCAGGGACTGTTCGGTCCAGATGGTCTTGCCCGGCGCGGTGTAGCGGGTGCCCCACGCCTGGGCCAGCTGGGCGGCGATGAACAGACCCCGCCCGCCCTCGTCGACCGTCCCGGCGTGGCGGACATGCGGCGCCGCCGCGCCGGCGTCCCGCACCTCGCAGGTCAGGGTGCGGTCATGGATCAGCCGCAGCTGGAGCGGCGGGCTGCCGTACTTGACCGCGTTGGTGACGAGTTCGCTGACGATGAGCTGGGTGTTGAAGGCCGTCTCGTCGTCCACGGCCCACGCGTCGAGCTGCTCGCGGGTACGGCGTCGGGCGACGGCCACGGCCGCGGGATCGGCGTCCAGCGGCCACACGGCGAACCGGTCCGCGGGAAAGGACCGGGTGCGGGCGACGATCACCGCGGCATCGCCGGGGCCCAGCCCGGCGGGAAGCGCGTAGACGAGCGTGTCGCAGAGCTCCTGCAACGGGCGCTCGCGGTACTCCGGCGCCGACGACAACGGCCCCGCGGGTGCCGCGAGATACTCCGTGAGAGCGGGATCGCTGGTGAACACCAGAACGCTGCCGTCGGGTACCTCGACGTCGACGGCGGCGAAGGGCGCGCCCTCCGTCGTACCGAGCTGCGGCCCGCCGGGTGCGCCGGGGACGGAGACGCTGCGGTCGGGACGTACGACGACGGGAGCCAGCTGACCGGCCGCCGCCATCGCGCAGCGGCCCGTGAGGGGATCGTGCACCGCGTACACGCAGTCGGCGGTGAGCGCCTCGCGGCGCAGCGGATCGCCGAGCGCGAGGTGCGACCGTTCGGCGGCGAGCTGCCCCGCCGTGTCGTGCAGCCGGGCGAGGAGCTCGTCGGGGGCGAGATCGAAGGCGGACAGCGAGCGTACGGCGGTGCGCAGCTGCCCCATGGTCGCGGCAGCGTTCAAGCCGCCTCCGGACACCTTGCCGACGACGAGAGCGGTACGGGCGCCGGACAGGGCGATCGTGTCGTACCAGGCGCCGGGGTCGGCACCGGTGAGGGAGAGGTAGGCGGTCTCCAGCGACGGGTGGGTCACCGGGCGGCGGGGCAGCAGGTGGCGCTGGACCGTTGCGGCGACGGTGTGCTCCCGCGTGTAGCGTCGCGCGTTGTCGATGCACAGCGCCGTGTGGGTGGCCAGCTCGGCGGCGAGTTCCCGGTCGTCCTCGTCGAAGGGCGGCGAGTCTCCGGCGCGATACAGGCTCACGACGCCGAGGGCCGTGTCGCGCAGCGCCAGGGGAACCACCAGCAGGGAGTGGGCCTGTGCCGACTGGATCGCTTCCGCACGGGGCGGATCGACGGAGAGCCACGGAGTGTCCGGACGGAGCGTGACCGCGCGGGGCTGCAGATCGGTCAGGGCCTGGGTGAAAGGGGTCGGAGCCGGCAGGCGCCGGACATCGCCCACCGGATGGGCCTGCGGTGACCGCGTACGGCTGCTGCGGAACGCGGTGCGCATCAAGGGCGTGCCGGTCGACAGCGGCGCCGGCGGTGGATCGTCGCCGCGGATCACGGCTTCCACCACCTCCACGATCGCGATGTCAGCGAACGCGGGGACCACGGTCGCGACGAGCTCCTCGCCGGTGACGGCCGGGTCCAGGGTGCGTCCCACGTGCCGGCGTACGGCGTCGAGGACCTCGGTGCGGGCCCGCGCCCGCTCCCGCTCGGTGACGTCGATCGCGGTGACCGCCACGCCGAGCACCGTCCGGCGCGGGCTCTCCAGGCGCAGTGCGCTGATCTCGAAGTGCCGCTCCTGCGGGGGGACCCCTCGGACCCGCACCCGCATGACGTGCTGCAGGAGGGGGACGCCGCTGTCCAGCACGGCACGCACCAGCGCCTCCACGTCGCCGCCCTCGACGACGTCGTAGACCTCACGGACCGGGCGCCCGGTCAGGTCGTCCGGAGGCACACCACGCATCACGGGGGTGGCGGTGTTGACCCGTACCACCCGCAGCTCGGTGTCGAGCAGGTGGAGCCCGATCGGTGACTGCGTGAACAGCGCCTCCAGCATGGAGGCCGCTCTCTCGTCCACCGGCCCGCCGGGATGGGCACTGTGCGCCACGGGGACCACCTCCGAGCTCCCTCCGCGCGTGCTGAGGCGCACGGTTGCCCCGTATCCGGGCGTGCTTCCAGCGTGCTCCGCGGACAGCACGCCCGCACCCGCACAGGACCAGGCGCAACCCGGCTTTCGTTACGCAGGGTGAGTGGCGCCTCGCTTCAGGTGCGGGCGGCAGGCCCCGCTGCCCGCCGCCTCGCTTCAGGTGCGGACGGCTGGAACCGCTCCCCGCCGCCTCACGCGCCGCAGGCCGGGCCGGTCCAGGGCTCCGGTCCCGTGCCGTCACTCCACGCCCGCAGGGCCTCCCGGTCGACGCACAGGATCCCGCACTGCTCGGCGTACTCGGCGGCGGGCGCGGTGAAGTCGCTGGTCGTGACCACGATGGCGACCTGCGCCTCGTGCACGGTGAAACACGTACCGCCGAAACGCTGCAGGTCCTGAGAGCCGACCTTGTTGGTGTCGCAGTACCGCTTGCACTGGATGACGATGCGGCGCCCGTCCGCGGTCGTCGCCGTCACGTCGGCGCCCAAGTCACCTGCTCCGCCGACGACTTCCACGTCCGAGCAGCCGTCGCGTTCGCACAGTTCGGCGACCGCCTGCTCGAACTCGTCGGCGTCCAGGGCGTCGTAGTCAACGGCCTCGTAGTCAACGGCCTCGTAGGTGACCGCTTCTTGAACCGACGTCTCCTGGCCGACCACCTCGTATCCGGCTGCGGCTTCCTCGATGTCCGGCAGGACGGCGGTGGCCTCGTCCAGTGCGGCAACTGCCCGGCGCGCGGCCGTCCTTGCGGGGAACCCGCGCCGGCGGCGACGGGCGGCGGCGACCGGTAAACCGACCAGGCAGAGTACGACGGCCAGCGCCGGGCGCTGTTCGACCACACCGAGGGCCACCTTTCCGGCGAAGCCCGCCATGGCGATGACGACGGCGAGCAGCCCGAAGAGCAGCGCCGTGGAGCGGAGATCGAAGGAATGCGTGCGGGTCGCCGGGCGTATGCGGCGCACGGGTGTGGCCATGGGCGGTCGGTCCCCTCTCACGGGCGCTGGCAAGATCACTTCTGCCATCTGCCCATGATCAACGACTTCAGCGCCCCGACCTTGATCGCGACCGAGAGGGCCTTCCGGTCCCGCCGCGGGGTGGCCGAACGGCCGTGAGCACAGGGGAGTGTGAGCCTGGGCTCAGCCCGTTTCGTCGGGGTGCCGGCCGGGCCCGTCAGTGTGCGGCGACAGGGGAGTGGGGGAGAGGTCCGTGGGTTCCTCGCCGCTCTCCAGAAGGGTGTTGGCGGAGCCGATGATCTGCGGATCGGCGACTCCGATCGTCTCCTCGTCCCTGGCCGCGTAGTCGCAGCGCAGCAGGAGGTGGCGCATCGCCTCCAGCCGGCCGCGACGCTTGTCGTTGCTCTTCACCACGGTCCACGGCGCGTACGGCGTGTCCGTGGCCCGGAACATGTCGACCTTCGCCTCGGTGTAGGCGTCCCACAGGTCGAGCGAGGCGAGGTCGGTCGGCGACAGCTTCCACTGCCGTACGGGATCCACCTGGCGAATGGCGAAACGGGTGCGCTGCTCACTCCGGGAGACCGAGAACCAGAACTTGACCAGCACGATCCCGTCGTCGGTGAGCATCTTCTCGAAGACCGGCGCCTGAGCGTAGAAGTGCCGGTACTCGGCGGGGGTGCAGAAGCCCATGACCCGCTCCACGCCGGCCCGGTTGTACCAGGACCGGTCGAAGAAGACGATCTCCCCGGGGGCGGGCAGATGCCCGACGTAGCGCTGGAAGTACCACTGACCCGCTTCCCGCTCGGTGGGCTTGTCCAGAGCCACGACGCGGGCGCCGCGCGGGTTCAGGCGCTCGGTGAAGCGCTTGATGGTGCCGCCCTTGCCCGCCGCGTCCCGTCCCTCGCACACCACCACGACGCGCTGGCCGGTCTCCCGTACCCACTTCTGCAGCTTGAGCAGCTCGATCTGCAGGATGCGCTTCTGCCGTTCGTACGGCTTGCGGCCGAGCTTCTTCTCGTACGGGTAGTTCTCCCGCCACGTGTCGAGAGGTTTGCCCTCGCCGTTCAGCAACAGGGGCTGCTCGGGCCGCTGTTCGTCCACCCGCAGACCGGCGAGCAGCTCGGCTCCGGCGGACGTCTTCGCACGGTCGGCGGCCACCGTGGGCCTCACAGGATCAACCACGGACGGGTCCCTTCTTCTCATGATCGCGCCGCGTCACGACGGCGAGAGGCGTTTCGCCGGGGATCCGGTGGCGGGAGTGGAGAGCCCGTTCCAGCGTACGTCCCGTTCGCCGGCCCCTTCGCCCCTCGTCGGGGTGGCCGGGGAGCGGTCTCGCCCCCTCCGGCCGGCCGAAGACACCGCCCCCGACCAGGTGAAAAGCAGATAAATATCCCAACCGGTGCGATTCGCCCTTGATCGTCCTATCCTGATGCGGGAGGGACTCGGGCAGTCGACGGCCGGTCCTGGGCCGGCGGGAAGCGGGCTTCCATGGCTGAGCGACTTAAAAGGTCGGGGTTGATCGGCGAGCTGTCGGCCGAATTCGCCGGCACCATGATTCTCATCCTCTTCGGTTGCGGTGTGGTGGCCCAAGTCGTCGCGGGCGGAGCGCTCACGACGCCGGCGGGCGGCCTCGGAAACCACGACAGCATCGCCTGGGCCTGGGGCCTCGGCGTCACCCTCGGTGTCTACGTCGCGGCACGGCTGAGCGGCGCCCACCTCAACCCCGCGGTGACCGTGGCCCTGGCCGCGTTCAAGGGGTTCCCGTGGAGCAAAGTGGCGCCCTACGCGCTGGCCCAGACGGCCGGTGCCTTCGTGGCCGCGCTGCTCGTGCGCTGGAACTACACCGAAGCCCTGGCGAAGGCCGACCCCGGCCACACCATCAAGACGCAGGGCGTGTTCTCCACGCTCCCCGCGAACGGCAATCCGAACCTGCCGGTCCACGAGTGGGGCGCGCTGCGCGACCAGATCATCGGCACGGCCATCCTGCTGCTGCTGATCCTGGCCATCACGGACCTGCTCAACACACCCCCCGGCGCCAACCTGGCCCCATTCATCATCGGTCTGGTGGTCGTGGGCATCGGCATGGCCTGGGGCACCAACGCGGGATACGCGATCAACCCGGCACGTGACTTCGGACCCCGGCTGGCCAGCTTCTTCACGGGGTACGGCGGAGCGTGGCGAGATCAGTACGGGAACTTCTACTTCTGGGTCCCGATCATCGGTCCGCTGATCGGCGGTCTGCTCGGCGCCGGACTGTACAAGTTCTTCATCGGTCGGTTCCTGCCGACGGCGGAGCCGGAGCCCCCCGGACGCGTTCCGGCACCCGAGGCCTGACCGGGGGACCGACCCCGAGGGCTGACACTCACACAGAGGCGGCACGCCATGGCGGACTTCGTGGGCGCGGTGGACCAAGGGACCACCAGCACCCGATTCATGATCTTCGACCACGCCGGCAACGAGGTGGCGAAGCACCAGCTGGAGCACGGCCAGATACTTCCGCGATCCGGGTGGGTCGAACACGACCCGGTGGAGATCTGGGAGCGCACCAACTCGGTGATGCAGAACGCGTTGCGGCACGGGAACCTCACTCCGGAGGACCTGGCGGCGATCGGCATCACCAATCAGCGCGAGACCACCGTGGTCTGGGATCCGCGCAACGGTCGCCCCTACTACAACGCCATCGTCTGGCAGGACACCCGCACCGACTCCATCGCCGCGGCGCTGGAGCGGTCGGGCCAGGGCGACGTCATCCGCCGCAAGGCGGGGCTGCCGCCGGCGACGTACTTCTCCGGCGGCAAGATCCAGTGGATCCTGGAGAACGTGGACGGGGTCCGCGAGGCGGCGGAGCAGGGAAACGCGATATTCGGCAACACGGACGCGTGGGTCCTGTGGAACCTGACCGGTGGTCCTGACGGCGGCATCCACGCCACCGACGTGACCAACGCCAGCCGGACCATGCTGATGGACCTGGAGACCCTCGACTGGGACGACGAGTTGCTGGGGTTCTTCAACATCCCCCGGGCCATGCTGCCCAAGATCAACCCCTCGTCCCACCGGGAGGCGTTCGGCGTCACGCGCACCTCCCGGCCGCTGCGCGCCGCCATTCCCATCACCGGCGTGCTCGGCGACCAGCAGGCGGCCACCGTGGGCCAGGTCTGCTACGCGCCGGGCGAGGCCAAGAACACCTACGGCACCGGCAACTTCCTGGTGCTCAACACCGGTACGGAGCTCGTCCGTTCGCAGCACGGGCTCCTCACCACCGTGGCGTACCAGTTCGGGGACAGCCCGGCGATCTACGCCCTGGAGGGCTCCATCGCGGTCACCGGATCCGCGGTGCAGTGGCTGCGCGACCAGATGAAGATCATCAGCGACGCGGCCGAGAGCGAGCAACTCGCCCGTACCGTCGAGGACAACGGCGGTATGTACTTCGTCCCCGCGTTCTCGGGCCTGTTCGCCCCGTACTGGCGCTCCGACGCCCGCGGCGCGATCGTGGGCCTCGCGCGGTACAACGACAACGGCCATCTGGCCCGGGCGACTCTGGAAGCGATCTGCTATCAGAGCCGTGACGTCGTCGAGGCCATGGAGCAGGACTCCGGAGTCCACCTCGACGTCCTCAAGGTGGACGGCGGCGTGACGGCCAACGACCTGTGCATGCAGATCCAGGCCGACGTCCTCGGCGTACCGGTCAGCCGCCCGGTCGTCGCCGAGACCACCGCGCTCGGTGCCGCCTATGCGGCGGGTCTGGCCACCGGCTTCTGGCGGGACACCGACGAACTGCGCACCCACTGGCAGGAGTCCAAGCGCTGGGAGCCGCAGTGGTCCGAGGACCAGCGCGCGGAGGGATACGCGGGCTGGAAGAAGGCGGTCGAGCGCACGCTCGACTGGGCCAAGGTCGAATAGGGCCCACCGGACACGGAAAGGCCGTAGCGCCCCGTCGGCGACGGGGCGCTACGGCACGTACGGAGGCGGCCGTGGTCACGCCCTCTGTGCCGCGGCAGGGTCCGTCAGCAGAGCTCCGGAGATCAGCCCGCGCAGCGTGCCCGACCAGGTGACCGCCCAGAGCAGGACGAGCAGCGTGAACAGGCCCACCGCGAGCCACTGGAAGGCGTCCAGGCCGGTGTGCCGGGCCAGCCCGGCCGTGGCCGTCACGCAGGTGCCGATGGGGAACGTGAACGCCCACCACGACATCGAGAACGGCATCCCGCGTCGCAGCGCCCGCACGGCAAGCAGCACGGACAGGGCCAGCCACAGCAGCGCGAACCCCATCACCGGTACGCCGTACACCACCGCGAAGGCGCTGAGGGCGCGTGTGTAGGAATGGCCGACGGCTGTGTGCGCCACGTCCGCGAGCTGGCCCACCGCCGTGGTCGACTGGCCCAGCGGGCCCAGCACGATGAAGACCGCCGGTGTCAGAGCGAGCGGCAGCAGACCGTGCAGCATCAGCCGGCCGAAGACCAGCGGCAGCAGCGTGAGGGTGGCGAGCAGGCTCAGGCCGAACATCGCGTAGCAGCCGAGCAGGAGTGCCTCGCGCGGCTGGCCCGCGGGCAGATACGGAACCAGCGCGGGGCCGACCGCCGACGCGACCATGGGCGGGATCACGGTCAGCACCCAGGCCGGCGAGGCGTCGGCCGGCCCCAGCCGGTGCCGTACGAGCATCAGATACAGAATCGTCGTGGTGACGGTCAGACCGATCGCCGTGCCGGCACTGAAGAGCACCGCGTCCACCACGACAGCGGTGTGCTCGCCGAGGACATCGCGGCCCACGGCGAGCGTCGCGCCGCCGACCGACAGCAAGGCCATCGGGAAACACCCGTAATAGGGCGCCACGCCGGGGTCGAGGAGATGGGCGCGCACCTGGTCGCGGTGGTGCACCCAGTGCGCCACCCGGGCGGTGACCACGGCGGCGAGCATCACCGCCGACAGGGCCCACACCACCGTCAGGGCCGTCCGCAGGCCCGGGACCCGGGGCAGCGTCGCTCCCGCGCTCGCGACGATCGCCGTCCCCATCACCGCCCCGTACCAGTTCGGCCCCAGGTGTCTCAGCGCAGACGGCCGAGCGGCGGCGGTACGCATCACGTGGGGGGCGCGCGGCGTGCCGGAGCGCGTAATGATGACCATCGCACCATACTGGATTCCGTATACAACTCTCGACAGTCCCTTTGTTTCTATCGCTTGATCAGCACCGCTTATCAAGAGAGGTCCCGGCGCCGGGGCGACGACGGAGAGGGGAGGCCGGCTCCTGTGGGCTCGCCCCTCGTGCGACCACCGGGTTACGGGCGCGTGCCGAAGGCCGCCGAGGGCGAAATGGGCGGGGCGCCGGTCTGTCGTGACAGCGAGGCCGGCTCCGGCAGCTGAGGCGCCGCGTGTGACCATGATCTCGATGGTCACGCAGGGGGACGTGGACCTCGACGAGATTCCGTGCACGTGGAGAGGCAGCAGAGGTCATGACCGCCGTACAGGGCACATCCGTTGACATCCCCACCCAGGACGGCACCGCGGACGCCTACCTGGTCCATCCCGGCGACGGTGTTCCCCGTCCCGCGGTGCTGCTCTACATGGACGCCTTCGGTCTGCGTCCCCATCTCAGGTCGATGGCCGACCGCCTCGCGGCGGCCGGTTACACCGTCCTGGCGCCGAACGTCTTCTACCGCCACGGGCGCGCGCCCGTCGTGGAGCTGCCCGAGTTCATCGACCCGGCGGCCCGCCCCGAGATCTTCGAGAGCATCGGCCCGATCATCCGGGAGCTGACACCCGACCTGGCGATGCGTGACGCCGCCGCCTACCTGGACTGGCTGGCGGCCTGCCCGTTCACCGCCAACGGTCCCGTCGCGCTCACCGGTTACTGCCTGGGAGCCCGTCTGGCCGTCCTCACCGCGGGCACCTACCCGGACCGTGTCGCGGCCGCCGCCGGCTTCCACGGCGGACGCCTGGCCACGGATACCCCCGACAGCCCGCACCTGGTCGCCGAACACATCACCGCGGAGCTGTACTTCGGCCACGCGGACCAGGATCCGTCCCTGCCCGAAGAGCAGATCAAGCGCCTCGACGAGGCGCTCACCGCGGCGGGCGTCCGTCACCGCAGCGAGGTCTACACCGGCGCACACCACGGCTTCACCCAGGCCGACACCGCCGCGTACGACAGCGCGGCCGACGAACGTCATTGGGAGGCGCTGCTCGCGCTGTTGGACCGTACGTTCTGACGGGCGGGGCCTCGCGGGCGGACGGGGATCCGCCGGGGCGATGAGATGCGGCAGGCGCACTCGCTGCCCGGGTTCTTACGGCGCCTGCCTCATCCCGACTGCGGCGCCGCGGCCTCCTGTGCATGGCGTTCCTCGATGCTCGCGAGGACACGCTGCCGCGCAAGCGTGCGCGCCGAGCGCAACTTGGCCTCGGCCGCGAGCAGCGGGATCCACAGGGCCCAACCCCAGAGGCTGAACGTGACCACTCCGGTCGCGACCAGCAGATTGTTCGTCGCGACGGCCAGCACGCAGGTCACCACGTACGCGATGGTGCGGTGGGCCAGGAGGAAGCGCAGGGGCGCGTTGCGCCGGCCCTGCAACAGTTCGACGGCAGCCGCGAGTTCGGCGGCGCGCAGGTCGTCCCCGCCTGCCGCCGCCGGATCCACGCCGTCACCGCCGCGCCGCAGCGCGTCCGTGACCTGCTCGCTCAACTCGGCGGATTCGGCCCGTCGGGCCGCCCCCTGGCCGGCGGCGACCCGGAAGTCGTCCCAGTAGCCGCGGCCGGCCCAGCCGAGTGCCGAGTCCACCCGTGCGCGGGACGGCGACCCGGGCGGAGCCAGTTCGTCGATGCGGGCCCGCAGCTCGACAGCACGCTTCGCGCGGCCCGGGTATGCGAAGGAGTCGGCGCGCAGGCAGAGTTCGAGGTAACAGGTGAGCAGTCCGAGGTCGTCCGGAGCCAGGGCGAGGCCCTTGCGGTACGCGCTCTCCGCCTCGGCGTCGTGGTCGTCCTCGTCCTCGGCCGCGTGCGCCTGACCGAGGCAGCCATAGAGCACCGCGGAAGGCCCCACGTCGTCGAGTCCCGCCAGCGCCGTGCGTCGCACGGCCGCATGGCCGCCCGCCGCGAACAGCTCCGAGCACCGCTCCGCGTACTGCTGCAGTTCCACGTCCCCACCCCTGATGTCCGGACCCCTGATGTCCGGACCAGCACCCTGCGCGACGGGGACGACCGCTGTCAACGGTGTCAGATCACGAATCGCGCACGTCAGAAGTCGTGATGGACCCGCTCGGGGGAGGCGCCCCCGGAGGAGGTGCCGTCCGGTGACGCCCGGAGCCCACCGTATCCATGGCGTCCGACTGCCGCCGCCAAGTTCCGTGCGTGTGCGGCCCATTGAGCTCCGGCGATCTTGAGGACGTAGGTTGACGGAATGCACGAAGGGGCGAAAGACAGGGTGGGGACCCGGACATCCGGGCGGCGGGGGAGCGAGCGGCGCGCTGCCGGGCGGACGGCGCCGGCCGGGGGCGGCCTGGCTCGGTCGTCCCTGCTGATGGCGATGGGTACGGTGGTTTCGCGGGCGACGGGACTGATCCGTCAGGTGCTGCAGGCGGCTGCCCTGGGCACCGGCCTGCTGGCCAGTACGTACAACACGGCCAACACGGTGCCGACGAGCCTGTACACGCTGCTGATAGGCGGGGCGCTCAACGCCGTGCTCGTACCGCAGCTGGTGCGGGCCAGGGCCACACAGGCCGACGGCGGACGGGCATACGAACAGCGCCTGGTGACCCTCGTGGTGTGCGTGCTGGGAGTGGGGACGGCGCTGGCCGTGGCGGCGGCTCCGCAGATCGTGGGCCTGTACATGCGGGACACGTCCGGCAACCACGAGGCGTTCGAGCTGACCGTGGTGTTCGCCCGCTTCCTGTTGCCGCAGATCTTCTTCTACGGCATGTTCAGCATCCTCGGCCAAGTGCTCAACGCCCGCGAGAGATTCGGCGCCATGATGTGGACCCCGGTCCTCAACAACGCCGTGCTGATCGGCATGTTCGGTGCCTACCTGGCGCTGATGACCCTCCCCGGGCGCGTCGAGGACATCACGGCCGCGCAGGTGCGGCTGCTGGGCATCGGGACGACTGCGGGCATCGCCGTACAGGCCCTGGCACTGATCCCCTTCGCCCGGGCCGCAGGATTCCGGTTCCGGCCGCGGTTCGACTGGCGTGGCACCGGCCTGGGCGCGAGCGTCCACGCGGCCAAGTGGACCCTGCTGTTCGTCCTCGCCAACCAAGTTGCCCTGACCGTGGTCACCAACTACGCCAACGCCGTCGATGCGAAGCTGCCGCGGGCCGGTGCGGGCTACACCGCCTACACCTACGCGCAGACCATCTGGATGCTGCCCCAGTCCATCGTCACCGTCTCCCTGGTGACCGCGCTGCTGCCCCGTATGAGCAAGGCAGCCGCCGAGGGCCGTGTCGGGGACCTGCGAACGGATCTCTCCCGTGCGCTGCGGATCAGCGGTGTCGTCATCGTGCCCGCCGCCTTCCTCTTCCTCGCGCTGGGGCCGGGGATCGCCGTCCTGCTCTTCGCCCACGGCGCCGCCGATGCCGCGTCGGTCCAGCCGCTCGGGCACATGCTGCAGGCGTTCGGCCTCGGGCTCGTCCCGTTCTCCGCCCAGTACCTGCTCCTGCGCGGTTTCTACGCCTTCGAGGACACCCGCACCCCGTTCCTCATGGCCGCCTGCATCGCCGCGGTGAACATCGCGTTGGCCACCGGCTGCCATCTTCTGCTGCCCGCACGCTGGTCCGTCACCGGGATGGCAGGCGCCTACACCCTCTCCTACCTGGTGGGCCTCTCTCTCACCGTGCGGCTGCTGCGCGCACGGCTCGGCGGCCGTATCGACGACGGGACCGTACGCCGCACCTTCACCAAACTGGTGACCGCCGCCGGACCGGCGGCGGCACTGGGCTGGGCCACCGCCCACGCCTGTGCCGGCGCCCTGGGCACCGGCACCTGGCCCACGGCGGTCGCGCTGACCGCCGGAACGCTCGTACTGGGTCTCGCGTATCTCCTCCTCGCGCGTCTGCTGAGGATCAGCGAGCTGCGACGCCTGCCCGGTCTGAAGAGAGAGACGCGATGAGTGCACTGGCGTGGGGGAGTGCACCGGCCGGTGCACTCCGCGCGCGGCCGGTTGGTACGTGGCGGTGACGACGCGGGTCCAGGAGGCGTGGCGCATTGTCCGCGGTCGAATGCAGGGTGCCCGTGGGCGGCCGAGTTTCTCCTGGTGAGCCGCGGAGGGTTGGCGCAAGCTGGTGTCATGGAAAACGTGGTGCCGGTCCAGGGCGGCGAACTGTGGGCGGACGACTCCGGAGGGGACGGGCTGCCGCTGGTCCTCCTCCACTCGGGGATCGGTGACTCCAGGCTCTGGGACGCGCTGTTGCCCCGGCTGGTGGAGCGGCACCGGGTCGTCCGCTACGACGTGCGCGGTTTCGGGCGGTCCCCGCAGCCCACCACCACGTACTCCCTCGTCCAGGACCTGGTGGAGGTGCTGGACCACTTCGGTCTGAGCCGGGTCGTCCTGGCCGGCTCCAGCATGGGCGGTGCCACGGCGGTGAGCCTCGCGCTCGACGCCCCGGAGCGGGTCGCGGGGCTCGCCCTGTTCTGCCCGGGCGTCACCGGCTACGAGGGCCTCTCCTCACCGGAGTTCATGGCTCAGGTCGAGACCCTGGCCAAGGCGGGCGACATGGACGGATTGGTGGCTCTCGCCATGGGTGTGTGGGGGAGGGCCGGTGTCGGCGAGGACGCCGAGGCCGTGGATCAGCTGCGCAGGTCGATTCCGGCGTGGTTCACCAATCACGCCCGTCAAGTCCCGGACGCCCCGGCCTTCGACCGTCTCGACGAGCTGACCGTGCCGTGCGTGCTGGCGCTGGGCGAGCAGGACCAGGCCGAGGTGATCCGGTGCAACGAGGCGATGGCCGCCCGGATCGCCGGCTGCCGTCTGGTGAGGATGGCGGGGTCCGACCACCTGCCGACGCTGCGTGAACCCGAGACGGTCGCCGACCTGGTGCTGGAGCTGTGCGAACGCGTGGGGTGAGGCGCGCCGGAGCCCATCGTCCTCCACGGCGCCGACGGCATGCGGGTTGACCAGGCAGGCCCGTGCGGGTGCGCGACCTCGTCCCTCCCCTTCCGCCAGGAAATTCCGTTGCGAAGCCTGCCTTCGCCCACCGACAGTGAACCCATGAGCACCTTCACCCCGTCGCCCCCGCCCGGGCTGACCGTACGCCCGGCGACGCTCGACGACGCGGCGGCGGTGTGCTCGCTGCTCAACGCGGTCGATCTGCTGGAGATCGGCCGCGCGGACACGGAACTCTCCGAAGTCCAAGGGGACTTGAAGCATCCCGAGGTGGAGCTGGAGCGCGACTCCTGGCTTCTGTTCGACGCCGGTGGCCGACTGATCGGATACGGCCTGGTGTGGGACGACTCCGGTGGCGAGCGGATCGACATGGACCTGTACACGCTGCCCGACGAACCGCACGGCGTCTCGTACACGCTCGACCTGATGGAGGCCAGGGCCGCGGAGCGAGCCGCGGCCAACGGTGCCGAACAGGCGGTGGTGCACATGCATCTCAACATCACCCCCACCCTGGACCTCGGCGAGCTGCGCGGCCGGGGCTGGCGCCCGGTCCGCCGCTATCAGGTGATGGCCCGTCATCTGACCACCGCCGACGACCAGTTGCCGACGGAACTTCCCGGAGTGACACTGCGCCCCTGCCTGGCCGAGCCGGACCGGCGACGGGCCCACGCACTGCTCCAGGAATCCTTCGCCGACCACTTCGACTTCCAGCCCCGGACCTACGACCAGTGGTCGCACGACATCGACGCCGAACGCGTCGACTGGTCGCTGACCTGGATCGCGCACGTCGAGGGCACGGGGAATGTGGCGGTGCTGCGAAGCCACAACGACCGGTCCTCGATGGCCTGGATCGGCAACCTCGGTGTCCTGCGCCGAGCCCGCGGTCAGGGCCTCGGCGGCCACCTCCTTCGGTACGCCTTCGGGCACTACGCGGCGCTGGGCCGGGACCGGATCGGCCTCGGCGTGGACACCGACAACAGCAGCGGCGCGCTCGCACTGTACGAGCGGCACGGCATGACCCTCGACTTCGCCGTCGACACCTGGGAGTTGGTCCGCCGCCTGCCCCTGACTCTTGATGCCTGACAGACCAGTGCGGGTCGAGGACACCGAGATCGCTCTCCGAGTCCATCGGTATCGGCCCCTTGAGCTGGCCCTCGGTACGCCGAATTGCCCCCACCGGACCACATGACCAGCGGAAGGCTCCCCGCACCCCACATGGACATCACTGTCACGCGCGACGTTGCCTGCACCGATCCGGCGGAGGCGACCCCGCAGCTCCTGGACGTCTACCAGCCGCGCACCGACGGTCCAGCCCCCGTCGCTCTGCTCTGGCACGGCAGCACTCCGGACGAGAAGGACGTCCTGGCCCCGCTCGCCGAAGAGGTGGCCCGCCAGGGACTCGTCGTCTTCGTCCCGAACTGGAATCCCGCCGTTCCGGACCGCGGCCGGTCCCAGCTCCTCGCGTCCCTGCGTCACCTGCGGAGCCGGGCCGCGCACTACAACGCAGACGTCGACCGGTCAGTGGTGGCCGGCTGGTCCGCCGGAGCCGGTGCTGCCGTCGGGCTCGCTCTGGCAACCCGGCCGGCCGACGACTGGAGCCCGTCGGCGGTCGTCGGACTCGCGGGACGCTACGACGTACCGGCGCGCAGCACAGGAAGAGCACCGCTCGACGATGTGAAGGGGCCCGCCTCCGGTGCGACGCCCGTGCACCTGGTGCACGGGACGCAGGACGTCACCCTCTCCGGCGTGTACTCGCGGCACATGCAGGAAATGCTGGAACACGCGGGCCGGCCGGTCACGCTCACCGAGCCGGACACCGACCACGCGGGTGTCGTGATGACCGAGTTCGACCTGGCACTCGGCCGCTGCCGTCGCACCCAGTCCGAACACGCTGTCCGCGCAGGACAGCAGACGGCACGCATCCTCGCGCGGGCGGTTACGTCCACCCCTTGAACAGCGCTGTCCTGCATCAGTAGACCCGTATGCAGACCCGTCTGCGTCCGTGCGGCGAGCGCCCGGGGCGCCACCGCACGGACACCGGGGGACGGCCTAGTTGTCCAGCAGGGCCAAGTTCACCGCGTTCGCGATGGCTTGGAGGCCCGCCTCGTTCGGGTGCAGATGGTCTCCTGCGTCGTACGCGGGCAGATAGCGCGTGGGGCGGGCCGGATCGTGGGTGGCGGTGTCCTGGTCGACCACACCGTCACAACCGCTGCCGGCGCTCCGGACGAACGCGTTGACGGCCTGCCTGCCGTTCTCGCCGTTCTGCGTCCAGTAGTTGGCGCCTTCGTAGGGGGTGAGGGTGGAGCAGAGGATGCGTATCCCGGCCTGGTGCGAGCGGGAGACCAACTGCTTGAGCCCGTCGATGAGTTGCGCGGCCGAGGGCGGATTGGCGTTGCCCAGATCGTTGATCGGGTCGTCGGAGAAGATCACCCAGCGGACGCCGGCCTGCCCCAGGACATCGCGATCGAAGCGTTTGAGCGCGCTCTGCCCCGCTCCGTCGGCAAGCAGCCGGTTGCCGCTGATGCCCTGATTGAGTACACCGACGGTGCGGCCGCTGTCGGAGAGCCGCTTGGCGAGATCGTTGGTCCAACGGCGGTTGGAATCCTGTGCGGAGGCCACTCCGTCGGTGATCGAGGCGCCGAGTGCGACGACGGCTCCTGTCGCCGCCGGGTTCTGGACGTCGAGTCCGGTGAGGAAGGCGTAACTGCCGGTCGTCGCCGCGCCGGGCAGGGTGGCGTCGTCGCTGGCGTCACCCGACACCACGTAGTTCGTCTGGGTGCCCTGCTGGTGATACGTCGCAGGACCGGTGTCCTCGGGCAGGTAGATGCTCACCGCGACATCCGAGAGCGCGCCGACCGCGAAGGCGGCCGAGTCACTGACCGCGGTCTCGCCGACCGGGACGGTGACCGTCGTCCGGCCGCCGAACGTGACGACACGGTCGGTGGCGGTGTCCACGGAGGAGCCCGAAGTGCGCTTGGCGATATGGACGTTGCCGATGACCAGAGGCTTGGTGCCGAAGACGTTGGACAGCCGTACGCGGACGGCGCTGCCACTGATGCTCGTGCGGGCCGTCTGCCGCAGCGTCTGCTGCTTGTAGCCGGACCCACCGCTCTGCGGGGACACGGACCAGGTCCCCGTCCATGCGCCGTTCGCCTGCCCTGTGACATCACGAGCGGGGCTCACGCTCCTGGGCGTCGGCGTATCGGCGGCTGAGGTCGTCGGGTTGAGGGAGGGGATGAGCGCGCCGGTCGCCAGGGTGACCGTGAGCGCGGCGAGGCGGAGTGGCGGGCGTGGCGCGCGAAGGCTGCTTCTCATGAGGGATCCTCAGATGTGGGGGGTCTGAACGGCTCGGGGACCTCATCGGTGGGGGGATGGGATCGGGCGACAGATACCCAAGGAGACGCGAATCAACCCGGCGTGCCCAGCCGGTCGATGGCGCCGAGCAGAACTCCGCTGTTCGGCTGCCCGCGGCATTCCGCGTTCACTCTTCCGCGGTGCAGCGGAGAAACAGGACGATGCCCGCACAAGACGTCCAAAGATGCCCGGCACAGAGTTCCCACAGAAATGGCCCGTCGCCGGGAATCCCCGGCGACGGGCCATGGCCGCTTTGTCAGTTGACCGGCGCGAGGTCCGTGATCTTGCGGGTCTGCAGGTCCGACTGGACCTTGATCTTGGAGACCTCGGCGGTGCTGCCGTCGCCCCACGTCAGCGTGACCAGCGAGGTGGCGTGGCCCGCGCCGGAGCCGGTGTACTCGACCTTCCACTTCACGGGCACGTTCTGCGCGAAGAGGATGCCGTCGGCGTGCTCCTTCGCCTCGAAAGCGGCGACCTTCTTCTGCTCGGCGGCGCTCAGGTAGAACTTGCGCAGCGCCTTGGCGTTGGCGGCCGCCGTCGGGTCCTCGAGGTCCCAGACGGAGTCGATGTAGGAGCCGTAGAAGTCGGAGACGCGGGTCGTGACGGCGCGCGGGTCGCCCTGCACGGAGGCGGCGGCGGTCGCGCTCTTGGCGCTGGTGTGGGAAGTGGTGCCGGCCAGGGCGGGGGTGATCGCGGCCAGCGAGAGAGCGGCGGCGATACCGGTGGCGGCAAACAGCGTGGTGCGGGTGCGAGAGTGCATTGTGAACGAACCTTCCCCGTAACGGCTTTCGCGGTCATTCCGCGAGTCATTGGTCACCGCATAAGAGCGCCGGGGCGGCGGAACAGTTGCGTTATTTCCCTGCTAATTTCGTGAACACACCAATGGCGTAATGGTTGTAGAGGGAAAAGGAAAGTAACGGCAAAGAGTTGAGTGCGCCGGGCGGACGGACGCCTTGCCCGAGCGCCCGGTGCGGCGCGCGACCGACGGTGAACTCGGATCCGGCGTTCGTCCGTGGCCGGCGGAGCGGCTGCTCGTCAGCCGCCTACGGCCTGGACGACGTCCTGCGGGTCCAGTCCGGTGAGCTGCGCGATGCGCGGTGCCGGAATCCCCGCGGTGAGCGCGCGGTGGATGAGGGACTGCCAGTCCTGGGTGGTGGCCCGGAAGTTGATGAGTTCGCTCTCCATGTCCGTCACGGACTGCGGCGCGCACACCTGCTCCACCCGTACCGTCTCCTCCTCGGTGAGCGGGACGGGCAGCCGCTCGGCGTCCTCGGGAATGAGGATTTCGGCTCCGGCGGGGACGATCCTGACGCGCTCGGAGGACGCGGGAATCCCGTGCGCCTGGAGCCATCCGTGCACCGCGGGTGTCTCGGTGCACCCCAGCTCTCCGACCGCGGCCAGGGGCGCGCCCAGGCGCGGGTGACGGTCGGGGAGTACGAAGAGCAGGGCGTCGTCGGCCATCGTGGTGAGGTCACTTTCGTGGAGAAGGAGCGGGGGTGCAGGGACCCGATGCTAATGCCCCCGCAGGACGCTCCGGGCCCGCGAGAACCCACAACTCACCGATCGAGGCGGCGTTCGATTCTGCCCGTATGCCCCAGCGGCCAGACCGGGCGATACGAGGCATGAGCCGCCGGTGCCGAAGCCGCCGACTTCCGCTCGGGCTCGGAGCTCCCGGCCGTCACGCCTCCCCGCCGTCCCGCGGATGCTGCTGGTGCGGAACTGGCGGAACCGGCGGAACCGGCGGAACCGGCGGAGAAGGCGCACCGGCGGGCTGCTCCCCGCCGTGGAGCGGAGGCGGAGGCCAGGCCGGGCGGTGCTCCGCAGGCAGGGCGAGCAGCGCCTGGCCGACCGTCGGGCGGGTGGGCAGCAACTGCGTGCTTCCCGTCTGCACCAGCAGATCCGTCAGACGCCGCCCCGTTCCGGCCAGCACGAGCTGTCCGTCCCGCCGCTCCAGCAGCCACCGGACGGCGAGGAGGGCGTTGAGTCCCCGGGAATCGCAGAAGACAAGGGCCGTCACGTCCAGCACCAGATGCCGATGACCGGCGTCCACGCTGGCACCGAGCGTGGCCAGGAAGAGCGCCTCGCAGCTGTGGTCCAGTTCGCCGCTGACCCGCAGGACCGCGCATTCGTCGCAACTGGTCAGCTCGGTGATGGTCAGGCGGTCGGTCTGCGTGGACATCGCACCTCCTCCATCCGGTCCTCGGGCGGTCCGCTCCGGCCGTCTCCTCGTACGGCGGCTCCCCGGCGAACCGGGGTCACGCCCCGGCCATCCTCCCGAGGCCCTCGTACGCGGATCGCGTCCGCTTCCGGCGCTGTCGGATTCGGTACCCGTACGGGTGCGTGTGCCCCGCATACCGGCGGGCAGCGGGCCGGGACAGGATTTCTCGTCTGCCTGGCATGTGCGGCACGAGGTCATCGCACCCCGCGGAACCGGGCTCCAGCGCGCCGGGCCAGTGGCGATCCAACGGGCGCCGGCCGACGACGCAGCGCATCGCCCCTGCTCAGGCGTGAGTGCACGGCCGGACGGCGGATCGGCGCCTGCTTTCGGATGACCTCACAGCCTGTCGCCCGGGCCGACCGGTCCGGCGTATCCGACGATCGCAGTCGGCCCGGGGCACTTCTGCCCGCTCCGGCCCCTCGTCCGTCCGGAGGCAGCGGTGCACATCCTGCTCGTGGCCAGCGCGTTCAACAGCCTCACCCAGCGGGTCCACACCGCGTTGCGGGACCGCGGTCACGCCGTCGCCGTGGAACTCGCCCTGCCCGGCGGGTCGTTGCAGGACGCCGTCCGGCGACACGCCCCGCAGCTGATCCTTGCGCCGATGCTGAAGACGGCGATCCCCCGGGAGGTCTGGTCGGCGCACACCTGCCTCATCGTCCATCCGGGTCCGGTCGGCGACCGCGGTCCTTCCTCCCTCGACTGGGCGATCCACGAAGGCGTCGGCCAGTGGGGAGTGACCGTCCTGCAGGCCGCCGAGGAGATGGACGCCGGTGACGTGTGGGCGTCCGTCCCGTGCCGGGTTCCACCGGTGGGCAAGAGCGACCTGTACCGCAACGAAGTCGGTGACGCCGCCCTCGCGGCCGTCCTGCTCGCCGTGGAGCGCTTCGCGAGCGGCACCTATGTGCCCGTCGAACAGCATGCGGAGGGCATGGACGGCGTCCCGCCGCGCACCCGGCCGTATCTCGACCAGAGCGTCCGGCGGATCGACTGGACCGCGGACTCCACGGACACCGTCGTACGCAAGCTGCGGGCCGCGGACTCGCAGCCCGGTGTGCTGGACGCGCTCCTCGGAGGCGAGTGGTATCTCCACGGTGGCCACCCCGAGGACGAGCTGCGCGGCCGCCCGGGGGAGCTGCTTGCCACCCGGGCCGGCGCGATCTGCCGGGCGACGTCGGACGGCGCCGTGTGGATCCCCGAGCTGAGGCCCCGGCGAGTGCCCGGGCAGCCGCCCACCTTCAAACTGCCCGCGGTGCAGGCCCTGGGAGACCGGCTGCCGCCCTTGCCCGAGCACACCGTGCCCCTGTACCCCGGCCCCCGGCACCGCATCTGGACGGACATCCGCTACCGGGAGAACGGGAACGTGGGCTTCCTGTCGTTCTCCTTCCCCGGCGGCGCGATGAGCACCGCGCAGTGCCGGCGTCTGCTGGACGCCTACCGGGAAGCGTGCTCGCGCCCCACATCCGTGCTGGTGCTGGGCGCTGAACGCGACTTCTTCTCCAACGGGATCCACCTCAATGTGATCGAGGCCGCGGAGGATCCCGGCGCGGAGTCCTGGGCGAACATCAACGCCATCGACGACCTGGTCGAGGCGGTTCTGACGACCACGGACCGGCTGGTGGTCTCGGCCGTGCCGGGCAACGCGGCCGCGGGCGGGGTCATGCTCGCCCTGGCGGCCGACGAGGTGTGGTGCCGCGCGGGCGCCGTGCTGAACCCGCACTACCGGCTGATGGGCCTGTACGGCTCCGAGTACTGGACGTACACCCTGCCGCGCCGGGTGGGTCCGGAGGTCGCCGAGCGGCTCACGCGCGAGGCGCTGCCGGTGAGCTCGTCGAGCGCCAGGCGTCTTGGCCTCGTCGACGAGGTGATCGAGTGCGGTCCTGGGGAGTTCGTGGCGGAGGTCGGCCGGAGGGCCGGCCGGCTGGCGTCACTGACGGGAACAGGGGCGCGGATCGCCGCGAAGAAGGCGGAAGCGGACCGGCAGGCGGGCATCGCCCCGCCGGCCGCATTCCGGGCGCAGGAGCTGGCCCGGATGAGCCGGACGTTCCGCGATCCGGACGCTCCGTACCACGCACTGCGCCGTGCGTTCGTCCGCAAGGAAAGCCCTGCGGGCACACCGTCGCACCTCGCCCCGGACGCGGCGGCGACTCCGGTTGCGCTCCACGGCTCGGTCCCCTCTGCCGCGCGCGTCACTGGAACGGCCCTCGATGGCGTCCCACCGGGGCCGGATGGCTGGTACCAAGAAAAGTGATGGTCGAAATGCCATGCTTCGTCCCCACTCCTCCCTAGGAGGCGGTCCCATGACTGCGTCAACGCCGGACACGGTCGGCGCCGCGGACGCCGGAGATGCGCCCGCCGAAGAGACACCCACGATCCACATCCTCTGGATCAACGCAGGGCTGAGCTGTGACGGTGACTCGGTCGCCCTGACGGCCGCCATGCAGCCGAGCATCGAGGAGATCGTGCTCGGTGTGCTGCCGGGCCTGCCGAAGATCGCCGTGCACTGGCCGCTCATCGACTTCGAGTGCGGTCCGGTCGGTGGCGCGGACACGTTCATCGAGTGGTTCTTCAAGGGGGAGCGGGGCGAGATCGATCCGTTCGTGCTGGTCGTCGAGGGGTCCATCCCCAACGAGGCGATCAAGCCGGAGGGCTACTGGAGCGGCTTCGGCGACAACCCGGAGACCGGCCAGCCGATCACGACCAGCGAATGGATCGACCGGCTCGCCCCCAAGGCGCTGGCCGTCGTCGCCATCGGCACCTGTGCCACGTACGGCGGAATCCATGCCATGGCCGGCAACCCGACCGGCGCGATGGGTGTGCCCGACTATCTGGGCTGGGACTGGAAGTCGCACGCCGGCATCCCCATCGTGTGCGTCCCGGGCTGTCCCATCCAGCCGGACAACTTCTCCGAGACGCTCACGTATCTGCTCTACCAGGCGGCCGGCTCCGCCCCGATGATCCCGCTGGACGACAAGCTCCGTCCGACCTGGCTCTTCGGCGCCACCGTGCACGAGGGCTGCGACCGGGCCGGGTACTACGAGCAGGGCCAGTTCGCGATGACGTACGACTCTCCGAAGTGCCTGGTCAAGCTGGGCTGCTGGGGTCCCGTCGTCAAGTGCAACGTGCCCAAGCGCGGCTGGATGAACGGCATCGGCGGCTGCCCGAACGTCGGCGGCATCTGCATCGCCTGCACCATGCCCGGCTTCCCCGACAAGTTCATGCCGTTCATGGACGAGCCGCCCGGCGGAAAGGTGTCGAGCGCCGCCAGCGGTGCCTACGGCGCCGTGGTCCGCAAGCTCAGGTCCATCACGGCACGGACCGTGGACAAGGAGCCCAAGTGGCGCCACACCGGAGACCGGATCACCACCGGCTACCAGCCGCCGTGGTGACGCCCCGCCGCACGTAACCCGCTTCGGCGACCCGACCGACCCCGCACACCTCCCGCGCAACGAAGGGCACGGCACACACGATGGCACCGACGACGAAGGCGGCCGGCGACGGCAGTGGCCTGGTGGAGATGGCCTGGGACCCGATCACGCGGATCGTGGGCAGCCTGGGTATCCACACCAAGATCGACTTCAAGCAGAAGCGGGTCGCCGAGTGCTACAGCACCTCGTCGGTCTTCCGCGGCTACAGCGTCTTCATGCGCGGCAAGGACCCCCGCGACGCCCATTTCATCACCAGCCGCATCTGCGGCATCTGCGGGGACAACCACGCCACCTGTTCCGTGTACGCGCAGAACATGGCCTACGGCGTGAAGCCCCCGCACCTGGGTGAGTGGATCATCAACCTGGGCGAGTCGGCGGAGTACATGTTCGACCACAACATCTTCCAGGAGAACCTGGTAGGGGTCGACTACTGCGAAAAGATGGTCAAGGAGACCAACCCCGGGGTCCTCGAACTGGCCGAGCGCACCGAGGCCCCGCACGCCGGTGAGCACGGCTACCGCACCATCGCCGACATCATGCGGTCGCTGAACCCCATCGAGGGCGAGTTCTACCGCGAGGCCCTCCAGGTGAGCCGGTACACCCGGGAGATGTTCTGCCTCATGGAAGGGCGCCATGTGCACCCCTCCACGCTCTACCCGGGCGGCGTCGGCACGATCGCCTCCGTGCAGCTCTTCACGGACTACCTCAGCCGGCTGATGCGGTACGTGGAGTTCATGAAGCGCGTCGTGCCCCTGCACGACGACCTGTTCGACTTCTTCTACGAGGCCCTGCCCGGGTACGAAGAGGTGGGCCGGCGCCGCGTCCTGCTCGGCTGCTGGGGCGCGCTCAACGACCCCGAGTACTGCGACTTCACCTACGCGAACATGACGGACTGGGGCCGGCGCATGTTCGTCACCCCCGGCATCGTCGTCGACGGCAAGCTCGTCACCAACGACCTCACCGAGATCAACCTGGGTATCCGCATCCTGCTGGGCAGCTCGTACTACGACGACTGGCAGGGCCAGGAGCAGTTCGTCACGCACGACCCGCTCGGCAATCCGGTCGACCCGCGCCACCCCTGGAACCAGCACACCATCCCCGCCCCGCAGAAGCGGAACTTCGACGACAAGTACAGCTGGGTCATGTCGCCGCGCTGGTTCGACGGCAAGGACCACCTCGCGCTCGACACCGGCGGCGGCCCCATCGCGCGGCTCTGGTCCACCGCCCTGTCCGGACTCGTCGACACCGGCTATGTGAAGGCCACCGGGCACAGCGTCGTCATCAACCTGCCCCGCACGATGACCAGGCCCGAGACCAGCTTCGAGTGGAAGATCCCGAAGTGGAGCAACGCGCTGGAACGCAACCGTGCGCGCACCTACTTCCAGGCCTACACCGCCGCCATCGCGCTGCACTTCGCGGAGAAGGGGCTGGAGGAGGTCCGCGCCGGACGCACCCAGACCTGGGAGAAGTTCGAGGTGCCGGACGAGAGCATCGGCGTCGGATTCACCGAGGCGGTCCGCGGTGTCCTGTCGCACCACATGGTGATCCGCGACGGCAAGATCGCCAACTACCACCCGTACCCGCCCACCCCCTGGAACGCCAGCACCCGGGACACCTTCGGCACGCCCGGCCCGTACGAGGACGCCGTGCAGAACACGCCGATCTTCGAGGAGAACACGCCGGAGAACTTCAAGGGCATCGACATCATGCGTGCCGTGCGCAGCTTCGACCCCTGTCTGCCCTGCGGTGTGCACATGTACGTCGGCGGCGGCAAGACCGTGCAGAAGATGCACGTACCCACCGGCCTGAGCGGACTGGGCGGATGAGCGCGCCGACACACCCGGTGAACGCGGAGCAGACCGGCCGCCGTATCGAGGACGTCCTGGACCGGCTCGCCACCCACGCGGACCCGGCGGCCGCCGCGGCGGCCGAGGAACTCGTCCGCTCGCTGATGGACTTCTACGGCTCCGGACTGGCCCGCATCCTTCAGCTGCTGTCCGGTCCCGGCGGCCGGCGGGCCCCTGGCGAGCCCCTGTCGTCGCTGCTCGGCGACGAACTGGTCGCGAGCCTGCTCGTCCTGCACGACCTCCACCCCGAGGACCGCGACACCCGCATCGCCCGGGCCCTCGACGCCGTCCGCGACCACGCCCTCGAACTCGTCGACTTCGACGAGCACACGGGGACCCTGCGGCTGCGGTCGGCGGGTGAGGGATGCGGATGTGCCGCCACCGGTACGGCCTCCCAGCAGGCCGTCGAGGACGCGCTCGCCTGCTTCGCGCCGGAGGTCAAGGCCGTCGACGTACAGGCCGCGCCCAAGCAGGCACCGCTGCTGCAGATCGGCACGGGCCCGCAGTCCGGCGCCACCGTCGGCCCGACCGCGGCGCGGACCCCATGAGTGCCTTCCCGGCAGCTGTCCGGGCGCCCGGCTCCGAGCGCCCCTCCGGCCTGCGCAGGTTCCTGACGGAGCGCCCGCCCCAGCCCGAGCGGTGCGAGCTGTGCGCGGTGGCGGTGGCCCAGGAGGACCACCGCCACCTGGTCGACATCGAGAAGCGCGCGCTCGTCTGCGCCTGTGTCTCCTGCGCCCTGCTCATGGAGCAGCCCGGCGCCGCCGCGGGCCGCTTCCGGACGGTGCCCTCCCGCTACCTCACCGACCCCGCCCACCGCCTCGACGACCGTGCCTGGGAGTCGCTCCAGATCCCCGTCGGCGTCGCCTTCTTCTTCCGCAACGCCGCGCTCGACCGGCTGGTGGCCCTGTACCCGAGCCCCGCCGGAGCCACCGAGAGCGAACTCGAACCGGCCACCTGGGACGAGGCCCTCGGCGGCAGCCGGCTCGCCGAGCTGCTCGAAGCCGACGTCGAGGCGCTGCTGCTGCGCCGCAGCGAGGGGCGCTGCGAGTGCTACCTCGTACCGATCGACATCTGCTACGAACTGGTGGGCCGGATGCGCCTGTTGTGGACGGGCTTCGACGGCGGAGCCGAAGCGCGCGCCGCCCTGGACGCGTTCTTCGACGACGTGGTGCGACGCGCGCGGCCCGTGCCCGAGGCGGGCGTGTCGTGACGGAGTTCTCCTTCGCGTGCACGGGCGTTCGCGCCGACCGGTTCGCCGCCGGACCGACCCTCGTGTTCCGGCTGCGCGTCACCGCGGCCGACGGCGCCCGGGTGCACGCGCTCGCGCTGCGCTGCCAGATCCGCATCGAACCCGCCCGCCGCGGCTACGAGCCCGCCGAGGCCGACGGGCTGGCGGATCTCTTCGGCGAGCGGTCGCGCTGGGGCAGCACCCTCCAGCCGGTGCAGTTCGCCCAGGTCCCGCTGATGGTCCCCAGCTTCACGGGCGAGACCGAGACCGACCTCGTCGTGCCCTGCACGTACGACATGGACATCGCCGCGACCCGCTATCTGGCCGCGCTCGACGGCGGCGAGGTGCCGCTGCTGATGCTGTTCTCCGGCACGGCGTTCACCGGAGCGGGCGGCTTCCGGGTGGAGCCGGTCCCGTGGGACCGGGAGGCCACCTTCCGGATGCCGGTCAGCGCCTGGCGGGAGATGGTCGAGCAGCACTTCCCCGGGTGCGGCTGGATCCGGCTGCCCCGCGACACCATGGACGCCCTGCTCGCCTACCGCTCCCGGCGGGCACTGCCCTCCTGGGAGGCCACTGTTCGGGCTCTCCTCGATGAGGAGACAGCCCCCGTGGAGGCCCCCCGCGCCGATCCGTATCTCACCCTCACCACCGGAAGGACGGATCCGTGAGCGTGACCACGTTCGCCCCGGAGACGGAGGCCAGGTTCGCCCTGGCCCGGCAGGTGGCCGACGCCGTTCTCTTCGAGGGCTACGTGCTCTACCCGTACCGGGCCTCGGCGGCCAAGAACCGGTTGCGCTGGCAGTTCGGGGTGCTCGTCCCGCCCGACTGGGGCGCGGACAGCGAGGAACACGACTTCCAGCACACCGAATGCCTGATGGAACCGAAGGCCGGGGCGACCTTGTCGGTCGAGCTGCGGTTCCTGCACGCCCGGCGGCGCACCGTGCAGCGGGCGCGGCCGGACGGCGGCTTCGACGCGGTGCCCGAACTCCGCCTGGAGGACCGGGTCCTGGTGCCCTGGGACGAAGGCGGCGAGGAGCGCGTCGAGTTGGTCGCCGCGGTGGACGAACTCCTCGGGGACGGTGTCACGTTCCCCTTCGGACGACCCGCCCGGGAGGAGACCGAGCCGGTCCTGGACGCGACGGGCCGTCCCGTCGGCCGGCTGGTCCGGCGGTCCGAGGAGATCAGCGGTGTCGTACGGCTGTCCGCGCGCGAACTCGACGGCCCCTACCGGGCCCTGCGGCTGACCGCCGTGGTCGAGAACACCACCGCCTGGACACCCGAGGACGGTGGCGGTGCCGACCGGGACGCCGCGCTGCCGCGGTCCCTGGTCGCCGCGCATCTCCTCATGGCGCTCAGCGCCGGGTCGTTCCTGTCGATGACGGATCCCCCGGAGTGGGCGAAGGGCGCGATCGCAGCCTGCCGCAATCTGCACACCTGGCCCGTCCTCGCCGGTGAACCGGGCCGCGCCGACCTGGTGCTGTCCTCGCCGATCATCCTGGAGGACCACCCGGCGATCGCGCCGGAGAGCCCCGGGGCGCTCTACGACGCCACCGAGATCGACGAGATCCTCGCCCTGCGCACCGCGGCCCTCACCGACGAGGAGAAGCGCGAGGCCCGGGGCACCGACGAGCGGGCGGCCGCCGTCATCGACCTCGCGGACTCCATGCCCGCAGAGGTGCTGGAGCGGCTGCACGGGGCGGTGCGGAGTCTGCGCGAGATGACCGGCCCGGGCCCGGCCGCCGCCGCTCCCGTGGCCGAGGGCTTCCCCGACGAGTACGGGGTGCAGCGGCCGGACACCCCCTGGTGGGACCCCGCGAGCGACGCCGGTTTCGACCCGGCTCAGGACCGGGTCGTCGTGGACGGCCGGTCGCTCGGCGCGGGCAGCCGGGTGCTGCTGCGACCCGGTCTGCGGCGGACGGACGCGCAGGACCTGTTCCTCCAGGGGCGCAGCGCCAAGGTCGAGGCGGTCCTGCACGACGTGGACGGCGGGGTGCATCTGGCGGTCACGGTCGAGGGCGACCCCGGCGCCGACATCCGCCGAGAACAGGGCCGGTTCCTCTACTTCCAGCCGGACGAGATCACGCCCCTGGAGGACGAGGCATGAACGCTCTCCACCGGACAGGCCCGAGGACCCTCGTCGCCGGTATCGGGAACATCTTCCTCGGCGACGACGGCTTCGGCGTCGAGACCGTGCGCAGGCTCACCGAGCGTCAGCTGCCCGGACACATCGAGGTCGAGGACATCGGCGTACGCGGTGTGCACCTCGCCTACCAGCTCCTGGACGGCTACGACACGCTGATCCTCGTGGACGCCACCGCCCGCGGCGAGGCCCCCGGCACGCTCTACGTCATCGAGCACGACAGCCCGCTCGACGGAGGACCGCCGGCCGCCAGTGCGCTCGACGGCCATCGGATGACGCCCGACACGGTTCTGGCGCTGCTGGACACGCTGTGCGCCGGGACCGGCGGACAGCCGCCGCGGCGGATCCTGATCGTCGGATGTGAACCGGCCTCGGTCGACGAGGGCATCGGTCTCAGTCCGCCGGTGGCCGACGCCGTACCCCGGGCCGTTCGGCTGATCGAAGAGCTGTTGCCGGACGGTGAGCCGGCGTCGCGGGCCACGGCCGGCGAGGCCGCGAAGTGAGGAGAGACGGGATGAAGAAGACCATCATCGGTGGCGCGGCCCTGGCCGCCGCGGCTGCCCTTGTCCGGCAGGTGCTTCCTGACCTCAGGCGCTATCTGCGGATGCGCAGGATGTGAGGCGGGGCACCCGCCGGGGCGTTGGGTCGAACGGCGTACGCCACCGGCGGCCGGCGGCGTGCCTGGCCTTCGAAGCAGGCCCCCTCGCCTCTAATGAAGGCCGCCGGTCCACGCCTTCCCGTGCGGGCCGGGCGGCCGGAACCGGCCGCGGTGGCGGTCGGCGCGGGCCGGCCCCCTGGGAGGACAGAGACCGATGCACGAGATGTCCATCGCGCTGGCGGTGATCGGCCAGGTAGAGGAGGCCGCGCAGCGGGCCGGGGACGTGACGGCCGTGCGGTCGGTACGGCTCCAGGTGGGCGAACTGGCCGGCGTCGTGGCCGACTCCCTCACCTTCTGCTTCGAACTCGCCTGCGCCGGAACCCTCCTGGAGGGCGCCGGCCTGGTCACCGAGACGGTGCAGGGGCGGGCCCGCTGCGCCCCCTGCGCGTTCGAATGGGCCGTCGGCATGCCACCCCTTCTGAGCTGCCCCGAGTGCGGCGGCGCGAGTACCGACCTGCTCTCGGGCCGGGAACTGCAGATCCTCAGCGTGCACTGGGAGGACGGCCGGACGCACGCTCCAGCCCGCGAACCGATCTCCGAGGAGCGCTGAACCATGTGCCGTGTGGTTGACCTGCGTCAGGCCGTACTCGCCAAGAACGACGCGACCGCGCACACGCTGCGCGCCGGGCTCGCGGCCCGCGGCACCGCCGTGGTCAATCTGCTGTCCAGCCCCGGCAGCGGCAAGACCGCGCTGCTGGAACGCGAACTGCTGCTCGCACGGGAGCGGTCGGTTCCTGTCGCGGCGCTGACCGCCGACCTCGCCACCGAGAACGACGCGGCACGGCTGGCCCGTTCGGGCGTGCCGGTCAAGCAGGTGCTCACCGACGGGCTGTGCCACCTGGAGGCGGACATGCTCGGCGGTCACCTCGACGGGTGGCTGCCCGACGACACCCGGCTGCTGTTCGTCGAGAACGTGGGCAATCTCGTCTGCCCGGCCTCCTACGACCTCGGGGAGACGCTGCGAGTCGTCCTCGCCTCCGTGACCGAGGGGGAGGACAAGCCGCTGAAGTACCCGACGGCCTTCGGCCTCGCCCACCTGGTCGTGGTCACCAAGACCGACATCGCCGAGGCCGTCGAATTCGACGAGGCCGCGTTTCGCGCGAACGTGGCGCAGGTCAACCCCGGAGTCGAGGTGGTCCTCACCTCGGCACGCAAGGAGCGGGGGATCGGCGCGCTGCTCGACAGGGCGATCGCGGCCGCGGACGGAGCGCCCGTCCACGCACCCGTCATGGCCCGTCAGCACGACGGCCTCGGTCACGCACACGGTCACCCACACGCTCACGGTCACCCGCACGACGACCATGACGACGGCCCTCCGCACACCCACCCGGACGGCACCGGCGCGATGGCCCAGACCCGCTCGTGAGCAGTACGCCTTCGACCGTCGTCGCCGGTGACACGCCGCGGCGCCGCCGGGTCACCGTCCGGGGCGTCGTACAGGGCGTCGGCTTCCGGCCGTACCTCTACAGCCTCGCCACCGAGCTGGCCCTGTCCGGTCACGTGACCAACACCCCGGAGGGTGTCGTCGCCGAAGTCGAGGGCGCCGCCTGGGCCGTCACCCAGTTCTGCGACCGGATCGCGACGCACGCCCCGCCGCTGGCCCGCGTGGAGTCCGTCGACCACCGGGAGTTGCCCGCCACGGGCGGCAGTGCGTTCACGATCATCGCCTCCCGGACGGACGGACCGGCGCGCACGCTGGTCTCCCCGGACATGGCCACGTGCGGCGACTGTCTCGGCGAACTGGCCGATCCGTCCGACCGACGGCACCGTCACCCCTTCATCAACTGCACGCACTGCGGCCCGCGGTTCACGATCGTCACCGGAGTGCCGTACGACCGGGCGCACACGACCATGGCGGGTTTCGCGATGTGTCCCGACTGCGCCCGGGAGTACACGGATCCCGCCGACCGCCGCTTCCACGCACAGCCGGTCGCCTGCCCCGCGTGCGGCCCGCGACTGCGTCTGCTCGTCGCGCAGTCGTCGCCCGGCGAACCCCCGCGGAGTGCCGGGGCGGGGGACCCGATCGCAGGCGCCCGCGCTCTCCTGGCACGGGGTGCGATCCTCGCGGTCAAGGGGCTGGGCGGCTATCACCTGGCCTGCGACGCCACCGATCCCGCGGCGGTCGCCCTGCTGCGCCGCCGCAAGGCCAGGGGGGACAAGCCGTTCGCCGTCATGGTCAGGAGCGCGGCCGACCTCGAGGACCTCGTCCGGATGGGGCCTGAGGAGCGTGCTCTGCTGGAGGGCGGGACCCGGCCCATCGTGCTGCTGCGCCGGCGCAGGGACCTGGCGCCCGCGACGGGATCGCCCGGGCCCGCCGAGGCCGTCGCGCCCCATAGCCCCGACCTGGGCGTGATGTTGCCGTACACGCCCCTGCACCATCTGCTGCTCGGTCTGCCCGGTGACGCCGACGGACCCCGGATGCTGGTCATGACCAGCGGCAACGTGGCCGGTGAGCCGATCGTCACCGACGACGAGGAGGCGTTGGAGCGGCTGGCGCCGCTGGCCGACGCGTGGCTCACGCACGACCGGCCGATCCATGTCCCGTGCGACGACTCCGTGCTGCGCGTGTGCGACGGGGAGCCGCTGATGGTCCGCCGCGCCCGCGGGTACGCGCCGTTGCCGCTGCCCCTCCCGGTGACCGTGCGCCCGGCCCTCGCCGTCGGCGGAGACCTCAAGAACGTGTTCTGCCTCGGGGAGGGGCGGCGGGCCTGGCTGTCCGCGCACATCGGCGACATGGACGACCTCGGCACCCAGCGCGCCTTCGAGCGCGCCGAGACACAGCTGGAGTCCCTCACGGGCGTACGGCCCCGGATGCTGGTGGCCGACCGGCACCCGGGCTATCGCTCCGCCCAGTGGGCCGGGCGGAACGCGTCGGGACGGACCGTCGTACGCGTCCAGCACCATCACGCCCATGTGGCCGCCGCGATGGCCGAACACGGGCTGGACGGCGGCCGACCGGTGATCGGGGTCGCCTTCGACGGGACGGGGCACGGCGACGACGGCGCGGTGTGGGGCGGGGAGATCCTGCTCGCGGACTACGAGGGCTTCGTCCGGTTCGGGCACCTCGCCTACGTCCCGCTGCCCGGCGGCGACGCCGCGGTGCGCCGGCCGTACCGGATGGCCCTGGCGCAGCTGCGCGCGGCGGGGATCGCCTGGTCGGACGACCTGCCCTGCGCGACCGCCTGTCCGGCCGACGAACGGCGGGTGCTGGCACGGCAGTTGGAGCGGGACCTGAACTGCGTCCCCACCTCCAGCATGGGCCGGCTCTTCGACGCCGTGTCCTCGCTCGCGGGTGTCTGTCACCGGGCCGACTACGAGGCGCAGGCGGCCGTCGAGCTGGAGAACGCGGCGCTGCACGCGCCCGCCGAGGACACCACCTCGTACGCGTTCGGCCTGCGGACGGCGGCGCCTGACTCGGATGACCCGGTACGGGCCGACCCGGCGCCCGTCCTCGCGGCGATCGTCGCTGATCTGCGGGCGGGCACCGACCCGGCGCTGATCGCCGCCCGCTTCCACCGCGCGGTCACCGGCCTGGTGCACGGGATGTGCGTACGGGCGCGGACCCGGCACGGGCTGGACACGGTCGCCCTGACCGGGGGCGTGTTCGCCAACACCCTGCTCTCCTCGGCCTGCGCCGCGGCGCTGCGCGCGGACGGGTTCACCGTGCTGCGCCACCATCTGGTCCCGCCCAACGACGGCGGCCTCGCCCTCGGCCAGCTCGTGGTCGGCGCCCGTGCGGAGACCGGACCGGAGTGAACGAACCGAGGAACTGTCCCGGCAGCCCCGGGCTACGCACGAACCACAGCGAGGAGAGGCACATGTGCCTGGCGGTACCCGGCAGAGTGCTGGACATCGAGGAACGGGACGGCACCCGGATGGCCACCGTCGATTTCGGCGGAGTGGTCAAGGAGGTGTGCCTGGAGTACCTGCCCGACCTCCAGGTCGGCGAGTACGCCATCGTCCATGTGGGGTTCGCCCTGCAACGTCTGGACGAGGAGTCGGCGAAGCAGACACTCGACCTCTTCGCCCAGCTCGGCATGTTGCAGGAGGAGTTCGGCGACCCCTGGGAACTGGCCGCGCAAGCAGGCGAAACCACCCCGTTCCCGGACGAGGACGTCATCGAGGAGGCGCGGAAGTGAAGTACATGGACGAATTCCAGGACCCGGAACTGGCCCGGCGGCTCCTCGACGACATCCACGCCACCGTGACCAGGCCGTGGGCCCTGATGGAGGTCTGCGGAGGACAGACACACACCATCATCCGCCACGGCATCGACCAACTCCTCCCCGATCAGGTCGAATTGATCCACGGTCCGGGCTGTCCCGTCTGCGTGACACCGCTCGAAGTCATCGACAAGGCGCTGGAGATCGCCTCCCGGCCGGACGTCATCTTCTGCTCGTTCGGTGACATGCTCCGCGTCCCCGGCACCGGCCGGGACCTGTTCCAGGTACGCAGCGAAGGGGGTGACGTACGCGTCGTCTACTCGCCGCTCGACGCCCTGCGGGTCGCGCAGCAGAACCCGGACCGCGAGGTGGTGTTCTTCGGCATCGGGTTCGAGACGACGGCGCCGCCCAACGCGATGACGGTCTATCAGGCCCGCAAGCTCGGCATCCCGAACTTCAGCCTGCTGGTGTCCCACGTCCGGGTGCCCCCCGCGATCGAGGCGATCATGAGTGCGCCGAACTGCCGGGTCCAGGGCTTCCTCGCCGCCGGGCACGTCTGCAGCGTGATGGGCGTGGGGGAGTACCCCGAGCTGGCCGAGCGGTTCAAGGTCCCGATCGTGGTGACCGGGTTCGAGCCGCTCGACATCCTCGAAGGGGTGCGGCGGACCGTCCATCAGCTGGAACGCGGCGAGCACACCGTCGACAACGCCTACGCCCGGGCCGTCAGGCCGGAGGGCAACCCGGCCGCCCAGGCCATGCTGGAGGACGTCTTCGAGGTCACCGACCGTGCCTGGCGCGGTATCGGTGTGATCCCGGACAGCGGCTGGCGACTGTCGCGCAAGTACCGCGACTTCGACGCCGAGCACCGCTTCTCGGTCGAAGGCATCCAGACGCTGGAGCCGGCCGAGTGCCGCAGCGGTGAGGTCCTCCAGGGGATGCTCAAGCCGCACGAGTGCGAGGCCTTCGGCACCCTCTGCACCCCCCGCACCCCGCTCGGCGCCACCATGGTCTCCAGCGAGGGCGCCTGCGCCGCGTACTACCTCTACCGGCGTCTTGAGATCACGCCCGTGGCCCGGGAGGCGAGCCCCGTTGTCTGACATCACCGATCTCCGCGTGCCCGCGCTGGACCCCGAGGCCTGGACGTGTCCGGCTCCGCTGCGCGACCGGCCCCGCATCGTGATGGGCCACGGCGGTGGCGGCGCGCTCTCCGCCGAACTGGTCGAACACGTCTTCGCGCCCGCCTTCGGGGGAGAGGTGCTCGCCCAGCTCGGCGACGCCGCCGCGCTGACGCTCGGCGGGGTCCGGCTGGCGTTCTCCACCGACTCGTTCGTGGTGCGGCCGCTGTTCTTCCCCGGCGGCAGCATCGGGGACCTCGCCGTCAACGGCACGGTCAACGACCTCGCCATGAGCGGGGCGCGGGCCGCCTACCTCTCCTGCGGCTTCATCCTGGAGGAGGGCGTCGAACTGGAGGTGGTCGCCCGGGTCGCCGAGGCGCTGGGAACGGCGGCGCGTGCGGCGGGCGTCGAGGTCGCCACCGGCGACACCAAGGTGGTGGAGTCCGGTCACGGCGACGGGGTCTACATCAACACGGCGGGCATCGGGCTCATCCCGGCGGGCGTCGACCTGCGTGCGCAGCGGGTGGTCCCCGGCGATGTCGTGATCGTCAGCGGCGCGATCGGCGTACACGGTGTGGCGATCATGAGCGTCCGCGAAGGCCTGGAATTCGGGGTGGAGATCGAGAGCGACTGCGCGGCGCTCGGTGGCCTGGTCGACGCCATGCTGGCCGTCACCCGGGATCTGCACGTGCTGCGTGATCCCACGCGCGGTGGGCTGGCGGCGGCTCTGAACGAGATCGCATCGGCCTCCGGCGCCGGTGTGGTCATCCGTGAACGCGATCTGCCCGTCCCGCCGCCCGTGGCCAACGCCTGCGCGATTCTGGGCCTGGACCCCATGTACGTCGCCAACGAGGGCAAGTTGGTGGCCTTCGTGCCGCGCGAACATGCCGACGCCGTTTTGGAGGCGATGCGGGCCCATCCGCTGGGACGGGACTCCGTGATCATCGGCGAGGCCGTCGACGCGCACCCGGGCATGGTGGTGGCCCGCACCGGGCTGGGCGGTACACGCGTGGTCGATCTGCCGATCGGGGAGCAACTGCCGCGGATCTGCTGAGTGTCGCTGCGGCCGGCGAGAGGGGTAGTGGGCCGGGCCGGCGCTCGGCAGGCTTGGTCGCCGGTCGGCCTAGCCCGCCCGGCGCCCGGAGGGCGGGTCCTGCGGGTCCACACCTGTGGTCGCGGAGGCGTCCTTGGTCCCGCTGGGGCGCTGCGAGCGGCCCCTGCGACCGGTGTCCCGCATGCCCTTCTCGTCGTTGTCGGCGTACTCCTCGCCGCGCGCACCGGTGCTCTTGCTCGTGTCGCCCGGTACGGGCTCGGTCTCCTCCTTGGACTTCGTCCGGCCCGGGCCCCTGTCTTCGGCGTGTTCGCCCGGATGGAAGGAGCGGTGCGCGCTCGGGTTGTCCTGCTGGCGCGTCTCGTCCACATCGGGCGACCAGCCGTGCTGCCCAGTGCCCTGGTGGCGGCTCGGGCCCTCTCCGTGCGAGGGCTCGGACGGACGTGGTTTCTTCGGCATGGGCTGACCTGCCTGTCGGTGGAAGGGCGCTGGCTGCGCATCTCCGGGATAGTCGAATTCTCCCACTTTATGACGGTTGGGGCGCGCTGCCCCATGGCCCGGCCTGCCGGTCCGGCTGCGCGCGAGCCGGACGGGATTCGTCACGCAGTGCATAGGAAGGTGTGATCCGGTGGGTGGGCGGCATGGGTTTGCGGGAATGTGGCGGACCGCCGTATCGTTGTACATAGCAACAAGTTGTATTTGACAACTTTCTGGATTCTTTCATGGTCGTGGCTCGGGAGGGCACCCCGGCAGCTCGGGACAAGGCCCGGCACCCGGGAAAGCTCCCGCGGCTCACGAGAAAGAAGGGCGAGCCCGATGCGTGCTGAAGACGTCGTCAAGTCGCTGACCACTCCTCTCAACGCCCCCGCGTACCCCGCGGGCCCGTACCGCTTCACCGGTCGCGAATACCTGAACATCACCTACCGCACGGACCCCGAGGCGCTCGCCGCCGTCGTACTCGAACCACTGCGGGTCCCCGAACCGCTGGTGCGTTTCGAGGTCATGCGCATGCCCGATGTGACAGGACTGGGTGACTACACCGAGTCCGGCCAGGTCGTGGCCGTCGAGCACGAAGGCGAGCGGGGCGAGTACAGCCTCGCCATGTACGTCGACAGCCACCCGGCCATCGCCAGCGGCCGCGAGATCAGCGCCTTCCCCAAGAAGCTGGGCGCGCCACGGCTCTACGTCGACTCCGACACCCTGGTCGGCACCCTCGACTACGGCACCCTGCGCGTCGCCACCGCCACCATGGGCTACAAGCACCGGGCTCTGGACCCCGCACAGGCCCGCGCCGAGGTCACCGTGCCCACCTTCATGCTCAAGAAGCTGCCGGGGTACGACGGAAAGCCCCGTATCTGCGAACTGACCCGCGCCCAGATCTCCGACGTGACCATCAAGGGCGCCTGGAGCGGGCCGGCCCGACTGGAACTCTTCGCCCACGCGCTCGCCCCGCTGTCCGACCTGCCCGTACGCGAGGTGGTCTCGGCGAGCCACATCGTGGCCGACCTCACGCTGGGCCGCACGGAACTCGTGCACGACTACCTCGCTTGATCCGACCCGCGGTTCGCGTCGCCCAGTTCGCGTCCGGCGGCTCGCCCGAGCCGCCGCATCAGCAAGACCGTTCGCATTCTCGGAGAGGACCACCCCCATGACCGAACCCACCCACGCCGCCGGAATCCGTCGTGTCACGGTCGTCGGCGCAGGCGTGATCGGCGCCTCCTGGGCCGCGCTCTTCCTCGCCCACGGACTCGAAGTCACCGTCAGCGACCCGCAACCCGGTGTCGACACGCAGGTGCGCGAGCTGATCGACGGCACGGTGCCGGTGCTCGAGGGCCTGGGGCTGCCGACAGCGGACCTCACCGAGCGCCTGCGCTTCGAGCCGGACCTCGCCGCCGCCGTGCGCGAGGCCGACCTGGTGCAGGAGAACGGCCCCGAGCGGCTGGAGGTCAAGCATCAGATGTGGCGGACGATCGAGGAGAACGCCCCGGACGCCGCCCTGTTCGCCACCTCGACCTCCGGCATCCCGGCCACCGACATCGCCAGCGCGCTGAACAGCCCGGAACGCCTGGTCGTGGGCCACCCGTTCAACCCGCCGCACCTGGTGCCGCTCGTCGAGATCGTGCCCGGTGAGCGGACGAGCGAGGAGACCGTCGAGCGCGCCCGTGCCTTCTACACCGCGCTGGGCAAGAGTCCCCAGGTGCTCCGCAAGGAGGTTCCCGGGTTCGTCGCCAACCGGCTCCAGTCGGCACTCTTCCGCGAGTGCGTCCACCTGGTCGCCGAGGGAGTCGTCACGGAGCAGGAACTGGATGACATCGTCACCTCCTCCATCGGCCTGCGCTGGGCGGTCGCCGGGCCGTTCCAGACGTTTCACCTCGGTGGCGGCGAAGGTGGCCTGCCGCACTTCGTCACACATCTGGGGCCCGGCATGGAGAAGCGCTGGGATCAAATGGCCCAGGAACACGTCGCGTTCGACGACGCCACCGTGAGCACCCTGAACGAACAGGCACGTGACTTCGGAGCCGGCATCGACCAGCTGGCCGCCGAGCGCGACCGCAGGCAGGTCGCCCTGATGCGAGCCCTCGCCGAGACACCCGGCGCCCAGCGGGGATAGCCCCGTGACGTGCGCCCCTTGTCCGGCGCGCGGCTCGGCGATTGCTCCCCACCCACCCGTACTCCTCCGGCGAAGGTCCCACCATGAACTCGCTGACCGAAAAGATCTCCCAGGCCGTGGCCCATCCGCTCACCGGCGACGACGACTTCGACATCCACCACGCCCTGCACGACGTCCTGGCCGAGATCGGCATGCGCCCCGAGGACAGCGGCGGGCGGATCACCTTCCTGGGGGCGGACCCGATCGTCCCCTCCGTCATCCGGCTGGGAGCCGTACCGGCGCTGGGCATGACCGCCAAGTCCGTCGCGCTCGCGGCCCTTTGGCGCCACCGGGGAGGCGAAGGCCAGGACGTCACCATGGACCTGCGCAAGGCCCCGCACCGCCTGTGCCCCTTCTACGACAGGAAGTGGGAGAAGCTCAACGGGTTCAGCCCGGGCCGCCCGCACGACCCCGACAACCCCTTCAGCCTGCGGTTCTACGAGACGCGCGACGGCCGTTGGGTGATGCCGCTCAACCTGTATCCGAAGATCAAGGACGCCACGCTCCGGCTGCTGAAGACCACCCCCGACGAAGCCGCCGCCGCGGACGCCATCCGTACCTGGGACGCGGCCGACCTGGAACAGGCCGGTACCGAGGCCGGGGTCGTGATGCCGATGGTGCGCACCACCGAGGAGTTCCTCGCCGAACCGCAGTACCGGGACCACCTCGCCCACGAACCGCTGATCAAGATCGAGAAGATCGGCGACAGCGAGCCCGAGCCCCTGCCGGCGGGTGTCTCCCAACCCCTCGAAGGGCTGCGGGCGTTGGGCATGGGCCATGTGATCGCGGGCGCCGGCATCGGCCGTGACCTCGCCTATCACGGCGCCGACGTGCTGAACCTGTGGCGGCCCACCGAGTGGGAGAACGACGTCACCTACTACACCGCCAACGTCGGATCCCGCTCCGCCACCGTCGACCCCTACGCGCCCGAAGGCCAGAGCCGCGTCCGCGGTCTGCTGCGTGACGCCGACGTCTTCTTCGCCAACCGCAGGCCAGGCTTCCTGGAGAAGATCGGGCTGTCACCCGAGGAAGCCGCCGCCGTACGTCCCGGACTCGTCTACGCCACCGTCAGCCTGCACGGCGACAGCGGCCCCTGGGCGGACCGTGTCGGATTCGACCAGACCGCCGGCTGCGTCAGCGGAGTCATGCTCCGCGAGGGAACGGACGGACGCCCGGCGCTGCCGCCCATCGGCGTGGTCAACGACTACGTTCTCTCCTGGCTGGCCACCACGGGGATCATCCGCGCCCTTCTCCTGCGCGCCACCGAGGGCGGCAGCTACAAGGTCAGCCTCAGCCTCACCCGGGTGTCCGCGTGGATCCTCAGCCTCGGGCTGTTCGACCGTGACTACGCCCACGAGGTCGCCGGCACGGGCGGCCCCGACTCCGAGCACGCCTACCTCGACCCCGACCAGTTCTCCGCCCAGACCCCCTGCGGCTTCTACACCGGAGTCACGGACCAGGTCGTCATGTCCGCGACCCCTGGCCGCTTCCGGACGATTCTGGTCCCGCGTGGCAGCGGTGCGCCGGTCTGGCTGCCCCGGGCCTGACGCGGCGGGCGCGACCCGGCCGTAGGCACCCGGCTTCCGGGGGCCGGGCGGCGTACCGCTCGTACTTGCCGAAGACCGACAGCGGCGGACTACTCCGGCTTGCCCAGGGACCAGCCCGAGACATCCGTGAGCCGGCCCCGCCACAGCGGCATCAGGACCTGCTTGCCCGCGCCGGTGACGGTGACGGCGTCACTCAGGTGGATCCACTGCGGCAGCCGCTGAGCGATGTGCCCCTGCTTCTCGGCGACCACCTGGTCCACCTGCTCCGGAAAGCGCTCCAGCAGCTTCGCTCCGGGGCCGTCCGCGTCACGGAGGCTGCGCGCCCAGTCGGACTTCCACGCCTCGTGTGCGATCAGATCCCCGGAGAGCAGCCCGCCCGCGATGATCAGCGTCACCGGGAGCCGGGCCTCCGGTTCCTGCTCCACCAGGCGCACCAGCATCTGCAGCTGGAGGTCCGGCACCGGCTCCGTCACCACCGGATCGGCCGACTGTCGGATCTGGCCCTCGGCTTCGCTCACTGTCTGTCTTCTCCTTCTTGAAGCTGCGGACTTGAACCTGCGCACCGTCTACGGAGCCGGAGCCGGAGCTGGAACCGGATGGCGTCTCACACGGCGAGGAGCCCGGCACGGAGCTTGGTGAGCGTGCGGCTGAGCAGGCGGGAGATGTGCATCTGCGACAGATTCAGCCGACTGCCTATCTCCGCCTGGGTCATCTCCTGCCCGAAGCGCATTTCGATGATGGTCCGCTCCCGGTCGTCGAGCTCCTGGAGCAGCGGACCGAGCGCGTGCAGATCCTCGAACAGGTCCATGGCGGGGTCGACATCGCCCAGGACGTCGGCGTACTTCGGCCCGCTGTCACCGGACTGCTCGTCACCGGCCGCGGTGTCGATGGAACCGGCGACGTATCCGTTGGCCGCCACCAGGCCCTCGATGATCTCGTCCTCGGTCAGCTCCAGGTGCACGGCGAGTTCCTTGACCGTGGGCTCGCGGTCGAGGCGGGTGGCGAGTGTCTCCCTGCTCTTGGCGAGGGCGACCCGCAGTTCCTGCAGGCGGCGCGGAACGTGCACGGCCCAGGTGGTGTCGCGGAAGAAGCGCTTGATCTCGCCGACGATGTAAGGGATCGCGAAGGAGGTGAACTCGACCTCGCGGGACAGGTCGAACCGGTCGATGGCCTTGATCAGCCCGACCGTGCCGACCTGGATGACGTCCTCCATGTCACCGCTGCCCCGGTTGCGGAAGCGCCGGGCGGCGAACCGGACCAGGGACAGATTCATCTCGATCAGTGTGTTCCGGGCGTACTGGTACTCGCGCGTGCCCTCCTCCAGGACCTGCAACCGGTCCAGGAACAGCTTCGAAAGGGCCCGTGCGTCCTTCGGAGCGACCTTGCCACCGTCCTCGACCCAGGGCAGGTCGGCCGTGTGCTCCGGCGATCCCGTGCCGAGTCGGACGGATGCTTCCTGGTCGTTCACGGAAGTAGTCACAGGGTCGCCTTAAATAGAAAGCAGGGTGACGGACGCCTGCCCCCGTTGGCTGCATGCATGTGTCGGTACGCCGGCCACTTCTCCTCTTGGCCGGTTGCCGATGCCCGTAGGCCGGTGAACGAGCTGGTGCTGATGGCCCGTCGGCCCGCTCGCCGCCTCCCGGGAACCGGCCTGCCGGTCCGGCCGTCCGGGGGCGGCCGGATCCCCGGGAACCAGGCCGGCAAGGGTGGACGAGGCCCGTCGAGGCACCGGGCTCACGTCACCCCCTCGGGGGTCGCGCCCTCGACGGACACCGCGTCGGCCGCCAGGTCGTCGATGCGGGAGAGATCCTCGGGGCTGAACTCGACGTCGGCGGCCGCCGCGCTGGCCCTGATGTTGGCGCTGCTGCGCGCACCGACGATGGCCACGTCCACGCCCGGCCGGGCGAGTACCCAGGCGATCGCCAGCTGGCTGACGGTCAGCCCGCGCCCCTCGGCGAAGTCCGCGAGCCGGCGTACGACCGCGAGATTGCGCTTCAGGGTGTCGCCGGTGAACGCGCTGGACTGGCTGCGCCAGTCGCTCTCCTCGAACGTCGTGTTCTCGTCGAAACGGCCGGTGAGCAGACCGCTGGCGAGGGGGCTGTAGGCCAGGACCCCGATGCCGTGCTCGATCGTGTAAGGCAGGACTTCTGCCTCGATGCCACGGCGGAAGAGGTGGTAGGGAGGCTGCAGGGTGTCCACCGGGCGGACCGCCGCGAACTCGGCCATCTGCTGGACGTCGTAGTTGGACACCCCGGCGAAACGGATCTTGCCTTCGTCGACCAGCTCCTGCAGCGCCCCGGCCGTCTCCGCGGCGGGCACCTCGGGGTCCGGCCAGTGCACCTGGTAGAGATCGATGGTCTCGACGCCGAGGCTGCGCAGGCTCTGCTCCACGCCCTGGCGCAAATAGCCGGCGGACGCGTCACGACCGCCCTCCGGGAGGACACCGCCCTTGGTGGCGATCACCACGCTGTCCCTGTCCGCGGTGATCTCCTTGCGCAGGGCCTTGCCGAGCATCCGCTCGGAAGCGCCGAACCCGTAGGCCTGGGCGGTGTCGAAGAAGTTGATGTCGAGTTCGCGAGCCTCCCGGATGGCGCTGATGGCCCGGTCCTCGTCGAACGTCCCCCATTGCCCGCTCAGCTGCCAGGTACCGAACGCGATGCGGGAGACGCTCAGACCGGTCGAACCCAGAGAGATCCTTTTCATGCTCGTACAACTCCTAGAAGAGCGGTTCTGCCGTGCTCTACCAGGGTTGCGCGGACCGGTCGTGCGGTCCAACAGAAGAAAACGAACGCGTCGAGCAGCTGAGCTTCTTAATCCGCCGGGGCGAGGGCCACGGCTGCCTCACAGGCGGTGCACCCGGCGTCACGGGACAGGAGCCGCCAACGGTCGTCCGTCGTCGGTACGTCCCCGGTGCTCAGGCCTCGAACTCGGTCAGGTCGATGGCGTACACGTGCAGCGGGTAGCCGTACACCGGGTGCTCCGTCTCGAGCTCCGGCTCCATGCCGAGCTTGCGGATGACGTTCTCGGAAGCGTCGTTGCCCATCCGGTTGATGCAGATGACGCGGTCCAGACCACGGTCCTGGAGCGCGAACTCCAGGGTGGCGTGGGCGGCTTCGGACGCGTAGCCCTGACCCCAGAACTGTGAACCGAGCCGCCAGCTGATGGCGACGGCCGGCATCACCTCCGGCAGGAACTCGGGTACGGACAGACCCGTGAAGCCGACCAGTTCGCCCGAGGCCAGCAGTTCGACGGCGAAGAGCCCGAAGCCCTCCTCGTCCCACTCCTCTTCCCACTGCTCGATGGCGTCAGCCGTGTACTCCAGGTCGCGCACCGAGCCGTCGTCGATCCAGCGCATGACCTGGGAGTCCGCGTTGATGTCCGCCATGGGCACGAGGTCGTCGTCGTTCCAGCGGCGGAGGATGAGACGGGGTGTGCGGATCTCGATCATGGCGCCCATCCTGCCGAAGGGACGGCCGCATGGGTAATCGGCGCCCGGATTCCGTGCGGAGCGTGGTGGTGGTGCCAGTCGCCGGCGCGCTCGCGTGACGGCTCGGGGCAGCCGTACGCTTTAATGGACAACTGTCAGTTTTGATGTCGCCCCTTCGGTCGACTGCCGCATGCGCCAGTCCGGACGCGGACATGGCGATTTGCTGTCGCAACCTGAATCCCCCTGGGTAGGTCAAATGTCTGTCGGTCAACGCAGCCCCTCGACGACGATCTTGTGGGTCGTCGTCACCGTCGCGGCGCTGGGGGAGGCTCTCAACGCGGTCATTCCTCATTCGCTCGGGGCGCCGCTCTCTTTCATCACCATGATCTTCCCCTTGCTGCACGGGGCGCGCCGCTACGGCTGGCGGGCCATGGGCGTCTACCTGGTGCTGGTCCTGTTGATCAGCAATGCCCTGGAAAACCTGAGCATCGCCACGGGATTCCCGTTCGGGAATTACCACTACACCGGCTCGGGCAAGATCTTCGAGGTGCCGTGGATCATCGGATTCGCCTACGCGTCCTACGGCTATCTCGCCTGGATCATCGGCAACGTGCTGTTCGCGGAGGTGCGCCGGGGGTCGACCTGGCTGACCACGATCGGTACGCCGGTCGTCGCGTCCTTCGCCATGGTCGACTGGGATCTGTCCATGGACCCCAGCGCGTCGACGATTCGCCACAACTGGATCTGGGAGGACGGCGGCGGTTTCTTCGGTGTACCTCTGGCCAATTTCCTGGGCTGGTCGCTGACCGTGTACCTCTTCTTCCAGATCTTCGCCCTCTATCTGCGCCGGAGCGGCCCACGGGCCGGAGAGCGGCCCCCCAGCAGCGACGTACAGCCAGTGCTGCTGTACGCGGCGATCGCGGTGAACTTCTTCGCCGAGTACGCCCGCGGCGACCGCAAGATCGTCACCGATGCCCTGGGGCACACGTGGCACACCGGCGACATCTACCAGACCTCGGCTCTCACCACGGTCTACGGCATGGTCTTCGTCGCCCTCATGGCGTTTCTGCGTATCGCGCAACGCCGGGCCCCGGCAGCGGGACCGGCTCCGGTGACCGCCGGCGAGCGGGACGTGGTGGACGTATGAGAAGTCCCTCTCTCGGTTTTCGTGCCGCGGGGATTTCACAGACGACGGTGCCCGCTCCTACGTCGGAGACGGGCACCGTGTGAAAAATCAAGGATGTGCGTCGAGGTGAACGGCCTTGGGAGCTGTACCTCATCGCCTCAGTGGTCGTCCCGCGGGGAACGTCAGCACGTGCGGTTGACGTACCGGGCACCCTGGATCCTGCTGGCCTTGCCCAGCCACGTCGAGCCAGGGGTCACGCAGCGCTCGTAGTTGGGGCCGAAGACCTCGACCTCGATCACGATGTGTGAGCCGTCCCGGGTGCAGTGGTTGTAGAAGGCGTCGGAGCCGGTCTCGTAGAACCCGCACGGGTTCATCACCGCCGAACCGTGCCCGGCAGTGGCAGTCGCCGAGGGAGCCAGTCCCAGGGCGAGCGCGGCGGCGGTGGCAACGGCCAGCAGTGAATGACGAACGCGCATCGCGGTCTCCTCGTTGATCACGGTGTCCAGGGGGCTTGCAGCCAGGCACTTGATGATCACCGGGTTCGTCGGCGCCGCCGGCGGGATTGCCCCGTACAGCCGAGTGATTGCAATCAATCGGGGGATGGGCGGGGGAACGGCGAGCGACGAGGCTCGCGCCGCGTTCTGCCGCCAGGGACTTGGGCGTGCCAGGCGTCGCGGGGCAGACGGGACTTTGCGGACACGCCCTAGTGGGGCGACCGGCCCGCGAAGTCGTCGCGCCGGCTGTCGGTGAGGGCGATGCGCGCGGTGGTGCGCTTGCCCACCGGCTCAGGGTGCACGGCGTACTCGTGGCAGACCGCGAGGACGATTTCCAGGCCGTGCTGGCCGATGCGGCCGGGATCGGGCTCGCGCGGAGCGGGAAGGGCAGGACCGGTGTCCCAGACCGTGACCTCCACGCTGTCGTCGACGATGCGCAGGTCGAGCCGGGACGGGCCGGGGGCGTAGCGGCACGCGTTGGTGATCAGCTCGCTCACGACGAGCTGCGTCATGCTCAACGCCCGGTCGGACAACGGCACATGGTGGTCGGCGTGGACGCGGGTGAGGTAGGCGGTGGTGAAGCGGCGCGCGGCGGGGATGCAGCTCGTGTCCCCGTCGTAGGCCGCGCACGCCGGCGGTGCGGAATGCGCGCCGGGAGCCGTCGGCTCACCGTCCTGCGCGGTGTGGTTCATAGGTCCGCCTCGCGTCGCCTGGTCACATGGCCCCGTAGCACACCTACCCCTGAAGTGCGCCTCCACGTGACCGCCCGGCCGGTCTGCCGCCGTGCGAATATGGCCGCAGATCAGTAAGGCGGATGTTGAGATTACCAAGCCGTCGGTTGACACCGACGCGATCAGTCCGTTTGCGTGGACCCAGCGTCAGCGGATCCCCCGCTGCCGGGCGCTGAAGGAGATGGCATGAGTGCCGCCCGCCTGGTCGTCTCCCGCCATGTCACTTCGGACGGCGTCAGCGTTCTGAAGCTGGCCGGCGAGATCGACTTCAACACGGCCGTCGGATTCCGCGAGGCTCTCGCGGACCGGGACGGAGCTCTGGGACATCGCACCGTCGTGGACTTCCGCGAGGTCACGTTCATGGACTCCAGCGGGATCAACGTCCTGGTGGCCGCCAACCGCGCCGCCGGTGAGGGCGGGGGCTGGGTCCGGCTGTCGAGCCTGCCGGCCGCGGTCCACGACGTCCTGCGCATCGTCGGCCTCGACGAAGTGCTCTGCCTGTATCCGACGCTGGATCACGCCCTGGAGATCTCGCCGCCGCCCTCCTGACGGAAGCCGGAGCGCGTTGCAGCCGTGAAGACAGGAGTCTCCCCGCGGCTCACAACTTGGACACTCCACGCCAGGTCCATCCCGCAGCGACGACCGCGTTCTGCAGCGGGCCGCGCAGGTCCCGCGTGTCGAAGCGGAAGTCCTCGACCCGTTGCCGACGGCCGTCGGGCCCTTTCTCGTAGTGCCACCTCCAGGAAACCGAGATGATCCGGGGCCCACGGCCGTGCTCCCGGGCCACGATCCGCCCCGGCGGCCGGCCGGCCCGCGTCACCACCAGCTGTTCGTCGCGGACCCGCACCTCGTGCTGCGACGGTCCCAGACGCATCCGGATCTTGAAGGTGCGCTCGACCTGCTCGCGGGAGCGGCCGGAGCCGAAGGCGGGTTCAACGACGTGCCACTCGGCCACCAGATCGGCGTGCTCGGCCGGCAAGGCGTTCCGCACGCGGTACGGCTTGTCCGGACCGTTGACCGCGAGCAGCGCGGCCCGCACCTCCGCAACCGACAACGGCGCGATCCCGCTCTCGGGATATTTGGTTCCTGTCCGCCAGTCCCGAAAACGCGCCCAGCCGTTCCGAAGCCCGCCCACTGCCCTACCCCCGCCCGAAAAACCCGGCGCACCGTGCGCCCGAGACCCGGGAAGTCTTCCAGAGCGAATGTCGAGGGGGTCGGGGTGGTGGTCGGAACGGGTCGAGCAGCGCGAGCTCGTGCGGATCACCGCACGACAGGAATCACCCTGGCGGCTGTGCCGTCGGGGGCTTCCTCGACGGTGTAGCCGAGTTGGTTGAGGAGGGCGGTGACGGCTGCCCGGACGATGGTGCGCATGCTGTCGCTGGTTCCTGAGCCGTCCGCGCCGTCCGCGCCGTCGGAGCCGCGGGACTGGTCCGCGAGAGCCTCGAAGCCGTGGGAGGCGGTCCAGCCGACCAGCACCCCGGAGTCGTCCTCGCTCACGCGCAGGCCCGGTGCGTTCTCCTCGGTCTCACCGACCACGGTGAAACCCGCCGCGGTCAGGGCGCGGCGGATTTGCTCAGCGAGTGCGGTGGTTTGCGGTGACACGGCGAGGCGCCTTCCCCGTTTCAGCCAAATGATGCGCCGCAGTTCGGCCCGCTGCCCCCGGGCCGGAGTCCGACCGGTCGAACGGCGAACTCGCCAGGTCAGGATGAGGTCAGGCCGGCTGTGGCTGCGCTCCGTGGCGGAGGGCAGGTTCGGCTGACGGGTCTCTCGCCGCGGGCTCGTCCGTACCGCGTCCGCCGCTGGGCGGGCTCGCGATGAGTTCGACGCTCGGCTCGCTCCGGGGCGCACGCGACCGTGACGGCTTCCGCTGGTCCGGGCCCGTGGGGGCTAGCCGCGCGGGATCTGCTGCTCGAACCAGACCACCTTGCCCGTGCTCAGCCGCGTCGCTCCCCAGCGCCAGGCGAGTTGATCGACCAGGAACAGGCCGCGGCCGCCCTCGTCGCCCGGCGCGGCCCGCCGCATTCTGGGCACCTGGGGCGAGTCGTCGGTGACCTCGCAGCGGAGTACGTCGGTGCGCAGCAGCCGCAGTGAGATGGGCCGGGTGGCGAAGCGGACGGCGTTCGTCACGACCTCGCTGACCATGAGTTCCGTGGAATCGGCCAAGGAATCGAGGCCCCAGCGGTGCAGGGCTCTGCGGGTCAGCCGGCGGGCCCGCCCCGCGGTCATCGGGTGGGGGTCCAGGAACCAGTACCCGACGCTCTCGGTGGGGAAGCCGTCGAACCGGGCGATGAGCAGCGCGATGTCGTCGTCCCGGGTGCCCGGGAGGACCGTACCGAGTACTTCGTCGCACAGCAGCTCCAACGAGGGAGTCACCCGCCCGTGCGCACCGGCCTGGAGGCGGGTGCGCAGGGCCTCGACGCCCGTTCCCACGTCCGTGACACGGGACTCGACGAGGCCGTCGGTGTACAGCAGAAGGGCCGCCCCGGTGGGCGCGGCCATCTCGACGGACTCGAAGGCGACACCACCGACGCCGATCGGAGCGCCCGGCGGGACACTGAGGACCTCTCCGCGGCCGTCCGGGTGCAGGAGCACAGGCGGCGGGTGGCCGGCGTTCGCCATGAGCAGCCGGTGGGATATCGGGTCGTAGACCGCGTACAGGCAGGTCGCGATGTGGTCGCTGCCGAGGCGCTGGGCCTGTTCGTCGAGGTGGTGCAGGACCTCGTCCGGTGGCAGGTCGAGGCCCGCGAGGGTCTGCACGATGGTGCGCAGCTGGCCCATGATCGCGGCGGAGGTCATGGAATGACCCATGACGTCGCCGACGATCAGCGCGACCCGGTTGCCGGGCAGCGGAATCGCGTCGTACCAGTCGCCGCCGACCTGCGCGGTCTTCGAGGCGGGCAGATACCGGCTGGCCAGCCGGACGCCGGTGGGCTCGGGCAGCGACGTCGGGAGCATCGTGTGCTGCAGCGTGTCCGCTATGGACGCCTCGTGGCCGTACATCACCGCCTTCTGCACACCCAGCGCGGTGTGTGTCGCGAGCTGGGACGCGACGAGCAGGTCGTCCTCGGTGAAGGCGGGCCGGCGGGACTGACGCAGGAGCACGACGACGCCCATGACGTGATGGCGGCCGTGCAGCGGAGCGATGATCACCCTGTGGCCCGCCGGCAGGGTCCCCGGCTCACTGGCCGCGGGGCCGAGCAGCTCCGCCACCGCGGACGCCGTCCCCGGTGCGTCGCCGAACGCCGGGCGGCCGGTGCGCACCAGCTCCGCGAGTCGGCCGGTGGCCTTCAGATGCACGCGTTCGGCGACGTTCGCGTGTGTGGGAAAGGGCTTCCGGAGCGGCTGACGAGCCCACTCGGCATCCGGCGCATCCGGCGTCCGGTCGATGCTGTGCAGGTGGAGGATGACGGGCGCGGAGGACTTCTCGTCCCCGACCGGCAACGGATCCGGCAGATGGACGATGATCGCGTCGGCGAAAGCGGGAACGGCCGCCCGGCGCAGTTCCCGGAGCGTCTCGTCCAGGTCCATCCCGCGGGCGATCCGCCGGGTGGCCACGTCGAGATACCGCAGCCGGTCCGTCTGCGGCCCGAGAGCGTCCCCCACCGTGTCCCGGGAGTGCTCCGCCTCGGGGCCGTCGTCGGCAGGCGCGCGGCGGCCCAGCGGCGGGGCCGGCGGGGCTGCGCGCGCCGTCCGCCGGTCCAGGGGCACCGAGGGTGCGTCCGGCGCTGAGGCTTCGTTCGCTACGGAGGCTGTGTCCGGTACGGAAGCTGTGTCCGGTACGGAGCCTGTGTCCGGTACGGAGGCTTCGTTCGGCCCCATCTCGCTCACCCGCCGTCGGGCAGCCTCGGCGGAGCCTTCGTGGGGGGTGTGGTGCTCCGTCACGCGTTTCGTCCCGTCCAATGGGTTCCGCGATCCCCGGTGATGACCCGCGCGTTCTCAGCCACGCCGCCTGCAGCAGAGGAAGACCTGCTCCTCGGGCGGGACATCGGCGACCGCCGGGGCGTAGGTGTACGAGGACTCCTTGACGATCTCGAACCCTGCCGCCTCGATGACATGGTGCAGGTCCTCCCGCAGATAGCCGGAGACCCGGATCGTGTTGCCGAGGAACGGGATCGAGAAGTCGTCCACGTCGGCTTCCACCATCGAGAGGGCGAACAAGCCGCCAGGGGCCAGTAGGTGACGGATGGTCTGCAGCGCGTGGGGAATTTCGGCGCGCGGCAGCATCAGCAGCGAGAAGAAGGCCGCGACGGCGTCGAAACGGCCGAGGTCGAGCGGGCCGCCCGGCCGCAGGTCGGCGATGTCCGCCTGGTGGAACGTCGCCCCCGGAGCGTATGTCCGGGCGAGCTTCACCATCTCAGCCGACAGGTCGACCCCCACGGTCTCGAGACCCGCGTCCGCCAGCTGGCGCGCGGTCGGCACTCCGGTTCCACAGCCCAGGTCCAGGACGCGGGAGCCCGCCTCCAGGGATTCGATCAGCCACTCGCCGGCGGCAACCTGGCCCTCCTTGTGCGGAAAGGCCTCGTCATAGCGGTCGCCGATGGCGTCGAAGGCCTCGGCCTGACCGCTGCGGTCAGGCCGGATGCTCTCGTAATCAGTCCCCTGGTTGTCACTGTTGATCACGAAAGTAACCTTTCTTCGGGCAAATTGGATTATTCCACAAATGGGTGAACGGGGGCTGTGCGGGAACGCCCGGCCCTCCGGCTGCCTGCCCGGCCCGTCCGTCCGGCTCTCCGTCCGGCCCGTCCGTCCGGTCGCCCGTCCGGCTGGTGTGGCTCGGCTGTGGCCCTGGGTGTCGGCCCATGCCGGACGAGGCGGGAGCGTCTGGAGGGCGAACGCGGGGAGTGACAAGGCGGGCACGGCCGGCATCGGCGGGCCGGCAGTGAGCCGGATCGCCTGGGATCGGTCAGTGAGGATGTTCCCTCACCCGGTCGCTGCTGCCGGGGAGGGCTCTGGCGGATGTTCCTGGGTGCTTGCCCGAGTCGCGCCGGGTGACGCGACGCGTCTGCCCCGCCGTATGTGCGACTGGTCCCACGGGCACCTGTTCGGTGCCGACCGCGCTACTCGATGTGCCTCTGTCCGCTCGCGTCGCATCACGCAAGTCGGCTTGCCGTTCCATGCGAAGCATCCAATACCAACATCGCGGCCTCGTGTGGGTGGTTTCGGGAAAGATTCAACTCGAACCTTCTTTGGACGTGCTAAGGGCTGGGCGGCCTGGGAGATGCGCCGGCGCCGGGTCGGTCGTGGGGTTCGTACGACCTTGGGGGCGGCAGGGAGCCGTCAGGCGGGGGCGGGGCCGCGCGAGGCCCGTGATCCGTGATCTGCGTTCCGCGCCTCGTAGATGCATGTCGCGTCGCTGCCCGAGAGGCCAAGAGCCCGAGGTGGGGCCTGACTTGGGTGCTGGAGCCTGCGCTGTTACGTCCAGGCAGGCGCACTCCGGTGCCTCGAGAGTTCAGCCGTGAACTGCAGTGCGGGTGTCAGCAGCGACTTCTCCGTCGTAGACCAGCGGCATGGCGACAGCCTAAGAACTTCTGACGACTTGATCTGCGATCTCTTCGAGGTCGTCGATCGTGCCGGACATGATGACCCGGATGTGTTCGGTGAGGTGTTCCGCGGGCCAGTCCCACCAGGCGAGGGCGAGCAGGCGAGCGATGTCGTCGTCGTTGTAGCGGGTGCGGATGACGTTGGCGGGGCTGCCGCCGACGATCGCGTAGTCGGGGACGTCGTCGACGACGACGCTGCCGGAGGCGATGACCGCGCCGTGCCCGATGCGTACTCCGGGCATGACCATGGTGTTGTAGCCGAACCAGACGTCGTTGCCGACGACGGTGTCACCCCTGCCTGGCAGGCCGGTGATCAGGTCGGAGTGCTCGGCCCAGGAGCCGCCCATGATGGGGAACGGGAACGTGGAGGGGCCGTCCATACGGTGGTTGGCCCCGTTCATGATGAAGCGCACCCCGGTTCCCAGCGCGCAGAACTTCCCGATGACCAGTTTCTCCGGACCGTAGTGGTAGAGCACGTTGCGGGTTTCGAACGCGGTCGCATCTTCCGGGTCGTCGTAGTACGAGTACTCCCCGACCTCGATCAACGGTGAGGTCACCAGCGGCTTCAGCAGGACCACCCGCGGCTGGCCGGGAATCGGGTGGAGCGTCGTCGGGTCCGCGGGGAGATGGCTCATGGCGGTCGCTTTCGGTTCGGAGGTAGCTGGAGAATGCTCCCATGCTGCGCATGACACACGGCTGTTCATCCGCCTCCAGGCGAAGCATCGTCATCAACTCGCCGGGACTGCGCGGGATCAGCCCGGTGCACGGGGCTGCCCAGGACCGCCGCGGAGTCGTGTTCACACGTGACGTGCCGAGATCACGGCACCGACGAGTGCCCGGGGCGCGCCGCCGCTCGGACGCAAGCCGCGGACTTTCGCGGACTGGTGCACGCCCGTGACACCGACGCGTTCCGACGTCCTCAAACCAGCTGAGCCGAGAGGAGCCCACCTCTTCTTCCGATTCCGATGACCGGTCCGCCCCTCCATACCGGTTGTTCGGTTGTTCCGGTTGTTCGGTTCTTCCGGTTGTTCGGTTGTTCCATGACCTTGATCAACACCTCGGAAACAGGCCAGGCCCTACTGCCGTACTCGGACGACGAGTTTGCCGGTGGCGCGATCGTGCTCCATGTCGTCGTGGGCCTGCGGCACCTGTTCCAGGCCGTCGTAGACGCGGTCCACGGGGAAGGCCAGCCGGCCTGTCGCGACCGCGTCGAGGATCTCCTGGAAGGCCGCCCGGGGCAGGTCGGTGGCGTCGCCGAAGTAGCCCGCCAGGCGCACGCCCTTCGGCAGATACTCGTTGGGGGAGAAGTCCCGCACCGTCCACTGGTTGGAGAGGCTGCCACCGAAGCAGGCCGTGCCGTGCACGCGCACCGCGCGCAAAGTGTCCGGGAGGGTCGGCGTGCCGACGAGATCAAGGGCGGCATCGACGCCGTCCGGGTACAACTCGCGCACCGCGGGCGCGACTTCGCCGGTGTCGAGCAGAGGGTGGTCGACACCGTGCGCCTTCAGGGAAGCGAGGCGGTCGGGCTGCCGGGTGGTGGACAGCACCGTGGCGCCGCGCCAGGTGGCCAGGGCGGCGGCGGCCAGGCCCACCGACGAGGTGCCGCCGCGGATCAGCACGGTCTGACCGGGACTCAGGTCCAGGCCGACGGTGAGCGAGCCGTAGGCGGTCTGCACCATCTCCGGCAGCGCGCCCAGCACCTCCCAGGGCAGGTCGGTGTCGACGGGGATGACCTGGGACAGCGGCACCGACGTGTACTCGGCATAGCCGCCGTCGTAGGTGCGCCCCATGTCCCCCATCATGGCGACGACCTTCTGCCCGGGAGCCAGCCCGCTGCCGGCCGGGGCAGCGTCGACGGTACCGGCGGCCTCGATACCCGGCACCCGCGGAAAGGTGACGCCCACGCTCAGACCCAGCCGAAGCTTCAGCTCCGAGCGGTTGAGGCCGAACGCCTCGACGCGGATGCGCACCCAGCCGTCCCGCTCCGGCGGAAGCGGGAGGGTGGTCAGCCGCAGGTTGTCCACGGGACCGGGGGCGGAGAGCTGGACGGCGCGCATAGTGGCCGGCGAGAACGTCATGGGCCTGCTTTCTTCCCGGGGGAGGAGGGTCGCTCAGCGGTGGTCAACACGCACGCGCTGCGGCTTCATTCCCGCGTGCCGAGTGCCGAGTGCCGAGTACCGATCCGTGTGGTGAGGGAGCCACCGCCTCGGGGAAGAGGTGGAAGTAGCTGCTGACGAGCATGCCGCGCAGGTTCAACTCCTTGGCCGAAGCGTGGAACAGGTTGTCGGGGCCGGCAGCGGGCGCGGTGGCGTTGTAGCCGCTGATGGCGCCGACCAGCGCGATCCCCACGTCCTCGCCGTCAGTCCCACCCAGCCCCACCCAGCCCCACCCAGCCCCACCCAGCCCCACTCAGTCCCACTCAGTCCCACAGCGGATAGACGACCGTCCGCTCGAATCCGCTCGGCCTGTTGTCGGTGTAGACGAGGCTCATCTGCCCGTAGCGCTGGACTCCCGGGTGCTTCTTCCAGGACCGCGGGTGGTCGAGTCGCACGGTGACGGGATACGAGTGGAACTTGCCCGCGGCGCAGTACGGCTTGCAGTCGTTCACCACGTTGACTCCGCCGGCCACGGCGGAGTTCGGACCCCACTGCGACCAATGCAGCGTGGTGAGGCGGCTGTTGCCGTCACCGCAGGCCAGCATGAAGTCGCCGGGACGTACATGGGACTTCCAGAGGCAGTCGACGATCACCGGCTGCCCGGGCTGCTGTCCCGAAGCGGCGGACGCGGACGAGGGAGTGCCCGTGGCCGTCGTGGCGACCGAGGCCGATCCCATGGCGGCTGTGAGTGCTACGGCGGCACAGAGCGTGGCCGCCGTCCTGACCGAATGTGTCCGCATGTCCACTCCCGCGCCGCATCTCGGGGACCCATCCGATCCCGCGCCGCCGCGTCTGCTCCGCCCGTCGCCGAAGCCCCGCACGCGGAGCGCATCGACCGGCTGCCGTCGCTTGCCGGCGGGTGTCTCCTGTACCGACGCTACGACCCTGCCGGGGGAAACACCACTCGCGAGCGCGGGCACGGAGCGATTCGTACGGCACCTGGCGTGGATCACGGCTTGCGGCGCACACCCGCTGCCCGCGTTCAAAAGAAATGAACGGCTTATCCGTTGCCGACGGCTTCAAGGATTGGTGGCTCCGGAGACTTAATTCTTTTGAGTGAGGCACCAATCCCGCAGGCGCTGGGGACCGGATTCCCCACGTGACGAAAGAACGGAAAGACCGGGAAACGCCGGCTCGTCTGGCCCGACTCCTGTTGGGTGCGCTCAGCGGATTGCTGGCCGGGTTCGCCGCTCTTGCCGTCGCGGAATTGGTGTCCGCCGCGGTTCGGCCGCAGGCCGGCCCTGTCATCGCAGTGGGCGGCGCCGCGATCGATCGCACACCCGCCGGCGTGAAGGACTGGGCGATCCGCCACTTCGGCACCAACGACAAACTCGTTCTCCAACTCGGCATCGTCGCCGTTCTCGCCCTGCTCGCGCTCCTGCTCGGCGCCGTGGCGACACGGCACCGCCGCTCGGGGGCGGCCGGGGTATTGCTCTTCGGTGCCGTCGGCGCGGTCGCGGCCACCAGCCGGCCCGACTCCACCGGATCCAGTGACGGCCTGCCTTCGGTCCTCGGCGCGGTCGCGGGCGCGCTGCTGCTCTACGTACTCGTGGGAAGGCTGCGCGCTCCGGCGAGGGGGACGGCGGACGCCGGTGACGCTCCGGCGAGGGGGACGGTCATCGCCGCGGACGCCGGTGCCGCTCCCGCGAGGGGGACGGCCATCGCCTCGGACGCCGGTCCAGTGGACGACAGCTCGGATGAAGACACGGCGCAGCGCCCCCGTACCGGAGGGCAGGGCTGGGACCGCCGGGGGTTCGTCATCGCGGCGACCGCCGCCGCGGCCGCCTCCGCCGGCGCCGGGCTGCTGGGCCGCTCGCTCAACGGCAAGGGAGGCGAGCAGGCGGCTGCCTCACGCAAGCGGGTGAGGCTGCCGGCCGCCGCCTCGACGGCCGCACCGATCCCGAAGGGCGCCCAACTGCGCGTCCCCGGTGTCAGCCGGTTCGTCACGCCCAACTCGGCCTTCTACCGCGTGGACACCGCGCTGGTAGTGCCCAAGGTCGATGCCACCACCTGGCGGCTGCGCATCCACGGCAAAGGCGTGGCCCGTCCCATGACCGTCAGCTTCGACGATCTGCTCCGCCGGGAGCTGATCGAACGCGACATCACGCTGACCTGTGTGTCGAACGAAGTCGGCGGCCCCTTTGTGGGCAACGCCCGATGGACCGGCGTACGCCTGGCCGACCTGCTTGCCGAATGCGGGGTCGAGCCGCCGTCACGCGGCGGTCCGGCCGATCAGCTGGTGGCGCGTTCCGTCGACGGGATGACGATCGGCACTCCGGTCGACGACGTGATGGACGGGCGCGACGCGATGCTCGCGGTCGGCATGAACGGCGAACCGCTGCCGTTCGACCACGGGTTTCCCGTCCGCATGGTGGTGCCCGGCCTGTACGGCTACGTGTCCGCGTGCAAGTGGATCAAGGACATCGAGCTGACGACGTTCGATGCGTACGACTCCTACTGGGTCAAGCGCAAGTGGGCCCGGACGGCGCCCATCAAGACCGAGTCCCGGATCGACACGCCGAAGCCCTTCGCCCGGCCCACGGCGGGCACGGTCATGGTCGCCGGCGTCGCCTGGGCGCAGCACCGCGGCATCGAGCGGGTCGAAGTACGGGTGGACGACGGGCCTTGGGGGACCGCTGACCTCGCGGCGGAGGACACCCGCGACACCTGGCGCCAGTGGTCCTTCCCGTGGAAGGCCACCAGGGGCGGTCACAGCCTGACCGTGCGCGCGACGGACCGTGCGGGGCGCACACAGACCGAAAAGCGCACCCGGACCATTCCGGACGGAGCGAGCGGCTGGCATTCGGTGGTGGTCACCGTCGACTGACCACGCGCATTCCCCGCCCTCGCATTCCTTTTCTTTCCTCTCCCCTTCCGTCTCCGCCTTCCTCTTCCCCTTTTCCCCTTTTCGGATCGAACACGACGTTCGCGTCTCAGTGTCTGTCAGGAGAACCACCATGAATACTCGTATCCGCCGTACCGCTCTCGTTGTCGCCGGGGCCGCCATGCTGCCCCTGGCGCTCACCGCCTGCTCGGACGACAGCAAGGGCAGTGCCTCATCGGACTCCAGCAAGGCGTCGGCCACCGCCAGTGACAAGGCGGCCGACAGCTCCGGCGACATGAGCGGCACGGACCAGCCGTTCGGTCCGGGTTGTTCGACGGTGCCCAAGGACGGAGCGGGCTCCTTCGACGGTATGGCCAAGGACCCGGTCGCCACTGCCGCCTCCCACAACCCGGCCCTGTCCACCCTCGTCACCGCGGTGAAGAAGGCCGGCCTCGTGGACACCCTCAACAGCGCCGAGAACATCACGGTGTTCGCGCCCAGCAACGACGCCTTCGCCAAGATCCCCAAGGCCGACCTGGACAAGGTCCTCAACGACAAGGCCCAGCTCACCAAGATCCTCACGTACCACGTCGTGGGACAGAAGCTGGCCCCCAAGGACCTTGGGAACGGCTCCTACACCACGCTGGAGAAGAGCAGGCTCACCACCAGCGGTTCCGGCGAGTCCTACACCGTCAACGACTCCGCCAAGGTCGTCTGCGGCAACGTCAAGACCGCCAACGCCAACGTCTACATCATCGACACCGTGCTGATGCCCAAGAGCTGACGGCCGACCCGCGCTCCGGGCGGCCGGAGCGCGGACCACGAAGCGGTGAACCAGGTCTCCCGTGACGGGGAGCCAGGGGCGGCCGGGACAGGACAACGTCCCGGCCGCCTCAGCCCATTGAGGCCGCGGGTTCGCTTGCAAGGCCCCCTGGGCGGCCCGGCAACCTCCGTGCAACACCCTCGCCCGTCATCAACACCCGTGCAATGATGACGAGTTATGACTGAGGGGGAGGATGTGGCCACCCGTGCGATCCGGGTACGACTCGACGGGACCGCGAGCCAGGGCGACATAGGCGCTCTGAAGAAGTGGCTGGAGCGGGAGAAGCCACTGGAGGAGCTGGTCAGGGACGGCGATCTGCGGATCCAGGAGCGCGCCGGGACGGATGAGCAGGGGACGGACGAGCACGGCAGGCCCATGGGCGCCGGGATCGAGATCCTCCTGCTGCTCTCCGGAGCCGCCGCGCAATCCGCGTTCGACATCGTGTACAAGCAGGTGGGGAGGGGCGTCAAGGCCTGGTACGAGAACCGCCGTTCCGTGGAGAGCGGGGATCCGCCCGATTACGACGTCGACCCGGTGGACCTCGACGAGAGGTAGTCCGGTGCACCGCTTCGACCCGCGTGGCGAGGTGAACCGGGCTCTGCTGATCGGCGTGTCCGCGTACGACTCCACGCGGCCGAAGGACCTGCACGGGGTCCCCGGCGACCTCGCCGCCGTGGAGCACAACCTCTCCCTGCTGGAAGGGGCGTTGCTGCGCGGCGGCGTCTTCCGGAAGGGCGAGGTCGTCGTCTCCGCGTCGCCGTACCTGGACGCGTTCAGTGAGTCGCTGCGCACCGCCGCCGACGAGGCCGAGGGACTGCTCCTCTTCTACTTCGCCGGTCATGGAGCCGTGCCCAGCGCGGGCGACGAACTCTGGCTGCAGATGCGCAACGCGCGCGTCGTGCCGGGCAGCCGGGCGGTGTTCCCGGGCGCCGACCCCTTCTCCAGCGTGCTCACTGTGCTCGCCACCAGCCGGGCCCGGCACGTGGTCGTCGTCCTCGACTGCTGCAACGCGGGCAACGCCGCCCAGGTGTGCGAGGCGCTCGCCGACCGTCGGCGCTTCTCCGTGCTGATGAGCGTGCAGGCCAACAACCGGATCGACGCGGGGGACGACACGACACCCACCCCGTTCACGGCCCGGGTGGTGCGGTTCCTGCAGGACGGCATCGACGGGCACGGCGGTGACGTGGCCTTCCAGGATCTGTCTGAGGCACTCACCGCGTACATGTCCGCCCACCACACGACTCTGCGCAACGAGCTGTGGGAGCCGCAGCGGTGGGGTGATGCGGACGCTCTCCTCGCGAGCCCGTCCGCCGGCCCGGTGCCGGCGTCCACGTTCCCCGCGTCGGCCGAGACCGTCCCGGTGTCGTCGCAGGCTCCGCCCCCGGAGCCGCCCCAACCCGCCGACAGTACGAGAGAGCCCGGTCAGCCGAAGGCGGGCGCCGGAGAACCCCGCCGGCCGCGGCGCGTGTTGAGCGCTCTGCGCGCCTCGTCTCTCGTCGTGCTGTCCCCGGCCGCGATCAACCAGGGGCTGCGCCGGCTGCGGCGGAGCCCGGCCCGCGTGGTCGGTGCCGTGGTCGTCCTCGCGGCCGGGGCGGTCGGCGGCTATGCCGCGTTCTCTGGCTGGGGACCCGACCAGGCGGCCTGCGGTCCGACTCTGGAGCTGCGTCTGCTCACCGATCCGGACATCGAGTCCACCGTCCGCAAGGCGGCGGACACCTACCTCATGTCCGCGGCGAACTCGGCCTCCGGGGGCTGCCGGCGCAGCGGCATCACGGTGTACAGCGCGGGGACGGCGGACGCCGTGACCGGCTTCCGCGACCAGTCGGACCCCTGGCAGCGTCCCCTCAGCGACGACCTCGACCCGCAGCGTGACATCGGGCCGCAGCCGGACGTCTGGATACCGGCGACGTCCGCGAGTGTGGCCCGCGCACAACCGGTGGAGCCGCCCCGGAAGTACGTGACGCTGGAGCCGGACGGCGCCCCGTTCGCGTACTCCCCGATGGTGCTGTCCGTACCGCAGAACATCGCCGAGGCTTCGATGAGCGACCGCACCGGCGGTTCGCTCGCCACGCTCAGGGCGAAGCTCACCGCGCAGCAGAAGGACGCCGACGTGCGGCGCACGGATCCCGAGTACACGGACTCCGCGCTGCTGGCCACCGTCGGGCTGTACGGCGCGGACTCGGGCGTGAGCAAGGCCGAGGGCAGCGTCGCCCAGCCGGGCCCGCCCTCGCTCACGGGCTCCGACCTGCTGTGCGCGCTGCCGGACGACCCGCACGTCGACGACCGCACCGCAGCACTCGTACCCGAGTTCCTGATGGTGAGCGGTACCGGCTGCGACCGGACGACGCGTACTCCGCGGATGGCCGAGTACCCCACCGACGTGCCGGCCCTGGACCCGACCTTCGTCCGGGTCCGCTGGGACGACGCCGAACGCGACAAGGCCGCACGGGACGAGGCCGTCCGACGCTTCCACGACTGGCTCGTCAGCAAGGGCGGCGAAGGCGGCAGGAGCGAGACGTACCGCGGCGGTCTCGACGTCTTCGGCGGCGACGGTTTCCGCTCCGCGTCCGGCGCCCACGGCTTCCTCGCCACCCCCGGCCCGGATTCCGGAACCCTCGCCCTCCCCCGGCCGCTCCCGGGACCGGCCGGGGCCGGCGCCATGACGGCGGCCCTCAAGCAGTACCGCAACGCCAACGGCCCCGGCAGGGTCCTCTTCCTCCTGGACAGTTCCGGTTCGATGGGAGACCTCTGGGAGGGGCCCGGGGGCGCGCCGGGCATCCTGAAACAGTCGCTCGGCGGGCTCGGCGAAAGGGACGAGTACGGCGTCTGGTCGGTGGCGTCCCGCAACGGCGGCCCGTACGGCGTCCTGCTGCCCTTCGACCGCCACCGGCGTGCGGACGCGGAGAAGGAGATCGACCGCGAAGCGGTGGTCCACGACGTCGAGGCCGATCCGTACGGCGCGCTGAAGGCGGCGCTCGACGACATGGCGGGGCGAGGCAGGGACGACGAGCGGCCCCAGCTGATCGTGTACGTCACCGACGACGAGGACAACGACCGTCTCAGCGCCGGCGGAAGGCTGGAGGATCTCCTCAAGTCGGCCGGGGACAAGGGAGTTCCGGTGGTGATGGCGGCCCTCGACAGCGGTGGGTGCGACCGGGGCAGGACCGATGCCCGCGTCTCCGAGGCGAGCGGCGGCCGCTGCCTGGACACCAAGACCGACCTCGCCGCGGGCCTGCGCGACGAGGTGGCCCGCACCGGAACGGGGGACGAATGAGGCAACGGGGCACGCCGGTACGGCAGTTGATCCTCGCCGTCCTGCTGACGGCCTGCGCCGCCTGTACCGACGGCGGCCCGTCCGCGCGGCCCGATGCCACGCCCCCGCCGGGCGCCACGGGGGACATCATCGTGGCCAGCGGACGGGACGTGACCGGCAACGGAGGCATCCGGCAGCAGCTCATCGACGCGTGGAACGCGGAACAGGACCGACGGCACACCGGCCGCCACGCCCGCATCGTGGAACTCCCGGGCTCCGCCGACGAACAGCGCAGCCAGCTGCTCGGCGCGCTCCAGTCCGACAGTGCGCAGTACGACGTGGTCAACCTCGATGTGACATGGGTGCCGGAGTTCGCCGACGCGCGTCTGATCCGCCCGCTGCCCGGGAGGCTCGTCGACGACGACATCATCAAGTCCGTTGCCGGCACGGCACGTTGGGGCGGCGAGGTGTTCGCGGTTCCGTTCAACAGCGATGTCGGACTGCTCTACTACCGTCGCGACTACCTGGACCGGGCGGGCGTCCAGAACTCCGATCTGAGCAAGGGGCTCAGCTGGGGCCGGCTGCAGGAGCTGATGGAGACCCTCGGCGAGAAGACGGGCAAGGACCGGCCGGACGGCTATGAGAAGGGCTGGACCGCGCAGTTCGGCGCCTACGAGGGCCGTACGGTCAACGCCGTCGAGGCGTTCGCATCGGCCCCGGACGGTGTCACGCTCACCGACGACGACGGCCGCTACACCGCCTCCGTACAGGACCTGGAGAACGGCCTCGCGGAACTGCGCAACCGGACCCAGGCCTCCTACCTCCTCAAGGACGCCCTGCACTCCGACGAAGCCGAGACGCTCACGGACTTCGCGGACGGCCGGACCGCGTTCCTGCGCCACTGGCCCTACGCGTACGGCACCCTGCATCAGTCCCTGAGCAGCGCCCGGCTCGGCGTGGCCCCGCTGCCCGGCAGCGCGGTGCTCGGCGGGCAGAACCTCGCGCTCACCCGGTCCTCCGGCCGGCAGGACGCGGCACAGGATCTGATCGAGTTCCTGACCGGGAAGGAGAGCGAACGGTGCCTGCTCGACGCGGGGTTCGCGGCCACCCGGGTCTCCGCGTACACGGACGACGACGTGACGTGCCGGTCGGCGAAGTCGCCCGGCGCCGTGACGGCCTCCGGCACCCCGTCACCCGCGGCGTCGGGCGAGAGCGCGGACCGTATGCCACGCGACAAGTACGGCCGCCCCGAGTACGCCCACGACATCCTGCTCCTCGCGCTCACCCGAGCCGTGTCGCGCCCCCGTACCCCGCTCTACGGCGCTTTCACCCAGACCTTCACCACCGAGCTCGGCAAGCTCTTCACCGACGATCCGCCGAGCGACGCGGTCCTCGCGCGGGATCTGGACAAGGCCCTTCGGGGCGTCCTGCCGGACGGCTGATCGGGCCTCGCGTGCGGGCTGCCGACAGAGGCGTGGGCCTGCGATCATGGGGACATGGAGAAACTCGGCACTCAGGAGATCCTCTCGGCGATCACGGCCGGACTCGGCGAGTGGCGCAAGCTCGCTCAGCCTCTCGCCACCCGCTACCGCGTCGCCGGCCTCCGCGAGGGTGCTGCCTTCATGGCGGCGGTCGCGGACGCGGCGGCCGACGCCGGCCAGGACCCGGAGCTCCGGCTGGGGCGCGGGTTCGTCGACGTCGCCGTGTCCACCGTCGACGACGGCGGTGGGCGGTGGGTCACCGCGCAGGATCTCGAACTGGCCCGCACCATCAGCGGACTTGCCCAGGAGCACGGTCTGAGGGCCGTGCCCGGCGAGGTCGTACAACTGGAGCTGGCGCTCGACACCGCCGACCACACGGTGGTGGCCCCGTTCTGGTCGGCGCTGCTCACCGGCGAGCCCGGCCACGTGGTGGGCGACACGGTCCTCGACCCGACGAACCGGGTGCCCAGTCTGTGGTTCCAGCGGACCGACGCGCACGAGGTCCCGCGGCAGCGGTGGCATTTCGACGTGTGGCTGGCTCCGGAGGTGGCCGACGAGCGCATCGCGGCCGCCGTCGCCGCCGGCGGCACCGTCGTGGACGATGCCGGCGCGCCGTCGTTCACCGTGCTCGCCGACCCCGACGGGAACAAGGTCTGTGTCTGCACCGCCCTCACCCGCGACTGAGGGGCGCGTTCGGCCGTGCGGTCAGACGTCCGGCGACGTTGCCGCGGGCCCGGTCCCGGCCGACGCGGTGGATCTTCCTTTAACGGAAGACATCGTTTGCGTTTAGGCTGGCCGTATGCCCCGTCTGAGCGAAGCGCGCCGGGAAGAGCGGCGCCGTCACATCCTGACCAGTGCCTGGAGTTGCTTCTCACGCAACGGCTTCCACGCCACGTCGATGGACGACGTCATCGCCGCGACCGGGATGTCCTCCAGCGCGGTGTACCGGTACTTCCGGAGCAAGGACGAGATCATCGACGCGGCGGCGGACGAGGCGCTGGCCCTGGTACGGGACCTGTTCGCCCGGCTGCTGGAGCGGCAGCCCAGTCCGTCGCCGGCCGAGGTGGTGACGGCGATGGTCGCCGAGGTGGACCAGCGCAGCTCACATCCGGACTACGACCTGACGCGGATCGCCATCCAGGCGTGGGGCGAGGCGCTGCGCAGCCCGGAGCTGGAGGCGCGCACCCGTACCTTCTATTCGGCCGTGCACGACCAGATGATGGAGCTCGCCCGACGGTGGCGCGACGAGGGCCGTATGCCGGAGGCCGACGAGGAGCAGATCGCGACGGCCCTGATCACTCTCATGCCCGGCATCCTGGTGGGGCGCCATCTCGTGAAGCCGGTCTCCGCCGACCACCTGATCCGTGGGCTCTCCGCCCTCGGCTCCCTCTCCTGGGACGCATGACGCGGTGGGCCGGTGGCCCCTGTTGTGCGGTGGGCCGATCCGTTCCTGGACCAGGGCGCTGACCCTCCCGCCGGGATGCAGGCCGAACCCGGCGACGCCGGTACCGCGCGTCTTCCCTCCCCAGAGCCCGCCCCGGACGATGCCCGGCGCTTCGTAGTACGCCGGCCGGCGTATCCGGGCGTACGAGCTCTTCCATGCCGTGCGCTCTGTGGTGGCCCGCCGCTGCCGTGACCTGTCGCGCGGAAGACGAACACTCTCGTTTTCTGCGAGCGGCGAGGGCTCGACGCCCCCAAAGAGGAACGATCGTTTGCGCTTGAGTCGTGGGCCGTGCTACGTTCAAAACAGAAACGAACGTTTCTGCTTGGTGGGGACCGCATCTTCGCCGCTGCTGTACGCGGCAGGCCCACGGTGCGCGTCATCGCCGTGAACACCGACCTGGAGGAGGCGCAATGGCGTCGGCACCAGATATTCCGGACCCCCTGCCGACTCGGACCGATGTACTCATCGTCGGCGCCGGACCTGCGGGACTGACGCTGGCGGCCGGCCTCGGTCAGCTGGGTGTGGACCATGTGCTGATCGACCGCAGCAGCACGGTCCGCCCCGGGAGCAAGGCGGCCGCCGTGCAGCCCCGCACACTGGAATACCTCGAGCGGATCGGCGTCAGCGCCCGACTGGTCCAAGCGGGCGATCAAGGCCGGGGCTTTCGGCTGCACGACTGCGAAGACACTCTGCTCACCGCCACTTACGAGGGTCTGGACACGCCCTATCCCTACGTTCTGCTGATCTCGCAGCAGACGACGGAAGAGCATCTGGCCCGGCGCCTGGGGGAGTTGGGCGGTGCGGTCCACCGTGGCCACACGTTTCTCGGGATGACCCCCGACTTCCCCGGTGTCACGGCCACCGTCGCCGGCCCGGACGGCGTGCTGCGCGCGGTCTGGGCCCGTTACGTGGTCGGTTGCGACGGCGTGCACAGCGCGGTCCGTACGGCCGCCGGGATCGGCTTCCCGGGCCAGGCGCACGAGCAGCTGTTCGCCATCGCCGACGTGTGGCTGGGCCCGGGCACGGACGCCGTACCCAAGGAGGACACCACGTTCTTCCTGTCACCGGCCGGCATGTTGCTCGTATCGCCGCTGGCCGGTGGCCAACACCGCATCGTCGGCCGGGCGTCGGGCCCTGCCGCGCCCACCGCCGACGAGGTGGAACTGATGCTCGCCGACCGGGGACCGCGCACCGGCGACATCCGGGTCAAGGAGGTGGTGACGGCCTCGACGTATCGCGTGCAGGAACGCGTCGCCGAGCGCTTCCGCGAAGGCCCGGTCTTCCTGGTGGGCGACGCCGCCCACACCCACAGCCCGGCCGGCGGCCAGGGCATGAACGCCGGCATCCAGGACGCGGGCAATCTGGCCTGGAAGCTGCATGCCGTGCTGAGCGGGCAGGCGCCGTGCGAACTGCTGGACAGCTACCACCGTGAACGGCACCCGATCGCGGCCGGACTGGTCGCCTTCACCAGCCAGTTCGCCAAGCTGGCCAACGTGCGCGACCCCCTGGCCGGCGGGCTCCGCAACCGCGTCCTCGCGGCGGCGGGAGCCGTCCCCGGATTCGCCGACTGGATCACCGCCAAGCTCTCCCAACTCGATCTCGGCTACAGCCAGGAACCGGACCGCGGTACACCCCGCGTCGGGGGACGTGTTCCGCCGCGGCTCGTGCCCTCGGCCGGGCTCAGCTGGACGCTGGCCCTGCCGGGCGGAGAGGTGCCGGAACCGCCGACCGAGCACGGCGTACTGGCCGTACGACATGTCCCCGGGCTGGGGACACCGCTGCTGGTCCGTCCCGACGGCTTCCTGGCCGCGCGCGGCGTACCCGCCGCTTCCGCCGCAGTGCTCGATCGCCTGTCGCAGTACCTGCCGTTGAACCCCACTCGATGACCGTCACTCCACTGGAGACAGACACATCCGGAGGCACAGACATGTCGACAACAACTCTCATCCGCAACGTCGCCGTATTCGACGGCACCCACCTCCATCCGGCGCAGGACGTCCTGATCGACGGTGCGGTGATCGCCGCGGTCGGCGCGGCGACGGACGTGCCGGCGGACGCCACCGTCGTGGACGGCAGGGGGCAGACGCTGCTCCCCGGTCTCATCGACTCCCACACCCACACCACGAGCGCCGCCCAACTGCGTCAGGCCCTCGTCTTCGGCGTGACCACCGAACTCGACATGGGCGGCGACCCCGAGACCTCCCGTCAGGTGCGTGCCGTGGCCCACAGCCGCGACGACGTGGCCGACCTGCGGATCGCCACCACCGGCGCCACCGCGCCCGGCGGCCACCCCGGGCAGCTGATCGAGCACGGTCTCCTGGCTCCCTTCCCCACGGTCGCCGGACCCGAGCAGGCCGATGCCTTCGTGGCCGAACGGATCGCTGACGGCGCGGACCACCTCAAGATCTTCATCGAGGACGGCACGGTGGTCGGCAAGCCGATGCCCACGATGTCCGCGGAGACGGTCGTCGCGCTGGTGGAGGCGGCGCACGCCCGCGGGCTGCGTACAGCCGCGCACACCTGGACCCGTAGCGCGGCGCGCCAGGCGATCGCCTGCGGGGTCGACATCCTGGCCCACTCCCCGTCCGACGGCCACTCCGACCGCGAACTGGTGGAAGCGGCAGCCGCCGCGCGGAAGTTCGTGGTGCCGACCCTGACCACGCTGGCCGGCATGAGCCTGACTCCCGCGGAGTTCGAACTCGCCGCGGACCCGAGGCTGCGGCCCTTCGCGGACCCGGACTGGCTGAAGGACCTGGAGCGCATCCGCACCACCGAGCCCGGAGAGCGGCTGGGGCCGAGGGCCGTGGAGACCCAGCACGGCGCGGACGCCGCCGTAAGGATGTTCCGGCTCGGTGTCCCGCTGCTGGCCGGTACGGACGGCACCGGCGCGTCCGGTCATCCGACCACACACGGCATCAGCTACCACGGCGAGTTGGCCCTGCTGGTGGCCGCCGGGCTCACCCCGGCGGAGGCGCTGACCGCGGCCACCGCGAACCCCGCCGACGCCTTCGCCCTCCACGACCGCGGCCGCATCGCACCAGGTCTGCGCGCCGACCTGCTGCTCGTCAGCGGCAACCCCCTCGACGACATCACCGCGTTGCGCGACATCACCGCGATCTGGCGGCGCGGCGTCCGCGTCGACCGATCCGCCCACCTGACCTCAGAGGAGTTGGTCTGACCATGAGTACCCCAACCACCACCGAGAACCCGGCACATGACGGCATTCACCACCTCAAGCTGCCGGTGAGCGACCTGGAGCGCAGCACGGACTGGTACTGCACCGTGCTGGGGGCGCGGCGGGTGACCGAGCTGGATCACCGCCGCCCCGACGGCACTCTCTTCGCGGTGATCCTCGACGTCCCCGGTCTGCCCGCGCGCCTTGAACTGCGGCTGGACCCGAGGACGGCCGGCGCACTCAAGGACTACGACTTCCTGACGCTGTCCGTCGCCGACCGAGGCGCGCTCGACGCCTGGGCCACCCGGCTCGACGCCCTCGGCATCCATCACTCCCCGCCGATCGTCGCGATGGTGGGCTGGCTGCTGGTGGTCCCCGACCCCGACGGACTGCGGCTCCGCTTCTACACCACGCAGCCGCACGGGCTCGGCGAGTCCGCCGTCGAGTTCGCTTCGCCGTGGCTCAGCGCCGGAGCCGTGGCCGAGCCCGCCGACGGCAGGAACAACTCCGCCGACTCCCCTGTCTGTGCCGTCGCCAGGCTGTGCGCGCTGCCCGGCCACGAGGACGAAGTGCGGTCCCTGATGGGGTCGGTGGCGGAGGCCACCCGTCAGGAGGACGGCTGCCTGGAGTACCGCGTGCACCGAGCCAAGGACGATCCCAGGACGTTCGTGGTCTACGAGTCGTGGAGCAGCCCGGAGGCCCTGGCCGCGCACCATAGGACGGCTCACATGGACCAGTTCAAGAAGTCGGCCGCCACCCTCGTGGACTGGCCCCCGCAAGCGGAACTGCTCACGCCTGAAACCTGATCGCCTCGCGGAGGGCCGGCCGGGGGTGCGGCGGCTCCGGCCACTGCCCTCACGACCTCCAGCGGGGGAGTCGGCTGTGGGGTCCATGCTCCTGCCGTCACCGCTGCCCGCCTCGACGTGACGGAGTCCACGGCGGCGTCACGGGGGCAGCGGTGGCGTCACCGAGTCCGCGGCGGATCGCCGTCGCAGATCACCCCCGCGTTGCAGGCATCCCGATAGGAATCCTCGTAGGCGCGTTCGCCGGCTGCCTTCGCGCCCAACAAGAACCCGCAGACGACGATCACCATCACGGCCTGACCGACCGCGACCGAGCGCACCCGCCGGATCCCTGCCACGACCGAGGCGAGCAACGCGGCGATCGGCACCACCGCGGCCTTCTCCAGGTAGGGGCCCGGCGGTTCGCCGTAGTGCTGCGGGTCCCATGACCAGTAAGTCGAAGCCCATGCGAGGCCGGTCAAGGCAAGGACCACCAGCTCGATGACGGCCAGGGCCACGGCCACGCCTCTGCCGGATCGTTCAGTGTCTGGGTTCACTCCCCGACCCTCACCCGGACCGGCACGCGGTGTCGTGAGTAGCCGTACTCAGACCGGCCGCGCGAGGACGCCGGCTCTCGCGGAGCCGGTGAGGCCGGCCGCTGCCCGGCAGTCACGTTCCAGGCGTGGGCAGGGAGAGGAGCCGAGTGGCGGTGTGCGTGGCGCGGGCCGCCCACCTGCGGTGAAAGCACATCCCCGCTCCGGCGGATAAGAAACACATAAATTTCCCACGCATGACCGAGGGTTGCCGGGGCACTCGATGCTTCGGAGGTTGATAACTATGGTTCCCCTGCTTCTCGTTCTTCTGCTCGCTCTGGTCCTCTTCGGTGCCGGTTTCGCACTGAAGGCTCTGTGGATCGTCGCCGTGATCGTGCTGGCTGTCTGGCTGCTCGGTTTCGTCATGCGTTCCGCCGGAACCGGTGGTAGCCGCGGCCGTTGGTACCGCTGGTAGAGATCAGTAATCCCGTCCCCCTGACGCCGGGGGGGCCCCCACAATGAGGGGTGGGGGCGCCCCGCGGGGGGGGGGGGCGTGGGGGGAAAAATGGTGTGCGGCGCGCGGGC
>NZ_JBHVXW010000014.1:0-2532 GCF_042881375.1 Streptomyces sp. NPDC058274
GCCGACGCGAGCGGGCGTCGGCCGGCCGCTCTGCCGTTGCCGGGATACGCGGACCCGCTGCCCACGGGTGCCCCGGCCAGGGGGCTACTGTGCTTTCGAGGCCCCGCCCCGCCCCGGAGGAACGCACCCCCATGCCTGATGCCGCCGTGATCGTCAGCAGCGACCCGGAGTCGTTCCCGCACAGTGTGCTGGCCGAGCGGCATCCGGCGCTCATCCGCAAGGTGCGGGACGCCTTCCCGTACGGACCCGAGCAGCACCAGGCGCTCGACGCGCTGCTGAAGAGCGCCACCGAGGGCGTCATCGAACCGCTCCCGCCGGGCGCCGCCGACCGTGAGCAGTGGGAGGCATGGGGCCTTCCGGAGTACGTCGGACGCTCCTGGTTCGAGGCGCCCTTCCTCTGGTCCGAGAGCTACTTCTACCGCCAACTCCTTGCCGCTGTCGGCTACTTCGGGCCCGGGCCCGGCTCCGGGACCTGGCGCGGTATCGACCCCTTCCGCCCCTTCAAGCTCGCGGAGCTCGACACCCCGGAGACAGAGGAGGAACTGGCCGCGCTCGACGAGCTGGCCGCCCGGCCCGTCGACGACCAGGAGAAGGCCCTGCTCCACGGCTCGCTGTGGGGCAACCGCGCGGACCTCGGCTTCCAGCTCTCGGCCGGGGAGGGCGCGGCCGCCGACAGCCAACTCGTGGCCGACGACAGCGCGTTGCTGTGGTCCCTGCTGTCGGGCGGCACGGTGTGCCTGGTCGCGGACAACGCGGGCCGGGAGCTCATCCCCGACCTGCTCCTCCTCGACCATCTCCTGCGCCACGGCCGCGCGGACCGGGCCGTGCTGCACCTGAAGCCCCACCCGTACTACGTCTCCGACGCCATGACCGCCGACCTGGTCGACGCCCTGCGCCGGCTGAAGGAGGCGAAGGGAGCCGCCGCGGAAGCCGGTCACCGGCTCTGGTCAGCCCTCGCCGACGGCCGCCTCACGGTCCGCGCCCACCCGTTCTCCTGCGCCCCGCTGCCGTACGCGAAGATGCCCGGCGACCTCGGGCGGGAGTTCGCCGCGACCACCGTGACGATCTTCAAGGGGGATCTGAACTACCGCCGCCTGGTCGGCGACCAACTGTGGCCCCCCACCACGCCGTTCGCGCAGCCCACGGCGTACTTCCCCGGCCCCGTGGCCGCGCTGCGCACCCTCAAGTCCGACGTGATCGTCGGCCTCGACGCGGCCACCGAGTCCGCGCTCGTGGCCGCGCAGGGGCAGCGCTGGCGGACCGCCGGGACGCATGCGCTGATCCAGGCGCGGCCCTGAGGAGACGTTATGCTGCCGAGTTGTACCGGTGGGCTCCATACGTCCCGCCGCCGGGCAGCGAAAGAGGACGTCATTGACCCCGCGGTACGTCAGCAATCCAGGGGAGCCCCTCTACGACGTGATCGAGCGCCGATACGTCGAGGCCGCGGACGCCCGCGACGACACCGACCTCCACGACGTCTTCACCGACATCTACCGCACCAACCGCTGGGGCTCCGACGAGACCCGCTCGGGCCCGGGCTCCGAGTTGCTGCGGATGAAGCGGGTCATCGCCCAACTCGGGGAGCTGGTACGGGAGTTGAAGGTCAAGTCGGTGCTCGACGCGCCGTGCGGCGACTTCAACTGGATGCAGTACGTCGACCTGGGCGAGGCCGCCTACCTCGGCGGCGATGTCGTCGAGGAGCTGATCGAGGACAACCGGACGCACCACGAGCGGCCCGGGCGGTCCTTCACGCTGCTCGACTTCACCCTCGACCGGGTGCCGCGGGTCGACCTGATCCTGTGCCGGGACGCGCTGGTGCACTTCTCCTACCAGCACGTGGTCGAGGCGCTGACCCGGTTCCGGGCGAGCGGGTCGCGCTATCTGCTCACCACGACCTTCGCCGGGACCCACGCCAACACCGACATCGTCACCGGCTGGTGGCGCCCGATCAACCTCCGCCTCGCCCCGTTCGCACTGCCCGAACCGCTGCGGGTGATCGGCGACGACGAGTCCGACGACTTCTACGACGACAAGGTGCTCGCCCTCTGGGATCTGCGGCAGATCCCGGCCCGCTTCCCGGGGTACGAGCCCGCGGGCGCCGAGTCCGGATCCCCCGCGGCGGTCGGGTCGGGCGCCTGACCGTCCGGGTCGCCGGCCGAGAGGCGGCCCTCCTCGTCGTCCGGGCCGGCGCCTGGAGAGCGCTGTGCCTCATCGTCCGTGGCGGCCCCTAGAGGCGGTGCGCCTCGTCGTCCGGGTCGCCCCCCGGGGGCCGGGGCGGAGGGACGCCGGCGGCGCGGGCCTCGGCCCGCAGTCGTGCTACCTCGCGCAGCGCCTCCTCGGCCGCCCGCGTCCGCGGATGCCGCTCGCCCAGCACCTCCTCGCAGGCCGCCCGCACCTCGGTGAACTCGGCCTCGGACAGGGCGAGTTCGCCCCGCGCCCGGAGCAGGTCGGCGAGGTTGTGGCGGACGGCGAGGGTGCCGGGGTGGCGGACGCCGAGGTTCTCGACGCAGTCGGCGAGGACGGTGCGGTACT
>NZ_JBHVXW010000014.1:2626-209848 GCF_042881375.1 Streptomyces sp. NPDC058274
GTACCTCGGTTTCGGCCTGGTCGGTGCGGCCGCGCAGGTGCAGGACGTGGGCGGCGCCGTGGCGTACGGAGAGGGTGAGCAGGTGCTGTTCGCCGAGCACGGTACGGCGGGCCTCGTACACCACCCTGAACTCCTGCTCGGCGGACTCCAGTCGGCCGCGGTCCATCAGCAGGTCGGCGAGGTTGTGGCGGACGGCGAGGGTACCGGGGTGGCGGGGGCCGAGCGTGTCGACGCAGTCGGCGAGGACGGTGCGGTACTCGGTTTCGGCCTGGTCGGTGCGGCCGCGCAGGTGCAGGACGTGGGCGGCGCCGTGGCGTACGGAGAGGGTGAGCAGGTGCTGTTCGCCGAGCACCTCGCGCCGCGCCTCGTACACCTCGCGGAACTCGTCCTCGGCGGCTTCGAGCTGGCCCCGCTCCTTCAGGAGGTCGGCCAGATTGTGGCGGACCACCAGGGTGTGCGGATGCATGTCCCCGAGCAGCCTGCGGCGGACCTCGAACACCTCGCGGAACTCCAGCTCGGCGTCGCCCGGCCAGCCCCGGTCGCGTAAGACGGTGGCGAGGCCGTAGCGCGCCGCGACCGTCTCCGGATGGTCCTCGCCGTAGGCGTCCCCGCGCAGCCGCAGCACCGTGCGGAACTCGTCCTCCGCCTCCGTGAGCAGGCCCCGGTCGCGCAGTACGTCGGCCAGGTCGTGGCGGACCGCGAGCGTGTCGGGATGGCGCTCGCCGAGCACCTCCACACAGATCCCGAGGGTGTCCCGCAGCTCCTCGTCCGCCCGGCGGAACATGCCCCGTTCGTGCCGGAGCCGGGCGAGGTCGTGGCGGGTGGCCAGGGTGTCGGGGTGCCGGTCGCCGAGCTCGTCCCGGTAGGCGTCGAGCAGCAGTCCGTACTCCTCCTCCGCCTCGGCGAGCAGCCCACGCTGCTGCTTCATCCGGGCCACGCCCTTGCGCGCGGCGAGGGTCAGCGGATCGCCCTCGCCGAGCAGCGTGCGGCGGGTCGCGTACACCGTGCGGTACTCCGCCTCCGCCTCCGCCGGCCGGCCCCGGTCGCACAGCAGCTCCGCCAGTGCGTACCGGGCGTCGGCGGTCTCACCGGCCGCGTCCCCGAAGAGGGACCGGGTGTCGTCGAGGACCGCCCGCACCGAGGTCTCGGCGGCCGCGAGACGGCCGCGCAGCTGGAGCAAGTGCGCTGCCGCGGAACGGACTTCGAGCGCGTCCGGGTCCCGGGGGCCGCAGGCGAGGACGACCGGCTCGCAGGCGTCGAGGACCGCTTCCGCCCGGTCCAGCCAGCCGACCTTGAACAGATGGCGCGCCCCGGCCGCCGTGGCCCGCAGCGCCTTGGAGACCAGCTCGTCGTCGGCCTCGTAGGGATCGTCGATGAGCGCCAGCGGGGCGTCGCAGTGCGGCAGCAGCAGTCGCCAGCGCGGCCAGTCCTGCGGGTCGCCCTCGCTCAGCTCGGCGGTGGCCGAGACCACCAGGTCGGCGACGACCGAGGCGTACTGCGCCAGGTGCTCGGTGAGATCCCGCTGGTGGCGGCCCGCGTCCCGGACCAGCGGATGCAGCAGCAGCGTGCGCGCGGCGTCCCCGCCCCCGCGCGGGGTGTGCAGCTCGATCAGACCGAAGTCCGCCAGTGAGGTGAGCGCGGTGAACACCTCCTGCGCGGTGACGCCCGGCAGCAGCGACGACTCGGCGAGCCGGTCGGGACGCAGCAGCCCGACGAGCGGGACCGGCGCCTCGCCCAGGCAGCACAGCAGCCGCATCAGCGGCCGGGCCTGGTCGATGCCACGCCGTTCCAGCAGGTCCAGCGAGAGCTCCCAGGTGCGGCTCACCTGGACGGCCGAGGTGGTGCCCGGCTGCCCGGGCGGCTCCTCGTCGAGGAGTTCCGTGAACCGTTCGTCGAGGGCGGCCCGGTACTCGGCGTACGTCCGGATCGTCTGCGTGCCCGGCCAGGCGGGGAACGCGGAGGCCGCCGCGAGGTGCGCGCCCGCGATCCGCAGCGCCAGGGGCAACCCGCCCAGCCTGCGGGCGAGTTGCTCCGCGTCCGCCCGCGGCCCCGACCGCTCACCGGCCAGATCCAGGAGTACGTCGGTGGCGTCGCCCTCGTCCAGGGCGTCCACGGGGTGCAGTGTCGCCCAGGGCCCCCAGGTCGCGGGGCTGCTGTCACGGCTGGTGATCAGCACCAGGCCCGGCAGCTCGGCGGCCGGCCGGATCCAGCCGGTGCCCTCCGCCAACCGGCCCTGCGGCGCGAGGTGTTCGGGCTCGTCGGCGTTGTCCACGATCAGCAGCCAGGGGTACGCGGTGTCGCGCAGCCGCCGCCACAGCAGATCCGTCGCGCTCGAACGCCCCGACCAGGCACGGTCGATGAGATCCGCAGGTGTGCCGAGCGCGGCGACCACCTCACGCATCCCGGCGCTCAGCGCGGCCGGGTTGCCGGCGGTCACCCACCACACGTCCACGCCCAGCGCGGCGGCGTACGCGGCGATCTCCAGCGCCACCGTCGTCTTGCCGCTGCCGCCCATGCCGTGCAGCACGCGCACGCCCGAGGTCGGCTTGCCCACCAACTGCTTGAGCGTGTCGAGGAGAACCTCCCGGCCACGGACGCGGCGGTCGAGGCGGCCCAGCGGCGGAGCCACGGTGAGGGCCCCGGGCGGACGCGGCGGAGCGGCGGCCGGGCCGAGCTGGAACCGCGCGTCGGGCGCGTGAATGACGGTCACGGACGGCACCGACGACCCGAACTCGGCGACGAACGCGCCGAGGTGATCGCCGAGCGACGGGTCACGCGCGAGCAGGTCGCGCAGCGTGGCGTGCCACTGGTCCTGCTGTTCGCGCAGCACCAGCTCCCGCCGGTCGGCGGGCGCCGCGTCGATCGCCGCACGGGCGCGGTCCAGCTCAGCCACGCTGCCCCGGCCCAGAATCCGTGTGAGTCTGCGCCGGGCGGCCGACCACGCGTCGGTGGTCATCAGCCCGACCATCGTGCCCGCGGCAGCGGCGGCGGTCTGAGCGAAGAGATCAGCCCCGAACAACGAGGACCCCCTGTCGGCACACCCCTCGACGGCTCTGTCCGAACTGTCTTCAGGTTCTCATGTCGCCTGCGGAAAAGGCGACTTGAGACCATTTTGGCCACTGGGCCGTTCCTCGCGACCGCGTGCGGGAACGCGGTGGGCCGTCGGTCCAGGCGCCGGCCGGCGTACGGCACCGGACCGGGGCCGGCGCGAGGTCGGCCCGGGAAGGACCTCTCCGGAGCCCGTGCAGGCCCTTTACGTCCGAATTCACGCGATGGTGTGATCATGTCCGGGCCCGCGGATGCCCCCGGGAGGCCCTGGGTAGGGCCCGGCCATGACGCAGCCGTTCGTACTCCCGCACTTCTACATGCCGTATCCCGCGCGGCTGAACCCCCATCTCGACGAGGCCCGCGCGCACACGACGGAGTGGGCGCGCGGGATGGGCATGCTGGAGGGCTCCGGCATCTGGGACCAGTCCGACCTCGAGGCGCACGACTACGGCCTGTTGTGCGCGTACACGCACCCCGACTGCGACGGGCCGGCGCTCTCGCTCATCACCGACTGGTACGTGTGGGTGTTCTTCTTCGACGACCACTTCCTGGAGACCTTCAAACGCAGCCAGGACCGCGAGGGCGGCAAGGCCTACCTGGACCGGCTCCCGCTCTTCATGCCGCTCGACCTCGCCACGCCCGTGCCGGAGCCGCAGAACCCCGTGGAGGCCGGCCTCGCCGACCTCTGGGCGCGCACGGTGCCGGCGATGTCCCTGGAGTGGCGCAGGCGCTTCGCCGTCTCCACCGAGCACCTGCTGAACGAGTCGCTGTGGGAGCTCTCGAACATCAACGAGGGACGGGTCTCCAACCCCGTCGAGTACATCGAGATGCGCCGCAAGGTGGGCGGCGCCCCCTGGTCCGCGGGGCTCGTCGAGTACGCGACCGCCGAAGTGCCCGCCTCCGTCGCCGAATCGCGGCCCCTGCGGGTGCTGATGGAGACGTTCTCCGACGGGGTGCATCTGCGCAACGACCTGTTCTCGTACCAGCGGGAGGTCGAGGACGAGGGCGAACTGAGCAACGGCGTCCTCGTCCTGGAGACGTTCTTCGGCTGTACGACGCAGGAGGCCGCGGAGACGGTCAACGACATCCTCACCTCACGGCTGCATCAGTTCGAGCACACGGCGCTCACCGAAGTGCCCGCGCTGGCCGTGGAGAAGGGGCTCACCCCGGACGAGGTGGGGGCGGTAGCCGCGTACACGAAGGGGCTCCAGGACTGGCAGTCCGGCGGCCATGAGTGGCACCTGCGGTCCAGCCGTTACATGAACGAGGGGGCCCTGTCGCAGGGAGAGCCCTTCGGCGCCGCCGGGTTCGGGACGTCCGCCGCCGACATCGGCGCGCTGCTCTCCGCGGCCGGGGCGGAGCGGCTGCGCTCGTACACCCATGTCCCCTTCCAGAAGGTCGGGCCCTCTCGACTCCCCGACTTCTACATGCCGTTCCAGGTGACGCTCAGCCCGCACCTGGACGGGGCCCGGCACCGTCTCACCGGCTGGATGCACGACATGGGCATGCTCCAGGAGGGCGTCTGGGACGAGGACAAACTCCTCGCCTACGACCTGCCGTTGTGCGCGGCGGGCATCCACCCGGACGCCGCGCCGGAGGCCCTCGACATGAGCTCCCAGTGGCTGGCCTGGGGCACCTACGGCGACGACTACTACCCGCTCGTCTTCGGCAACCGCCGCGACCTGGTCACCGCCAAGCTGGTCACCGCGCGGCTGTCGGCCTGCATGCCCATCGACGGCGAAGAGGTCCCCGTCCCGGTCAACGGCATGGAGCGCGGTCTCATCGACCTCTGGCAGCGCACCGCCGCGGACATGACCCCGGACGAGCGGCGCCAGTTCCGGGCCGCGGTCGACGTGATGACGGAGAGCTGGCTGTGGGAGCTGTCCAACCAGATCCAGCACCGCATCCCCGACCCGGTCGACTACCTGGAGATGCGCCGCGCCACCTTCGGCTCCGAACTCACCATGAGCCTGTGCCGCATCGGCCACGGCCGGAAGGTGCCGCCGGAGGTCTACCGCAGCGGCCCTGTCCGCTCGCTGGAGAACGCGGCCATGGACTACGCGATGCTCCTGAACGACGTCTTCTCGTACCAGAAGGAGATCGAGTACGAGGGGGAGGTGCACAACGGCATCCTGGTCGTGCAGAACTTCTTCGGCTGCGACTACCCGACCGCGCTGAACATCATCCACGACCTGATGACCCAGCGCATGCAGCAGTTCCAGCATGTCGCCGCCCATGAACTGCCCCTCCTCTACGAGGACTTCAAGCTCTCGGAGGAGCTGCGGGGAATCATGCAGGGCTATGTCCTGGAGCTGCAGAACTGGTTGGCGGGCATCCTGAAGTGGCACCAGGACTGCCGTCGTTACGGCGCTGCGGACCTGGCCCGCCGTGCCCACGGTTTCGTGCCGGACCAGGCACCGGCCCTGCCCTTCAGCCGGCCGGCGACCGCGCTGCCCGCGTCCGCCTGAGTGCCGCCCGGGCCGCCTCGGAGAGCTCCGCGAGGAGCCCCGAGGCGGCTTCGGCGACCCACGGGCCGTCCCTGGTGGTGGTGCGTGGACGGCCGATGTGGGGACAAACCTCTCGAACGTGGATAACAGTCTCACTCGTTAGGGAATCGTCGCGCGCCGGAGCGCCGGGTAGAGCATCTGCCGGAGGCGATCCATGGAACAGACTGCGTTGCGTCCCAAGCCGATGCCGGGCCGGGAGCCGGACGACGGCCGGAAGCCGGGCGGCGGCCCCCGGCGCCCCCATGCCGCGCGCCGGCGCGGCCGACGGCTCATGACCCTGCTCTTCGGCCTGTTCGTCGGGACGGTCCTGGTGCTGGCCGGGGTCGGACTCGGCACCGTGGGCGCCACGGTGATCGGGATGAGCAAACTGGCCGACCTGCAGAAGCAGGCCGGAGCGGGAGCGCCGGGACTGCCCGCGCCCCCCGGGAAGCCGGGAGCGTCCGGAAAGCCGGGGTCCTCCGGGCAGTCGGGGCGAACGGGGCGGCCGGGGCAGCCCTCCGGGCCGGTGCCGTCCACCGGCTCCAAGTCGGCTCCGGGCAGCGGGAGTCCGGTTCCCGGGAAGGACACGGCCCGGTCCACGCTCGGCATCGAGGCCGTCGACGCCCCCAAGGGCGCCGGAGCCGTCGTCGTCGGTGTCCACGTGCCCGGCCCGGGCTACACCGCCGGCCTGGTCCGCGGTGACGTCCTGGTCGCGCTCGGCGCGACCCGCGTCGGCTCGGCCGCCGACCTCGCGCGGGCGGTCGCGGTCGCGTCCCCGGGTACGGCCGTCACGCTCACCGTGCTGCACGCCGACGGCAGCCGGCAGCGGCTGTCCACGACCCCGGGCGTGGTCACGTAAGGGGCGGGCAGTCGGTGAGCGGCACCGACGGGACGGATCTCCGCGACCCCGTGGCGGGCTCTCGGCGCCGGACCTCCCCGGGAGCCGGCAACGGCACAAGGACCTGTCCTGCGGATCAGGCCGCGGACGCGGGGTCCGGCACCGGCCGGCCCGATCCGCCGGACAGGCCCCAACCGGCTCGCGTACGCCCCGGCGGAGGGGCAGGATGCTGCCCGGAGCCCCACCGGGGAAGTCCGGACCGACGGAGGTACGCATGACCGGCACACCCGAGCCTTTCACCGCAGGTGACTACGAGGCCCGGATGCGGCAGGCCGCGGAGGCCGCCGCGCACGCCGGACTCGACGGTGTACTGGTCGCGCCCGGGCCCGATCTGGTGTGGCTGACCGGGTACCGGCCCGTGGAGACCGAGCGGCTCACCGTGCTGGTGCTGCGGCGCGGGCAGGATCCCGTGCTGGTCGTGCCCACCCTGGAGGCCCCGGACGCGGCAGCGGCGGCCCCCACCCTGGCGCTCCGCGACTGGACCGACGGCCAGGACCCGTACGAGGCGACCGCGTCCCTCCTCGACGCGAGCGGTGGCTTCGGGGTCAGCGACAACGCCTGGGCCATGCACCTGCTCGCCCTCCAGAAGCGGCTGCCGGACACCCGGTACATCTCCCTCACCGAGGCCCTGCCGATGCTGCGCGCCGTCAAGGACCCGGCGGAACTCGAGCGTCTGGCGGCCGCCGGAGCGGCCGCGGACGCGACGTACGAGGAGATCGTGAAGGTTCCCTTCGCCGGCCGCCGGGAGACGGAGGTCGCCGCCGATCTCGCCGATCTGCTGCGCCAGTTCGGGCACTCCCAGGTCGACTTCACGGTCGTCGGCTCCGGTCCGAACGGCGCCAACCCGCACCACGAGGCCGGCGACCGCTTCATCGAGCGCGGAGACATGGTCGTCCTCGACTTCGGCGGTCTCAAGCACGGCTACGGCTCCGACACCTCCCGCACCGTCCACGTCGGCGAGCCCGACGACGAGGAGCGCAGGGTGCACGACATCGTGCGCGCGGCCCAGGAGGCCGGGGTCGCGGCGGTCACCCCGGGGATCCCCTGTCAGGAGGTCGACCGGGCGGCCCGCGCGGTCATCGAGGACGCCGGATACGGAGACCGCTTCATCCACCGCACCGGCCACGGCATCGGTGTCACCACCCACGAGCCGCCGTACATGATCGAGGGCGAGGAGCAGCCCCTGGTACCCGGAATGTGCTTCTCCGTGGAGCCGGGCATCTATCTTCCCGGCCGCTTCGGGGTACGGATCGAGGACATCGTGACGGTGACCGAGGACGGCGGGCGCCGTCTCAACACCACCTCCCGCGAACTGGTGGTCGTCGACTGACCGGCGGACCATGAGGAGAGGCACCCACCACGTCCCCGACGGCAACGGCGCGACCATGACCCAGGCATCGACACCGACCGCGGACACCGTCCGCCGACTGGTCCGCTCCCTGCTGGCCGAGGGCGGCCGGGCGGCCCCGGGACCGGACGTCCGGCCCGTCTCCGAGAGCGGCGGGCACACGACCTGGTGGGTCGGCACACACCATGTGCTGCGGCTCGCCCCCGACCGTGACGCCTCCCTGCGCCGGCGCCGCGAACTGCGCCTGCGCGACCTGCTGCGCCCGCACCTGCCCGTCGCGGTCCCGGCGAGCATCGCGCAGGGCGAGTGGACCACCGGCCTGGCCTACACGCTCGACACCAGGCTGCCCGGCGCCAGCGCCGAGGAGCAGACCGTCTCGGCCGCGGGTGAGGCGGATCTGGCGGGGCTGCTGACCGGGCTGCGCGAGGTTCCCGCGCGGCAGGCCGAGGCGCTCGGCGTCCCGGCCGTCGCGCCGCGCTCGCTGGAGACCCTGCGCGCGGCCGCCACCCAGGCGGCCCAACGCCTCGCCGCCGCCGACGAGTTCGACCCCGCCCGGCTCGGCCGGCTCACCGCGCCCGCGGCGGTGCAGCTCGCCGCGCAGGCGGCCACCCCGGTCCTCGTGCACCACGACCTCAGGGGCGAGCACCTCATCGTCAGCGCCGACGGCCGGGTGCGGGGTGTCCTCGACTGGACCGGCGCGGTGACGGGCGACCCGGCCGAGGACATCGCCGGGCTCGCCCTCGCCGTCGGGGCGCCCGCGGCCGCACGTGCGGCGACCCTCGCCGGGTACGGGGCACGCCCCTGCCTGCGCGGACTGTGGCTGGGCCGCTGCGACACCGTGATCCGTCTCGCGGACCGGCTCCGGGGCACCGACGACAGCTCCCTGCCGCTGCTGCGGACCCAGCTGCGCCGGGCCTGGGAGCCGATCCTGCTGGAACGCGTCACGGACCTGCGGGAGGAAGCGGACGAGACGCCTTGACGGCCTCTCGCACCCGGGACCTCACAGGGCTCGCCGTAAACGGCCCCTCACGGTGCGCCCGGGGCCCCCACAGGGCTCGCCGCAAACGGCCTCACGCCTGCGTCAGCTAACCGTGCGCCCCGGGCCCCCACAGGGCTCGCCGCAAACGGCCTCACGCCTGCGTCAGCACCACGCAGGACTCGCCCGGCAGGTTCAGCAGTCCGTCCGTGCCCGGCGCCTCCACGGGCTCCCACGCGGCGAGCACGCGCACGTGCTGGATGCCGAGGGGGATCACCGCCCGCTCCTTGCCGAGGTTGAGGGCCACGCGCACGTCACCGCGCCTGAGGGCGAGCCAGTGGCCCGCCTCGTCGTACGCCACCTTGACCGCGGCGAGGTCGGGGTCCGAGAGGTCGGCGTGACGGTGACGGAGAGCGATGAGATCGCGGTACCAGGCCAGCACGCGCGCGTGGAGCCCGTCGCCGTGCCCTGGGTCGGGCTCGGACCAGTCGAGGCACGAGCGGTCCCGGGTCGCCGGGTCCTGCGGATCGGGGACGTCCTCCTCGGCCCAGCCGTGCGCCGCGAACTCCCGCCGCCTGCCCCGGCGTACGGCCTCCGCCAGCTCCGGGTCCGTGTGGTCCGTGAAGAACTGCCAGGGCGTGCCCGCGGCCCACTCCTCGCCCATGAACAGCATCGGTGTGAAGGGGCCGGTGAGCGTCAGCGCGGCCGCGCAGGCCAGCAGCCCGGGGGAGAGGGACGCCGAAAGCCGGTCTCCCTGGGCGCGGTTGCCCACCTGGTCGTGGGTCTGGGTGTAGCCGAGCAGGCGGTGGGCCGACACGCGTGTGCGGTCCAGGGGGCGGCCGTGGTGGCGTCCCCGGAAGGTCGAATACGTCCCGTCGTGGAAGTAGCCCGACGTGAGCGTCTTCGCGAGCGCCGCGAGCGGGGCCCGCGCGAAGTCCTCGTAGTAGCCCTGCGACTCACCGGTCAGCACCGTGTGCGCACAGTGGTGGAAGTCGTCGTTCCACTGCGCGTGCAGGCCGAGGCCGCCCTCCTTGCGGGGGGTGATGAGCCGCGGGTCGTTCAGATCCGACTCCGCGATCAGGAAGAGGGGCCGGCCCAGGTCGGCGGCGAGCTCGTCCACGGCCGTCGACAGCTCCTCCAGGAAGTGGCACGCGCGCGTGTCCACCAGCGCGTGCACGGCGTCCAGACGCAGTCCGTCGAGCCGGTAGTCGCGCAGCCAGGCCAGCGCGCTGCCGATCAGGAACTCCCGCACGTCGTCCGAACCCGGGGCGTCCAGGTTCACGGCCGAGCCCCAGGGTGTCTGGTGCGTGTCCGTGAAGTACGGTCCGAAGGCGGGGAGATAGTTGCCCGAGGGGCCCAGGTGGTTGTGCACGACGTCGAGCACGACTCCCAGGCCGAGCTCGTGCGCCCGGTCGACGAAACGCTTCAGTGCCTCGGGACCGCCGTACGGCTCGTGCACGGCCCAGAGCGAGACCCCCTCGTACCCCCATCCGTGCCGCCCCGGGAACGGGCACAGGGGCATCAACTCGACGTGGGTGACGCCCAGTTCCGCGAGATGGCCGAGCCGCTCGGCGGCCGCGTCGAGGGTCCCCTCGCGTGTGTACGTGCCCACGTGCAGTTCGTACAGCACCGCACCCGGCAGCGCGCGCCCCGCCCATTCCCCGCGCCAGTTGTAGCGCTCCTGGTCGACGACCGCGCTCAGCCCGTCCGGGCCGTCCGGCTGGTGCCGGGAGCGCGGGTCGGGCAGCACGGGCCCGTCGTCCACCGCGAACCCGTACCGCGTCCCGTCCTGCGCGTCCGCGTCTCCCGCCCACCACCCCACGCGCTCGGGATCGCGCTCCAGCGCACGCGTGGCGTCGCCCCAGTGGAGCGTCACCCGGTCGGCCTGTGGTGCCCACACCTCGAACTGCACGGACGGTTCTCCCTCGTCTGCTCAGCGTGACGTAGCCCGTCCATCCTGCGGCATCCGAGATCAATTCGCTTTTGAATCCACCCTTTTGCCGCGCCGAAGAGCCCTGTCGCCCGTTTCCCCGTTGACCCGTTTTCTGGACACCCTGCCCCCGCTGTCCGACAATCACCACTGTGACGTCGTCTTTCGAGTTCCACACGTACCCCGCGCGGTTGTCGGACGCCGAGCGTGACAGGGCGCTGAAGGTGCTCCATGACGGCGTCGCCCTGGGGCGCCTCTCGCACGACACGTTCATCCGGCGCATGGAGCTGGCGCTCGCCGCCCGCCGGTCCGACGAACTCGCCGTGCTCACCGCCGACCTGCGACCCGAGAGCCGCTGGTCGCGGCTGGTGTTCGGCAGTGTCGAGGCCGTCTCCGGCTTCGGGGTACGGCTGCGCAGGGCCTGGTGGGTTGAGCGGCTGCCCAAGCTGCTGCTGCCGCACCCGGAGAGCGGTTATCCCCTGCGCATCGGCCGCGATCCCGCGAGCGGTCTGCGGCTCAACCACGAGACGGTCTCCCGCGTGCACGCGGAACTGCGCCGCCAGGGCGGCCTGTGGGTGCTGCGCGACCTCGGCTCCACCAACGGCACGACCGTGAACGGGCGGCGGGTGATCGGCGCCGCCGTCGTCCGGGACGGCGACCAGGTGAGCTTCGGGCGGATGGACTTCCGGCTCTCCTCGGACTGACGCGAGCGGTGGTACGGCGTCCGGGGTGAGCCGTCGTGCAAGCGTGCCCGCCGGCCGAGCTCTGGCCTGGGTTTTACGCTGCGAGGTTGCCAACTTCCGGGTCCTTCCACGGTGTTGACGTACCCCTGGAGCCGTGACTGACTGTGCGTACACCAGGCACACCAGGTGAACCGACGGCACCACCCAGGGGAGGTGTGCCCTGCCGCCACTCCTCCGCTATCCGACCCTGGACGAACTGAGCGCCCGCGCGGCCGCGCTCGTCGCCCGCCAGCCGAGGGACGCCAGGCTGCGCCGCGCGGGAACATCACGGGCAGGCAAGCCCCTGTGGCTGCTCTCCGTGGGACACGGCAGCCGGCAGGCCCTCGTCGTCGCCGGACCGCACGCCAACGAGCCGGTGGGCGGCGCCACCGTCCTGCGGCTCGCCGAGCGGGCCCTGGCCGATCCCCGGCTGTGCGAAGGCGCCGACGCCACCTGGAACCTGCTGCTCTGCCTCGACCCGGACGGCGCGCGCCACAACGAGCGCTGGCTGTCGGGCCCGTACACCCTCGGTCACTACTTCCGGCACTTCTTCCGCCCCGGCTTCATGGAACAGCCCGAGTGGCTGCCCGAAGGCGCGGAGGGCGCAGCCCTGCCGGAGACCCGCGCCCTCCTGGAGCTCCAGGACGAGCTGCGGCCCTTCTTCCAGTGCTCCCTGCACGGCGTCGACGTGGGCGGCGGCTTCGTCGAGCTGACGCGTGACCTGCCCGGCCTCCCGCAGCGCGTCGCCCACACCGCCGCCCGGCTCGGCATCCCGCGCGAACTCGGCCCGTACGACACCCTGTACTGGCCGACGCTCGGTCCCGCCGTCTACCGCATCCCGCCCCCGCGCCGGGGCGACCTCGCCGCCGCCATCACCGAGGCCGCGGTGGAGTCCACGTGGTTCCACCCGCATCCGTACGGCACGGTGACGGCCGTCGTCGAAGCGCCCATGTGGGGCGTGGCCGCCGTGGAGGACGCGCGGCCGGCCGCCGACGGCGACGCGGTGCTGCGCACCGTGAGCCGGGCACTGCGTCACGACACGGGGCTGCTGGAGGGCATACTCGCGCGGCTGCGGCCGTCGGTGGGCGCCGCGCCGGACGCGGCCCGCCTCCTCGCGCCGGTCGACGACTATTTACTGGTCGGCCCCGGGCTCGCCGACTCATGGGACCCCGACACGCACGCGGCCGGCACGCGGTCTCTGCCCCCGCTCAACACCGCCCGCCTCACGGCCCTGGGCATCTCGGGGCGCCGGGTCGCACTGCGTACCGCGGGACTGCTGCACCAGCTGGCGAGCGGCGCCGGGCCCGACGCGGCCGGTGTGCTGCCGGTGCTCGACCGGCTGATCGACGCCTGGTGCGCCGACTACCACGACGGTTACGGGGCGCGCTGGGTGCCGGTCGCCCGCCAGGTCGAGTTCCAGGCACGCGTGGTGCTCGCCGCCTTCGAACTGGCCGGGCGGTACGCGCCCGCGCACTCCCGTTCGGGTGAGCCCGAGTGGGGTTCGGGGGCCGCCGTGCCGATGCACCGGGAATGACAAAAAACACTCAGGCGGTACGTGGCGCACTGCTGGCGGCGACGGCCCTCCTCGCCGTGGGTCCCACTCCGGCCCATGCGGCGCCCCGGGAGGCGGTCCCGGGCAACTGGCTGTACCTCACGGTCACCACCGGCGACACCCGCTCCGGTGACACCCGCGGCACGCTGCTGCTCTGCGACCCGCCCCAGGGCCACGTCCGCGCGGCACAGGCCTGCGAGGAGCTCCGGGCGGTGCAGGGCGACATCTCCCGCATCCCGCTCAGCGCCGACGCCGTCTGCCCCATGGTCTACGCGCCGGTGACCGTCTCCGCACGCGGCGCGTGGTCCGGCCACCGCATCGAGTACGGCCGCACCTTCGCGAACTCCTGCGTGCTGAGGGCGGAGACGCGGGCGGTGTTCGCGTTGGCGGGGTGAAGGGTGCCCCGGGTGCGCGCCTGGCTCTGGGTGCGCGCCTGGTGTGTTCGATGAGCATGGGTTTTCGGTGTGCGTGCTTGGCGGGGTGAGGGGTGCCCCGGGTGCGCGCCTGGCTCTGGGTGCGCGCCTGGTGTGTTCGGTGAGCATGGGTTTCCGGCGTGCGTGCGGGGACGTGCGGGCGGGTGGTGCACGCGGGGCGTGTGTGCCGGTGTTTCGCGCCGGGCGTGATCATCGTGGTGTGCGCCGGGCGTGTGCTGCGGTGGCTGGCGCGGGGCGTGCAGGACGTGCAGGACGTGCAGGGCGTGCGGAGCTTGCGCGGGGCGCACCCCGACCGCCCCGCGCCCCCTACGGTCTCGTACGCCCCCTACCGGCCCCGTACGCCCCCGGCCCGCCCCTCACGCCGGCCCGTCACACTGCCTCCTCACGCCGGCCCGTCACACTGCTCCTCACGCCGCCCTGTCGCGGGCGTGGCGCGCCGCTGCGATCACTGTGCGGGACTGGTGCTCGACCTGGTTCTCCAGTGGCACCCAGCGGGCGCGGAAGCGTTCGGCGAAGGCCTCGCTCCAGAGGGCGACGAGCTCCTGGAGACGCGGGGCGGCGAGGTCGTCGGCCTCCTGAAGCACCCGCAGCAGCATCGCCGCGGCCCGCAGCGGCAGCCGTCGGCCGAACGCGTCGACGCTCCCGATGTACGCCATCGTGCTGTCCGGAGGCGGGCCGTGGACCCAGTCCCCGGCCAGCCCCGGGACCAGCTCCAGCGCCCACTTGGCGGCCCGCAGCAGCGGCCCCTCGGGACCTGGCAGCCGCGGCAGCGCCTCGGCGAGGATCCGCTCCACCTGCGTCGCGTCCCGCGTCAGCCGTCGCGCGAGGTGCCTGAGCGCGGCGGCTGGGGCGGGATGCGGGGCCGGATCGTCCACGAGGTCGCTCGCCCACATCGGCACCTCGACGACCGCCGTGAGACCGCCGTACCGGTGGGCGTGGTACCAGGTGCTGTGCCGGGCGTCGTCGGGCATGCTCGGGTACGCCGCGTCCGAGCCGGGCGCCGGCATCACATGCACCCCTGGCCCCGAGGCGGGCCAGCCGGCCGCGTCCGAGGCGCCCGTCTCCACGGGGATGTGCAACTCCGCCGCGGACTTGGCGAACGGCTCGGCGAGCCCGGGAATGTCCTTGGTCAACTGCACCCAGCTGCCGCCCAGGTCGGTCCCGTGCAGGGTCACCTGGAGGTAGGGCCGCAGCTCGTCGATGACCCGGGTGAGGGCGCGTGTCTCGGGCGGCAGCCGGTCGGGCGGCAGCACGGAGGGCGACCACTCCGGCTGCTCGGGCCCCGCCGGGCGGAAGAAGCCGAGGTGGTAGTCGAGCAGGGTGCGCGGCGCCGGCGTCACGTGCAGGCTCGCACCGTCCGGGTCCGCGCAGAGCAGGAAGTGCCACGACGTCTCGGCCCGTAACTCGCGCTCCTGGACGACTCGTTCGGCCAGCGCCAGCAGCGTCGAGCCGCCGGTGGGCTCATTGGCGTGCGCGCCGGCGACGACGAGCACGGCTCGGGACGCATGCCCTACGGACAGCAGATGCAGCGGCCGGCCCGCGCGGGAGACGCCGATCTGTTTCAGCCCGCACAGCGCGGGACGGTGAGCCGTCAGCGCCCGTGCGGACGCGACGAGTTCGGTCACACTGGGGTAGCGATGCTCCGGCAGGAGACTCACCCCCGACTTGTCCGCCCGACGTCGCATCCGCAGTACTCCATGCATTGGATGAACTGTCAAGGAGTCGCCGGGGCGGCTCCAGGGGGCGCCAGGGAGCATTTACCGCCAGCGGGGGGTACCGCACTGCCGCTACCGCTACTCCGCGCCCCGAACCACTGCCCAATGGAGCCCGGCGAGGTAGGGAGGCGCGGGTTCACCGCCGATGTAGGCATCCCCTCGCCGGGTTCCCGTTCAGGCCGACGCGGACGCGGCCCCCCGTACCGCTTACTGCTGGTGCAGACTGCGCCCCGCGAGCGTGAGGAAGGCCTCGCCGACCGCCTCGGACAGCGTGGGGTGCGCGTGGATGTGCCGGGCCACGTCGGACGGTTGCGCGTCCAGCCGACGATCAGCTGGCTCTCCGCGACCATCTCGGAGACGTTCGGACCCACCAGGTGCACCCCGAGCACCTGCCCGCCGCCCTGCTCCGCGATCACCTTCACCATGCCGCCCTGGCCGTGCACCATGCCCTTCGCGACGGCGGTCAGCGGCATCGTGTTGACATCGGCCTCATGCCCACGCGCGCGTGCCTCCGCCTCGGTCAGCCCCACCGACGCGGTCTGCGGAGACGAGTACGTGACCCGGGGCACCGCCGCGTAGTCGACCGGCGCGGACGGCACCCCGGCCAGTGTCTCCGCCACCAGCAGGCCCTCGGCGAACGAGGCGTGGGCCAGACCGAGCGACGGCGGGGGCAGCAGATCGCCCACCACATGGATGCCGGGTACGGCCGTCCTACGGGACGGTGCCGACGTCACCCGTACGGGGGTACGCGGACTGCGCTCCGCCGTCCGAGGTGGTCGGCTGAGCACAGCCGCGCGCGAATCTCCGCGCGCAGACACCGAGGCGGGAGGCCGGCGGTGCTGTGCCCTCACGGACTGCCTGGCGGTGCCACGCCCCTGGCCCCGGCGCTCGAGAAGCCGCCCCCGCGCCCGGCCCCGGCGAGTCTGCGGGCGCCCGGGACCGAGGCCGACCCGTACCCGCTCTACCGCAGGCTCCGTGAGAGTTCGCCGCTCGTGTACGACGCGGCCTTCGGCGCCTGGCTCATCAGCCGGTACGCGGATGTTCGCGCCGCTCTCGCGGACCCCCGGCTCGTCACGCCGGGGGAGCGGCCGCTCGCGCACGCCGAGGGCGCGGAAGCGCTGCTGTACTCGGCACTCCAGGAGGGTGCCCTCACCGCCGGGATCGGGCGCGTCGCCCATGTGCTCGCCAGCCGGCTGTCCGCGCGGCAGGAGGCCGACCTCGTCACCGAGTTCTGCCAGTGGCTGCCGGCCGCCGCGGTGGTCGTGGCGCTCGGTCTGCCGCGCGATGCCACCGCACGCGTCCGGGACTGGTGCCTGCGGGGTGGCGGCGCCCCGCACGTGACGGCTGCCGTGCACGGCGGTGCGAAGGGGACGGGGAGCCCCGGAGGGGACGGGCCCCGCCAAGCCCCCGGCGGCCCCTGGGACGCCCTGCTGCGCCCGCTGGTGGCCCGCCGCCGGACGCATCCGCGCGCCGATCTGCTCTCGGTGCTGTGCACCGCCCGGATCGACGGCCGTCCGCTGCCGGACGCGACCGTGACGGGCCTCGCCGGGACGCTGCTCGACGCGACCGCGGGGACCGCCCACGCCCTCGCGTCGTTCGTGGCCAACCTCCTTGATCATCCGGGGCAGTTGGAGCTGATCCGAGCGCATCCCGGGTTCATCTCGGGAGCCTGGACGGAGTCACTGCGCCGCGACCCGCCGCTGCACATCGTCCTGCGCCGGGCCGCCGAGCCGGTCGGCGCGATACCCGCGGGCGCGACCGTCGCCTGTCTGCCGGGTCGCGGCGGGCCGCGACCCGGCCCGCTTCACCGACCCGGACCGCTACGACGCCTTCCGGGCCGACGCCGCGGACTTGGCGTACGGCGCCTTCCGGGCATCCACCGAGGAACCGGCGTACGGCGCCTTCCGGACCGACGCCGAGGCGCCGGCGTACGGCGCCTTCCGGACCGACGCCGAGGCATCGGCGTACGGCGCCTTCCGGACCGACCCCGAAGACCTCGCGCACGGCGCCATCCCCGCCGACCCCAGGGCGTCGGCCGGCCCCAGGGCGTGGGCCGGCCCCAGGGCATCGGCGTACACCCCCCTCCTGACCCGCCCCGGCGACCCCGGCGCAGCATTGGCCCGCCGTACCGCCGAGCACGGGCTGTGTGCCCTGCTCGACGCGCTGCCGCAGCTGCGCTGGGCGCCGGGCTTCCGGCCCAGGCCCGAGGGTCTGGTCAGCCGCTCACCCCGGACCCTTCTGGTCCGCCTTCGCTGACGTCGGCGATCCGCTCCAGCAGGACCACCGGCAGTTGCGCGAAAAGCTCCTCCACGCGTGCGTGCCCGGTGAACTCCCGCCCCGGGACGAGCACATCGGCCCACCGGCCGTACGGCAGCTCCAGACGGGTGTCGCGCCAGCCACCCGCCTCCGCCAGCCGCAGTGACAGCCGCGTGACCGCCGTGATCACCTCCCCGGAGCGGACGAACGCCACACAGTGCCCCGCTCCCGGACCCGTGGCCGCCAGGGGCGTGTACGTCCCCGCGTCGCCGAAGACGTCGGGGCGCCGCCTGCGCAGCCGCAGGGCGGCCGTGGTGAGCGCGGCCTTCGCGGACGGCAGCTCCTGCGGCGCGAAGGGCTGTCGGTTGTCCGGGTCGACGAGGGCCCGGTACTCGCCCTCGGTGCCCTGGTAGAGGTCCGGTACGCCCGGCATCGTCAGGTGGAGCAGAGCGGCCCCCAGGACGTTGGCCCGGATCCACGGCTCCAGGGTGCCCCGGAAGTCGTGCACGCGTTGTCCTGGAGCCCCGCACGGGCCTTCCTCGACGAATGCCGCGACCTCCTCCTCGTACGTCTGGTTCTGTTCGGTCCACGAGGTGTGCAGCCCGGCCTCCCGGACGTGCTTCAGCAGGGCCCCCTGCACCCGGTCCCCGTCCGCGGGGCCGAGCCCGAAGACCGTCTGCCAGGCGGCCCACGCGAGCTGCGGGTCGGGCACTCCGGCCCCGACGCGGGTCACCTCGGCCAGTACGTCGGCCCACCGCTGCGGGCACTCGGTCAGCACGGAGAGGGCCGCGCGCACGTCGGCGCTGCGTTTCGTGTCGTGTGTCGACAGCACGGTGCCGGTGCCGGGCCAGTCGCGCTGCACGCGCGCGCAGTAGGCGTGGAAGTCCTCCGGGGACACGGCGGGACTCCCCGGGTCTCCGCCCACCTCGTTCGTCGACAGGAGCGGCACATAGCGGTAGAACGCCGTGTCCTCCACGGACTTGGCACGCAGCGCGGACGCGGTCTGCGCGAACCGGGCCCGGAACTCCGCGTGCCCCGGCTCGTCCCCGGCCCGCCCGAGCACCAGGTTCCGTACGACCTCCACGGCCTGTGCCTCCTCGGGGACCGTGAAGACCGTGCGGGCCTCGGCCGCGGCCTCCTCGGTGACGACGGACGCCGCGTCCCCGGAGGTGTACGGCCGGTACACCTCCAGGCGGACCAGGAGCTCGCGCAGCGCCGTGCGCAGGGCCCACGGGGCGCGGTCGCGCAGGACGGGGTCCGGCGAGGCCGCGCACAGCCGGCTCGCCGCACGGGTGAGGCGGTCGACCTCGGCGGCCAGCTCGTGCGTGACGACCTTGTACGCGGCGCGCCGCACCGTCGCTTCGTAGTGGCCGCCCCGGTCGGCCTGAGGCGCCGCGAACCGGCGGTACTGGCCGAGGAGTTCACCGGCGCCCGCCGGGTCCGTGAAGAGGCCGTCCAAGTGCCGCAGGGCGTCGTATCCGGTGGTGCCGGCGACGGGCCAGGCCGCGGGCAGCGGCTCCCCGTCGGCGAGGATCTTCTCGACCACCGTCCAGCGGCCGCTCGTCGCCTCGTGCAGCCGGCGCAGGTACGCGTCGGGGTCCGCGAGGCCGTCGGGGTGGTCGATGCGCAGCCCGTCGACGACGCCCTCGTCGAGGAGCTCCAGGATCTTCCCGTGGGTCGCGGTGAAGACGTCCGGGTCCTCCACCCGCACCCCGATGAGCTCCGAGATGGTGAAGAACCGCCGGTAGTTGAGCTCGGTGCGGGCCAGCCGCCACCACGCCGGGCGGTACCACTGCGCGTCGACGAGCTGCGGCAGCGGCAGCTTCTCGGTGCCGGCCCGCAGGGGAAAGACGTGGTCGTAGTAGCGCAGGACGTCGCCGTCGACCTCGAACTGCTCGATCTCCGTACCGAACGGCTGCCCGAGCACCGGGAGCAGTACCCGGCCGTCCTGGGCCTCCCAGTCGATGTCGAACCAGCGCGCGTACGGCGACTCGGGGCCCTCGCGCAGGACCTCCCACAGCGCGCGGTTGTGCCGCGGGGACATCGCCATGTGGTTCGGCACGATGTCGACCACCAGGCCCAGGCCGTGCTCCCGCGCGGTGCGGGCCAGAGAGCGCAGGCCCTCCTCGCCGCCCAGTTCCTCCCGCACGCGCGCGTGGTCCACGACGTCGTAGCCGTGCGTCGAACCGGGGACGGACTCCAGGACGGGGGAGAGGTGCAGATGAGAGACGCCGAGCGAGGCCACGTACGGCACGGCCGTCTCGGCGTCCCGGAAGGTGAACTCCGGCTGCAGCTGCAGCCGGTACGTCGCCGTGGGAACCACCATCGGGTCAGGACGCTCAGATGTCATGGGAACCTACGTACCCGCCCGGCCGCCTTTCGTGTCATCGACGCACGCGCGGGCACGCTCGCGGGTGGTTGGTTTCGACCGATGGGGACCTCCGGGCAGCACGGCGCGCTGAAGACGTACCGCACGGTGATCGGGCTGACGGGCCCGTCGCTGCCCGTCGTGTCCTTCCTCGGCCGGCATCCGACCGCCACCGTCCACGGCTCGCGGAGGTGACGGCCTTCGCGACGAGCGCGCTCGTCGGCGGCCCGGCACTCGCCGTCGCCGTCACCGGCCACTTGGCCGAGTCGTACGGACCCGCCGCGGCCTTCGCCCTGGGCAGTACGGCCGCGGCGTTCACCCGTGTGATCGCGCTGACGGCGCGTCCCGCGACGTACCCGCGACAGCCGCGCGGAGCGGGCGGTACGACGGAAGGGCACGCCACGGACAGGGCGACCACGGAAAACGCCCTCCACGCGCGCGTGCCCTCCGGCACCGATCACCTCCCCGGCCAGGCGGACCGCTCACTCACCGGCCGGGCGACCTCGTCCGGCAACGACCCCTGTCAGGCCGGCCGCTGCAGCACCGTCATGCTCCGGTCCACCAGGGTCAGCCGGTCCCCGGCCTGGATCTTCGGGCCGGTCTCCGGGGCACCCCCGTCCGCGCGTGCGGTGTCGACGACCACCTGCCACTGCCGCCCGTGATTGACCGGAATCACGAACTCCAGTGTCTTGGGCGAGGCGTTGAACATCAGCAGGAACGAGTCGTCGGAGATCCGCTCGCCGCGCGGACCCGGTTCGGAGATCGCGTTGCCGTTGAGGAAGACGGTCAGCGCCCGCGCCTGCGCGGAGTCCCAGTCGCGCTGGGTCATCTCCTTGCCTTCCGGTGTGAACCAGGCGATGTCCGACAGATCGTCGTGGGTGCCCTCCACCGGCCGCCCGTGGAAGAAGCGCCGGCGCCGGAGGACGGGATGGTCGCGCCGCAGCCACACCATCGCGCGCGTGAAGTCCAGCAGCTCGCTGCCGTCCTCGGGCCACGGCACCCAGGACAGGTCGCCGTCCTGGCAGTAACCGTTGTTGTTGCCGCGCTGGGTGCGCGCGAACTCGTCGCCGTGGCTGAGCATCGGCACACCCTGGGAGAGCATCAGCGTCGCCAGGAAGTTGCGCATCTGCCGCGCTCGCAGCTCCAGCACGGCCGGATCGTCCGTCTCGCCCTCGACTCCGCAGTTCCAGGACCGGTTGTGGCTCTCGCCGTCGCGGTTGTCCTCTCCGTTGGCGTCGTTGTGCTTCTCGTTGTAGGAGACGAGGTCGTGCAGGGTGAAGCCGTCGTGACAGGTCACGAAGTTGATGGAGGCCAGCGGGCGACGGCCGTCGTCCTGGTAGAGGTCGGAGGAACCGGTGAGCCGGGACGCGAACTCCGCGAGCGTGCGCGGCTCGCCGCGCCACATGTCCCGCACGGTGTCCCGGTACTTGCCGTTCCACTCGGTCCACAGCGGCGGGAAGTTGCCCACCTGGTAGCCGCCCTCACCGACGTCCCAGGGCTCGGCGATCAGCTTCACCTGGGAGACCACCGGGTCCTGCTGCACCAGGTCGAAGAACGACGACAGCCGGTCCACCTCGTGGAACTGCCGGGCCAGCGTCGCCGCGAGGTCGAAGCGGAACCCGTCGACGTGCATGTCGGTCACCCAGTAGCGCAGCGAGTCCATGATCATCTGCAAGACGTGCGGGGAGCGCATGAGGAGGGAGTTGCCGGTTCCCGTCGTGTCCATGTAGTAGCGCGGATCGTCGGTGAGCCGGTAGTACGACGGGTTGTCGAGCCCCTTGAAGGACAGCGTCGGGCCCAGGTGGTTGCCCTCGGCCGTGTGGTTGTAGACGACGTCCAGGATGACCTCGATGCCGGCCTCGTGCAGCGCACGGACCGCCGACTTGAACTCCAGGACCTGCTGTCCGCGGTCGCCCCAGGAGGCGTACGCGTTGTGCGGGGCGAAGAAGCCGATGGTGTTGTAGCCCCAGTAGTTGTTCAGGCCCATCTCCACCAGACGGTGGTCGTTCACGAACTGGTGAACGGGCATCAGTTCCAGCGCGGTGACGCCCAGTTTGGTCAGGTGTTCGATGATGGCGGGGTGGGCCAGCGCCGCGTAGGTGCCGCGCAGCTCGTCGGGCAGCGCCGGGTGCTTCATCGTGAGGCCCTTCACATGGGCCTCGTACAGCACGGTGTGGTGGTACTCGGTGCGCGGCCGCCGGTCGTCGCCCCAGTCGAAGTACGGGTTGACCACGACCGACGCCATCGCGTGCGGCGCCGAGTCCAGGTCGTTGCGCTTGTCGGGCGCCCCGAAGTGGTAGCCGTAGACCTCCTCGCCCCACTTGATCTCGCCGCTGATCGCCTTCGCATACGGATCGAGCAGCAGCTTCGCCGAGTTGCAGCGCAGCCCGCGCGCCGGCGCGAACGGACCGTGCGCACGGAAGCCGTACCGCTGCCCGGGCATGATCCCCGGCAGATACGCATGCCGTACGAACGCGTCGGTCTCCCGCAGCTCCACCGCTGTCTCCGAGCCGTCGTCGTCCAGCAGACACAGCTCGATCCGGTCGGCGGCCTCCGAGAAGACCGCGAAATTGGTTCCGGCGCCGTCGTACGTCGCGCCGAGTGGATACGCCTCTCCAGGCCAGACCTGCATGGATACGACTCTTCCAGTAGTGCCTTGCCCCTGGGGGCGACTCCGGGCCGAGTCTCCCCGAAAGTAAGGGAACCTCGTAGGACTTACGTCCCTCTTACCCAGTGACCGGGGCATACGCGGTATGCCGAACCAGTGGGGCTCCAAGGACCACAAGCGACACAGGGGGAGTAGGGGGAGAATGTGCGCAAGATAGCGCAGCGCCATCTCGGCAAGGTGGTGGCGGGAGCGGCCATCGCGGTGGCCGGGACGGCGGCGATGGTCGCGGTCACGCTGCCGGGAGCGGCGGGGGCCGACGACTCCGGGGGCACCAAGGGGGCGGGCCGGACCTCCCAGGGGGCGGGGCAGGAGCAGGGGGCCGCGCAGCCGGGCGTCGTGGAACAGGCGCCGGCCGAGGGCGACAAGGGCAAGGGCCGCGACCCGCTGACCGACGACGAGTTGAAGCGGGTCGAACAGATCGCGCTGAACCGGCAGCTGTTCTCCTCCAGTGAGAACGTCGAGGGCGACCGCGGTCCGCAGCGCATCGGCGCCGACCTCGCCGAGCCCGAAGCGGACGAACTGGACAATCCGAACGCGCCGCGCCGCGCCGACGTCCGGTTCTACGACTACAAGGACGACACGCTCGTCACCAAGACCGTCAACCTCGACACCGGGAAGGTCGAGCAGACGGACACCCAGCGCGACGTCCAGCCGCCCATCAGCCACGACGAGATGGTCGAGGCCGCCCAGCTGCTGATCGCCGAACCGCTCGGCGCCGGTCTGAAGGCGGACTACAAGGACGCCACCGGCAAGCAACTGACCTCGCCCGACCAGCTGATGCTCAACAGCATGGTCTACCGGGCGACTTCGGGTGCGCAGCCCGCCGTGCTGGCCGACTGCGGCAAGCACCGCTGCGTACGGCTGTTCCCCAAGGTCAAGAACGGGCCCTGGATCGACAGCCGTGACCTCGTGATCGATCTGAGCGCCCGCAAGGTCGGCAAGCTCGGCTGAGCCGCGGCGCGGCTGACCCCCGCCCGCCGGCACGCCGGCCCGTCTTTCCGGCTCCGTCCGTCTTTCGTGCTCTTCTTTCGTGCTTTCTGCAAGGGAGTCCCTTCTTCATGCGCGTCAACAGAATCAGCCGTGCCCGCAGCCGGACGGCGGTGGGCCTCTCGGTGGCCGCGCTCGCCGTCGGCGCGACGACCGCCGCGGGGCCGGCCGTGGCCCAGCCCAAGGCCGCCCCCACGGCGGCCGCCGACTGCAGCGCGGCGTACAAGATCGAGCAGACGCTCTCCACCGGCACCACCTGGCGGATGTGCTGGCACTACGAGAGCGAGGCCGGGCTCGTCCTGGAGAACATCTCGTACCAGCCCAAGGGCGAGGCCCAGCCGATCAAGGTCCTCACCAGCGCCAAGCTCGCGCAGATCCACGTGCCCTATGACGACGGCAAGGCCGAGTACAGCGACCTCACCGGCGCCGGCTTCGGCCAGGGCCTGATGAACATGGCCCCGGGCGAGTGCCCCGGCGGCTCCATCAAGACCGTCAAGGTCCCCGAGGCCTGGGACCCGGCGCACGCCAACGTCAAGGGCCTGTGCGCCACGACGCGTTCGCGCGGCCACGCCTACCGCATGCAGGGCGACACGGCGAACAAGGTCTGGCAGACCCAGGGCAAGGACCTGCTCGTCTACACCGTCAACCAGGTCGGCTGGTACGAGTACATCACCGAGTGGCGCTTCCAGGACGACGGCACCCTCCACATGAACGTCGGCGCCACCGGCAGCCTCTCGCCGGGTGACTACAACGCCGGTGACGGCCGTGGCTGGCCCATCGGCAAGAACGCCACGTCGTACGCCACCAGCCACAGTCACAATGTCTTCTGGCGGCTCAACTTCGGCCTGGACGGCTCCTCCAAGAGCAAGGTCGAGCAGTACGACTCCACGGTCAGCCCGCCCGCCAACGGCAACGAGGGCCCGACCAACAAGACCACCCGCACCAAGGTCACCAAGGAACTCGCCGGCGACGCCAAGAACATGCGCTGGTGGCGCGTGGTCAGCAACTCCGGCAAGAACAAGGACAATCACGCGCGTTCGTACGAGATCGTCCCGGGTGCCACCACCAAGTACCTCGGCCGTCCGTACACCAAGCACGACATCTACTTCACCGAGTACAAGAAGTGCGAGCAGTTCGCCAGCGACAACCTGCGCAACTGCGGTACCGGTGGCGGAAAGTCCGTCGACAAGTGGGTCAACGGGCAGACCCTCACCCACCCCATTGTGTGGATGAACGTGGGCTTCCACCACGTCGCCCGTGACGAGGACCAGCAGCCCATGCCGGTCCACTGGCAGGGATTCTCGATCGCCCCGCGCGATGTCACCGCTATGAATCCGCTCACTCCCGCCGACCTCGCGGACCAGAACGGACAACCCAGAGAAGGTAGTTGAGAAACGACCTGTCCATCGGGCTGCACCGCCGACCGGTCCCGGAGTACCCTTCCTTGATCGTTGATTGGGGCCTGGCCCCTGGGGAGAGCTCGGGGGAGCGGAAGGCGGTGCGCGGGTGGGCTCGGGAGGGCTGGAGTTGCCTCCTGGTGACGAGGGTCACGAGGGGAACTCCACAGATGTCCCGCCCGGCGCGGTGTCCCTGGCACGGCCGATGGAAATGGGATCCATTGGACCGGAACTGGACTGGGGCGCCGACGCCTGGCGCGAGGTGCGCACACGCGCCCAGCGCGCCGGCCGGGCGTACATCTGGCTGAATCTGGTCGAACAGCGGCTGCGCGCGGTCGTGGCCGCCGTTCTCCGCCCCATCTACGAACCAGTCCACGGCGACGAGTGGGTGGTCGCCGCGGCCGGACCCGCCGGACAGGAGTGGGTGCAGCGCGCTGTCGCCGTACGCGAAGTGAGCCGCCGCAAGGGCTACTTGCTCGACCCGGCCGACGACAACGTCCTCAGCTTCCTCACGCTGCCCCAGCTGCGCGAGCTGATGGTGCAGCACTGGCCGTGCTTCGAGCCCTACTTCGACGAGCGCCGGGACGTCGAACTCGCCCTGGACGAGCTCGAAGTCACCCGGAACGTGGTCTCCCGCAACCGCGCCCTGTCCGAGGCCGTACTGGCCCAGGCGGAGCGCGCCTCGGCCCGGCTCCTGGAGATCCTCGGCGCGGGCAGCGACGTCCCGTCCGCCCGCCGGCTGCCCGTCGACGCGGTCGAGAATCTGGTGGGCGACCGGTACGCGGACGTCGTCGCCGTCCACTCGGACCGGGTGCGGCTGCTGCGGCAGTTCCCCGCGGAGGACCTCTTCGGCGGCGCCCGCCGGCTCGACGCCATCGGCATCGGCCTGAACCTGCTGGTGCAGAACTTCTCCGGGCGGCGCCTCGTGCGGCTGGCCGAATCGGGCTGCCGGGTACGGCTGCTCTTCCTGAACCCCGCCTCCAGCGCGATCAAACGGCGCGAGCGCGAACTGGGCATCAAGCGTGGCGAATTGGGCCGGGCGGTCGAGATGAACATCCTGCACATGCGCCGGGTCAGGGCACGGCTGCGCGATCCCGACGCCTTCGAAATCCAGGTCTTCGACGAGACGCCGCGCTTCACCGCCTACCTCGTCGACGGCGACGGCTCGGACGGTGTCGCCGTCGTGCAGTCCTATCTGCGCCGGACGCGCGGGATGGAGGCGCCGGTGCTGGTACTGCGGGGCGGCGGCCGAGTGGTCAAACCGGATGAGACCGGCGAAGAGGGTCTTTTCCCGACATACCGCGAGGAGTTCGAGGTCGCCTGGGCGGACTCGCGGCCGGTGTCCTGAAGCGGGTGTCCTGCGGCCGGTGGCCCGGAGCGCCAGGCTTCCGCATGTCAGGGGCCGGGGCGGGCGGCCGTGGTCCGGGTGAAGCGGAACGCGCTCCTCGGATTGTCAGTGGTGCATGGGATCGTGGAGACCACTGGGGGAAAGCACCACAAAGAAGGGGGGCCGCCCATGGGCTGGCACCGGGAGCTGCTGATCGGCTTCGACCTGGAGACGACCGGCACGGACCCGCGCGAGGCGCGCATCGTCACCGGGGCGGTGATCGAGCTCAGAGACGGGGAGCCGGTCGGACGCCGTGAGTGGCTGGCCGATCCGGGCGTGGAGATTCCGGCGGACGCCGTGGCGGTGCACGGGATCAGCAATGAGCGGGCGGCGGCCGAGGGCCGGCCGGCCGACCAGGTTGCCGACGCCATCGCCGCCGTCCTCGTGGGCTACTGGCAGTCGGGCGTTCCGGTCGTCGCGTACAACGCGGCCTTCGACCTGACCCTGCTCTCCGCCGAGCTGCGGCGCTACGGACTGCCCTCGCTGCGCGACCGCCTGGGGGGCATGGACCCGGCCCCGGTCATCGATCCGTACACCATCGACCGTTCTGTGGACCGCTATCGCCGCGGCAAGCGGAATCTGGAGGCGGTCTGCACGGAATACGGGATCGCGCTCGATTCCGCCCATGACGCCATGGCCGACGCGCTGGCCGCGGCCCGGCTGGCCAGTGCCATAGCCGGCCGCCACCCGAAGGTCGCGTCCCTCGGCCCGGCGGAGCTGCACCGCCGTCAGATCGAGTGGTACGCGGAATGGGCGGCGGACTTCCAGAGCTTTCTGCGCCGCAAGGGGGACCCGGCGGCGGTGGTGGACGGGGTGTGGCCACTGCGGGACCTGGCGGACGAGACGGTCTGAGAGCCGCCTCTCGCCTACGCGTTCCTCGGCAGAGACGACCGTCGGGAGACGCGACTGCCCGGAGCTGGTCGCCTCGACCAGGCCGCGCACCCCCACCGGGCCGGTCATCTCGACCAGGCCGCGCATCCCCACCGGGCCAGGTCATCTCGTCCAGGCCGCGCACCCCCACCGGGCCGGTCATCTCGACCAGGCCGCTCGCCCCGGACACGCCCGTGCCCGGCGCGGAAGGGGTGTCTCCGGAGCAGTGCGTGCTCTCCGGAGAACCCCGTCCTCAGAACGGATACCAGCGCACGGTCTCGTCCCCGTCCCGCAGGGACGCCACCCGGCGCTCGAACTCGGCAAGGGCCTTCGGATTGGCCGGCGCGTGCTGGGCGACCCAGGCGCAGCTGGCCGTCTCGCGGGCGCCGCGCAGCACACCGCAGCCCTCCCACTCGCGTACGTCCCAGCCATAGGTCCCCGTGAAGGAGTCGTACGCCTCGGCGGGAAGTCCGTAGCGGTCGCGGGAGAGGGCCATCACCACCAGGTCGTGCTCGCGCAGATCGGCCGAGAAGGTCTCCAGGTCGACCAGGACCGGTCCGTCGGGTCCGGCGTGGACATTGCGGGGCAGCGCGTCGCCGTGGATGGGGCCCGGCGGCAGATGCGGGCGGAGTGCGGCCGCGGCGGTCGCGAAGCCGTCGCGCCGCTCCCGCAGATACGCCGCGTCCGCGGGGTCGATCGCGTCGCCCGCCAGGCGCAGCCAGCGCTCGACACCGTCCAGCAGGTCGCGCGGCGGCAGGGTGAAGGGAGGGGAGGGCAGCGCATGGACCACCCGCAGCAGTTCCGCCAGGTCCCGCGGTTCGGCGGGGCGTACGGGATCGGGCAGCCGGTGCCACACCGTCACCGGATGGCCGTCCACCAGCAGCGCCTTCGGCTCGGCGGCCCGCACCGCGGGTACGCCTTCCTCGGCGAGCCAGGCCGCGATGCCCAGCTCCCGGCGGGCGCGGTCGAGGAGTTCGGCGTCGCGTCCGACCTTGACCACCAGGTCTCCGGCGGCGAAGACCGCGTTCTCGCCCAGGGCGAGGAGCTCCGCGTCCCGTGCCGGACCGGGCAGCACCCCCGCGGCGGCCAGCACGTCCCGCGCCCCTGCCTCGTCCATCCTTCGCCTCCGTGTCGTCGTGCTCATGGCGTATCGATCGCGCCGTGTCGTCGTGTGTACGGCGTGTCGATCGCGCCGTGTCGTCGTGTGTACGGCGTGTCGATCGCGCCGTGTCGTCGTGTGTACGGCGTGTCGATCGCGCCGTGTCGTCGGGCGGGCGGCGTCGCGCTCACGCCGTGTCTCCGGACGTGCCGGAGTGCGTCCGCGTACGGCGGCGCGTTCCGGCCATCCGTCGGCCAGTGTCGCATTTGCACTGGTCGGACCGGTCACAAGGGTGTGCGCGCTGCCTTGACGCCGTGTCAGTCCGTCAGGACCATGACGGGGGCCGCCGGGTCGGCCGGATCCGCACGAGCCGCCCAAGGAGCCGAATCCGTGACAGTGGCGACCGCGACGAAGCGGTCAACGAAGCGCGCGCCGCGAGACGGCGGGAGTCCGCCGCCCGCCGACCACGGCGCCTGGTTCCTCGTACTGCCCGCGCTGATCCCCATCCTGGTGCTCAGTGTGGGGCCGCTGCTTTACGGGATCGCGCTGGCGTTCACCGACTCACAGTCGGGCCGGACCGTGCCCACGCGGTGGATCGGCGCGCTCAACTTCCGGGATCTGGCGCACGACACGCTGTTCTGGGACTCGTTCCGGATCGGCCTGGTCTGGGCGTTCGGGGTGACGGTGCCGCAGTTCCTGCTCGCGCTGGGGCTGGCCCTGCTGCTCAACCAGGACCTGAGACTGCGCTGGCTGGCCCGGGCGCTGGCGATCGTTCCGTGGGCGATGCCCGAGGTCGTGGTCGGCATCATGTGGCGGCTCGTCTACAACCCGGACGCGGGCATCCTCAACGAGACCCTGCGCGATCTGAGCCTCGGCGACGGGCGTGACTGGCTGTCCGGACTGGGCACGGCCCTGTCGGCAGTGATCGTCGTCGGCATCTGGGCCGGGATGCCGCAGACGACGGTCGCTCTGCTCGCCGGTCTGCAGAACACCCCGCGCGAGCTGCACGAGGCGGCCGCGATGGACGGGGCGGGTGCCTGGCGCCGCTTCCTGACGGTCACCTGGCCGGCTCTGCGACCGGTGGCGCTCGCGATCACGGCCCTCAACTTCATCTGGAACTTCAATTCCTTCGCCCTGGTCTACGTGCTCACCAACGGCGGGCCGGGCGGCCGGACGCGGCTGCCGATGCTGTTCGCGTACGAAGAGGCGTTCCGTTACGGGCAGTTCGGCTACGCGGCGGCGATGGGATGCGTGATGGTCGCGGTGATCTCGGTGATCCTCGCCCTCCAGTTGGTGGGCCGGCTGAGGGGAGGCGACGACCAGTGAGCGCCGTGCCGCGGGCGAGCAGGCGTGCCTCGGGTCTGCGTACCAGCGGACAGGCCCGCGCGGGGCAGTACCTCGCGCTGCTCGCGTATCTCGTCTTCCTCGCCTTCCCCTTCCTGTGGCTGATCTCCACGGCCTTCAAACCGCCGCGCGAGCTGGCCGGCCTGCACCCGACGTGGATCCCCAAGGACCCCACCCTCGCCAACTTCCGGCAGGCCTTCGACGAGCAGCCGCTGCTGCACGCCGCCCTCAACTCCCTGATCGCGGCGCTCGGGGCGGCGGTGATCGCCGTCCTGATCGCGACCCCGATGGCCTATGTGATGGCCCGCCGCCGGACGTTGCTCGCGAAGGCGGCCACGGGGTGGGTGGTGGTCAGTCAGGCGTTCCCGTTCGTGCTGGTGATCATCCCGCTGTTCCTGGTGCTGAAGAACCTGCGGCTGATCAACTCGGTGCCCGGACTGATCATGGTGTACGTGGTGTGGGCGCTGCCGTTCGCGCTGTGGATGCTGGTCGGGTACGTACGGGCCGTGCCCACCGAGCTGGAGGAGGCGGCGGCGGTCGACGGGGCGGGGAAGGTGCGCACGCTGGTCTCGATCACCGCGCCGCTGCTGGCGCCGGGGATCGTGGCCACGGCACTGTTCGCCTTCATCAGCGCGTGGAACGAGTTCTTCTTCGCGCTCGTGCTGCTCAAGACGCCGGAGAAGCAGACGCTGCCGGTCGTGCTCACGCACTTCATCGGCGCGGAGGGTGTCGCGGACCTCGGCCCGCTGGCCGCGGCGGCGTTCCTCGCGACGCTGCCTTCCCTCGTCATCTTCGCGGTCATCCAGAAGCGGATCACGGGCGGCATGTTCGCCGGGGCGGTGAAGAGCTGATGCGGCGCAGGCGCTGGATCCCGGTCCTGGCCGCGTTCGGGCTGCTGCTCGCCGGCTGCTCAGGCGACGGGTCGAAGAGCGGTGGCCCGGTCACTCTCCACTTCCAGTCGCTGGCCTGGCAGCAGGAGTCCGTCACCGCCAACAAGGAGCTGGTGAGGGAATGGAACGCCACACATCCGGACGTCAAGGTCGAGTACGTGCAGGGGAGTTGGGACAGCGTCCATGACCAGCTGCTCACCTCCTTCGAGGGCGGCGAGGCGCCGGACATCATCCACGACGCCTCGGACGACCTCGCGGACTTCGCGTACGGCGGCTATCTCGCCGACCTGAGCGAGCTGCTGCCCGACCGCCTGAAGTCCGACATCCCGCAGCGCAGTTGGGCCACGACGACGTTCGGGAGCGGGATCTACGGCGTGCCGTTCCTCCAGGAGCCGCGGGTACTGATCGCCAACGCCAAGTGGCTCAAGGAGTCGGGTGTGCGGATTCCGACGCCCGAGAAGCCGTGGACCTGGGAGGAGTTCCGGGAGATCGCGAAGCAGCTGAGCGGCAAGGGGACCTACGGGGTCGCCTGGCCGCTCAAGGAACCGGTCTCGGCGACACTCAACCTCTCCTTGTCGGCGGGCGGCCAGTTGTTCCACCGGGGTGCGGACGGCAAGGTCACGGTCCGCTTCGGGGCCGCCGACGCGGTGGTGCCCCGGACCGTCCGCGACGAGGTCAACACGGACAAGAGCGCGTCGGGCACCACGCTGGGCATGGGCGGCTCCGACACCCTGCCCGGGTTCTTCGGCGGCAAGTACGCGATGGTCCCGCTCGGCTTCTCCTACCGGCAGCAGCTCGCCCAGCAGGCGCCCAAGGGCTTCGACTGGCAGGTGCTGCCCGCCCCCGCCGGCGACGAGGGACTCGCCCAGGGGGTCAGCCCGCAGACGCTCTCCGTCGCCGAGGACAGCCCGCACAAGAAGGAGGCCGCCGAGTTCATCGACTTCCTGCTGCGGCCCGCGAACATGGTCCGGCTCGCGCTCGGCGACTGGATGCTGCCGACGGGCACGGAGGCCCTCAAGGACCCGGCCCTGCACACCACCAAGGACGACTGGGCGACCGGCACGGCGCTGACCGCGCAGCTGCGCTCGGCGCCCGCCCAGTCCGTCCGCGGCTACGCCGAGTGGAAGGACAAGGTCGCGACGCCCGCCTTCCAGGAGTACTACAGCGGAGCGATCGGCCTGGACGAGCTGAGACACCGGCTGGAGAAGGACGGAAACCTGGTGCTGGCGCGCTATCAGCGGTGAGTTGATCCGGGGTGGGGGGCGGAGTCGTACGGCGCACGCAGCCGCACGGCACGGGCGGAGCCGTACGGCGCACGCAGCCGTACGGCGCACGCAGCCGCACGGCACGGGCGGCGACACGGCACGCGCAGTCGAACCGCACGCGCGGCGATATCGCACACCCAGACGCACGGCGCACAGCAGCCGCATGGCGTACGCAGCCGTACGGCGCACGCAGCCGCGCACCCCCTCTGGACCGGGCCGGGGCGGGACGGCCGACGTGCGGGTGGCCCGGGTAGAAACCCGTGGGGCACCCTCAAATAAGTTGCACGAGACGTATCGTCTCGCCTAGCCTCGCGTCATGACCACTCCACGCGCCCATATCGCCATGTTCTCCATCGCCGCCCACGGTCATGTGAACCCGAGCCTCGACGTCGTGCGGGAGCTCGTGGCCCGCGGGCACCGCGTGACCTACGCGATTCCGCCCTCCTTCGCCGAGAAGGTCGCCGAGACCGGGGCCGAGCCCAGGCTCTGGAACTCCACGCTGCCCACGGACGAGGATCCGGACGCATGGGGGACCGAGCTGATCGACAACATCGAGCCGTTCCTGGCGGACGCCCTCCAGGCCGAGCCGCAGCTGGCCGCGGCGTACGCGGGGGACGAACCGGACCTCGTGCTGTACGACATCACGGCGTACCCGGCCCGGGTCCTCGCCCACCGCTGGGGCGTCCCGATCATCCAGCTCTCCCCGAACCTGGTCGCCTGGGAGGGATACGCGGAGGAGGTCGGCAAGCCGATGTTCGAGCCGCTGAAGCAGACCCCGCGCGGCAAGGTCTTCTACGACACCTTCGGCCGCTGGATCGCCGACCACGGCATGGAGCTGAGTGTCGAGGACTTCATGGGCCGGCCGGACCGCTGTCTCGTCCTGATTCCCAAGGCGCTCCAGCCGAACGCCGACCGGGTCGACGAGACGCGCTACACGTTCGTCGGCGCCTGCCAGGGCGACCGGTCCGAGCAGGGCGACTGGCAGCGCCCCGCCGGCGCCGAGAAGGTTCTCCTCGTGTCGCTCGGGTCCAGCTTCACCAAGCGGCCGGACTTCTACCGCGCCTGTGTGCAGGCCTTCGGAGACCTTCCGGGCTGGCATGTGGTGCTCCAGATCGGGCGGTTCGTCGATCCGGCGGAGCTCGGAGTGGTCCCCGCCAACATCGAGGTCCGCTCGTGGGTACCGCAGGTGGCGGTCCTTCGTGAAGCCGACGTGTTCATCACCCACGCCGGCGCGGGCGGCAGTCAGGAGGGACTCGTCAGCGGCACGCCCATGGTCGCCGTACCGCAGGCCGTCGACCAGTTCGGGAACGCGGACATGCTCCAGTCCCTCGGGGTGGCCCGCCATGTGCCGATGGAGGAGGCGACGGCGGAGAAGCTGCGCGCGGCGGTGCTGGCGCTCGTCGACGATCCCGAGGTGCACCGGCGCCTGAAGGAGGTTCAGGAGGAGATGGCGGCGGAGGGCGGAACGCGCCGGGCCGCGGACCTGATCGAGGCGGAACTGCGCGCGGCGCGGCACCCTGCGTGAGGGACGGGGCTCGACGCCGCGGCTCGTGAGGGCCGCAGTGCCGCCACCCGCTCTTCGTGAGGGCCGTAGCGCCGCCGGCTCTTCCTCAGGGTCGTAGCGCCGCCCGTTCTTCGTGACGGTCGCAGCGCCGCCCGCTCTTCCCCAGGGTCGTAGCGCCGCCCGTTCTTCCTCAGGGTCGCAGCGCCGCCCGTTCTTCCTCAGGGCCGTAGCGCCGCCGCCCCGCTCCCCGTGCGATTCGCCCCGTATAAGAGCCCCGTATGCGATGGAATGTCACCGTCCGCGCGGCTCGGGGCTCCGGCGCGTCACGGTTGCACAGGAACTGTGAAGTCCTGGCGCCCTTTGGATAACGGACGGGTCATTCGATAACGCTCGGGTAACGCAGGTGTCGCCCAGGAAGTGCACGGACTCGTCCGAGCAGTTGGACCGATACCCCCCGGGGAAGGTTGCACAGGCGGGATCTTGTGACTCGGGTCAACGGCTTCTTAGCGTGAGATGAATTCCAGTCGAACGCCAGGAAGTTGACCCATGCGATCCCCACGCCGAGACATTCCGCCGCTCATCGAGGTCCGACGTATCACGGAGAAGAAGCGCGACGCATGGTGGACCGTGCTGCTCGTCGACCCGGTCGCCACGCCGCTGGTCCGCCAAGTCGCGCTGCGCACCCGGATCACGCCCAACCAGATCACCTGGGGCGCGTTCCTGCTGGGGCTGGTGTCGGCGGTCTGTTTCGCCTTCGGTGACTGGCGCTGGCTCATCGCCGGCGCCGTCGTCTACCACCTGAGCTTCATCCTCGACTGCATGGACGGCAAGGTCGCCCGGCTCACCGGTCAGAGCTCGGTGTTCGGGGCCTGGCTGGACTTCGTCTTCGACCGCATCCGGGTGCTGGTGTGCGGGGTGGCGCTGATGGCCGGGCAGTACCAGCGCAACGGCGAGACGGTCTACATCTGGCTGGCCCTGGCCGTCGTCGGCCTGGACACGCTCCGGTACATCAACTCCCTGGAGATCTTCAAGATCCGTCACTCGATGCGCAAGCAGATCAAGGCCCGTCTGCGGGAGGCGCGCCGCGCGGAGAACCAGACCGAACTCGCCTTCATGGAAGACCTGTTGCGGGACAACCCCGAGGCGGACATCGAGCAGGACCTCCGCACGGCTGCGGCAGCGCAGGAAACCGCCGTCACCGCCACCGCCGCTACGGCCGAGGCCGGCACGCCCGTCATCGCCGGGACCGGAACCCCCGCCACCGCCGACAAGACCGACGCGACCGACGCGACCGACGCGACCCAAGGGAGCGAAGAGACCGACGGACCCGACGCCCCGGCCCACCTCCCGCCCTCCCGAGTCATCGACCTGCACCAGGAGTTCCGCCACCGCTTCCCCGCGTATCTGCGCGCCCGCAGCTTCCTGCTGCGTCACCGCATCCGCACGCATCTGATCAGCGGAATCGAGTTCCAGATGGGTGTGTTCATCGTGGGACCGCTGCTCGACTCGGTGATCGAGGCGACCATCGTCTCCGGCGCCCTGCTGCTGGTCTTCGAACTCGCCATCATCTACAAGCTGTTGCTGTCCACCCGCGACTTCACCCGCACCATCGACTCCTTCGACCGCGACCACGTGACGACGGCGGCCTAAGCGGGCAGCACTGTGGCCGGGGTGCGTGCACCCCGGCCACGTACAGCAGGTGGTGCGATCAGACCCCGACCCGTTCGCCCTCGACGGCCGGCGGGTGCGGCGGTTCGGCGACCGGCTCCGGCGCCTCGTCGTGGGTGAGGTCGGGCAGGCGGTGCAGCCACTTCGGGAGGTACCAGTTGTGCTCGCCGAGCAGCGCCATGACCGCCGGGAGCAGCACTCCGCGGATGATCGTCGCGTCGATCAGCACGGCGGCGGCGAGGCCGACGCCCATCTGTTTCATGGACTGCATGGACAGCGTGCCGAAGATCGCGAAGACGGCGACCATGATGACGGCGGCGCTCGTGACGACACCGGCCGTGGTGACCACACCGTGCTGGATGGCGTCCTTGGTGCTGCGCCCCCGCATCCGGGCCTCACGGATCCGCGAGACGACGAACACGTGGTAGTCCATCGAGAGCCCGAACAGGATCACGAAGAGGAACAGCGGCAGCCAGGTGATGATGGCTCCCACCCCCTCCGCGCCCACCAGCGAGGCGCCCCACCCGTGCTGGAAGACGGCGACCAGGATGCCGTAGGCGGCGCCCACCGACAGCAGGTTGAGGACGATCGACGTGATCGCGATGGTCAGGGAGCGGAAGGACAGCAGCATCAGCAGGAGGGCGAAGACCACCACGAAGGCGAAGACCGGGACCACCGAGCCGATCAGCTGGTCGTTGAAGTCCTGGTTCCCCGCGACCTGTCCGGTGATCGGCGCCTGGACACCGTCGACCTTCCCGAGCGTGTCGGGCCGCACCTTGTCGCGCAGCAGCTCCAGGCTCTTGCCGGCCTTGTCCTGATCGGAGCCGCCGACCAGCGGGACGTACACGAAGGCGACGTTCTGCCCGTCGTGCACCTTGATCTCGACCGGGCCGCGGGTGGCACCGGAACTGATCGCCTCCGCACGGAAGTCGGCGAGCGCGGTCTTCACCTCGGCGGCGTTGATGTCCTCGGCCTTGACGATCACCTCGGCCGGCTCGGAGCCGCCGGGGAAGGCGTCGTTGATCCGGTTGTACGTGCCCACGATCGGCAGTGAGTTGCCGAACTCCTGGTCCAGAGTGAGGTTCTGCGTCTTCATCCCGAGTGCGGGTGCGGCGATCGCCAGCAGGGCACCCGCCGCGACGACCAGTGAGATCGCGGGCTTGGCGAGCACGACCCGGAGCACGGCGCCCCAGAACCGGCTCTCGCCGTTGCCCTTGCGGGCGCCACCGTTCCTGCGTCGCTTGGCCCGGTGCAGGAACGGGATGCGGCCCTTCTCCACGCGCTCGCCGAGCAGCGAGAGCAGCGCCGGCAGCACCGTCACGGAACCGACCATGGCGACCGCCACGACCATCAGCGAGGCCAGGCCCATCGCCTCGAACTCGGCGAGTCCGGTGAAGAGCATGCCGGCCATCGCGACGCAGACCGTGACGCCGGAGACGATGATGGCCCGGCCGCTGGTCGCGGCGGCGATCCGCAGCGCGGTCCCCGCGTCCCGGCCGGCCTCGCGCTCCTCACGCTCGCGCCGCAGATAGAAGAGGCAGTAGTCGACACCGACGGCCAGACCGACCAGGAGCATCACGGAGTTGGCCGTGTCGCTCATCGGCATCACATGGCTGACGATGCCCATCAGGCCCATCGTCGCCATGATCGCGGTGACCGCGAGCGCCACCGGGAGCAGCGCCGCCACCAGCGCGCCGAACGCGATCAGCAGGATGCCGAGGGCCACGGGTACGGCCGACAGCTCGGCCTTCTTGAAGTCGTCACCGAAGGCGTCGGCGAACGTCTTCATCATGCTGGCGCCGCCGATCTCCTCGATCCGCAGCTCCGTGTGGTCCTTCTGCACCCCCTCGACGGCCTTCAGCACCGGCTCGACGCGATCGCCCGCGGTGTCCGAGTCGCCGCGCATGTCGAACTGCACCAGCGCGCTGCGGCCGTCCTTCGAGATGGTCTTCGTGTCGTACGGCGAGGTGACGTCCGTGACCTTGCCGGTTGCGTCGACGGCCTCGACGACGGCGCTGACGGCGCTGCGGAACTCGGCGTCGGTGGCCTTGATTCCCGCGTCCTTCGCCTGGATCAGGACGCTCTCACTGGCCGGCTCCTCGATCCCGGCGTCGTCGATGATCTGGGCGGCGGTGTGGGTCTCGCCCTTGAGCTGGTCGCTGTCCTTGACGTCGACGCGTCCGGCGGCCGAGCCGAGACCCATCGCCAGGACGACGAACAGCACCCATATACCGACGGCCGCCCATCGATGCCGGGCGCTCCAGCCGCCCGCCCGGGCGGCGATCCCCCGCACCCTTGTGTCTCCGCTCCCCATGACGGGCCTGCCCCCTCGTATGCCGGCGCCGGCCCCCTGCCGTCACCTTCCGCTTCGAAGGTATGGGCCGGATAAGGCCATCTCCTCGTGCTGTTCGATGAACCGGCGGGGGTCGGACTCCTCCCCTCGGACCCCGTTACCTCAGCAATTCGGACGACAGAAGCCCCTTACACGTAACCGGGGATCTCGGGGCCGTGGATCAGGGGCCGAAGTCTCCGACGCCTCCGACGGCACGCCGAGCAAGCTCCTGAAGAGCGTCGAACAACCCGCTCGGTCCCACCGGCCGCGGCCGTCGTGCCCACCCGCACGGGGCACGACGGCCGCTTTATGGTGTGCGGATGACGATGTATGCGGCGCTGCTGCGCGGGATCAATGTGGGCGGCAGCAAGAAGGTTCCGATGGGTGAGCTGCGCACCCTGATGCAGGGCCTCGGGTACGCGGATGTCGCCACGTATCTGCAGAGCGGCAACGCCGTGTTCGGCAGCGGCCACGGCGACGAGGAATCGCTCGCCGGCGAACTCGCCGCGGCCCTCGAGAAGCACTTCGGTTTCACCGTCGGCGTGCTGGTGCGCGACCACGCCTATCTGCGGGCCGTGCGCGAGGCCTGCCCGTTCCCGGCCGCCGAGCTGGAGGGCAAGCAGCTGCACGTCACCTACTTCTCCGAGGCGGTCGACGCGGAACGCTTCGCCGCGGTCACCCCGGCCGACTTCCTGCCGGAGGAGTTCCGCCTCGGCGACCGCGCCCTGTACCTGTACGCCCCCGACGGTCTCGGCCGCTCCAAGCTGGCCCCGGTCCTGGCCAGGCCCGGGCTGCTGAAGGGCCTCACCGCCACCACCCGCAACTGGAACACGGTCGTCAAGCTCGAGGAGCTCACGGGTGTCTGACCACAACCCCGCCGTCGAGGCCGCGATCCAGGGCGAACTGCGGCTGCTCGACCCGGAGATCCGCCGCTCGCCCGAACAGGTCGGTGCGCTGCTCCACCCCGAGTTCCACGAGTTCGGCGCCTCGGGCCGGCGCTGGGACCGGTCCTCGGTCATCGCCATGCTGGCCGCGTCGGCCGAACCGGGAGTGCGGGCGAGTGTCACCTCGGGCATGAGGGGCGTCCAGCTCGCGGCGGACCTCGTCCATCTCACGTTCGACACCGAGCACAACGGCGCCCGCGTCCACCGGAGTTCGCTGTGGCGCAGGATCGGTGAGGAGTGGCTCCTCTACTTCCACCAGGGGACGCCGCTCAGCGCCGGTCCCGCGCGCGCAGGGTGACCTTCCGGACGCCGCCGTGGGTCGTGTACGAGACGATCTCGTCCGGGACCGTGAGGCGGGGGTCCTGGTAGAGGCGCCGCAGCTCCTCCTGCGAGCCGGCTCCGGCGACCGCGTCGGCCAGGACCAGGTCCGCCTCGGTGAGCGCCCCGTCGTCGAGGATCTCCCGGCCCCAGCCGTCCCAGGGGAGCACCTCGACGCCGTTCAGCGCGGCCAGGTCGTGCAGGACGTTGCTCCGCACGAACCACAGCCCCTGGAGACCTCCGAGGTGGCTCACCCCGAAGGTCGCCGCGTCGGCCCGGCCCGCCCGGCACAGCCGCCAGGCGTCACCCGCCACCAGGAACTGGTCCCTCGGCACGTCCAGCGGATCGAACGGCACCTGGTACGACGGGTCGAGGATCTGCGCGTCGGCCAGCCGCCAACTCCCGTCCGGCAGGCGGTACTCGGCGACCCAGTGATCGTCGTGGAAGCCCGCCGCGAAGTACCGGGCGAAACCGCACCGGATCCGGGCCGCTGTGCCCGTGGCCCGCAGCAGCGAGCACAGCAGCAGCGCGAAGTCCCGGCAGGTGCCGACGAATCGCTCTTCCGGCGGGCGGGGCTGGGTGAGCGGGGCGTCGGACCGTTCGCGCAGCAGCCGCAGGATCTCGTCGGCGTAGCGGGACTCGGCGTCCTCGCGCAGCCGCTCCTCGGGGACGGCGTACCCGACGTGCGCGCACTCCAGCCGATGGATGATCAGCTGCCGTACGACGGCGGCCAGTTCGGCCGGATCGCCGGGCAGCGCGTCCGTGTCGAGTCCGCCGGGATCGCTGAACACGCTCTGCGTCTCATGGAGGTCCATGGCGGGAGTCTTGGCTCTGCCCCAGGGTCAAGGTCAAGCCGGGGGCGCCGAGTCGCTCGGGGACGCGTCCAGGCGGGCCAGGTCCGTCGCGGTGAGACGGATGCCGGCCGCGTCCAGATTCTCCTCCAGGTGGGCCCGCGAGCCCGTGCCCGGGGTCGGGCACAGGACGGGGGAGCGGTGCAGCAGCCAGGCCAGCGCGATCTGCCCCGGCGTCGCCCCGTGCGCGGCGGCGATCTCGGAGCACACCGGGTCGGAGGTCAGCGAGCCGTTGCCCAGCGGGAACCACGGCAGGAACGCGATCCCGCGCGCCTCGCACAGCTTCAGCAGCGGCTCCGACGCACGGTCCAGGACGTTGTAGCGGTTCTGCACCGAGGCGATGCCGGTCAACTCCAGTGCGGCCTCCAGCTGTTCGGCGTCGACCGTGTCGAGCCCGATGTGCCGGATCTTTCCCTCGTCCCGCAACTCGCCCAATGCGCCGAGCTGTTCGGCCATCGGCACCGCCGGGTCGAGCCGGTGCAGCTGATACAGGCCGATGGTGTCGAGCCGCAGCCGCCGCAGGCTCGCCTCGCACATCGCCCGCAACTGCTCGGGCCGCCCCGCGATGTGCCAGGCGCGGTCACTTGTCCGGACCACCCCGCCCTTGGTGGCGATCACCAGCCCCTCGGCGTACGGATGCAGCGCCTCGGCCACCAGCTCCTCGGCGACCGAAGGGCCGTAGTTGTCGGCCGTGTCGATCAGCGTGACCCCGCGCTCCACGGCGCGGCGCAGCACGCCCACCGCGTCGCGGACGTCCCCGCGCGGGCCCCAGTAGCCGGGGCCGGTCAGTTGCGCGGTGCCGTACCCGAGCCGTCGTACTGCCGTGTCGTCGCCGAGTAGGAGACTTTCCGAGACCATTTCATGGAGGGTACATACAGCTGTGCGAGGCTCGTCCCATGCGCTACATCATCATCGGAGCTGGAGCCGTCGGCGGAGCCATCGGCGGCCGGCTGGCGGGCGCGGGCCACGAGGTGGTCCTGGTCGCGCGGGGTGCGCACTACGAGGCGCTGCGGGCCGACGGGCTGCGGTTCCTGGCCCCGGACGGGTCGTACACGTACCGGCTGCCCACGGTCGACGGGCCCGAGGCGCTCGGCGAGCTGCGCCCGGACGACGTGCTGGTGCTGGCGGTCAAGACCCAGGACAGCGAGGCGGCCCTGCGGGCGTGGGGTGCGGCCCCCGTGACGGGCGGCGGCACGGGGGAGGAGCGGCTGCCGCTGCTCTGCGCGCAGAACGGGGTGGAGAGCCAGCGGCTGGCGCTGCGCCGCTTTTGGCGGGTGTACGGCGTCTGCGTCTGGCTGCCCGCCACCTTCGCCGAGCCGGGCGTCGTGTCCGCCCCGGGCGCCCCGCTCACCGGCATCCTGCATCTCGGCCGCTATCCGCACGGCAGGGACGAGACGGCCCACCGGATCGCCGCGGACCTGGCCCGCTCCCGCTTCGAGGCGCCCGTCGTGCCCGATGTGCAGCGGTGGCAGTACGCCAAACTCCTGGGCAATCTCGCCAACGCGATCGAGGCGGTCAGCGGGCGGCTCACCGGCGACGAGGGCCGGGCGCTGCAGGAGCGGGTGCGGGCGGAGGGCGAGGCGGTCCTCGCCGCCGCCAAAATCGCGTACGCCGGCGAGGAGGAGCAGAAGACGGTTCGCGCCGACAAGATCCGTATCGAGCCGGTCGACGGCGCCGAGCGCGGCGGCGGTTCCTCCTGGCAGTCCCTCAGCCGCGGCACCGGCACCATCGAGGCCGACTACCTCAACGGCGAGATCGCGCTCCTGGGCCGGCTGCACGGCGTGCCGACCCCGCTGAACGACCTGCTCCAGCGGCTCGCGAACACCTTCGCGCGCGAGCGCAGGGAGGCAGGCTCGATGCCGGTCCCGGAGCTCGTGCGCCTCGCCGACGAAGCCGTCGCGCCAGTCTGACCAGGCCTTCCGCGCGGCGGTCGCGGGGCTGTCGCGTTTGTTCAAGAGCGCCGCGCGCTGCGCTTCTAGCGTGGCGGGCATGAGCAATCCGTACAAGAACGTGCACCCGTCCATGGTGGAATGCGCCGCCGAGGCGGCCCGGGTGGCCCGCGGGGTCACACCGGCGCGGCTCGCCGAGCCCACGCACTGCCCCGGCTGGGACGTGCGCACCCTGGTGAACCACTGGGTCCTCTACACCTCGCACGGCCTGGAGCACCGCGCCCTGCGCAAGGAGTTGCCCGAGGAGCTGACCGGCCGTGACTTCACCGCCGATCAGGACTGGGCCGAGGCGTACGCCGCCCAGCTCGACCGGGCCGTCGCCGCCTGGGACGACCCGGAGGTGTGGGAGGGGGAGGTCGACCTCGGTATGGCGGCGATGCCCGCGGCCGAGCTGGCCTCGATGATCGTGAAGGAGACGGCGGTCCACGGCTGGGACGTCGCCGTCTCCACCGGCCAGGAGTTCCGCATCTCCGACGGGGCGGCCCGGCTCGTCCTGGAGGTGGTCGAGAAGCACGGCGAGCTCTACCGCCAGTACGACGGCTTCGCCGACCCGGTCGCCGTACCCGACGACGCGCCCGTCTTCGAGCGCGCGCTCGCGTCGAGCGGACGGGACCCCCGGCGGACGGCGAGGGGAACGACGGCCCACTGAGACGGCGGCCTCTCCTTCACCCGAGCCGACCGAGCCGCCCGAGCCGACCGAGCCGCTTGAGCCGACCGAGCTGCCTGAGCCGACCGAAGCCGGCGGTGACCCGTCCGCGCTACGCGCCCAGCGCCGCCAGCGTCGGCAGCCGCGCCTGGTCGTACCGCTCCAGGAGGACGCGGGCCACCTCCGGCGCGGGACCGAGCACCTCGGCGAGGACATCGGCCTCGGCGGCGCCGCGCGCGATGCGGTCCGGCAGGAAACCGGGCGCCAGGACGTACGGCGCCACCGCCACGCGCGCACACCCGAGGGCCCGCAGTTCGCGCACGGCGTCCTGCGTGCGCGGAAGGGATGCGGAGGCGAACGCAGGCCGCACGGCGCACCAACCGGTGTGCCGCCACTCCCGCGCGATATCAGCGATCACTGCGATCGCCTCCGGGTCGGAGGACCCCGCCGAGGCCAGCACGACCCCGGTCGAGGACTTGTCGGCGGGGCCAAGACCCGCCTCGTACAGCCGGCGTTCCAGCGCGGCGGTCAGCAGCGGTGACGGGCCGAGCACCTCCGCCTGCCGGATGCGCAGCCGCGCCGGTGCCTCGCGCAGCACCGCCGGGATGTCCGACTTCGCATGGAACGCGCGGGTCAGCAGCAGGGGCTGCGCCACCACGTCCTGGACACCCTCCGCCGCCAGGGACTCCAACACCCCGTTCACGGACGGGATGTTGAAGTCCAGGAAGCCGGTCTCCACGCGCAGCCCCGGCCGCAGCGACCGCAGCCGCCGGACGAGGGCGTGCACCGTCGCGGCATGACGCGGGTCGCGGCTGCCGTGGGCGATGACGACGAGGACGGGGTGAACCGACTGGTGGCGCATAGGAGTTCAGCTCTTGACGAGGAGACCGCGGCTGCGCAGCACCCACCGCTCCAGTGGACTGAAGAACAGCAGGTCGATGGCGATACCGACGAACAGGATGAGGAAGATGGCCAGGAAGACCGTCGACATGGAACTGGCGTTGCGCCCGTTCTCCAGGAGCTGGCCGAGGCCCACTCCCAGGTCCGGGGAGGAGGCGATGATCTCCGCCGCCATCAGCGAACGCCACGAGAACGCCCAGCCCTGCTTCAGACCCGCCAGATAACCGGGCAGCGCGGCGGGCATCACGATGTGCCAGGTGCCGCGCAGGCCGGTGGCGCCGAGGGTGCGGCCCGCCCGCAGATACAGCGGCGGCACCTGGTCGACGCCCGACACGAGACCGTTGGCGATGGACGGGACGGCGCCGAGCAGGATCACCGCGTACATCATCTTGTTGTCCAGGCCCAGCCAGATCACGGCCGGCGGCACCCACGCCACCGACGGCAGGGACTGGAGGCCCGAGAGGACCGGACCGATGGCCGCGCGCACGAACCGTACGCGCGCCACCACCAGACCCAGCGGGGTGCCGATCACCAGCGCCAGCAGGAAGCCGAGCAGGCCGCGCGAGACGCTGGTCCAGATGTAGCCGAGCAGGGTGCCCTGCAGCCAGGCGTCCTCGACCTCGCCCCACACCGCGCCCGGCGAGGGCAGCTTGGACGGGTCGGTGACGACCTCGAACGAGATCAGCCCCTGCCAGACGACGAGGACCAGCGCCACGGCGATCAGTGGCGGCAGGGTCTTCTGGATGAGTGTCTCCCGCAGCGGAGTGCGCCGGCCGACCGTGGTCTCCAGGGCGTCGAGACCCGCCTCGAGGCCGCCGAGACCGTAACCGTCCTTGCTGTCCTCGGGGGGCGCCTGCGGCGTCTTCGTCTCAGTGCTGGCCATGGCGGCGGATCTCCCCACGCAGTTCTTCGGTGATCTCGACGGACAGCTCCGCCACGGCGGCATCCTCGATCCGGCGCGGCTGCGGAATGTCCACGGTCCACTCGCGCGCGATCCGGCCGGGACGGGAGGAGAGGAGGACGACGCGCTGGGCGAGCCGTACCGCCTCGCGCACGTTGTGCGTGACGAACAGCACCGACACGTTCGTCTCGCTCCAGATCCGGGTCAGCTCGTCGTGCAGCACGTCCCGCGTGATGGCGTCCAGTGCCGCGAACGGCTCGTCCATCAGCAGCAGTTGGCTGTCCTGCGCGAGCGCGCGGGCCATCGCCACCCGCTGCCGCATACCGCCCGACAGCTCGTGCACCCGCTTGCCGTACGCGCCCTTCAGCCGTACGAGTTCGAGCAGCTCCTCCGCCCGGTCGCGCCGCTCCGCCTTGGCGACGCCCCGGAGCTTCAGGGCGAGTTCGATGTTCTTGCCCGCGGTCAGCCACGGGAACAGGGCGTGCTCCTGGAACATCAGGGCAGGGCGCCCGTTCGTCTCGATGCTGCCCGCGGTCGGGGCGTCGAGGCCCGCGGCCAGATTGAGCAGCGTCGACTTGCCACACCCGGAGGCTCCCAGGAGGGTGACGAACTCGCCCGGCGCGACATCGAGAGTGATGTCGTCGAGGACGAGCTGCCGCCCGGCGGGCCCGGAGAAGGACTTCGAGACGTGCTCGATCCGGGCGGCGTGCGTCGCCACCTCGGGTGTGCCGTCGGCGGCCTTGGCGAGGGTAGTGGCCATGGTCGTCACCTCCTGGGAACTCAACGTGTCTGTGGACGGAGTTACTTGACGCCGAGACGGGCGTCGTCGACCGCACTCTCGCCCTGGGCCTTGAGGACCTTGTTCAGGAGCGTGAGGTCGTAGATCCCGTTCAGATCGGGCTTCTCCAGGAGACCGGCCTTGACCGCGTGATCCGCCTCGGTGCTGAGGGTGGAGGCCAGCGGGTCATTGGTGATCTGGATCGACTTCCAGGCCGGGTCGAGGACGTCGGCCGGGAGTTCCTTGCCGGAGTCGGTCTTCAGCTGGGCGTTCGCCGCGGCCTTCGCCTTGTCCGGGTTGGCGGTGATCCACGCGTTGGTCTCGACCGAGCCCTTCAGCACGGCCTCGACGACCTTCGGGTGCTCCTTCAGGAACTTCTGCGACACGATGATGTTCGTGATCACGAACTTCTTGTCGGGCCACAGCGACGACTCGTCGAGGAGCACCTTGCCGCCCTCGGCGACCAGCTTGGACGCGGTCGGCTCCGGCACCCAGGCGCCGTCGATGGAGCCGGACTTGTAGGCGTCCGGGGTGATCTTGTTGTCCGTGCGGACGACCGAGACATCGCCCTTGCCGCTCTGCGCGTCGACCTTCCAGCCCTGCTCCGCGATCCAGTTGAGGAACGCGACGTCCTGTGTGTTGCCGAGCTGCGGGGTCGCGATCTTCTTGCCCTTGACGTCCTTCAGGGACTTGATCTTCTCCGGGTTGACCACGAGCTTCACACCGCCGGACGCCGAGCCGCCGATGATGCGCAGGCTCTTGCCGTTGGACTTGGTGTAGCCGTTGATCGACGGCGAGGGGCCGATCCAGCCGATGTCGATCGAGCCCGAGTTCAGGGCCTCGATCTCGGAGGGGCCGGCGTTGAAGGTGGAGTACTTCGCCTTGGTGGCACCCAGTTCCTTCTGGAACAGGCCCTCCTGGCGCCCCACGAGCGCGGTGGCGTGGGTGAGGTTGCCGAAGTAGCCGATCTTCACGGTGTCGAGACCGTCGATCTTCTTGGCACCGGCGGCGACGTTCTCCTTCGAGGAGGAGTCGTCCTTGGCATCGGAGCCGTAGCTGCAGGCGGCGAGCGCGAGCAGGGGAAGTGCCACGGCGGCGGCGATGCCGCGACGGACAAGCACTGAGCGGTAGGCAGGCACGGGAGGTGTTCCTCTCGTTGGCCCGGCGGGTCACGGTCTCTCAGGTCGTGGCCGGGAAGTCGGCAGGTCTTCGTCCTGTCCGGGACGACGGGTGGGGGGACGGGGCGCGCAAGCGGTGCGCGTACGTCATCGCGCACATCGCGCGACTCCGCCCTGCCCGCTGCCGAGGGCGCCGCTGCCGACGCGGCCGCCCTCCTTCGCGAACGTGGAGTAGAAGTCGATGGACGTCATGTCAGAAGTCCCACCCGTCGTCGTCGCCCTCGTCCTTGACCGGCTCCGGCGCGGCGAAGGACTCGCCGACCATGCCCGCGGTCAGGGTGGTGCCGTCCGCCGGGTCGATCAGGATGAACGAGCCGGTACGACGGGAGTCGGCGTACGCGTCGAGCGGCAGCGGCTCCGCGGTACGGATCTTGACCCGGCCGATGTCGTTGGCGACCAGCCGGCCCGGGTGCGGGTGCAGCGAGAGGTCGTCCAGGGTCAGCCGGGACGGGATGTCCTTGACGATCGCCTTGACCGTGCGGGTGCCGTGCTTGAGCAGCACCCGGTGGCCGATGGTGAGCGGCTGGTCGGCGACGTGGCAGACGGTCGCCTCCACGTCCTGGGTGGTCGCCGGGGCGTCCTTGCTCGGCACGAGCAGATCGCCGCGCGAGATGTCGATGTCGTCCTCCAGCAGGAGGGTCACCGACTGCGGGGTCCAGGCGACGTCGACGCGCTTGCCGAGCAGGTCGATCCCGGCGAGCCGCGTCGTGCGGCCGGACGGCAGGACGGTCACGCTCTCGCCGACGCGGAACGTGCCGGCCGCGATCTGACCCGCGTAGCCGCGGTAGTCGGGGTGCTCGGCGGTCTGCGGGCGGATCACGTACTGCACGGGCAGCCGGGCGTGGCAGTGGGCCAGATCGTGGCTGACCGGCACGGTCTCCAGGTGCTCCAGGACCGTCGGACCGCCGTACCAGTCCATGTTCGCGGACGGCTCCACCACGTTGTCGCCGGCGAGCGCCGAGATCGGGATCGCGGTGATCTCGGGGACGCCCAGTTCGGACGCGTACGCCGTGAACTCCTCGGCTATCGCGGCGAACACGGACTCCTTGTACTCGACGAGGTCCATCTTGTTGACGGCGAGGACGACGTGGGGGACACGCAGGAGGGCGGCGACGGCGGCGTGCCGGCGGGTCTGCTCGATGACGCCGTTGCGGGCGTCGACGAGGACGACGGCGAGGTCGGCCGTGGAGGCGCCGGTGACCATGTTGCGGGTGTACTGCACATGGCCGGGGGTGTCGGCGAGGATGAAGCGGCGGCGCGCGGTGGCGAAGTAGCGGTAGGCGACGTCGATGGTGATGCCCTGTTCGCGTTCGGCGCGCAGGCCGTCGGTGAGCAGGGCGAGGTCGGGTGCCTCCTGGCCGCGGCTGTGCGAGACGCGCTGGACGGCTTCGAGCTGGTCGGTGAGGACCGACTTGGAGTCGTGCAGCAGCCGGCCGACCAGCGTGGACTTGCCGTCGTCGACGGAGCCCGCGGTCGCGAAGCGCAGCAGGGTCGTCGCCGACAACTGCTCGACCGACAGCGGCTGCGTGGGTTCGGTGGTGCTGGTCATGACTAGAAGTACCCCTCGCGCTTGCGGTCTTCCATCGCGGCCTCGGACATCTTGTCGTCGGCGCGGGTCGCGCCCCGCTCGGTGAGCCGGGAGGCGGCGATCTCGGCGATCACGGCGTCCAGCGTGGTGGCGTCGGAGTCGACGGCACCGGTGCAGGACATGTCACCGACGGTCCGGTAGCGGACCAGCCGCTTCTCGACCGTCTCGCCGCCCTTCGGGCCACCCCACTCGCCGGCGGTCAGCCACATGCCGGCCCGCTGGAAGACCTCACGCTCGTGCGCGAAGTAGATCTCGGGCAGCTCGATCTCCTCGCGGGCGATGTACTGCCACACGTCCAGCTCGGTCCAGTTGCTGAGCGGGAAGACCCGGACGTGCTCGCCGGGGGCGTGCCGGCCGTTGTAGAGCTGCCACAGCTCGGGACGCTGGCGGCGCGGGTCCCACTGCGAGAACTCGTCGCGCAGCGAGAAGACCCGCTCCTTGGCCCGCGCCTTCTCCTCGTCCCGGCGACCGCCGCCGAAGACCGCGTCGAAACGCTCGGCCTGGATCTTCTCCGTCAACGGCACCGTCTGCAACGGGTTGCGGGTGCCGTCCGGGCGCTCCTTGAGGACACCGCGGTCGATGTAGTCCTGCACGGAGGCGACATGCAGCCGCAGACCGTGCTGCTCCACCGTGCGGTCGCGGTACTCGAGGACCTCGGGGAAGTTGTGTCCCGTGTCGACGTGCAGCAGCGAGAACGGGACCGCCGCGGGGGCGAACGCCTTCAGCGCCAGATGCAGCATGACGATGGAGTCCTTGCCGCCGGAGAACAGGACCACCGGCCGCTCGAACTCCCCCGCGACCTCGCGGAAGATGTGCACCGCCTCGGACTCCAGAGCGTCCAGGTGGCTCAGCGCGTACGGGCTGCCCGTCTCTTCGGTGACACCGGCGACGGTCGTCATGCGAGGCCCCTCTCGGTGAGCAGCTGGTGCAGCGCGGCCGCGGACTCCGGCACGGTCTGGGTGTGGGACTCGATGCGCAGATCGGGCGCCACCGGCTCCTCGTACGGGTCGTCGACACCGGTGAGCCCGGATATCTCGCCCGCCGCCTGCTTGGCGTACAGCCCCTTCACATCACGCACGGAGCACACCTCGACCGGTGTCGCCACATGCACTTCCAAGTACGCCGCGCCGCTGGCCTGATGCCGCTTGCGCACCGCCTCCCGGCTGTCCGCGTACGGCGCGATCACCGGGACGAGCGCCTTCACGCCGTTGCGGGCGAGCAGGTCGGCGAGGAAGCCGATGCGCTGCACGTTCGTGTGGCGGTCCTCGCGGGAGAAGCCGAGACCCGACGAGAGGAACTCGCGGATCTCGTCACCGTCGAGCACCTCGACACGGTGGCCCTCCTCGCGCAGCCGGCCGGCCAGCTCGTACGCGATCGTGGTCTTGCCGGCGCTCGGCAGACCCGTGAGCCAGATGGTGGCTCCGGTCGTCACTTGCTTCTCCTGGGAGTTCTCGGCGTTCTCGGTGGTCTCGGTGTGCTGCCTCGACGTCGTCATCCGTGCAGCCCGCACTCGGTCTTGGAGCTGCCCGACCAGCGGCCGGCGCGTGCGTCCTCGCCCTCGGCCACCCGTCGGGTGCAGGGCGCGCAGCCCACCGAGGGGTAACCGTCCATCAGCAGCGGGTTGGTGAGCACCCCGTGCTCGGCCACGTACGCGTCCACGTCGTCCTGCGTCCAGCGGGCGATCGGCGAGACCTTGACCTTGCGGCGCTTCTCGTCCCAGCCGACCACCGGGGTGTTCGCCCGGGTCGGGGACTCGTCGCGGCGCAGCCCGGTCGCCCATGCCTCGTACGCGGTCAGGCCCTGCTCCAGCGGCTGGACCTTGCGCAGCTTGCAGCACAGGTCGGGGTCGCGGTCGTGCAGCTTCGCGCCGTACTCCGCGTCCTGCTCGGCCACCGTCTGCCGGGGGGTGAGCGTGATGACGTTGACGTCCATCACGGCCTCCACCGCGTCGCGGGTGCCGATGGTCTCCGGGAAGTGGTAGCCGGTGTCGAGGAACACGACGTCCACACCGGGGAACGCGCGGGAGGCGAGGTGGGCCACCACCGCGTCCTCCATCGAGGAGGTCACGCAGAACTTCCTGCCGAAGGTGTCCGCCGCCCACTGGAGGATCTCCAGGGCGGAGGCGTCCTCCAGGTCCCGGCCGGCCTGCTCCGCGAGCGCCTTGAGCTGCGCGGCGCGCGCCGTCTCGGGGTCCGTCTCCGTGCCCGTCCGGGCGTCTGCCTGAACAGTCGTCATGTCTCGTCCCCTCCAAGGTCGTTGTGCTGAAGTCCCCGGGCCAGCAGCCCGAGGAACTTCAGCTGGAAGGCTCGATTGCACGCCGCGCATTCCCACGCCCCGTGGCCCTGCTCGCTCGGACGCAGGTCCTCGTCGCCGCAGTAGGGGCAGTAGAAGGGGGCCGCACGCTCGCTCATGACAGGGCCTCCTCGGAGGCGCGCGCCGCCCAGGCGGCGAAGCGCTCGCCGTCCTCGCGCTCCGCCTGGAAACGCTTGAGGACCCGCTCGACGTAGTCGGGCAGCTCGTCCGAAGTGACCTTCAGGCCACGGACCTTGCGCCCGAATCCGGCCTCCAGACCGAGTGCGCCGCCCAGGTGCACCTGAAAGCCCTCGACCTGGTTGCCCTGGTCGTCGAGGACCAGCTGGCCCTTGAGACCGATGTCCGCGACCTGGATACGGGCGCAGGCGTTCGGGCAGCCGTTGACGTTGATGGTGATCGGCTCGTCGAACTCGGGGATGCGGCGCTCGAGTTCGTCGATCAGGGAGGCACCCCGCGCCTTGGTCTCGACGATGGCCAGCTTGCAGTACTCGATGCCCGTGCAGGCCATCGTGCCGCGCCGGAAGGACGAGGGCTTCACCCTCAGGTCGAGCGCTTCCAGGCCCTCCACCAGCGAGGCGACCTGGTCCTCCGTCACATCGAGCACGATCATCTTCTGCTCGACGGTGGTGCGCAGCCGGCCCGAGCCGTGGGCCGCGGCCACCTCGGCGATCTTTGTGAGCGTGGTGCCGTCGACGCGGCCGACGCGCGGCGCGAAACCGACGTAGAAGCGGCCGTCCTGCTGCCGGTGCACACCGACGTGGTCGCGCCAGCGGGCGACCGGCTCGGCCGGCGCCGGGCCGTCGACCAGCTTCCGCTTGAGGTACTCGTCCTCCAGGATCTGGCGGAACTTCTCGATGCCCCAGTCGGCGACCAGGAACTTCAGCCGGGCGCGGGTGCGCAGCCGCCGGTAGCCGTAGTCGCGGAAGATGGAGATGACGCCCTCCCAGGCGTCCGCGACCTCGTCGAGCGGGACCCAGGCGCCCAGGCGCTGGCCGATCTTCGGGTTGGTGGAGAGGCCACCGCCGACCCAGAGGTCGAAGCCGGGGCCGTGCTCCGGGTGGTGCACGCCGACGAAGGCGATGTCGTTGATCTCGTGGGCCACGTCGAGCAGCGGGGAGCCCGAGATCGCCGTCTTGAACTTGCGCGGCAGGTTGGAGAAGGCCTTGTCGCCGATGAAACGGCGGTGGATCTCGTCGATGGCCGGGGTGCCGTCGATGATCTCGTCCTCCGCGATGCCGGCGACCGGCGAGCCGAGGATGGTGCGGGGCGTGTCACCGCAGGCCTCGGTCGTCGACAGTCCGACGGCTTCGAGGCGGTTCCAGATCTCCGGGACGTCCTCGATGCGGATCCAGTGCAGCTGGATGTTCTGCCGGTCGGTGATGTCGGCGCTGCCGCGCGCGAACTCCTGCGAGATCTCCCCGATGACCTGCAGCTGTTCGGTCGTCAGCCGGCCGCCGTCGATCCGGACGCGCAGCATGAAGTACTTGTCGTCCAGCTCCTCCGGCTCCAGGATCGCGGTCTTGCCGCCGTCGATCCCGGGCTTGCGCTGGGTGTACAGACCCCACCAGCGCATCCGGCCGCGCAGGTCATTGGGGTCGATCGAGTCGAAACCCCGCTTGGAGTAGATCGTCTCAATGCGTGTCCGCACGTTGAGACCGTCGTCGTCCTTCTTGAACTGTTCGTTGCCGTTGAGCGGGGTGAAGTGACCCACGGCCCACTGACCCTCACCGCGGTGACGGCTCACCTTGCGGCGGGGCGCGGCGGGATTCTGCGGGGTGGCGGCCATGGCTGATACGTCCTTCGGGACTACGGGACAGGCAGGAGAGCGGCTCTGACCTGCACATATGGGCGCATACAAAAATATGGGCGCGCCATTGCGCAGGACTCATGCAAGGGGATCTCGGCGGCGCTGTGCTGTTCAGCTCGCCGGACAGATGGCGCTGGACATGCGGCAGAGATCGACGTGTCGCCGACTCACCAAGGCAATCCCAGTTCCAGACATGACGGAAGCGTGTCACGGGGATCTCGGGGGAGTCCACCATAGTCCGCAATGTGGACACCCTTGTCCCGAATGGCGAGACAAGGGTGTCGTCGGTCACAAGATCGGGCGCGCGTCCCGGTCATCGCAGGTCAGACGGCCTGCGCTCCCGGCCAGGGGCCGGGCGCGGCCACCTCCCTCTCCTGCTCCACCTTGGTGTCGAAGAGCTGGAATCCGCGCCGCAGGTAGTTGTCCATCGCGTGCTCGCCGTCCTTGCTGCAGGTATGCAGCCAGACCCGCTTGGTCTCGGCCCGTCCCGGCAGGCGCTCGGCCAGATCCCACGCCCGCGCGACCCCGTACGAGAGCAGATGGCCGCCGATCCGCCGGCCCCGGAAGGCGGGGATCAGCCCGAAGTGGACGATCTCCACGACCCCGTCGTCCTGCGGATCCAACTCGACGTACCCCGCCGGTGTGCCCCTGTCGTAGGCGACCCAGGTCTCCACGCCGGGCCGGTCCAGGGCCTCCCGCCACTGCGCGTAGGTCCAGCCGAGCCGGTCGGTCCAGCGGATGTCCCCGCCGACCGACGCGTACAGGAAGCGGCTGAACTCCGGCGAGGGGATCTCGGCGCGCACGATCCGGACGTCCCCGTCGGGCGCGGCCGCGGGCAGCAGGTCGGTCGGGGCCGTCTGCTCCAGGGACCAGGTGGTCACAGTGACGTTGCTCATGCGGGCCAGGGAACCACGGTGCCGGGGCCGCCTCCAAACGCCGCCGCCCGGGCCCCGGGTGCCGCTATTCCAGCGCGTCGTCGACCGAGAACAGCGGGACCGCGTACAGCACCCGCTCGGGGATCGCGTCGGGCTCCCACTGGTTGTCCTGGTTCGCCGCCCACTCGGTGAGCGTCCACAGCTCACCCGTCTCCGCCCAGTACGACATGGACTCGGTGTGCTGGCCCCAGCACGCGTACGACTGGTCGGCGGTGCACTTGGCGGCCTCGGTGCCGTCGGTGTTCTGCCGCCACAGGGTGCCGTGCCTGCCGCGGGTGCCCGGGGCGTAGTCGACGTACCAGTCGGCCTTGTCCGCGCCGCTCCGCTTGTGGGAGATCACGCCCTGGAGCCCGACGGCCTTGGTCTCGTATGCCTCGTCGGCGTTGACGGTGTCGCTGGAGTTGCTGCCGAGCAGGCCGGTGCGGTCGCTCGCGGTGCTGTAGTAGTAGCGCCAGACGCGGGCCGGCTCGGTGCCGCCGGAGCTGAACCACTCACCCGCGACCAGACTGTCCGGCGTCGAGGTGCGGTCCAGCGAGATGGACCCGAAGCAGGGAACGGCGTTGTCGTTGGTCGCCGTACAGGCGCCGCCGGTCAGGTCGTACGAGCCGATGGCGGGCAGTACGTACTGATAGCCGTGGGCCGAGTAGCCGCCGCTGACCTTGCCGACCGCGTCGCTGTTCACGTTCGCCTGCAGGATGCGGTGCATGTCGAAGACGAAGAGGGCGTTGTTGTGGTCGGCGCCGTTCTTCGCGGTGACGATCAGCTTGTCCTGGTACCAGACCATGCCGCCGATGTGGGAGCGGACGGCGCCGAAGTCGGTGCCCCCGCTCAGCGGGGCGACCAGCAGGACCCAGCGGTACTTGAGGTTGCCGGGGTCGTTCGCGTCGATGAAGGCGATCCGGGCCAGGCCCTGGTCGTCGGCCGGCTCGCCCGCCTTGTGGTCGTTGTGCGTCCAGCCGGAGAGGATGACCCGGTCCTCGCCCCACTTGCCGTCGTTGTCGGCGTCACCGGAGGTGGTGACGGACTGCGGCAGCCACTTCTGGGTCGTGGCGTCCCCGCTGTCCCAGCAGTACGCGCGCGAGGCGGTCGGTTCCACGGGAAGCGCGGCGGCCTCGGTGCCGGAGCAGGCTGACTTGTTCCGCATCGGGTGGTTGGCGCTCTGCAGCACGCCGTGGACGCCGACGTTGCCGCCCATGTTGCCGGTGAGGGTGGTGAGGCTGCTCGGGCTGACCAGGTTCTCGTGGAGCTGGAGCTTGCCGATCTCGGCGGAGGACTCGAGCTGTACGAGCTTCCCCGGGTCGTCGCCGCCCGCGGCCTGCGACGTACTGATCAGGGTGGCGGCGGCGGTGAGCCCGAGCGCCGTGCCGGTCAGCACGGCCCGCAGCGCCTGCCCCCTCCGCTTGCGACGGTGTCTGCCGCGGTACGTCATACGTCCTCCCGAGGACCAACTGCCCCTCATGATCCAGACGTTGAGCGAGGAGCGGGTGGGGTGGCCCGTGGGAGGGATGCTACGGCAGAGAGGGCACGAGAAGGTCGAAGACGCCGGAAGTGGGGCAGCGCAGACCCCGGCCGGCCCTGCCCGGGCGGAGATCCCCGGTCCCACCGGCCGGCCTTTCTCCGCGGAGTCACGGCCGCGCTGCCGCCCTCGGAGTCATCCTGGGTCCGCCGACGGCCCCGCGTCCGGGAGCCGTTCCGTGCGTGCCTTCAGGACGGCCGGAGCCGTGGAGTGCGGCAGCACGTCGGCCGGGTGGTCCGGGAGCACGATGTCGACCTCCACCTCGTCGCGGAAGCGGTACGGGCGGTGGTCGAGCAGCCCCGTGAGACGCCGGCGCAGCCGGGACAGCTCGGCGCGGACGGTCACCGTGCGCGTCGGGTCGCCGAAGAGGTCGACGGCGAGCTGGGCGGCGGTACGGCCCTGCCGGTGCACGGCCAGCACGTACAGCAGCTCCGCGTGGCGCGGACTCAGGTCCTGGGCCCAGCTGCCCGCCGCCCCGGTGACGGTGGCGCGCGGCCGCCGGGGCTCGCTCAGGTCCAGCACCGTACGGCTCGCGCCGGCGGAACTGCCGGCGCTCTCGGTCTCCGTGATCCGCAGCAGCCAGCCGCCGGGCATCGGCTCCGCGACGCAGGTCCCGAGGGACGGCAGCCAGACCCGGCCGGCCCCCAGCGGGTCGGGCAGCGGCACCCGGTCGACCGGCGGCATCCCGGTGACCGCCGCGAGCCAGCCGTGGGTGTCCACCACCAGCGCCTTGCCGCCCAGCCGGCACAGCAGGGGCGCGGCCACCGCCCGCAGCCGCTCGATGGCCGCCAGATGCCGGCCGCGCAACTCGCTCTCGGCCAGCCGGGACACGGAGTCGACCAGGGCGAGGGTGGCCGGATGGAAGCTGCTCTCCGGCCCGCTCACGTCGATGACGCCCAGCAGCCGTCCGTCCCGCGGGTCGTGCACCGGGGAGGCGGCACAGGTCCACTGGTGCAGGGTGCGGACGAAATGTTCGGCCGAGTGCACCTGGACGGGGGCGCCGGCGGTCAGCGCGGTCCCGATCGCGTTGGTGCCCGTCGCGTCCTCGCTCCAGGCGGCGCCCTCCTCCAGACAGATGGAGTCGGCCCGGCGCAGCACTCCCGGGTGGCCCTCCCGCCAGAGCACCCGTCCCTCCGGGTCCGTGACCACCATGATCTGCAGCGATGCGTCGGCGACCGACCCAAGGCCCCGGCTGAGCAACGGCATCACCTCGGCGAGCGCGGTCGAGGTGCGGCGGTGCTCCAGCTCGTCCGTCGGCAACAGGACGCTGCCGGTGCCCTGTTCGGGGGAGACGCCGAAACGTTTCGCTCGACGCCATGACTCGCCGATGACCGGCCGCGGTACGGCCGCCGACCGATCGCCCCTGAGCGCCGCGGCCCACGTCTGCTCCAGGCGCCGGGCCGTGACGGACGGGTCCAGCGGCGCGAAACGGGCTGGGTTGAACGATGTGATCTTCACAGAGCACTCCCCACACACCGGTGCCGCGTACGAGCTGTGACGTCGTCGTCTCTCATCGTGCCTGCTCTCGGCTCGGAGCGCCGGTGGTTCGGCTAGGAATGCAACGGTCTGCAACTCTCGCCAACGCTCACCGGGTTCATTGAAACTGAGACGGACGCCGCCCGTGCGGCGTCACGTGCTCCCGAGCGGGGCCGGTGGGCGGGGGTGGTGCCGTGTCGGCGCAGCACCACCCCCGTTTCGCAGACAGCCCCGGGCCCCCTCTGCGCGCACCGGAACTGAACCGCCAGTCAGCTCACCGGCCGGGCCCGTTCCACCACCGACGCCAGATCGAGGCTGTGCGGAAGGGTGCCGAAGGCCGCACCCCAGTCACCGCCCAGGCGCGAGGCGCAGAAGGCGTCGGCGACCTCCGGCGGCGCGTGCCGCACCAGCAGCGAACCCTGGAGCACCAGCGCGACGCGCTCCACCAGCCGTCGCGCGCGGCCCTCGATGCCGTCCAGATCGGCGAGTTCGGTCAGCAGGTTCTTGATCGCCCCGTCCAGGCGGTGGTCGGCGCCCCGGGCCAGCCCCACCTCCCGCAGATACGCGTCCAGCGCCCCCGGCTCCCGCTGGAGCGCGCGCAGGACGTCGAGCGCCTGCACATTGCCCGCGCCCTCCCAGATGGAGTTCAGCGGCGACTCGCGCAGCAGCCGGGGCATGCCGGACTCCTCGACGTACCCGTTGCCGCCCAGGCACTCCAGCGCCTCGACCGCCACCGGCGTACACCGCTTGGTCACCCAGTACTTGGCGGCCGGCACCGCCAGCCGCAAAAACGCCCGCTCCTGCTCGCTGCCGTCGTCGTACGCGGCCGCCAGTCGCAGCGCGAGCGTCGTCGCCGCCTCCGACTCCAGGGCCAGGTCCGCCAGTACGTTCCTCATCAGCGGCTTGTCGATCAGCGTGCCGCCGAACGCCTCGCGGTACGTGCTGTGATGGATGGCCTGCGCGACGGACTGGCGCATCAGCGAGGCCGAACCGAGCACACAGTCCAGCCGGGTCGCCGCGACCATCTCGATGATGGTGCGCACCCCGCGCCCCTCGTCCCCGACCCGGCGCGCCCAGGTCCCGTCGAACTCCACCTCGCTCGACGCGTTCGACCGGTTGCCGAGCTTGTCCTTGAGCCGCTGGATGCGGAACACGTTGCGCGTGCCGTCCGCCAGGACCCGCGGCACGAGAAAACACGTGAGGCCCCCCGGTGCCTGCGCCAGCACCAGGAAACCGTCCGACATCGGCGCCGAGCAGAACCACTTGTGGCCCGTCAGCTCGTACGTCCCGTCCTCGGCGAGAGGTCGCGCGGACGTCGTATTCGCCCGTACGTCGCTGCCGCCCTGCTTCTCCGTCATGCCCATCCCGAAGAGGGCGCCGGCCTTCTGTGAGGCGGGCCGCAGCCCTTCGTCGTAGACGGTGGACGTCAGCCGCGGCTCCCACTCGGCGGCGAGCGCGGGGTCGGTACGCAGGGCGGGCACCGCCGCGTGGGTCATCGACAGCGGGCAGCCGTTGCCCGCCTCGACCTGCGTCCAGACCACGAAACCGGCGGCGCGCCGGACATGCCCGCCGGGCCGCGCCCAGGCCGCGGTCAGACCGGCCGACACGCCCTTGCCCAGCAGCCGGTGCCAGGACGGATGGAACTCGACCTCGTCGACCCGGTTGCCGTAGCGGTCGTGGGTGCGCAGCTTGGGCGGGTTCTCGTTGGCCAGCACCCCCCACTCCTGTACCTGCGCGGAACCGGCCGACCGCCCGAGCCGCGACAGCTCGTCGCGGGCCTCGTCGAGAAGGGGTGGTTCGAGATGCCGTTCGACCGCCTCCACGAGGGCCCGGTCGGCGGCAAAGACGTCATATGCGACCAGGGGCGGAGCCTGGTTGGTCACGGTGTGGGTGCTGGCTGCCATACGGATACGGTAAGGACGTGCACCAGGCAAAAGAAACACCTGAACGGCCTTCCCCGGGCCGTCTTCACCGCGCCCGCGCGCTGTACCGGAACGTGTCGAAGCGCAGGACCGCCTGGCTGCTGATCAAGGACACCGTCAACTCGTGCATGGAGTACCGGATCCTGGGACTGGCGGCGGAGGCGGCGTTCTTCACGCTGCTCTCCGTGCCTCCGCTGCTGCTGAGCATGATCGGACTGCTCGGCTATGTGGACGACTGGACCGGCGCCGACACCATCGCGAGCCTGGAGAACAACCTCCTGGAGGCGTCCCGCACGGTCCTGTCCGACAAGGGTGTCGCCCAGATCGCCCAGCCGATCCTCGACGACGTGATGAAGGGCGGCCGCCCCGACGTCATCTCCCTCGGCTTTCTGTTCGCCCTGTGGTCGGGCTCCCGCGCGGTGAACGTCTTCATCGACACCATCACCGTCATGTACGGCCTCGACGGCACCCGCGGGATCGTGAAGACCCGGGTGATGTCGTTCCTGCTGTTCGTCGTGGCGCTGCTGATCGGCTCGGTCGCGCTGCCGCTGATGGTGGCCGGGCCGGACGCGGTGGTGAAGATCGTGCCGTGGTCGACGACCGTCGTGCAGGTCCTGTACTGGCCCGTCGTCATCGTCCTGTCCATCATCTTCCTGACGACGCTCTACCACGTGTCCGTGCCGGTCCGCTCGCCCTGGATCGAGGACGTGCCGGGCGCCCTGGTGGCCCTCGCCATGTGGGTGCTCGGCAGCTTCCTGCTCCGCATCTATCTGACCAGCACCGTCGAGGGTCCGACGATCTACGGATCGCTCGCCGCGCCGGTCGCCGTCCTGCTGTGGATCGGTGTGTCCGCCTTCGCGGTGCTGGTCGGCGCCGCCGTCAACGCCGCCATCGACCGGGTCTGGCCGGCCGCCGCCACGGCCGCCGCCCGCGCCGCCAACGAGCGGCTGCGGGAGGCCCAGGTCGCCGAGTACATCGCCCGCGCCTCCGCGGCCCGCTCGACCGATCCCGACCCGGACCCGGGCGACCCGGACATGCCCTCCGAGTTCCCCGAGCGCTGGTCCCGCTTCCTGCCCCCGGAGGACGTGACGTCCCGGCTGCGGACGCACGCCAAGAACACCCACCACCACCCGCACCAGCGCGGGGACGAACAGCCCCCGGAACACTGAGCCGCCGAGCGCCCCTTCACCCCTTCCAGACCCCCGCCTCCGCGGTCTCCCGCACGAAGTCCGAGAACTCCCGCGGCTCGCGGCCCAGGATCTGCTGGACACCGTGGGACAGGTAGGCGTTGCGCCCGTCGAGCAGGCTCTCGAAGAGCTCGACGAGGAACTCGGTCTCCTCGGGCGGCACCCCGAACCCGGCCAGGGTGGACCCGTACTGACGTGCCGTCACCGGCGTGTACGTCAGCTTGTTGCCCGTCGCCTCCGCGATCTCCGCGACCGCCGTACGGAAGGACAGCAGACGCGACCCGGAGACGGCGAGTTCCTGCCCCACATACCGGTCGCCCGCCGTCAGCGCGGCCACCACGACATCCGCGATGTCCCGCACGTCGATGAACGGCTCCTCCACCTCACCGGCCGGGAACACCAGCTCCCCGTGACGCAGCCCCTCCACGAGCGGACCCTCGCTGAAGTTCTGCGCGAACCACGCGGCCCGGACGATCGTCCAGTCGGCGCCCGACGCCCTGAGCGCCTCCTCGGCCGGCCGGGCCCGCTCCTCACCGCGCGACGACAGCAGCACCAACCGCCGTACGCCGAGTGCGACCGCCTCCCGGGCGAGCGCGCCGACCGCATCGGCGGCGGACGGGGCACCCACGTCCGAGGGATAGACGAGATAGGCCGCGTCGGCGCCGCGCAGCGCGTCCGCCCACGTCGTCCGGTCGTCCCAGTCGAAGCCGTGCGCGCGGGACGCGGCCCGCACCGTGAGACCCGCCGCCCGCGCGGCCTGGGCGACCCGGCTGCCGGTGCGCCCCGAGGCCCCCGTCACCAACACCGTCATGTCCCGCGTACGTGCCGTGTTCTGTGTCATGCGGCCAGTCAACTGCCGTGCCCCCACAGGGACCATCGCTGAACGGCTCATTCCCATAAGCGGACGTCTACGGCAGTTCCCCCGGGGCGTCTACGCTGACGCCATGGACGCACTCGCAGGCCTGCTGGAAGGCCCACGCGCGCGTGGCGCCTTCCTGATCCGCGCGTGCTTCGACCCGCCCTGGTGCGTGCGGATCGAGGACCGTGCCCCGCTGACGATCATGCTGGTGGTCCGCGGCGAGGCCCGGATCATGCCGGACGACGGGGAGCCGCTGGTCCTGCGGGCCGGGGACCTGGCCATCGCGCGCGGCCCGGATCCGTACAGCTGCGCCGACGCGCCGGGGACCGCGCCGCAGGCGGTGATCCTGCCGGGCGGCGAGTGCACCTATCCCGACGGGCGATCCCTCAAGGGCCACTGGGACCTCGGGGTGCGCAGCTGGGGCGACCGGCTGGACGGCTCCACGGTGCTGCTGATCGGCACGTACATGATGCAGGGCGAGGTCAGCGCACGGCTGCTGGACGCCCTGCCGCCACTGCTGTCGCTGACGTCCGACGACTGGGAGTGCTCGCTGCTGCCGATCCTCGCCGAGGAGATCGTGCGGGACGAGCCCGGCCAGGAGGTGGTGCTCGACCGGCTGCTCGACCTGCTGGTCATCGCCGCGCTGCGGGCCTGGTTCTCGCGTCCCGAGGCCGAGGCCCCCGCCTGGTACCAGGCGCTCGCGGACCCCGTCGTGGGCCGGGTGCTCCGGCTGGTCCAGGACGACCCGGCGCACCCCTGGTCGGTGGCCACGCTCGCCGCCAAGGCCGGGGTCTCACGGGCCGCGCTGGCCCGCCGCTTCAGCGAACTCGTCGGCGAACCCCCGATGACGTATCTGACCGGCTGGCGGCTCGCCCTCGCCGCCGACCGGCTGCGGGACACCGAGGAGACCATCGGGGCGATCGCCCGCCAGGTCGGCTACGGCAGCGCGTTCGCGCTGTCCAGCGCCTTCAAGCGGGTCTACGGCGTCAGTCCGCAGGAGCATCGGACGCGGGCGGCGTAGCGTGACACGCGTGGTTGTCGAGCGTTCCGCAACGGCTCCGGGATACATGGAACGGGCCTCCCGGCTGGCCGGCGCGGTCGTGTGGTCCCGCCGGCCGTCCGGCGCCGGGGCCACGCCTGTGCTGCCCGACGGCTGCATGGACCTCCTCTGGCACGAGGGCCGGCTGCTCGTCGCCGGACCCGACACCCGCGCGTACGTCCCCGCCGGACCGTCCGGCCGCTGGGCCGGCGTGCGCTTCTTCCCCGGTACGGCACCCGCCCTCCTCGGCGTACCGGCGCATGAACTGCGCGACCGGCGCCCGGAGTTGGCGGACCTGTGGCCCGCCGCCGAGGTGCGGCGCCTGACCGCGCGGGTCGACGCGGCGGCCGACCCCGTGACCGCGCTGGAAGACATCGCCCTGGAGCGGGCGGCCGGCACACCGCCCGCCGATCCGCTGCTGAGGGCACTCGTGGCGGCTCTGGACGCGGGCCGCCCGGTCGCCGCGACCGCCGACGAACTCGGCCTCGGCGCACGCCAGTTGCACCGCCGCTCCCTCGCCGCGTTCGGCTACGGACCGAAGACGCTGGCCCGCGTTCTGCGACTGCAACGCGCCCTCGCGCTGGCCCGGAACGGGGTGCCCTTCGCCGACACCGCGGCCAGGTCCGGGTACGCGGACCAGGCCCATCTGGCGCGGGACGTAAGGGAGTTGGCCGGCATGCCGCTCAGCGAACTGCTCGGACGCGAGGGTCCGAGCGGCACCCCTGGTCAGCTGCCGAACGATACCTCCTAGCCGGCGTCCGGAAGCGGTGCGAACAGGTCCACTCCGTTGCCGTCGGGGTCGTGGACGACCGCGTACCGCATCCCCCAGAAGGCGTCCCACGGCTTGAGCTCGCCGTGGTGTCCCGCGCCGACCAGCTCCCCGAACACGGAGTCGACCTCGGCCGGGTCGTCGCAGCGGAAGGCGAGGCCGACCCGGCCCCCGGCACGGGCCGGCGGCTGCCAGTCGGCGTGGAAGGACCGGATGGTCGCCTCGGTGTCGAGCGCCAGCCGGAGCCCGCCGGGCAGCTCCGCCTCGACATGCGGCTGGTCCTCGGAGCCCTCGGGGAAGACCAGACCGAGCCGGCGGTAGAAGGCAAGGGTGGCGGCCATGTCGGAGACGACGAGGCCGATCACATCGAATCGTGGAGTCATGCGGACACGGTAGGCAGGCCGCGGGCGCCGGGTCTTGAACGAATCGGACACCGGCGGGGCGGTAAACCCCTGGGCGACTGACTGATCCATCCGGCACCCCGTACCCCGTACCCGGCGCCTAGGCTCGGCGCATGGCCTTCAGCGTCCTCGTGTACACCCGCACCACGGACTACCGGCACGACTCCATCCCGGACGCGGTCGCCGCCGTGCGCTGTCTCGGGGCCGCGCGCGGTTTCGGCGTCCACGCGAGCGAGGACCCCGGTGTCTTCGAGGCGCCTCTCGACGCGTACGCGGCGGTCGTCTTCCTCTCCACCAGCGGGGAGGTGCTGACCCCGGAGGGGCGGCTGCGCCTCACGGCGTACGTCGAGTCGGGCGGCGGTTTCGCCGGCGTGCACGCGGCGGCCTGTACCGAGTACGACTGGCCGTACTACGGCGAACTGCTCGGGACCCGGTTCGCCCGCCACCCCGACCACCAGCCGGGCAAGGCCGTCGTCGAGGACCACACGCACCCGGCGACCCGGCACCTGCCGCCCGTCTGGGAGTTCACGGACGAGTGGTACGACTTCCGCAGCAGTCCGCGCAGTTCGGTGCGCGTTCTCGCCTCCGCCGACGAATCCTCGTACACCGGAGGCGGGATGGGCGCGGACCATCCGCTCGTGTGGTGCCGGCGGCAGGGCGCGGGCCGGGTCTTCTACACCGCGCTCGGACACGCCGCGGAGGCGTACGAGGACCCGGACTTCCGCGCCCATCTGCTCGGCGGGATCAGCTGGGCGGCCGGCGTCTCACGATGACGGCGTCGAGCCGTACGCCGTCAGGAAGCGGTCGCGGAAGGAGCTCATCTTCCAGACCGGGGCGTCGTGCTTCGGCTGCAGTCCGTCCGTCCAGCCCCAGTCGGCGATCTTGTCCAGCACCTTCGGGTCGTGGGCGACGATCGCGCACGGCACATCACGGCTGGCCTGGTTGCCGCTGACCTTGGCCATCGGCTGGTGGTCGCCGAGGAAGACCAGAACGGTGTTCTTGTTGCCGTACTTGACCACGTAGTCGATGAGGCTGTTCACCGAGTACTGGATGGACTTGCCGTACTCCTGCTTCACCTTGGTGGAGTCGTAGAAGACGTCGGCGGGCTTCTTGCCGGCCTTCTGGATGGCGTTGTAGACCGAGCCGTCCCCGACCTGGTCCTGGGGGATCGTCTTGGGGATCGGGGCCCAGGGCTGGTGGCTGGAGGTCAGGATGATCTCGGACATCAGCGGCTTGTCGTGCTTCTTGCCGTGCTCCAGCCGCTCGAAGGCGGTCAGGGCGTACTGGTCGGGCATGGTCGACCAGCTGAACTTTGGTCCCTGGTAGCCGAGTTCGCGTGAGTCGTAGAGGTGGTCGAGGCCGTAGAACTTGGCCTCCGGCCAGTTCTTCTGTACGCCGGGCATGATGCCGACCGTGCGCCAGTCACCGGTCTTCTTGAAGGCGCTGGTCAGGGTCAGATGGTCGCCCGCCGTGACCGTGCGGTAACGCTGCTGGTTGTCGATCCACAGGCCCGACAGGAACGTGGAGTGACCGAGCCAGCTGCTGCCGCCGTACGTCGCGGAGGTGAGCCAGCCGCTCTTCGCCGAGTAGCCGGCCTTGCCGAGCTTCGCCGTCGCGGAGGTGAGCGTCGCGTCGACGCCCGGCGCCATGACCGGGTCCTCCACCGCGCTGCGGCCGTAGCTCTCGATGAAGGTGAAGATCATGTCCTTGCCCCGCAGCCCCGTCAGCAACTGGTCCGGCGGGGTGCTGCCGAAGGTGTCCGTCTTGGCCACCTTGGCGAACTCGGCCTCGTCGCGCAGGGTGGCCCGCACCCGCTTCGCCCGGTCCTTGACGGATGAGGCGGTGTGCTCGGAGGCGACCGGCACACCGGAGTACTGGGCGCCGGTGGCCATGCAGAGCACCCATACGGTCCCCAGCGCCAGGATCGAGCGGGTCGCCACGGCGCTGTGCCCGGCCATCAGATGGGCGAGCCGGACCACCGAGAGCGTCATGAGGACGAGTACCGCGAGGACGAGGACCACGGCCAGCACAGCGGCACCGATCGCGCCCGTCGGCCCGAGGGAGTCCTTGAGGTAGGCCTGGGCGTCACTGAACAGGGCCCAGTCGAGGACGACGTTGAACCCCCGGCCCAGGAATTCGTTGAACCCCATGTCCAGCAGGTTCAGGACCGTCAGCGCGCCGAGGCTCAGCCCGGCCAGCACCGCCACCACGAGCCGGGGCCTGCGCGGCAGGACGATCAGCACGGCCGCGCCGAAGACCGCTTCGACCGGGATGCGTACGAACTCGGCCGGCCGCAGGTTGGCCAGGTTGTTCGGCAGCAGCAGGGCGACGACCACGAACGCGAGCGCCAGCGCGCTGGTGCCCCAGGCCACGGCCCGTGCCGGCATGGGGTACCTGGCGCGCCATCCGTGGCTGCCGGTACCCGGGTCCGCCTCGGCGGCCGTATCGGCGCCCGAATCCGCGTCCGCGCCCTCGTGCTGCGTTGCCTTGTCCGGGGCAGGGGACCGCTGTGAGCGCGTGAAGAGAGACAACCCGACGTTCCTTCCGTGCAAAGCCCGGTGATGGGCGGCGGACCAGGCTCGGCAGGTCCCGCCTTACTCCGTACGGTCGGCCGGCGGGTTCTGTTCAATCACCGGGTCCACTCACAGGAAAGCCGCCGTGACCAGGGGCGCGCCGTCCCGGAGCCTCGTGCGGTCCGCGCCGGGGAAGCGCGGTGCGGGCCGTTCGGGCTGCGGCTCGCGGGAGTGATGTGATGCGCTGGTGGGGCAGCTCCGCGCACAGCCCGCCCGGCGGGAGGAGAGGACGGCGACGAAAGCGGGCAGTGGCAAGGGAGAGGACAGCGGTGAGGAGAGGGACGCATGGGACGCAGCGTCGATCCGTCCGAGGGTCCGGTGGTCACCACTCCGTACGGCGCCGTCCGCGGCCGGCACGAGAAGGGCGTCGCCGTCTTCCGCGGCATCCCCTTTGCCGCGCCGCCCTTCGGCCCGCACCGTTTCCGCCGGCCCGTCCCGCCCGAGCGGTGGGACGGCGTGCGCGACGCGGGCACGTTCGGACCGACCCCGCCGAAGCCGCCGTACTCCGAGGCGTTCGCACGGCTTCTGTCGGACCCGGTCGTGGCGGGCGACGACTGCCTCAACCTCAATGTGTGGACGCCCGATCCGGCGCCCGGTGCCCGGCTCCCGGTCATGGTGTGGGTCCACGGCGGGGCCCTGACCCGGGGCTCGTCCGCCGTCCCCGTCTACGACGGCAGCAGCTTCGCGCGCGACGGCGTCGTGCTGGTCACCTTCAACTACCGCCTGGGCCTTGAGGGTTATGGCCTCTTCCCGGACGCGCCACCGAATCTCGGGCTGCACGACCAGCTCGCCGCCCTGGAATGGGTGCACGACGCGATCGCCGGATTCGGCGGCGACCCGGACCGGGTGACCGTCTTCGGCGAATCCGCCGGCGCGATCAGCATCGGTGCGCTGCTGGCGAGCCCGCGCGCCGCGGGACTGTTCCGGCGGGCGGTGCTGCAGAGCGGGCCGCCGGAGGCCACGGAGCGGGAGAAGGTACGGCGCCTGGTGCGGCGGATGGCGACCCGGCTGCGGATCCCGGCGACCGCCGCGGCCTTCGCCGCCGTCGACCGGCCCCTCCTCGCGGAGGTCCAGGCCGAGGTCGGCCGCCGCGCCAGCCCCATCCTCGGCGGGCCGGCCTTCGGCATCGTCGTCGACGGCGACCTGGTGCCACGCGATCCGCTGGCGGCGCTGCTGGACGGTGCCGCCCGGGACGTCGACCTGATGATGGGCTGGACCAGCGAGGAGTACCGGCTGTGGCTCGCGCCCACCGGGCTGGTCGAGCGCATCGACCGGCTCGGGCCTGTCGCCCTCGCCGGCGCGATGGCGCGCTGCCACTGCGGCCCCGAGCTTCCCCGCGGTTACCGGGCCGCCCACCCCGGCGCGGGCACCGCCGACCTGGTCGGCCAGCTGGTCACGGACCATCTCCTTCGCGTACCGCTGCACCGGCTCGCGGACGCCCGGCTGCACCCGGTCTCCCCGGCGCACGACACCGCCGGACCGCCGCCGGAGTCCCTCACCTACGGCGGCGACGGGCAGCAACCCGGCATGTACGGCGTCGACGGCGGACGGCCGGGCACCGGCAGGTACGACGGTGCGGGGCGGCCACCGGGCTCCGCGGCGCACGGCGTTGACGGGCAGTGGCCGGGCTCCGCGGCGCACGGCGTCGACGGGCAGTGGCCGGGCTCTGCGGCGCACGGCGTCGACGGGCATCCGCCCGCCGGTGGCTCCCACCCCACCGCGACGAGCGGCAATGGCTCCCACGGCACCGGAACGACCGGCGCCGGAACCCAGGGTCCCGGGGCCCCCGGGCCCGCCGCCCCCTCGTACGTCTACGAGTTCGCCTGGCCCTCCAACGTCCCCGGTCTCGGCGCCTGTCACGCCCTGGAGCTCGGCTTCGTCTTCGACACGGCCCACGTACCGGAGTCGACGAGTCTCGCGGGGGAAGGTGCCCCGCAGGAACTCGCCGACGCGATGCACGGGGCGTGGGTGCGCTTCGCGGTGGACGGCGATCCGGGCTGGCCCGCCTGGGACGCGTCGCACCCCGTGCGGATCTTCGGCGCCGAGCCGGAGCTCGTGCACGGCCCCCGGGACCATGAAATGGCCCTGTGGCAGGCCGAGTACCAGCGGCAGAAAGCGGCCCCCGCATCGGCTCCGGCCAACGGCTCGCCCGCCCGCGCCGCGGCATCGCTCGCGGCGGTACGGCGCCTGCGTCACCCCGGAGGCGTCCGCCGCACCTGACGGCACCGGCCCCGCCGGTTCGCTTGCGCCGGCCCGTTTCGTACGTCGGCGGCCGCGGCCGGAGTTACCCGGCGGACGTGCCCCGGAGCGCCTGCGAGATCCCCGTGATCGCGGTGGGCCCCACCCGGCAGCAGCCGCCGATCAGCCGGGCCCCCGCCCGCCGCCAGCCGGTCACCTGCTCGGACGTGAAGGTGGGGCGGCCGTCCCAGGCGCGCGCGTGCGCGTTCCAGGTCTCGCCGCTGTTCGGGTAGACCACGACGGGTTTGCCGGTCACCCGCGCGGCCGTCTCCACGGCGGCGTCCACGTCCGCCGGGGCGCAGCAGTTCACGCCCACCGCGATCACCTCGTCGGCGTCCGCGGCCAGGGCGAAGGCGTCCTCCAGCGGCTGCCCGGCCCGCGTGCGGTCGCCGTCGACGGAGTACGACAGCCAGGCCCGTACGCCCAGTCCGCGCACCGCACGCAGCAGCGCCCGGGCCTCGTCCGTGTCCGGCACGGTCTCCAGGGCGAGCACGTCGGGCGCGGCGGCGGCCAGCACCTCCAGGCGCGGGCGGTGGAAGCGCTCCAGCTCGTCGACGCTCAGCCCGTACCGGCCCCGGTACTCGGAGCCGTCCGCGAGCATCGCCCCGTACGGACCGGCCGACGCGGCCACCCACAACGGCCGGGTGACGCCCCCGGTGCGCGCGCGCCGGGCGGCCTCGCGCGCCAACTCGACACTGAGGCCGATCAGTTCGGCGGCGCGCTCGGGCGGGACCCCTCGCTTGGCGAAGCCCTCGAAGGTGGCCTGATAGCTGGAGGTGATCGCCAGGTCCGCACCGGCCGCGAAGTAGGCGAGGTGCGCCTCGGTGATCGCCTCAGGGCGTTCGGCGAGCAGCCGCGCCGACCACAGCTCGTCGTTCAGGTCGTGGCCCGCCGATGCGAGCTGGTTGGACATGCCGCCGTCCAGGACGACCGTGCCGTTGGCCAGGGCGTCGGCGAGGGTGCGGGAGGTGTCGCTGGTCATGCCACGACGCTAGTCGATGCGCGGTGGGGTACCTGGGCCTGTCCGTCAGGTGAGCGGCACGTCCAGCACGTGGGACACGCGGGTGGGACGCGGGCGGGCGTTGGCGGCGGAATCGGTCATCGTCGCCTCCAACCGCTCGAAACGCCAACCAGCCGTGTATTCAAGGGACATGAGATGACGTCAGATATCACGGCAAGGCACACACTTCGCCCAGTTCCGCCGCGGAACCATCGTCCCGGACTCTGGTGCCGACGGCTTCGGTGAGATGAAGTGGACCCCTGGGGCGCTCCGACCGGAACCGGGGCGTCCCAGGCCCGTGCTGGAGACCGGGCACCGTTCGGCCGTCGCCGAACCGTCGCGCCCCTAGCGTTGGCGTATGACAGGAACCCGGCAGCAGACACCGGCGGAAGCCGTCGTACGTATCGTCGATCACGTGCTCGCGGTGGCCGCGACCCGGACCGGTCGGGGCGGGGAGCCTGTCCGGGTGGACGGGTGGGTGTACACCCCGTACAGGGCGATCCGGAGGGTTGCCGATCACCTCGTGGACCACCTCAAGGGCTCGGCGTGCCGCGCCGACGCGCTGGGGCGGCCGGCATGACCGTCTTCCACGACCTCCACCACGCCGACGTACCCCTTCTCCTGCCCAACGCCTGGGACCACGCCTCCGCCGCGGGTCTCGCCGCCCGGGGGTTCGCGGCGATCGGCACCACCAGCCTGGGAGTCGCCGCGGCCGCCGGTCTGCCGGACGGCGCCGCCGCGACCCGAGAACTGACGGTGCAACTCGCCCGGCAGCTCGGCCGGGGGATGTATCTGCTCTCCGTCGACGCCGAGGACGGGTTCGGCCAGGACCCGGACGACGTGGCCGAGTTGGCGTGCGAGCTCGCCGACGCGGGGGCGGCCGGCATCAACCTGGAGGACGGTCTCGGGTCCGCACGGCTGCACGCCGCGAAGATCGCCGCCGTCAAGGCCGCCGTACCCGGTCTCTTCGTGAACGCCCGCACCGACACGCACTGGCTCGGCGACGGCGGTCACTCCGAGACGTGCCGCCGTCTCGACGCCTACCAACAGGCGGGCGCCGACGGCGTGTTCGTACCGGGCCTGAGCGACCCGGCGCGGATCGCCGAGCTGGTGAAGACGCTCGACGTGCCCCTCAACATCCTCTACTCGCCGCTGGGTCCGACCGTCGCCCACCTCGGCGACCTCGGCGTATGCCGGGTCAGTCTCGGCTCGCTGCTGTACCGGCGCGCGCTGGGTGCGGCCCTCGACACGGCCGCCGGCATCCGGGCGGGACGGCCGCCGCACGGCGCGCTGCCGACCTACGTGGAGGTGCAGGCCTTGAGCGGCGAGGGTCCCGGCGGCCGGCGCCCCGGTCCATGACCTGGGACGGCAGCGTCACCAAGGGCGGAACCCGCTTGGCGCCCGGCCTTGGTTCGGGGGATCCTGGTACGGTTGACACTTTCGCGGGTATCAGACCCAGTGGACTCCCAACCGGCGAGGGACCGAGGAACCATGGACATGGACATCCCCGGCGACAAGCGACTGGCGGCCGCCGTCGTGATGCACAAAGGCCGTGTGCTGCTCGTCCGTCGCAGTGAGACCGAGCGGTTCCTGCCCCGGGTGTGGGGCGTGCCCTGCGGAAAGCTCGAACCCGAAGAGAGCCCCCGGGACGGCGTCCTGCGGGAGTTGAAGGAAGAGACCGGGCTGCTGGGCGAGGTCGTCCGCAAGATCGGTGAGTCGTCCTTCGTAAGCGAGTACCGCGGGCACGAGGTCAAGAACTGGCAGGACAACTTCCTGGTCAGGCCCCTCTCCCGGCACATCACACTCCCCGAGGCGGATCAGGCGTACACCTGGCTGACGCCCGCCGAGCTGTCCACCGTCGACATCGACGAGTACAACCTGGACGTCGTACGGCAGGCGCTCAGGCACCGCTGAGGCATCTCCCGGGGCGGCACCGATCGGCCCCGCGCCCTCCGGGCCGGTCCCCTCACGCCGTCCTGAGCAGCTCGGACAGCGCCTCCAGCTCCCCCAGATAGTCCTTCACATCCAGCGGTACCTTCGACACCGCCCCGGCGTGCGGTCCCGCCGCCGTGAACACGTCGGTGTGGCGCCGCCGTTCGCCGCCCGTCTCCAGGAAGAGCGTCACCGTCGGCCCGGCCGTGTCGCTCCACGCGCGGTGCAGGGTGTGCGCCGGCAACGCGTAGGAGCTGCCCGCCGCGTACTCCGCCACCTGGGTCAGGCGCAGCCGTGCGGGACCGGCCGGCTCCAGGAGCCAGTCGGCCGTCCCGGCGGACAGGGACTCCTGATAGCGGGCCGCGGAGACCCCGCCGTCGCCGCGTGGCTCGTACAGCTCCATGGCCAGCCGGCCCCGTACGACATAGGAGGCCAGCGGGGAGCGGTGGTTGTGGATGTCCTCCTTGCCGGCCGTGCTGCCGCCGGCGTGCCAGAGGTGGGCGCGCAGCTTGTGCCGGGGGCCGCCGTCGATCAGCAGCAGCTTGTCGAAGCCGAGGACATGGCGGTACGACAGCAGGGCGCACGCCGCGGGGTCGCCCTCACCGGAAGCGAGTTCGCAGACCAGCTCCAACAGCCGGTCCGGTGAGCCCAGTTCGGCCACCACGGCACGAGCCGCGGACATCACCTCGTGTTCGGGCCGTTCGTCGTCCAGCGTCTCGGTCAGCAGACGTCGCGCCGCCAGGACCTGCCGACCGCCCATGCACACCCCTCTGTAGTCCGCTCAACGCCGTAACCTGCCCCGTCCCGGGGCCCGTTCGGTGAATCCCGCTCACCCGGCCTGATACATCCATACGGCATGGGCCCGCAGCGCCGAAAGGCCTTGATAGGTCATCCACATGGGGCTGTCGTCGCGGCCCCAGGACCAGATGCCGTCCGTCTGCCCCGCCCATACCGCGGCCATCGCGCCGTCCAGCCGCTCGCGCCAGCCGTCCTCGACACCGTCCTCGCGGGCGATCTCGAGGGCGCCGGCCGTGAGCAGGGCCCGCACGACCCAGGAAGCGGTGAAGTGCCGTACGTTCAGCACCTCGTGGCGAGAGGGGTCGTCGGTGCGCGGCCTGCGCACCTGCTCCCACATGTTCTCCAGGTCGAGGCAGCCGTTGTGCGGCGCGTCCGGACAGGCCAGCAGCCAGCGGACGCCGTCCTCGCGGGCGGCGCGGGCATTGGCGCTCTCGCCGAGCACACGGGCCGCGCGGTCGAGAGCGACCACGGCCTGGGCGGTGTGCAGCGGGGAGGGCCGGCCGTGGTCCGTGGTGAGGCGGTGGCCCCAGCAGCGGCGGTGGTCGCGCCGCGGATCGGTGATCGCGCCGTCGACGAGTGCCTCGCGGAGCAGGGGGAGAGCCGTCGACCGGGGCGCGGCGCGCAGCAGCCCGCGCAGCACCGTCGTCACGACATGCGTCAACTGCCGCCCGGAACGGTCCAGTTCGAGGGTGAAGCCCGCCTCGCACAGCGCGGCCTCCACCGCCAGCCGCTCCGGCGAAGCCCCGGCCCGGGCCAGCGCCCCCAGCACATGGGCGGTGACCTCCGGGCGGGGCTCCGACCCTTGCGACCGGGCCGACCAGCCGCCGTCCGGCAGGCGCAGCCGCCACAGCGTGTCCACCAGCGCGCCCGTGCTCAACCGGCCTTCCGGCACGCCGAGTTCGAGCACCGCGTGCAGACCGTACGCCGTACCGACCGAGGTGGGGCGCACCGGTGCGCTCTCGCCCGGGTCCTCGTCCAGGGCGTGCGACCAGCCGATGAGCCGCCCGCGGACCGGGTCGTCGACCACACTGATCTGGTCCAGGAGCGAGTCGTACGCGCTCGCGAAGACCTGGGGGAGCGGGCCGGGGCCGGACAGCGGTGCCGGCGCGGGGGCCAGCGCCCCGGCCCGGGTGTGCTCGGCCGCGCGTGCCCGCACCAGCGCCGCCGACAGCCAGGCCGCGGCGGCCGTACCGAATCCGCTGACCCCGGCGATCACATACCGGGCCGGCTGCCCGTCGATGCCGTTGGGCAGCACCGAGAACAGGAACTGGAAGACCCCGTAACCGGCGGCCAGACAGCTGAAGCCGCCCAGCCACCCCACCAGCCGCCGCACCGGCGTGCCCGGCTCGGGCCCGGGACCCGACGGCGCGAGCCCGCGTCGCAACGGACCTCGGCCCAGCTGCTGTTGAGACAAGGCGCGTTCCCTCCCCCCAGGGCGGCACCTGGCAACCGACGAAGTTTTCAGTCTATGTGGTCACCGGTACGCCTGGGGTGGCGACTGTGTCAGCGCCTCGGTGAGCCGCTCCGCGAACTCCCCCGGGTGCTGCACGACGCCTACGTGGCCTCCGGGGAACTCCGCGAAGCCGGCACCAGTGAGTTCGGCGGTCAACGCGGCCGTACGGTGCAGGAGTTGACCGCGGGAATCGGTTCCGGCGGCGAGGACGAGCCGCGGCGCCTCGGCTTGCAGGGCCGCCAAGTCCGGCGGGTACGCGGTGAACTGACGCAGCACCCGGGTAAGGAAGACAGCCATGGGGCTGGACAACTCCTCGTCCGGGGACGGGGGGTGGACGTCCGCGGCCTCGTGCCGCTCCTCCGGCGCTCCCTGGCTGCCGGTCAGCCCGGCGAGCAGCCGGGCTCCCGCGGCACCCGGGCCGGCGGCACGGTAGGTGTCGTACACCTCGGTGAACATGGCCCGGTGGCGTGCCGCGTCCGGCAGGACCGCCACGCTTGGCGGCTCGTGCGCCACCACGCGCCGCAGTCGCCGCGGATACCGGGTGAGCAGGTCCAGCGCCGCGATGCCGCCGGAGCTGGTGCCGAAGACGTACGCGCTCTCACCGGCCGGCAGCACCTCGTCGAGCACCCGGTGGGCGTCCTCGCTCCACGACCGCACCCGCTGGTCCTCGACGGGGGAGCCGAGCCGGCCGTGGGCCAGGCCGAGCGGGTCGTACGTCACCACGGTGAACCGGTCGGCGAGCCGGTCCGTCAGCCCGTCGAGCCCCATCGGGTGGCCGGCCCCGCCCGGGATGACCAGCAGCACGGGCCCTCTGCCGCACACCTCGTAGTGAAGTGCCGTGCGGGGGTCCCTCTCACTCATCGCCCGTCTCCTCGCGCGGCCAGTGCTCCAGCAGTACGTGCAGGGCGTCGACCATGCGGTCCCAGGACGCCTGTACGGTGCGGGGCGCACCGAAGCCGCCGGTGGCCTCGAGGCCGCAGAATCCGTGGAAGGTGCTGCGCAGCAGGCGTACGGCGTCGGTGAGGTCGGGCTCGTCGAGGCCGTAGGCACGCAGCATCCCGTACGTGATCTCGGCGGTCCGGCGGAGGGCGCGGGTGCCGGCGACGACGTCCTGATCGATCTGGATCTGGGTGGCCGCGTACCGTCCCGGCCGCTCCAGGGCGAACTCCCGGTAGGCGCCCGCGAAAGCGGCCAGCGCGTCCTTGCCGGCCCGCCCGGCCACCGCGCCGGCGATCCGGTCGATCATCTCCTCGCCGGCCAGCAGGGCGACCCGGACACGCAGGTCCTGCACGTTCTTGACGTGCGAGTACAGACTCGCGTCCTTCACGCCGAAGTGGCGGGCCAGCGCGGAGAGGGTGACGTGCTCGAAGCCGACCTCGTCCGCGAGGTCGGCCGCGGCCACCACCAGCCGATCGACCGTCAGTCCGGCCCGGACCATGGGCGACCACCGCCTCTGCACACTCCTGAACCTAGACCCTCTAGGTGGCGGCCTAATATACACAGGCGAGCGGCTCGAAGCCCGGGGTTTCCCGGCGCATCGCGCGGACGGCCCGCTGCCTGCCTCCAGTGCGGACCACCTCACCTTGACGCGCGGCTGACGCATTAACACGACCCGGTACAAGGGGGTTTGGGGGAGAGGCGGGCGCCACGGAGGTGAGCTGTCGCCCCCGAGTCGCCCGGTGATCATGCGAAGGTCGGTCAATATTCATGTTTCACGTCGAGTCTCCTTGCGCGCGGCCGTATGGCGCCGCCCGACTCAGGAGACCGACATGGGGCACGGACACGCACACGGGCACGGACATCACCACCACCATCACGAGGCCGATGCCACCGCCCTGCCCGCTGCCTTCGACACCTCCGTGCCCGACGAGGAGCTGACCGCGGACCAGCGGTCGCGACGCTCGCTGCTGCGCCGCGCGGGCCTGCTCGGAGCCGGGCTCGCCGCGGGCAGCGTTCTCGCGCAGGGCGCCGCCGCTCCGGCGTACGCCTCGCCGAGCCGTCGTGGAAGCGGCGGTCCGGGCGGCTTCCTCTGGCTGTCCGGCGACCATCACATCCACACCCAGTACAGCGACGACGGCAAGTACCGCGTGGGCGACCAGGTCCGTCAGGGCGCCCGGCACGGCCTGGACTGGCTGGTCATCACCGACCACGGCAACGAGACGCACGCCAGGATCGGTGTGGAGAAGGTCAACCCGGACATCAAGGAGGCCCGGGACACGTACGACGACACGCTCGTCTTCCAGGGCCTGGAGTGGAACATCCCGGGCGCTGAGCACGCCACGGTCTTCGTGCACCCCGGCAAGAACGAGGTCGCCGTCCTCAAGGAGTTCGAGACCTCCTACGACGGCCGGGTGAAGAACGCCAACGACTCGACGCCCGCCAACGAGGCGCTCGCCGTCGCGGGCCTTCAGTTCCTTTCCGAGCAGGTCCAGCGGCGCAAGGTCAAGGACGCCCTGATGCTCGCCAACCACCCGGCGCGGCGCGGCATCGACTCGCCGCACGAGATCCGCGGCTGGCGCGACGCGACCCCCGCGAGCCACCGGATCGCCGTCGGCTTCGAGGGCGCGCCCGGCCACCAGGCCTCCGGCATCCCCACGCCGATGGGCGTCGGCCGGGCTCGCGGCATCTACGACAACAACCCGAGCGCCAACTCCTTCGCCGGTTACCCGCTGGAGAGTTACCGCACCTGGGGCGGCTTCGACTGGATGACCGCCACGGTCGGCGGGCTCTGGGACAGCCTGCTCGCCGAGGGCAAGCCGTGGTGGATCACCGCCAACTCCGACTCGCACCAGGTGTACACGGACACCACCGTCCGCGGCGGCCCGGACAGTGACTTCACCGCCAACGGCAAGCACACGGACCCCGTCTACAGCGGCAAGGTCGACCTCGCGCAGAGCGACTACTGGCCCGGCCAGTACAGCCGGACCCACGTCGGTGCCGAGGACTTCTCGTACGCGGCCGTCATGGACGGCATCCGGGCCGGACGCATCTGGGTCGACCACGGGCAGCTCATCAGCGGCCTCGACGTACGGCTGGCGGGCGGCAGCCGGTGGGCGACCCTCGGTGGCGCCCTGCACGTCAAGAAGGGCACCAAGGTCACGCTGACGGCCGACGTCTCCCTGGCCGGCGGCCCCAACTGGGCTGGTTTCGTGCCGAAGGTGGCCCGGGTCGACGTCATCCAGGGCGATGTCACCGGCGCGGTCTCCGACCGGGACACGTTCACCGCGCCGACCGCGCGGGTCGTCCAGTCGTACGAGGTCGGAAAGTCCACCGGCACCGTCCGGCTGACGTACGACCTCGGCACGGTCGACCGCCCGCTGTACGTCCGGCTGCGCGGCTCGGACGGCAATCGATCCGCGACCGGCCTGATGGGTGCGGCGGTCGACCCGAACGGGCCCGCGCTGGACGTCGTCGGCGACGCCGACCCGTGGCGCGACCTGTGGTTCTACTCCAACCCGGTCTGGGTGCTCCCCTCGTGAGCTCGCACGTCATCGGCCTCGACGCGGGGACGTCCAGCCTGCGCGAGGCCGATCACCTGCTCGTCACGCTGGCGGCCGAACTCGCCCTCCCCGAGGGCGTGTTCGGCTGCACGCACCTGGTGCGCGGTGACCGGCCGCGGGTCGCTCTGTCCTTCACGCTGCCGTCGGAGGCGACGCTGAACGCGGCCCGCGAGGGACTCATGGCGCTGGGGTACGAGGCGACGGACGGGGCGCCGGACGCGGTGGGCCGCGCGGTGTTGTACCCCGGAGTCCCGTCTCTCACCGGCACAGTGACGGTGGGTCAGCTGCTGGCGGACTCCGCGATCGACCGGGTCACCGTCCTCGGTGCGCCCGGAGTGCCCGCGGCGGACCTGCCGTTGATCACCCGGGACCATGTGCGGCCCGTGTGGCAGGGCCCGGAACTGGTCCTCGCGGCAGTGCCCGCCGCACGCGGCACCCTGGTCCCCTTCGAGGTGCCGGACCCGACGCCGTGCTGCGCGGACCACTGAGCGTGGTGGGGTAAGCCCCTCACGACCGGCCGGATGGTGGGCCGGCCGGATGGTGGGTGGTCCGGCATCCGGTGCGGGAGGCATCGGTCTCCTACTGCCGGAACGGGACCTCCTCCGCCTGGACGTCGAGCACGTCTCGTACGAAGGCGTTGCGGAACGTGCCCTTCGGGTCCAGCTCGTCGGCGAGCGCCCGGAAGGCGGCCAGACGCGGGTAGCGCCCGCGCAGCACGACCGGCGGCATGGTGAACACCTTGCCCCAGTGCGGCCGCGGATCGAAGGGGGCGAGGGCCGCCTCGACCCGCCGCACCACGGGCAGTACGGCCTCGGTGTCCTCGATCCAGGTGAAGTGCAGAGCCACGGTGTCCCGCCCATGGGCGGGACTCAGCCACTGACTGTCCGCGGCGACGGTCCGCACCTCGCACACCTGGAGCACGGGCGCGACAGCCGCACGGATCGCGTCGAGGGCGTGCAGTGCGGCCAGGGCGTCCGCGCGGGGCAGCAGGTACTCGGACTGCAGCTCGGCGCCGCTGCTCGGCGTGAACTCGGCCCGGAAATGCGGGAGTCGCTCGTGCCACGGCCCCGGGACACCGAGCTGCCGGGTGCAGTTCCCGGTGGGCATGCCCGGCACCGGGTGCATCGCCTCGGTGGCGGGCGCGGCCCACGGGACATCGGGCATCGGCTGGTCGGTGCGCCGCTTGAGCCACAGCTGCCGGAACCCCGGCCGCCCCCAGTCGGTGAAGAGACTGACGCTGTACGCCGACGCCGCCACCGCCTCGAAGTCCAGCCCCGCCAGCGGCAGTTCGGTGAAGACGTGCTGGCTCACCTCGAAGTCCGGCTCCAGGTCGAGGGTGAGCGCGGTGACGACACCGAGGGCGCCCAGGGAGGTGACGGCACCGTCGAAGCGCCGGTCGCCGCGGCGGATCAGCGCGGCCGAGCCGTCGGCCGTGATCAGCTCGACCTCGCGGACGGCGGAGGCCAGCGAGCCGTTCGTGACGCCCGAGCCATGGGTGCCGGTCGCCACCGAGCCGGCCACGGAGATGTGCGGGAGCGACGCCATGTTGGCCAGCGCGAGGCCCTGCTGGTGCACACGGCGGGCGAGTTCGGCGTAGCGGACGCCGCCCGCGACCCGTACCGTACGGGCCGCCGTGTCGACGTCCACCGTCGGCGGCAGAGCCGTCAGCGAGACGAGTACGCCGTCGTCGCCGGGGTCGGCGATCGTGTTGAAGGAGTGCCCGCTGCCCAGCACCCGGACCCTCGCGCTCCGGGCGACCAGCGCCGCGAGCGCGTCCAGCGAGGGCGGGCGGTGCAACTCCTCGGCGGTGTACGTGATGTTGCCCGCCCAGTTGGTCAGGGTCCGTGTCATCCCCGTTGTTCCTCCCCGGAAGTCACCGTCCGCGGCCGGTGTCGCGGCCACCGCTGGAAACTACCTCGACGGGCGGCCGCCTCGTCTCCATCCGGCCCGGCGGTCCGATCGCGGGTCCTCCGCGTCACGGGACCTGTCTCTCGAAGCGCACGCAGGTCTGAGCGCTTGCAGGTGTCCAAGCCCTGGCGGGGCTGACCCCTGGCAGGGCTAAGCTCCGCGGATGACCTTGGAATGGGAACAGGTAGTCGTTCACTCGGTGGATCCGGCGGCCTTGGGACAGTGGTGGGCCGAGGCTCTCGGCTGGGTCGTGGTCCACACCTCGGATGACGAGTTCGAGATCCGCCAGGAGCCGGATCGACTGCCGGGGCTGGACTTCGTCCGGCTCGATGAGCGCAAGAAGGTCAAGAGCCGGCTGCATCTCGACTTCAGGCCGGATGACCAGGACGCCGAGGTGGCTCGTCTGGTGGCGCACGGCGCACAGCGTGTCGACATCGGTCAGGGCGATCAGCCGTGGGTCGTACTGGCGGACCCCGAAGGCAACGAGTTCTGTGTTCTTGGCCCACGGCGCCAGTAAGGCTCACCACGCCGGAGCCGGGTGCGTCGCCGCCCTTGCATGGGCCCTAGGGGGAGAGCGGCGTGATGCGGATTTCGTTGTCTTTCGCTTCCAGAGAGACTGATTCGGCAGAATCATGGCCATGTGTGGGCGATATCGATAGCGTCCACGCATGACGCGCCACCCGCTTCCCGCTGCCCTCCCGCAGACCGACCTGACCCGCCACCGCCGCCTTCGCGAGCAGGGCAGCCTGGACCGGGCCGACCTGGACGCCGTCCTCGACGCCGGGTTCATCTGCCATCTCGGCGTGATCATCGACGGGCGGCCGCTGGTGGTGCCGACGGCGTACGGACGGGACGCGGACCAGCTGTACGTGCACGGCTCGGTCGCCAGCCGCAGCCTCGCGGCGGACAGCCCGGTCTGCGTCACCGTCACACACGTCGACGGGCTCGTGCTCGCCCGTTCCGTCTTCGAGCACGGCGTGAACTACCGCAGTGCGATCATCCACGGCGTACCGCGCAGGATCACCGAACCCGAGGAGAAGGCCGAGGGCCTGCGACGGCTCACCGAGCACGCCGCGCCCGGCCAGTGGGACTACGCCCGCCGGCCCAGCCGCAAGGAGCTGGCGGCCACCACCCTCCTCGCCCTCTCCCTCGAAGAAGCCTCGGTCAAGATCCGTACCGGCGCCCCGGACGACGGCGAAGGGCCCGACGCCGAGCTCGGTCTGTGGGCCGGCACCCTGCCGCTCGTCTCGACCTGGGGCGCACCCGAGCCCGCCCCGCTGCTGCCGCCGGACATCGCCACCCCGGAGCACGTCTTCGGGCGCGAGGGGACCCGGCACGGCTGACCCACGGGCCGGGGCATACCGTGAGGAGTCGAGCACTTTCGCCGGGAGCGAGGAGAACGGAATGGGCAGCCGGACCGCGCTGGTCGAGGATCTGATGGAGCGGTTCCCGCACGTACCGCGGGAAGCCGTCTTCAAGGAGGACCTGCTCCGCGGGGGAGTCGCCTTCGACGCCTCGGCGCTCAGCGACAACGAGGGCGGCGACGTCAAGCCGAAGTCGTACTTCATCTTCTCCTTCGACCACGGCACCCTGCCCGAGCTGGGCGAGGCGGCGCTCCGCCGTCCGCCCGAGGAGATCATCCTCACCGGCGGCCCGTACGACCTGCGGCGGACCGTGGTGTCCGTGCGCGTGAACCCGGCCTCGCCGTACCGGGTGGCCGCCGACGAGGAGGGGATCCTCGGGCTCTATCTCGACGGGAAGCGGATCTCGGACGTCGGCGTGCCGCCGATGCCCGAGTACTACAAGCACAAGCTCTCCAACGGGAAGTCCGTGATGGAGGTGGCCCCGACCATTCAGTGGGGGTACCTGATCTACCTCACCGTCTTCCGGGTCTGCCAGTACTTCGGCGCCAAGGAGGAGTGCCAGTACTGCGACATCAACCACAACTGGCGCCAGCACAAGGCGGCCGGCCGCCCGTACACCGGTGTGAAGGACGTCGAGGAGGTCCTCGAAGCGCTGGAGATCATCGACCGGTACGACACCGCGAAGACCTCCACCGCGTACACGCTGACCGGTGGCGCGATCACCAAGACGGTCGCCGGACGCGACGAGGCCGACTTCTACGGCCACTACGCCAAGGCCATCGAGGAGCGCTTCCCGGGACGCTGGATCGGCAAGGTCGTGGCGCAGGCGCTGCCGCGGGACGACGTACAGCGCTTCAAGGACTACGGCGTGCAGATCTACCACCCCAACTACGAGGTGTGGGACCAGCGACTGTTCGAGCTGTACTGCCCCGGCAAGGAGCGCTACGTCGGCCGCGACGAGTGGCACAAGCGCATCCTCGACTCGGCGGAGATCTTCGGCGCGCGCAATGTGATCCCCAACTTCGTGGCGGGCGTGGAGATGGCCGAGCCCTTCGGCTTCACCACGGTCGACGAGGCCATCGCCTCCACGACCGAGGGCCTGCGCTTCTTCATGTCGCAGGGCATCACGCCCCGGTTCACCACCTGGTGCCCGGAGCCGACCACCCCGCTCGGCAAGGCCAACCCGCAGGGCGCGCCGCTGGAGTACCACATCCGCCTGCTGGAGGCCTACCGCTCCACGATGGAGGACTTCGGTCTCTCCTCGCCCCCCGGATACGGTCCGCCCGGCCCCGGCCGCGCCGTCTTCTCGGTGAGCTCCTTCATGGACAGTCTTCCCGCCCGGGAGCCGGAGGCGGAGCCCTCGCGTATGTGAATAGGCTGCTTGTCAGTTGTGTGGGAGCCGTGAAAGGCTCGGTGCTGTCGCGAGACAAAACTCAACTCCCCAGCACAGAGGGCGAGTTGACGTATCTTGTGGATGCACTGGACGCAGGAGCTCCCCATGCCCGACCTGCCGGCCCCTCAGGACGCCACCGAAGCCGCCCTGTTCCCGGAATGCTGGGACGCGGTCCTCTCGTACGCCGATCTCTGCACGTCGGACTCGGGGGCCGCCGGCCGGCTGGCCACCGAGGCGTTCACGCACGGCATCCGTGAGGCGCGCGCGGGCGAGTCCGGCGGGAAGAGCGGCGGCCTCCGGGCGTCGCGGCTGCCCCGCGTTCCTCTGCTGCTGACCTCGGTGCGGACCACCGCCGCCGCCTGGGACGCGCAGGGGCAGGGACACCGGCTCGATCCCGATCTGCGGCTGTGGCTCAACTCCCCCAAGGCCGCCCGCTACACCGGGCCGCCGCTGCACCGCCCGCTCGCGCTGCGCGGCCTCAGGGACATGCAGGAATCCGACGGCGCGCTGCTGTGGCTCGCCGAGGTGGAGGCGCGCCCGCTGCCCGCCGTGGCCCGCCGGCTCGGCCTCGACCCGGCGTCCGCCGCCGAGGAACTCGCCCAGGTACGTGCGCTGTTCCGGGACCGCTGCCACCGCAACCACCTCGACACCCCGATGGACGCGCACTGCCGCAGCTATGCGCGGCTCCTCGACGCGGTCACCCGCTCGCCCGGCGCCGACATCCCCGAGGACCTCTCGCGGCACCTGGCCCGCTGTGTGGAGTGCGCCGAGGCCGCCGCCTGTCTGCGACTGCACGGTGGAGGGCTGCCCGCGGCACTGGCCGGCGGAGTGCTCGGCTGGGGCGGCCTCGCGTATCTGGAACGCCGGCGCCGGGCCGCCGAGTCGGGCCCGGACGACGGGCGTTCGGACGCGGACAGCGGCATCGCCGAAGCCGGGGCGGCCGGACCCCGGATCGGCCGCGCCGGCATCCTGGGGGCGGCCCTCGTCTTCTCCGCGCTGGCGCTCGCGGTCTCGCTGATGCCCTTCGACGGCTCCGGAAGCGGGGGCACGGTGGCGCGCGACGCGTCCGGGGCAGGTCAGCCGGTGGCCGACCCGGGGCCCTCCTTCCCCACAGCGGGCCCTCTCCCGTCGAGCCCGACCGCCTCGACCCGCCCGTCCGCCACCAGCACCCGGTCCGCGACGAGACCCGATCCCGGAACCCAGGACAAGTCCTCGGCCCCCGCCCGCAGGACCCCACGCCCGGCCGTCCCCGCCAAGAGCCCGGCCGCCGCCACCTGCCGCGTGACGTACAAGATCGCCGGCCAGTGGCCGGACGGCTTCGAGGCCGCCGTCACCGTCACCTCCGACCAGGCCCTCGACACCTGGCGCCTCGGCTGGACCTACCGGGACGGCCAGCGCATCACCCAGATGTGGGACGCCACCTACGTCCAGCGCGGCTCCCACGTCACCGCCACCGCCAGGGATTACAACAATTCCGTCTCCGCGGGCGGCACCTTCAGCTTCGGATTCCTCGGCTCCTGGCACGACGGCAACTCGGCGGCGCGGGACTTCACGGTGAACGGGCGCAGCTGTACGACGGGGGGTTGAGCGGGGGAGAGCGGAGCTGAGCACGACGCGGACGCGGACGGGGGCTCGCCGGGAGTGCGCGTGTTGTCCAAACGACGGCAGTCGCGTCTCACGCCGCCGCGTGCGCGCCCTGCTGGGGGCGGCCGTCCGCGTTCCAGCGAAGCCGGCCCGTTCGTCCAGCAGGGCGAGCGCCTCCGGCGAGCGTTCCGCGCAGGTGCCGGTGGTGAGGTGCTGGGGATACGAGGGGCGCAACCCGATCAGTCGTCCCGCCGGAGCGAGCGCCCCGAACAGCAGTCGCTGGGCGGAAGCAGATCAACGCGTGAGGGCTTGGCTGCGCCCTGAGGCCGCCCAAGCTGCGCCCTGAGGCCGCCCAAGCTGCGCCCTGAGACCGCCCAAGCTGCGCCCTGAGACCGCCCAAGCGGAAAAGGGTTGGCCTCCCTGTGGAGCCCATGGCTAGGATTTCCATCGATCCGTTGGCGGCTGGTGGCCGCCATTGTCGGCTGAGTGCGTTCGGGAGGTGTGACCGATGGCTGTCGTTGAGATGGGCGCTGCCCGCATCCGGAAGTTCATCAAGTCCACTTCCGTGGCCTCCGGCTGACCTCTCTGCTTTTCCTGCGCTTGTGAGCGCGGTGCCGGGGCCACCCTTGTGAAGGGTCACCCCTTGTCTTTCTCTTCTCTCCCGGGCTCGTTCTCGTCTTCTAGCTCGTATCCCCTCGTGCCGTACGGCTGGGATGGGGACTGGGAGGCCGAGTTCGCCCCGTATGCCGAGCAGGGTCTCCTGCCCGGCCGTGTCGTGCGGGTCGACCGCGGTCAGTGCGACGTGGTCACCGCCGACGGGCTCATGCGCGCGGACACCGCGTTCGTGACGCCGAACGATCCGCTGCGGGTTGTCTGCACCGGTGACTGGGTCGCCGTCGAACCCGCGGGCAACCCGCGCTACGTACGGACGTATCTGCCGCGCCGTACCGCCTTCGTGCGCTCCACCTCCTCCAAGCGTTCCGAGGGGCAGATCCTCGCCGCGAACGTCGACCACGCGGTCGTCGCCGTGTCGCTCGCCGTCGAACTCGACCTCGGCCGCATCGAACGCTTCCTGGCGCTGGCCTGGGAGTCGGGCGCGCAGCCGGTGGTCGTGCTCACCAAGTCCGACCTGGTGGTGGACCCGGTGACGCTCGGGCACCTCGTCCAGGACGTGGAGACCGCGGCGCCCGGAGTGCCGGTGCTGCCCGTCAGCGCGGCCGCCGGGGACGGCCTCGACACCCTGACGGCCGTCCTGTCGGGCGGTACGACGGTCCTGCTCGGGCAGTCCGGTGCCGGCAAGTCGACCCTCGCCAACGCACTGCTCGGCGAGGACGTCATGGACGTGCAGGCCACCCGCGACATGGACGGCAAGGGGCGGCACACCACGACGACCCGCAACCTGCTCGCCCTGCCCGGCGGGGGCGTGCTCATCGACACCCCGGGACTGCGGGGAGTCGGCCTCTGGGACGCCGAGAGCGGGGTCGGCCAGGTCTTCTCCGAGATCGAGGAACTCGCCGCCGACTGCCGTTTCCAGGACTGCGCGCACATCGCCGAGCCGGGGTGTGCGGTCCTCGACGCGGTCGAGTCCGGGGTCCTTCCCGAACGGCGCCTCGACAGCTATCGCAAGCTGTTGCGCGAGAACCAGCGGATCGTCGCCAAGACGGATGCGCGGGTACGGGCGGAGCTCCGCAAGGACTGGAAGCGGCGGGGGGCCGAGGGGAAGGCGGCGATGGAGGCGAAGCGGGGGCGTTGGCACTAGGCCGTGTGTCGAAAGTGGATCTTGGACTGTGAATGATCACGGTTCATGGGGCGGGGAGATCTCACGGACGAGCAGTGGGCGGTGTTGGAGCCGCTGTTGCCGAAGGGCACGAAGGCCGGGCGGCCGCCGGTCTGGCCTCGGCGGCGGGCTGATCGACGGCATACGGTTCCCGGTCCGGACCGGTGTGCCATGGCGGGACGTGCCCGTCGAGTACGGGCCGTGGGGTCGGGTCTACGATCTGTTCCGCCGGTGGCGGCGGAACGGCACCTGGCACCGGATCCTCACCCGGCTCGAGGCTCTGGCCGACGCGAAGGAACGATCACGTGGGACCTGAGGGTCGACTCCACGGTCTGTCGTGCCCATCAGCATGCGGCAGGGGCCCGCAGGCGGAGTGACCTGCAGAAGGAACCGCCGGGCGGTGTGTTCACCGAGCCCGGAGATCATGGGCTGGGACGCTCGCGCGGCGGGTTCACCACCAAGCTGCACCTGGCCGTCGAGCAGGGCCAGAAACCCGTGGCGATCGTGATCACGACCGGGCAGCGAGGGGACTCGCCGCAGTTTGAGCCCGTGCTGGAAAAGGTCCGCGTGCCCCGCATCGGACTGGGCCGGCCACACGTCCGCCCCGATCGCGTGCGGGCCGACAAGGCGTACGCCTCGCGCAAAAACCGCGCCTACCTGCGCCGCCGCGGAATCCGCTGCACCATTCCGGATAAGGCCGACCAGTCACGCAACCGCCAGAAGCGCGGCTCCCGCGGCGGGCGGCCGGATAAGGCCGACCAGTCACGCAACCGCCAGAAGCGCGGCTCCCGCGGCGGGCGGCCGCCGCGCTTCGACCCGGTCGACTACCGCCAGCGTCATGCGGTCGAGTGCGGGATCAACCGGCTCAAGAGGCACCGTGCTGTCGCCACGCGACACAACAAGCTCGCCGTCCGCTACGAGGCGACCGTGCTGATCGCAGCTATCAACGAGTGGCTGTGATCGGCACCCGTCGCGCGACGGCCTCGAAGCAGGGCTGCGTGACCTGAAGGCGGACGCGGAAGCCGGTACCCAGGACCGCCGGAACCAACAGACCGGCGACACCCCGCCGAACGGGCTGCTCATCCGGGGGGTTGTAGCGTGACCGGATGAGGAGCGACGTATATCGGGACGTGGGCGAGGCCGCCTGGTCGTGGGTGCTGGACCACGTGCGCGAGGCCGAGGGCCCATGGCTCGTGCAGGCGGTGGTGGAGGGCGGTCCGGAAACCGTGTCGCCGCCACAGGACCGCGATTCGCTGTACGCGGGGATCGCCGGCTTGGCCCCGGTGCTGGCCGAGATCGCGCAGTACCGGGAGCTGAGCGCGCGGGAAGCGGCACTGGCGACCGGCATCGTGACCAGGCTGTCGGCACAGGCCGGGCAGCGAACGGAACCCTCGCTGTACGACGGCCTCGCAGGCGACGCGACGGCGCTCAGACTGCTCGCCCCGGGCGAGGAAGCGGTGGCACTGCGGCGGCTGGCCGCCCTGGCGACCGGCGACGGGTGGAAGACCACCCTCGATTTCGAACCGGGCTCCGACGCGCCCCTCACCGACGTCATCATGGGGACCGCGGGCGTCGTGATGACGGCGGTCTGGGCGAAGAGCGAGTTCGCAGAGGCGATCGCGACGACGGGAGGCGAGGCGCTGCTGCGGGCGGCGGACCGTACGGAAGCGGGCCTCGACTGGGGCATGACGCCGGGGAGGCCGTCGAGGGCACCGAACTACTCGCACGGAACCGCCGGCATCGCGGCCGCACTGGCGGTCGCGGGCACCGCCCTGGACCGTCAGGACTTCATCGAGGCCGCGGTGGAAGGCGCCCGGCACGTCCTCTCGGTGGGGTCCTTGGAGGACGCCGGTTTCGTCGTCCCGCACACGATCCCGCCGTCGAAACGGGAGGTGGAACCGGTGACGTACACGTGGTGCCACGGCCCGGCGGGCACCTCGCACCTGTTCACCGCACTGGCGCACGCTGGGGTCGCCGACGTGGCGGGCCATGACGTCGACGAACTGCGGCACCGCTGTATGACCTCGATCCTCACCTCGGGCCTGCCGCAACGCCTCCGTCCCGGCTTCTGGGACAACGACGGCCGCTGCTGCGGAACGGCAGGCGTCGGAGACGTCCTGCTGGACGCCGCCCAGGACTGCCGGGCGCCGCAGTGGAGGCAGACCCTGCTGCGGGCCGCGCACCGGATGGGCGATGCGCTGGTCGATCGGGTCATCAGAGATGATGCGGGCGCCCGTTGGCGCTTTGTGGAACACCGCGAGGACCCGCCGCTGCTGCCGCCCCAGACGACGTGGATGCAGGGCGCGGCAGGCATCGCGGCCTACCTTCTGCGCCTAGCTCGGTACGGCGAGAGCGGCCCCGACGCCCCGGTCGTGGACCGCCCGGACCAGTGGTGGGCCGTGCCGGCGCACCTGCGGAGTACTCGCACGGACTCATAAGCGCGTGGTGGCCTCATTCGAGACAAGTAATCCATAACGATCTCGGCCCAGGTCTTGTGCGATGCGTGGGCCGCCCTAGGCCAAGAGCGGAACGGTGCAGGACCGGGTCGAGTTGACGACAGCCCCTGGGCGCCACCGGGGGCTTGCCGGTCCCGCGCCGATGCGCGGCGCCGCCGGCAAGTCTCCTCGCCTCCTGGCCTCCTCGCCGCCCGGCCACCCCGGTCGGAAACGTCGTGTCCGATTTCCGCCAGCGGGTGGTACGGCGATGGCCGAGACTGGGGTACGTGATCGATGAAGAGACCAGGTACGAGGCGGTGCGCAGTCGGGATGCCCGGTTCGACGGGGAGTTCTTCTTCGCCGTCGAGACGACCGGGATCTACTGTCGGCCCAGCTGCCCGGCGGTGACGCCGAAACGACGGAACGTCCGCTACTACCCGACGGCCGCCGCCGCCCAGGGCTCCGGCTTCCGGGCCTGTCGCCGGTGCCGCCCCGACGCGGTACCGGGATCGGCCGAGTGGAACGTACGCGCCGACGTCGTCGGCCGCGCCATGCGCATGATCGGCGACGGCGTCGTCGACCGGGAAGGCGTCGCGGGCCTCGCCGTACGCCTCGGATACAGCGCCCGCCAGGTGCAGCGACAGCTCACCGCGGAGCTCGGCGCCGGGCCCGTCGCGCTGGCCCGCGCCCAGCGCGCCCACACCGCGCGGGTCCTCCTGCAGACCACAGGACTCCCGGTCACGGAGATCGCGTTCGCCGCCGGGTTCGCCAGCGTGCGGCAGTTCAACGACACGATCCGGGCGGTGTACGCGTCCACCCCCAGCGAGCTGCGCGCCACCGCGCCCCGCCGAGGTTCCGGCCGGCGCGCGGCGACCCCTTCCGCGGGGATCCCCCTGCGTCTCGCGCACCGCGGCCGCTACCAGTCCGCCGCCGTGTTCGACCTCCTCGCCGACGAGGCCGTCACCGGGGTCGAGGAAGTGAGCGGCACCCGCGGACGCCGTACGTACCGGCGCACCCTGCGCCTCCCGTACGGCACCGGCATCGTCGCGGTCGACGAGCGCCCGGGCGGCCCACGACGACCGGCGGCCGGGACGGCGACCGAGCCCGCCGTCGGCGGCGCGGAAAGAGCGCGCCTCGACAAGGAGCCGTCCGGGGTCACGGCGGACAGCGCGCCCCTCGCCGGCGAGGCGTCCGGGGGCACGGTGGACCGCGCGCTCCTCGACGCGGAAGCGGGCGGAGTCGTACCGGAGGGCGGGTCGGCGGACGGAGGCGTTCCGCAGGTGCCGGCCCGCCCCGGTGGCTGGCTCGACGCCCGGCTGCACCTCACCGATCTGCGTGACCTCACCACGGCCGTACAGCGGCTGCGCCTGCTGTTCGACCTCGATGCGGACCCGTACGCCGTGGACGAGCGCCTCGGTGCCGATCCGCGGCTGGCTCCGCTGGTCGCCGCCCGTCCGGGGCTGCGTTCGCCGGGCACCGCCGATCCGGACGAGCTGGCCGTGCGCGCGCTCGTCGGGCGGGCCGGGTCCGAGCGGCTCGTGGAGCGGTACGGGAAGGCCCTGGACGCCCCCTGCGGCACGCTCACGCATCTCTTCCCCGAGGCCGCCGTCCTGGCGCAGGCCGAACCGGCAGGCACCCTCGGTGCTCTGACCGCCGCCCTCGCCGACGGGGTCCTGCGGCTCGACGCGGGCGCCGACCGGGACGACGCGCAGGAGGCGCTGCTCGCGCTGCCGGGGATGGACGCACGGACCGTCGCCGTCATCCGCGCCCGTGCCCTCGGCGACCCGGACGCGGCGCCGGAGGGCGACGACGTCCCCGACACCTGGCGCCCCTGGCGCTCCTACGCCCTGCGGCACCTCGCGGCCGCCTCCGAGCCCGGACGGGAAACCCACTGACCATGACGGACCACAGCCCCGCCCGCGTCACCTACTGCACGACCCTGGACAGCCCGGTCGGCGAGCTGCTCCTCACCGCCGACGACTCCGGCGCCCTGACCTCGCTGTCCGTCCCGGGCCAGAAGGGCGGCCGTACGCGTCTGCCGGAGTGGCGTGACGCGCCGGACCTCTTCCGGGCGGCCGAGGAGCAGCTCGCCGCCTACTTCGCCGGTGAACTCAAGGATTTCCAGCTGGAGTTCAGCACCCGGGGGAGCGTATTCCGGGAGGAGGTCTGGGCCGCCCTCGACTCCGTGCCGTACGGGCAGACCACGACGTACGGCGCCATCGCCGCCGGCATCGGTGCCCCGCGTGCCGCCGTCCGTGCCGTCGGAGGCGCGATCGGCGCCAACCCGTTGCTGATCGTCCGCCCCTGTCATCGCGTCATCGGCGCGAACGGGTCCCTGACCGGCTACGCGGGCGGCCTTGAACGCAAGCAGCAACTGCTCGGCCTGGAGGGGTACTTGACCGTCGGATAGTCAGTCCTCCAGCCCCCAGCTGTGGATCCGGCCCGGGTGGATGCGGATCAGCTCCTCGCTGAAGTGCGGCCCCAACTCGTGCGGGCCGGTGAGCAGTTCGGCCTCCCCGCGGATGTCGATACCGCGCACCTTCCACGGGTTGAGGCTGACGATGTCGTCGACGACGAGAGCCACCTTCGGGTTCTTCTGGAGGTTGCGCCACTTCTTGGTGGTCCCCATCGCGTATCCGCCGATGAGGATCGTCCCGTCGTCCTGCGGGAAGAAGCCGACGGGGTTGGCCTGCGGCTGCCCGTGGGCGTCCACGGTGGCCAGCCGTCCCAGCCGCTGCGACGAGAGGTAGGTGCGCTCGGCCTCGCTGAATTCGGTCATGACAGCAGCCAAACACCTCACCGGCGTGGTCCGCATCGGGTCTTGGGCCTAGGGCCGAGGCAGGAGGGCAGGTGCGGCCAAGAGGGTGAGGGTGCGTTGCGGGGGCCGGGGGCCAGGGAATCCATGGCCCCATGACCCGAGCGATCAAGGTCCGTCATCTCGTCGCAGCCCTGGTGACAGCCCTGGCGCTCGCTCCGCCGGCGGCCGGCGCGGACGTGGATCCGGGGCCTCTCCCGGGCAGCGACGCCACCTCGGCCGCGGACGCGCTGCGTCCCGGTGGACTCGCCGCGGACGCCCTCGCTTCCGGTGCTCTCCTCGCCGACCCGGGTGCCGACCCCTCCTCCTCCGCCGACCCGGGTGCCGACCCCTTCTCCTCCGCCGATCCGGGTGCCGACCCCTTCTCCTCCGCCGGCCCGGGCGTCGCTCCCTTCGTCTCCGGTGCCGCGGGCCCCGGCGGTCCGGACTGGACCGGCACCTGGGAAGCCGCCCCCTCCGGAACCGTCCCCGGGCTGCCGGGCGCCTCCCTCCGCAACGTCGTGCACACGAGCGTCGGCGGCAGCGCCCTGCGGGTCCGGATCTCCAACCGTCTCGGCACCGCGCCGCTCCAACTCGGCTCCCTCACCGTCGCGTTGCAGAGGCCGGGCGCGCCCGCGAGCCCGGACGCCGTCGCGGGCTCCGTGCGCACCGCCACCTTCGGCGGTGCCACGTCCGTCCGTATCCCGGCAGGGAAGGACCTGGTCACCGATCCGGTCCTGCTCACGGTGCCCGCCGACGCCAACCTGCTGATCTCGGCGCACACCCCGGCCGACTCGGGCCCGGCGACGTACCACCGCTCGGCCCTCCAGACCAACTTCCTTGCCCGGCAAGGCGATCACACGCGAGATGTGGACGGCGCCGCGTACACGGTCACCCTGGGCAACTGGTACTACGTGACCGGCGTCGATGTGCTGGGCGCGCCCGCCGCGGGCAGCGTCGTCGCCCTCGGTGACTCCCTGACGGACGGCTCCGGTTCGACGTTCGGGGCCAACCGGCGCTGGCCCGACCGGCTCGCCGAACGGCTGCGCGGCGAGCCGCAGCGCCGCCGTCTCGGCGTCCTCAACGCGGGCATCGCCGGGAACCGTGTGCTACGCGACGGGGTCGGCCCCAGCGCCCTCGCCCGGCTCGATGCGGACGTCCTCTCCCGCACCGGCGTGCGCGCGGTGATCGTCATGGAAGGCATCAACGACATCAAGGGAACGCCGGAAGAGACGCATCCCGAGGCCCTCGAGGACGCGTTCCGCCGCCTCGTGAGCCGCGCCCACGCCCGCGGTGTCCGGGTCATCGGCGCCACGATCACCCCGTACGGCGGTCACGTCGCCTACACGGAGACCCGCGAGGCCGTTCGCCTCGCGGTCAACGCCGTCATCCGCTCCGGCGGCCTCTTCGACGAGGTCGTGGACTTCGACGCCGTGGTCCGCGACCCCGCCCGGCCGCACCGCATCCTCCCGGCCTACGACCCCGGTGACCATCTGCACTTCAACGACGCGGGCATGCGGGCGCTGGCCGACGCGGTCGATCCCGCCTCGCTCACGCCGTGAGGAATCTGAGGAATCCGGACGGCTGAACGGCCCGCTCAGCCCCAGATCGCCGCGCCCAGCCAGGCCCCCATGATCAGCAGGCAGGCGAAGAACTCCGTCAGCACGCTCCAGCCCCCCGACCGCATCGCCGTCCGCAGGGCCGTCACCGCCTCCCCGTGCCGCCCCAGGCGCAACCGCTCCGAGAGATAGATCCCGGCCATGAACCCGGGCAGCGCGCCGAGCACCGGGATCACCAGGAAACCGAGCACCCCGCCGACCCCGGCGTACACCGCCATTCGGGGGGTGGCGCCGCTCTCGCGCAGCCGTCGCGCGGGCAGTCCCCAGCGGATCGCCTGGGACAGCAGGAGGACCACGGTCGCGCCGACGAGCACCTCCCAGGACAGGGGGCGCGGGTCCTCCAGGGCCCACCAAAGGACCGCGGCCCATACGAGCCACGACCCCGGCACACCGGGCACCAGTACTCCCAGCAGGCCGAGCAGTATCACCACGCCGACCATCAGGAGTTGCCACGCTCCCATCTGCCCAGGGTGCAGGAGGACGGGCGAAACCGCAGGTCAGTCCAGTGGCTCCCGGGCCACCCAGGCCCGCTCGTACGCGTGCCAGCCCAGCTGCAGCCGGGTCGTCACGCCGGTCAGCTCCATCAGCCGCTTCACCCGGCGCTGCACGGTCCGCAGCCCCAGGTCGAGCTGCTTGGCGACGCTCGCGTCGGTCAGACCGGCGAGCAGCAGGGAGAGGATCTCCAGGTCGGTGCCGTCCGGGCCGTCCGGCTCCTGTTCGGTCACGCCCCGGCTGCCGAGCCGCAGGGGCAGTGCCTCCCGCCAGACCGACTCGAAGAGCCCCGACAGCAGCTCCAGGAGGCCGCTGGCGTGCACCACCAGCGCGGCCGGCTCCGCGGTGTGCGAGGTGAGCGGCACCATCGCGAGCGTCCGGTCGGCGACCACCAGCTTCGTCGGCACCGTGTCCACGACCCGCACCCGCTCGTCCCGGCCGAGTGCGGCGGTCAGCTCGGTGATCCCGGTGGGCTGGTCGAGGACGGCCCGCTCGACCACCACCCGGTAGCGGACACCCCGGTCGGCGGCCTGCTCCTCGGCGTCGTTGTCCATCCCGGAGACCACGACCGGATTCCCGGTGACCAGCGCGCACACCTCCTCGCTCGCGCCGAGCTGGAGCTGGAGGAAGCGCTGCGAGACCGCGGCCGCGCCGATCACCACCTCGACCAGGTCGTGCACGGCCGGCTCGGCGGCCTGCGCGCGGTACTCCTCGGCGAGCAGCGCCGCCGCCAGCTCCGCCTTCTCCAGCTCGTGCCGCTGCTGGGTGAGCAGCGCGCCGAGAGCGACCCCGGGCGGCGCCGCGACCCAGCGGCCGGGCCGCGCCGACGACTGGGCCGCCAGGCCGTGGTGCTCCAGCCGGCGCAGCGCGCGCTCCGTGTCGTACTCGCCGAGTGTGAGCCGCCGCGCGAGATCCGGCACGTCGGCGGCGCCCACGGACACCAGCGCCCGGTACGCCGACTCGTGAGTGTCGTCCAGTCCAATCGCTCCCAGCATGCGGCGATGTCCCTCCCCGAGGATCTGTTCCGGTCCGGCCATGGCGGAAACCGGCCACGGCGCAAACCCGCCTGGGCACATCATGGCCGTACCACCCGTATCTCTGCCAAGGTGACGCCACCGCAGCATCAATTGCCGTCCCCAATGCCCGGCTTGGGACGGATTGGCCTGCGCGAATGCGGGCCGCGCCGGCTCGTGGGGCAGCGCCGGCCGGTCCGGGGGACGCGGCCGGAGCGATCTTGGGGAGTGGAATCTTGGCCAGTGGGACGTGGGAAGGAGTGGCCGTGGGGACGGCGTCGGCGGTGGGGATCGCCGCCGTCCTGGCCGCCACCCCAGCCGTGCCCGCGGGGGTCGCGCGACCGGCAGCGGCCGCCGACGGGCTGCCGGAGGACGGCTTCAAGACGCGTGCGGCCAAGGCCGGACGGCGGATCTCACCGACCGCGACGGGTGAGGCCGGCCGGGTACCGGCCCGGCGCGCTCACCGCGGTGAAGCTGTCGTCCTCGTACGACGGTGGCGAGACGGTGGTGGCGAGACGACGGTGGCCAGACCTGGGACCGCCGCGAAGACGGGCCGCCGCAACGGGGAAGGGGCGGCGACCGTGCATCACAGGCGAGCTTCAGGGAACCAGGTGACACTCAAGGCCGACATGACCGACGACCGGGGCAACTCGGTCACCCAGACTGTGACCCGGGCCTACGACGTGCGCTACGACGTGCGCTAGGCCCAGGTCACTCCGGCGCCGCCGGGCGGTTCTCCCGTGGGGGGTGGGACCGCCCGGCGGTTTCTTCATACCGGTGTTCGACGCGTCGTCCGACACGCCGTTCGACCGCCAGTCTCCTGGCCGGTTTTTCCGGATGCCCCGTTTTCATCCGGCTCCCGCGGTGGACAATTACGGGCATGAGCCAGCAGGGGGAGAAGCCCACCGGTCACGAGGACGACTGGTGGGGTCAGTTGTACGACGACTCCACCGGGGACACGGGGCCTGCGGCCGCGGCTGATTCCCTCGACGACCGGTTCGCGTCGGCCGCCGACGCGGTGCGGCGGGGCCCCGCCGGGCCCCGGCCGGGGGAGGCGCCGGCGGTCCCCGAGCAGCGGAGCGGCGGTTCCTGGCCTCGCCCGCCCGACCCACCGGCCGACACCACGGCGGGACCCCGCGGCGCCGCACCGCCCGAACCGGGGAACGGCCCCGCCACTCCCGGGCCGCCGCCGGAAGTGCCGCGGCCCTGGGCCCCTCCGGCTCCGCAGGGCCGGACCGCGCCGGCTGCCGGTCCCGGGCGGGGTGATTCCTCGTGGCAGGACCCGGAGTCGGCGCCTTGGGACGCGGGTCCTGGACCGGGTGTAGGTCCCGCCTCGCGGGGTGGCTCCTCCGAGCAGGGTCCGGAATCGACGGGATCGGATGCGGGGCCCGAGCCCGGTGTGGGTCCGGCTTGGCGGGACGGCGGCCCCGGGCGGGGCGGTGCGCCGGCGTGGTGGGACGACGGTCCCCGGCGGGGCGCGGAGTCCGCGCGGCGGGATGCGCTTTCCGGCCCGAACCCGGCCCCCGAACCCATGCGTTGGGACGACGGACCCGGCCGGGGTGCGGGAGCCGCGCGCGGTGACGACGGCTACGGCGATGACGGCTACAGCGATGACGGCTACGGCGCCGATGGCTCCGGCGAAGCCGGGCGTGATGACGACATCGGGCGGGGGCCGGAGCCGGTGCGGCACCATGCGGCTCCCGCGGCTGCGCCGGACACGGAGCGGCGGGATCCCGGCCCTGGAGAGGGCCCGGAGCAGGATCTGGGCCCTGGGCAGGGGGCGGCCCCCGCGCGGGGTGTCGGGCCTGGGCAGGGGGCGGATGGTGCGGGGGATCTCGGTCCTGTGCATGCGGCGGAAGGTGCGCGGGATCTGGGCGCTGGGCAGGGGGCGGCTTCCACGCGGGGACTAGGGCCTGGGCAGGGGGCGGCCTCCGCGCGGGGACTCGGGCCTGGGCAGGGGGCGGCTTCCACGCGGGGTGTCGGGCCTGGGCAGGGGGCGGATGGCGTGCGGGATCTCGGTCCTGGGCAGGGAGCGCAAGATGCGCGGGATCTGGGCCCTGGGCGCGGGGCGGCCTCCGCGCGGGGTGTCGGCCCTGGGCCAGGGCCGGACGCGGCGCGGCGGGATGGTGGCTCCGGGGCGCGTCCGGAGCCGTTGTGGCGCCGGGGGCTGGGACGGCGGACCGCGCCGTGGGAGCCGCCGTCCGCCGAGTCGCCGGCGCCCGTGAGCTTCCCGCCGGGGCCCAGGCCGCCCGGCTTCCAGCCGGAGGTGGACACGGCGCCTTCGGACGGAGCCCGCGCCGACGTGAGCGGCCGGAGCGGGACCGACGCCCCGGAGGACGCCGTACCCACGACTTCCGGTGACTCGCCACCACCCCCCAACCCCCAGCCGCCCCCCGTGCCCCCCGCCCCGCCAGTCCCCCCGTCCTCTCCACCCCCCGCACCCGGTCCGGTGCTCGCGTCGGCGCCCCTCTACGTCGATCACGTCGGCTCCGGGCCGCCCACGTATGACGCGGAGCCGACCGCGCTGCCGGCGGCGGATCCTGATGGGCTCGACGAGCTGGTGGCGGACGCGGTGCTGGACGGGGCGCGGTACGGGGCGTGGACGGTGCGGGCCGTTTCCGTGCGCGGGGACTCCGCGCGATACCGGGGGGAGCCCCGCCGGGACTCCCTGCTGACCGCCCGCTTCGGGACGGGGGACCAGGCCCTGGTGCTGGTCGCCATGGCGACCGGCGCGCGGGCCACCCCGGGCGCGCACCGGGCGGCCGCCGAGGCGTGCCGGTGGATCGGGCGGGCCGTGGGACGCAGTCATGCCCGGCTGGCCGAGGACATCCGGGCCGGCCGGCGAGGTGACCTGAAGTCGGGGCTGCACCGGCTCACCGACCGCAGCCTCGGCAAGCTGCGGGCGAGCGCGGCCGAGCAGGGCGTCGGACCGGAGGAGTACACGGCAGGGCTGCGGTGCCTTCTGCTGCCGGCCGACCCGGAGTGCCGTACGCGGGTCTTCTTCGGTGTCGGCGCCGGCGGCCTGTTCCGGCTGCGGGACGGCGAGTGGCAGGACATCGAGCCACGGGTCGCGGACGCCACCGGCGAAGCCGTCGTCGGCTTCGGATCGCTGCCCCACGAGACCCCCGAGGGTGACCGGCTCACCATGGACCTGGGGATCACGACGCCGCCGAGCCCGTACGAACCGGCCCCCGCCCCGCCCCGCGCCCCCTTCCGGTTCCGCGCCTCCGTCGCCCGGCCGGGTGACACGCTGCTGCTCTGCACCGGCGGCCTGGCGGAACCCCTGCGCGGTGAACCCGAGCTGGCCCGGCATCTGACGGCCCGCTGGTCGGCCGCCGAACCCCCCGGGCTCGCGGCGTTCTTCGCGGACAGTCAGGTCAGGGTCAAGGGCTACGCCGACGACAGGACAGCCGCGGCGGTCTGGGAGGCGTAACACCCGGCCGTGTGAATTCATGGAACCCGAAGGGATCTCCGGAGACCGAAGGGCATGTGAAGTCATGGCCAAGCAGAACGTCGCCGAGCAGTTCGTCGACATCCTCGCCCGCGCGGGCGTCAAGCGCATGTACGGGGTCGTCGGCGACAGCCTCAACCCCGTCGTGGACGCCATCCGGCGCAACTCGGCCATCGACTGGATCCACGTCCGGCACGAGGAGACCGCTGCCTTCGCCGCGGGCGCGGAAGCGCAGATCACCGGAGACCTGGCGGCCTGCGCCGGCTCCTGCGGCCCCGGCAACCTGCACCTCATCAACGGCCTCTACGACGCCCACCGCTCCATGGCCCCCGTGCTCGCCCTCGCCTCGCACATCCCCTCCAGCGAGATCGGGCTGGGGTTCTTCCAGGAGACCCACCCGGACCAGCTGTTCCGCGAGTGCAGCCACTACAGCGAGATGATCTCCAGCCCCCAGCAGATGCCCCGGCTGCTCCAGACGGCGATCCAGCACGCCGTCGGGCAGAGCGGCGTGAGTGTCGTGACGCTGCCGGGCGACGTCGCGGACCGGCCCGCGCCGGAGAAGGCCGTCGAGACCGCACTCGTCACCTCCCGGCCCACCGTCCGGCCCGGTGACGCCGAGATCGACAAACTGGTCGCGCTGATCGACGAGGCCGACCGGGTCACCCTGTTCTGCGGCAGCGGCACGGCGGGCGCGCACGCCGAGGTGATGGAGTTCGCCGAGAAGATCAAGTCCCCGGTCGGACACGCGCTGCGGGGCAAGGAATGGATCCAGTACGACAACCCGTACGACGTCGGCATGAGCGGTCTGCTCGGCTACGGCGCCGCTTACGAGGCCACCCATGAGTGCGACCTCCTCATCCTGCTGGGCACCGACTTCCCGTACAACGCGTTCCTCCCCACCGATGTGAAGATCGCCCAGGTCGACGTCCGGCCCGAGCACCTGGGCCGTCGCTCCAAGCTCGACCTGGCCGTGTGGGGCGATGTGCGCGAGACCCTGCGGTGTCTGACCCCGCGGGTGAGGACCAAGGAGAACCGGCGCTTCCTCGACAAGATGCTGAAGAAACACGCGGACGCGCTGGAAGGCGTGGTCAAGGCGTACACCCGGAAGGTCGAGAAGCACGTCCCGATCCATCCCGAGTACGTGGCCGCGGTCGTCGACGAACTCGCCGCCGAGGACGCGGTGTTCACCGTGGACACCGGTATGTGCAACGTCTGGGCGGCCCGCTACATCTCACCCAACGGCCGTCGCCGCGTGATCGGTTCGTTCTCCCACGGCTCGATGGCCAATGCCCTGCCGATGGCCATCGGCGCCCAGTTCACCGACCGCAACCGCCAGGTCGTCTCGATGTCCGGCGACGGCGGATTCAGCATGCTGATGGGCGACTTCCTCACCCTCGTCCAGTACGACCTGCCGGTGAAGGTCGTCCTCTTCAACAACTCCTCATTGGGCATGGTCGAGTTGGAGATGATGGTCGCCGGCCTGCCCTCGTACGGCACGGCGAACAAGAACCCCGACTTCGCCGCCGTCGCCCGGGCGTGCGGGGCCTACGGCGTCCGGGTCGAGAAGCCCAAGCAGCTCGCCGGTGCGCTCAAGGACGCCTTCAAGCACAAGGGGCCGGCCCTGGTCGACATCGTCACCGACCCCAACGCCCTCTCGATCCCGCCGAAGATCAGCGCCGAGATGGTCACGGGCTTCGCCCTCTCCGCCTCGAAGATCGTCCTGGACGGCGGTGTCGGCCGCATGCTCCAGATGGCCCGCTCCAACCTGCGCAACGTGCCGCGGCCGTAAGCCGGTTGACCGCCTCACCACCCGCACCGCAGGGGCGCGCACGGAAGCTCCGGCACCGCGCGGACGTCGAGCCCCAGGAGACACTCGTCCTTCTCTCGTACGGCCGGATCGTCAGTCGCGTCTCCGTAGATGAATCGACCGTCCGCGGTCACGGCGCCCCCACCGGCGTAGCCCCGGAGCCGTGCGAGGTCGCCGGGCCGGCCCCCGCGGACCAGCGGCAGATGCACCGGCCCGTCCGGTCCGCGCGGGCCGGGACCGACCGGGACCGTCCGGCCCACGCGCCGTGACCCGCGCACGAAGGGCCTTCGCGCGACGCTCCGGTCGCCCCTCCACCAGCGCTCGTTCACCGGGGGCGGCGGCGCGGCCGGGTTCCACCGGCTCAACCGGGGATCGAGCCGACGGGTACGGCCGGGCATTCCCGTGCGCGTACGAGCGGTGGTTGACGATTCAGCATGACTGTCGCCTTCCGGAGGAGGGCATGGTTCCTCGTGAAGGTGTTCGAGCAGGAGGGGAAACCGACATCAGTGCGGGCGGGGGCCATGAAAAGGCAGGCACGAAGGGGCGGTCCGGTGGCAAGGGGGGCGTCCTCGGCGAAAGCGATGAAGGACACGGCCGAGAGCACGACGGAGCAAGCGGGCGCGGCGCAGTTGCGGCGCCGGCTCGGACGGGGGGACCTGCGGGCGGTGCCGGATGCCCGCAGAGCGCTGCGCGAACTCTTACGGCACTGGGGGAGGCCGGGACGATCCGAGGTGGCCGAGCTGCTGACCAGCGAGCTCGTCACCAACGCCCTGATACACACCGACCACGACGCGGTGCTGACGGCGACCGTCTCGCCGCACGGACTGCACGTGGAGGTCCGTGACTTCGTGGGACACAGGCCACGGCTTCGGGCACCGCGCGCCGACGACGGTACGCACGGCAGAGGCCTGGTCCTGGTGCAGTCCCTCGCGGACACCTGGGGCGTACGGGCACACGGGGTGGGCAAGGCGGTGTGGTTCGAACTGGACGGCGGCGTGGTGTGAGCACACCACGCCGCCGTCCAGTGAAGCGTCCGGTTCCGCCCGGACATCGCGTCCGGGCCTGGGGCCGGGGCCCTAACCGAACTGCTGCTCAAGGTCCTTGAGCTTGCGTTCCAGTGAGTCCAGCCGGGGCAGCGCCATCGTGTCGTCCTCCGCGGTGAGGTCGATGACCGGCTCAGTGCCGCTGCCGCGGACGGGCTGCAGGGAGGGACGGGTGCGCACGGGCAGCTGCTCCGGCGCCGATATGGCAGGGTCCGCGGTGGCCTGCGCGGGGGCCCGCTCCACGGTCGTCTCCAGCTCGCGTGAGCCGCCGCGGCCGACCAGGCCCCGGTGACCGCGGCTGAGCGCCTTGAGGTGCGCCCGCTCGACCCGCTCCTGTTCCCGGCGGCGCAGCCGGGTCTGCTCCTTCTGGCGCCGGTCCTCGCGCACCTCGTCCACGGCCTCGTCGAGGGTGCGGACGTTCTCGAGCAGCATCAACGACCAGGCGCTGTACGTCTCACGGGGCGCGCGCATCCAGCGGACGATCCGGATCTGCGGCAGCGGGCGCGGGACCAGGCCCTGCTCCCGCAGCGCCGCCCGGCGGGTCTGCTTCAGCGCGCGGTCGAAGAGCACCGCGGCCGACATCGACATGCCGGCGAAGAACTGCGGAGCGCCCGCGTGGTCGATGCCCCGCGGCGCGTGCACCCAGTTGAACCAGGCCGCCGCACCCGCGAAGGTCCACACCAGTATGCGCGAGCCGAGTGCCGCGTCACCGTGGCTGGCCTCGCGCACCGCGAGCACGGAGCAGAACATGGCCGCGCCGTCCAGGCCGAAGGGGACGAGGTACTCCCAGCCGTTGGAGAGGCCGAGGTTCTGCACGCCGAAGCCGACCAGGCCGTGGAAGGAGAGCGCCGCGGCGACCGCGGCACAGCAGAAGAGCAGCACGTAGGAGGCGGTGCCGTAGAGGGCTTCCTTGCGCCGGCGTCGCTCCTCGCTGCGCTCCCACGAGTCATCGGTGTGCGCGCTCTCCCCGGACCGCTTGCCACGCGCGAGCACCGCCACCGCCGCCAGCATGCCCAAGAGCAGAACGGCGCCCGGAAGCAGCCAGTTCAGCGATATGTCGGTCAGTCTCATCAGGGGTCCCTTGCATTGGGATAGGGCGTAACGCCCGCCATAGTGGCCCAAACCAGTCGGCGCCCAGGGGGTTTCGGGGCAAGAGGCCGCAAGGGCCCGCACAGGGCGGCATTCGTCTCGAACTGCCGCGCGAGGAACGGAAGTTGGGTGCGATTAGATTGACCCGTACGGGTGGTTCGGCGGAAAGTTCCTGCGACAGGTGGGGGAGTCGTGAAACGCCTGTCGGCCGCGGGGCGCCCCGCGGCGGACCGGGGCGGATGCCCGCAGCGGGACTTGATCTCCGGGGGCGGCGGGTCCTCGGACAGCCGTGACGGCTCAACGAGCCCCGGTGGCAGTCAACTTGGTGACGCGGTCCGCGTCACAGGTGCGCGGACAGGTGGTGCACGTGTCCGCGGGACGCAAGGTGTAGAAGAGGCAGCAGCTCACCCGGTCCCGGGTGGGCAGCGCTTCACCGTCCGGCCCCGTCAGCTCGCGGAACGCGGCGCTGCCGGCGTACGGCTGGGTCGCCCCGGGCAGCAGGCGCTCCAGTTCGCCCATGGCCCGCTGCTCCTCGCCGAGCAGATGGGCCACGTACCAGAGCCCCTCGACGATCTCGTCGGTCGCCATGCCCCACAGGGCGCGGCCGCGCCGCCGCATCCGCGGGCCGAAGCCGCCGAGGACCGGCTCCAGGTGCTCGGCGACGGCCGCCCGCACCTCGGCCGCCAGTGCCTCCTCGTCCGCCACCACCCGGGCGCCGGGCCGGCCGGCGGCCGGATCGTCCGGCAGGCAGGCGAACTCGTCGACCCGTACGGCCAGACGTCCCAGGGTGCGCTGGAATGTGACGTGCTCCACAGGGAAGCGCGGCACTCTGCGCAGCAGGAACCACGGGACGGTGATCAGCAGGCAGGCCGGCCAGGCGTAGCGGTGGAGCCCGAAGCCGGCTACGACGTCCGGTCGCGCCCGCTCGCCGTAGTCCCGCAGCACCTGCTCCTCGTCCCAGGCGAGAAACGCGTCGAGGTCGGCCCCGCCCTCCGCGAGCCGGGCCGCGTGGGCCCAGCCGTCGCCGCGGGGAGCCGCCTGCCCGGGGGCCAGCTCCGTCACGGTCAGCGCCGGGAAGACCTCGGTCAGCCGGGCGTAGGCGTCCGTGAGGACCGAGCGGGCCGGGTGCATGGCGTGAGCGGGGGTGTCCGCGCCGGGAGCGTGCGCGGCCGGGGCGTCGGTGGGCGGAGCGGGAGCGGACATACGGGGGCCACCCCTCCCGGTCGATTAAAGGTAAGCCTTACCTTACCCGAAGGGGTGGAGGTTTGAACTGGGGCCGGGTGCGCCTATGGTGCTTGACGGACGGGTAACAACCGCCGCAATGACCCCCAAGTACCACCAAGCCCGGAGGAGGACCCCGTGGAGCAGACCGGCTCGCGCGATGTGCTCGGCTTCGCTGTCACGGGGGCACCGGACGTCCGGGGGGCCACCGTGCGCGTCCCTCCGCAGCCGCGGGCGGCGGACGTGGACCGGGAGCGCGGTGTCGCCCCCGGTCCCGCGGCGGCCGGCGGCACGGCTCGTGGCGAGCACACGCACAGCGAGACGCCCATCCCGCAGCCCCGCGTCGAAGGGCGTCACGTCGTCCAGCGGTCCTCCGTCCGCGGACAGATCCTCGCCGCCCTGCGCACCGCGCTGGTCTCGGGCGAGCTGGCCCCCGGTGAGGTGTACTCGGCACCCGTGCTCGGCGAACGCTTCGGGGTCTCCGCGACGCCCGTCCGGGAGGCGATGCAGCAGCTCGCGCTGGAGGGCGCCGTCGAGGTCGTACCGAACCGCGGCTTCCGGGTCGTCGAGCGGTGCGCCCGCGAACTGGCCGAACTCGCCGAGATCCGGGCCCTGATCGAGGTCCCCGTCATGCTGCGCCTGGCGCGCATGGTGCCCGCCGCGCGCTGGGCGGAACTGCGCCCGCTGGCCGAGGCGACGGCACGCGCCGCGGCCTCGGGGTGCCGCGCGACCTACGCCGAGTCCGACCGCGCCTTCCACCGCGCGGTCCTGACCCTCGCCGGCAACGAGCAGTTGCTGCGCATCGCCGACGACCTGCACCGCCGCGCCCAGTGGCCCCTCGTCGGCATCCCCGTCTCCCGCGCCCGTGCCCATCTGGTCGCCGACGCGGCCGAGCACGCGGCCCTGCTGGAGGCGCTGATCGCCCAGGACCTCACGGTGGTGCAGTCGCTGGTGCGCGAGCACTTCACCGGCGCGTAGGCCCTGCGCCGGGCCCGGCTGCGTTCCCCCGGCCGGGCTGCGTCTCCGGCGTGTGCGTCCCGGTCCGGCTCCGGCCCGTGTGTCCCGGTCCGGCTCCGGCGTGTGCGCCCCTGGCCCGGGTCCGGCGTGTGCGTCCCGGTCCGGGTCCGGCGTGTGTGTCCCTGGCCCGGCTCCGGCCCGTGTGTCCCGGCCCGGGTCCGGCGTATGTGTCCCGGTCCGGCTCCGGCGTGTGCGCCCCTGGCCCGGCTCCGGCGTGTGTGTCCCGGTCCGGGTCCGGCCCGTGTGTCCCTGGCCCGTGTGCGTCGCCGTCATGGCTCCGGCCGTTCGCGTCGCCGCCTCGTCTGCGCCCCCGGCCCGTCTCCGGCTCGGCAGGGGCCAGGTTCGGCAGGGGCCGGCTCGGCCTCAGGGCCCTGCCCGCGCCGCCCCCCGGCTTTGTCCCCGGCGCGTCCCCATCCCCTCGCCCTCGTCACGGATCCGTGGCCTCCGCGCAACGACTTGCCCGCGCGGGCAACCCACGGCCGTCCGGCCGCGTGCTCCCCGGCACACGCACGACCGACTCCAGGGGTGAGCATGATGTTTCCCGACCCCGCCTGGCAGGCGCAGCAGCGGCAGCACGAGCAGCGCCGCTTCCGCGAGATGAACGAGGCGAGCGCCCGGCGCCGCCGGTCCCGTTCGGGGACGGGCCTCGGCGGACTGCTGAAGTTCCTGCTCCTCGTGGCCGCCGTCGTCCTGCTGGTCAAGAACCCCGAACTGCGCACCGAGGCCTGGACGTTCGTCCAGCACTTCTGGACGGACGTCCAGAACGCCTAGCACCTCTCGGGTACCCCGGACCTAGGCCGTGGCCGCCGGTGGCGTCAACTGGTGGGCCAGCCAGGTGGGTACGCCGCCCAGCAGCCGGAACAGCCGGCCGGCCTCCGCGCGCAGCCGGGACGCCTCGGGTTCGATCTCGGCGTCCGCGAGCGAGGCCAGCGCCGGCGCCGTACCGACCAGGTAGCCCAACTCCTCGCGGATCCGCAGGGATTCGGCGAAGCCGTGCCGGGCCTCCGCCAACTCGCCCTCCCGCAGCGCGAGTCCGGCGAGATGGCGCCAGGTGCACGAGAGCAGCAGCGGGTCGCCGAGGGCGGTGGCGCCCGCGTGCGCACGGCGGTACGCGGCACGGGCCGCCTGCGGTGAATGGGCGAGGTTCTCGGCGATGAGGCCGCGCCGGAAGTCGAGCGCGGCCCGGCCCGGCGCGCCCGGTGCCAGCAGTGCGGCGGCCCGGCCGAGCGCCGCCCGTGCCTCGTCCGCCCGGTCCCGGACGCCGAGCAGGGTGGACGCGTACGCGAGCTGCCCGCGCTCACAGGCCGCCGCGCCCCGTTCGTCGTCGCTCTGGGCCAGGGCCTCCGCCGTCCGCAGGGCGTCCTCGGCCTCGGCCCAGCCCTGTTCCGTGTACAGACACCGCTCGACGAGCAGGGACGCTCTCTGCAGGGCCGCCGCGGCGGTGTGCGGTTGGAGGAGAGCGGCCGCGTCGGCCCAGCAGGCGCGCGAGCGCAGCCGCCATACCGCGGTCTGGAGTGGATCGTCCCCTGCAGTCGTTCCGGAACCAGACATGGCGGTATGCGCCACGTTGCCCTCCCCGAGCACACCATTGAGCTGTTGAGTGGTGGCATCTCAGCACGGATCGGCGCGCCCGGCCAAGGGGGTGGGTGAAGGATTTCACAAAGTCGTGGGACGGCGGCGGCACTTGGGACCGCGCGGCTCGCACGCCCGCGACCTCAGCTCATGCGCAACGCCAGGAAGAAATCGAGCTTGTCCTCCAGCCGCGAGAGGTCCCGGCCCGTCAACTGCTCGATACGGCCCACCCGGTAACGCAGTGTGTTGACGTGCAGGTGGAGACGGGTCGCGCAGCGCGTCCAGGAGCCGTCGCAGTCGAGGAAGGCCTCCAGGGTGGGAATCAGCTCGGCCCGGTGCCTGCGGTCGTAGTCGCGCAGCGGGTCGAGCAGCCGGGCGGTGAAGGCACGGCGGACGTCGTCCGGCACGAACGGCAGCAGCAGCACGTGCGAGGCCAGCTCCTGGTGGCCGGCCGCGCAGACCCGGCCGGGACGCGCCGCGGCCACCCGGCGGGCGTGCCGTGCCTCCTCCAGCGCGCCGCGCAGCCCCTCCGCCGAGTGCACGGCGGCGCTCACCCCGAGCGTCAGCCGCCCGTCGTCGTTCAGGCCCGCCGACAGCGGATCCCGTACGGCCTCCAGGAGCGAGTCGGCCAGCAGCCCGGACTCGGAACCGTCGTGCTCGGACGACACCGCCGGAAGGGGTACGAGGGCGATCGCTTCGTCACCCGTGTGGGCGACGGCGATGCGGTCGGAGTGCTCGGGGCCCGTCGATAGCGGGTCGACGAGGATCTCCTCCAGGAGCGACTGGGCGACCGGGCCGCCCTCGATGTCGCCGCCGTCCCACTCGACGCGGGCCACCACCACCTGCCAGTGCGGAGCCGCCCCGAGGCCGGGCAGCAGCACCGGAGCGGCCACCCGCAGCCTCGCGGCGATCTCGGCGGGCGCCGCGCCCGTCTGCACGAGCTCCAGAACCTCCTGGGCGAGCCGGCGGCGCACCGAGCGCGCCGCGTCCCGCCGGTCCCGCTCGACCGAGATCAGCTGGGTGACGCCCTGGAGCAGGTCGAGCCGCTCCTCCGGCCAGTCCCCGGCGTCCGCCTCGACCGCCAGCAGCCAGTCGGACAGCACCGTCTCCCGCACGTCCCGGGACGCGGCCGCGGCGCGGCCGGACGAGCGGATCGGGAACAGCGAGTACGTCGTCGGGCCCACCGCCACCCGGTGCGGCCCGCGCCGGCCCGTGCGGGACGCCGCCAGATGCTCGGCGGCCAGCTTCGCGCACACGCCGGCGGGCAGCCCGGGGCCGTTGCGTTCGGCGCCCGCGACGGGCCGGCCGGTGGGGGAGAGCACCCAGGCCCGCAGGTCCAGGTCGGAGCCGAGCAGATCGAGCACCACGTCGGGGCCGCCGCCCGCCGGACCGGACGTCATCATCCGCCGGTGCCGGTCCACGACGGCCGCCAGGTCACCGGCCCGCTCGCCCGACACCTGCCGTACGACGTGCTCGGTGATCGTCGCGAAGGCCACCGACTCGTTGACGGCGAAGAGCGGCAGCCGGTGCCGGGTGCAGGCCAGGACCAGGTCGTCCGGGATGTCGCCCTGCTCCGCCTCACCGGCGGCGAGGGCCGCCACACCGGCCCCCGCGAGGATGCGGACGAAGGGCTCGGAGTCCCCCGAGTCGTGCCGCCAGGCGAGGCCCGTGAGGACCAGCTCGCCGCCCGAGAGATAGCGGCTGGGGTCCTTGAGGTCCGTCGTCATCACACCGCGCACGGTGCGATCCAGTTCGTCCTCGCCGCCGAGCAGCCGCAGGCCCAGCGCGTCGGTGTCCAGCAGTGCGCGCAGCCGCATGTCTCGTCGCCGCCGTTCTTTGTCTCGAAATCTACGATGGATCCGGTAGGAGGCCCCGGCGAGCGGGTTCCCGGTCCCCGCGGAGCGGTCACCGGTCCCGCGGACGGTGGTCTCGGGCCCCTGCGAGGCCGTGTGCTGGGCTTTCGCGAGCTGCGCTCACTGTTTCCCAGGCTGTGCCGGATGTTTCCCGGGGAAAGCGGAGAGGTTACTGATGACCTCCGTTCATACGAATCTACAAGATGCGCGCGCTGGCCAGCCAACTCCTTCATGGTTTCGGTGACTGACCCCAGTGGAGGACAGGGCTGTGTACTGACGTCAATCCGCGTTAACAGCACATGAACGAGCCGGGCCCGCCGCACACGATCTGGCTTGATCGGTACGACCCTCGATTACGAATGAAGAGAGCCACTCATGGACTTCCTTCGCCCCGCCAGCTGGGAGGAGGCGCTCGCCGCCAAGGCCGAGCACCCCACGGCTGTGCCGATTGCGGGAGGCACCGATGTGATGGTCGAGATCAACTTCGACCACCGTCGGCCCGAGTACCTCCTCGACCTGAACCGCATCGGTGAGCTGAGCGAGTGGGAGGCCGGCGAGGAGAGCGTGCGCCTGGGCGCCTCCGTTCCGTACTCCACGATCATGGAGCAGCTGCGCGGCGAGCTGCCCGGCCTGGCCCTCGCCTCGCACACGGTCGCCTCCCCGCAGATCCGCAACCGCGGCGGTGTCGGCGGCAACCTCGGCACCGCCTCCCCGGCCGGCGACGCCCACCCGGCGCTGCTCGCCGCGGGCGCCGAGGTCGAGGTCGAGTCCGTGCGCGGCTCGCGCCTGATCCCGATCGACGAGTTCTACACCGGCGTGAAGCGCAACGCGCTCGCCGCCGACGAGCTCATCAGGGCCGTCCACATCAAGAAGGCCGACGGCCCGCAGCAGTACTCCAAGGTCGGCACCCGCAACGCGATGGTCATCGCCGTCTGCGCCTTCGGCCTCGCGCTGCACCCCGGGACCCGCACGGTCCGCACCGGCATCGGCTCGGCCGCGCCCACCCCGGTCCGTGCCAGGACCGCCGAGGAGTTCCTGAACGCGGCGCTCGACGAGGGCGGCTTCTGGGACAACGGAAAGATCATCACCCCGTCGGTCGCCAAGCAGTTCGCGGACCTCTGCTCCGCCGCCTGCAACCCGATCGACGACGTCCGGGGCACCGCGAGCTACCGCCGCCACGCGGTGGGCATCATGGCCCGCCGGACGCTCACCTGGGCCTGGGAGTCGTACCGCGGCACCGCCGCAAGCACGGAGGGAGTCGCGTAATGCGCGTCAATTTCACGGTCAACGGCCGTCAGCAGGAAGCCGACGACGTCTGGGAGGGCGAGAGCCTGCTCTACGTCCTGCGCGAGCGCATGGGCCTGCCCGGCTCCAAGAACGCCTGTGAGCAGGGCGAGTGCGGCTCCTGCACGGTCCGCCTCGACGGCGTACCGGTGTGTGCGTGTCTCGTCGCGGCCGGCCAGGTCGAGGGGCGCGAGGTCGTCACGGTGGAGGGGCTCGCGGAGTTCGCGAAGCAGCGCTCCTGCGGGACGGGCGCCTGCGGTACGCCGGGCACGTCGCTCCAGGACGCCCAGCAGTGGAACTCCAGGCCCCAGGACTCCCACACCGGCGAAGGCGGTGAACTCGCCCCCATCCAACAGGCGTTCATCGACGCGGGCGCCGTCCAGTGCGGCTTCTGCACCCCCGGCCTGCTCGTCGCGGCCGACGAGATGCTGGAGCGCAACCCGACCCCGACCGACGCGGACATCCGCGAGGCGCTCTCGGGCAACCTGTGCCGCTGCACCGGTTACGAGAAGATCATGGACGCGGTCCGCCTGGCGGCCGCCCGGCAGTCTGAGGCGGTCTGACCATGGGAACGACTGGTACGCCCACCAATCTCACGCAGGGCTCCAAGACCAAGGGTGGCATCGGCGAGTCGACGCTCCGCCCGGACGGCACCCTCAAGGTCACCGGCGAGTTCGCGTACTCGTCCGACATGTGGCACGAGGACATGCTCTGGGGCCAGATCCTGCGCTCCACGGTGGCCCACGCGGAGATCGTGTCGATCGACACGGCCGAGGCGCTGAAGACCCCCGGCGTCTACGCCGTCATGACGTACGACGACCTGCCGACCGAGGTGAAGAACTACGGCCTGGAGATCCAGGACACCCCGGTCCTCGCGCACGGCAAGGTACGCCACCACGGCGAGCCGGTCGCGATCGTCGCCGCCGACCATCCGGAGACCGCGCGCCGCGCCGCCGCCAAGATCAAGGTCGAGTACCGCGAACTGCCGGTCATCACGGACGAGGCGTCCGCTACCGCGCCCGACGCGATCCTGATCCACGAGAACCGCGACGACCACCACATCGGCCACGTCCCGCACCCGAACATCGTGCACCGCCAGCCGATCATCCGCGGCGACGCCGACGAGGCCGCCAAGAAGGCCGACTTCGTCGTCAGGGGCGAGTACACCTTCGGCATGCAGGACCAGGCCTTCCTCGGCCCCGAGTCCGGCCTCGCCGTGCCCTCCGAGGACGGCGGTGTCGAGCTCTACATCGCCACCCAGTGGCTGCACTCGGACCTCAAGCAGATCGCGCCCGTCCTCGGCCTGCCCGAGGACAAGGTCCGTATGACGCTCTCCGGCGTCGGCGGCGCCTTCGGTGGCCGCGAGGACCTGTCGATGCAGATCCACGCCTGCCTGCTCGCGCTGCGCACCGGCAAGCCCGTCAAGATCGTCTACAACCGCTTCGAGTCCTTCTTCGGGCATGTGCACCGCCACCCGGCGAAGCTCTCCTACGAGCACGGCGCCACCAAGGACGGCAAGCTCACGCACATGAAGTGCAGGATCGTCCTGGACGGCGGCGCCTACGCGTCGGCCTCCCCGGCGGTCGTCGGCAACGCCTCCTCGCTGAGCGTCGGCCCGTACGTCATCGACGACGTCGACATCGAGGCCATCGCGCTCTACAGCAACAACCCGCCCTGCGGCGCCATGCGCGGCTTCGGCGCGGTCCAGGCGTGCTTCGCCTACGAGGCCCAGATGGACAAGCTCGCCGACAAGGTGGGCATGGACCGGGTCGAGTTCCGTCAGCTCAACGCGATGGAGCAGGGCACGCTCCTGCCGACCGGACAGCCGGTCGACTCGCCGGCCCCGGTCGCCGAGATCCTGCGCCGCGTCAAGGCGATGCCGCTGCCGCCCGAGCGCCAGTGGGAGAGCTCCGAGGGCGCCGACGTACGCCAGCTGCCCGGCGGACTGTCCAACACCACGCACGGCGAGAGTGTCGTCCGCGGAGTCGGCTACGCGGTCGGCATCAAGAACGTCGGCTTCTCCGAGGGGTTCGACGACTACTCAACTGCCAAGGTACGCATGGAGGTTGTCGGCGGCGAGCCCGTCGCGACCGTGCACACCGCGATGGCGGAGGTCGGCCAGGGCGGTGTCACCGTCCACGCGCAGATCGCCCGCACCGAGCTGGGCGTCACCCAGGTGACCATCCACCCGGCCGACACCCAGGTGGGCAGCGCCGGTTCGACGTCCGCGTCCCGTCAGACGTACGTCACCGGCGGCGCCGTCAAGAACTCCTGCGAGCTCGTCCGCGAGAAGGTCCTGGAGCTCGGCCGCCGCAAGCTCGGCACGTACCACCCGGCGTGGGCGACGGCGGAACTGCTCCTGGAGGGCGGCAAGGTCGTCACCGACGGCGGCGAGGTCCTCGCCGACCTGGTGGACGTGCTGGAGGGCGAGTCCGTCGAGGTCGAGGCCGAGTGGCGGCACCGTCCGACCGAGCCCTTCGACCTGCGCACCGGCCAGGGCAACGGCCATGTCCAGTACTCGTTCGCCGCGCACCGCGCCGTCGTCGAGGTGGACACCGAGCTCGGCCTGGTCAAGGTCATCGAACTGGCCTGCGCCCAGGACGTCGGCAAGGCGCTCAACCCGCTCTCCGTGATCGGCCAGATCCAGGGCGGCACCATCCAGGGCATGGGCATCGCGGTGATGGAGGAGATCGTCGTCGATCCCAAGACCGCGAAGGTCAGGAACCCCTCCTTCACGGACTACCTGCTCCCCACCATCCTCGACACGCCGACCATCCCCGTCGACGTGCTCGAACTCGCCGACGACCACGCCCCGTACGGGCTCCGTGGCATCGGCGAGGCCCCGACCCTGTCGTCCACCCCGGCCGTCCTCGCGGCGATCCGGAACGCGACGGGTCTCGAGCTCAACCGGACGCCGGTACGTCCTGAGCACCTCACCGGCACCGCCTGAGCGACCTGAGCCCTCCGGGCGGTGCGTGCCTCCCAGGAACGTCACACTTCCGGCCGGGAACGTCACACGTCCCGCCGCCCGCGCCGCCCGGAGAAACCAAGTACCGCACCGCTCGCGGAACTTGCCGCACCAGTCAGTACCCAGTCAGTACCAGCAACAGATCCAGTCAGTACCCAGTCAGTACCAGCAACAGATCCTGATCGTTCGTCTCGGGCCGTCCCCCGGGTCGTGCGGCCGAAGCATTTCCCAAATCCCGCAACCGCGCTCGCGGTCGGACCAGCCGTCAGAGCGGCTGGGGCGGGTGCCCCTTTGAACCTTGGGAGTAGGCCCACATGACCCAGCAGTCACTCGAGCCGAAGACCACCGCGGAGGACGCGGGCACGGGCAGCCGTGTCCCGGCCGGCCGGTCTTGGCTCGACCGGTACTTCCACATATCCCACAGAGGATCGTCGGTCGCGCGTGAGGTGCGCGGCGGTGTCACCACCTTCATGGCGATGGCGTACATCCTGCTGCTCAACCCGCTCATCCTGTCCGGCAAGGACGCGGCCGGGGACACCCTCGGCCAGCAGGCGCTGATCACCGCGACCGCGTTCGCGGCCGCCTTCAGCACGCTGCTCATGGGCTTCTTCGGCAAGGTGCCGCTGGCCCTCGCCGCCGGCCTCTCCGTCTCGGGTGTGCTCTCCTCGCAGGTCGCCCCGCAGATGACCTGGCCGCAGGCCATGGGTATGTGCGTGATGTACGGCGTCGTGATCATGCTCCTGGTCGTCACCGGGCTGCGCGAGATGATCATGAACGCGATCCCGCTGGCGCTGAAGCACGCCATCACGATGGGCATCGGCCTGTTCGTCGCGCTGATCGGCTTCTACAAGGCCGGCTTCGTGCACCAGGGCAAGGCCACGCCGGTCACCCTCGGCCCGGCCGGTGAACTCGCCGGCTGGCCGGTCCTGCTCTTCGCGGCGACCCTGCTGCTCATCTTCATGCTCCAGGCCCGGGGCATCCCCGGCGCGATCCTGATCGGCATCCTCTCGGGCACGGTCATCGCCGTGATCCTCAACGCCGCGGGCGTCATCGACCCCAAGGAGTGGGCGAGCGGCGCTCCCGAACTGCACGGCAGCGCGGTCTCGATGCCGGACTTCTCGCTCTTCGGCAACGTCGAGTTCGGCGGCTGGGGCGAGGTCGGCGCGATGACGGTCGGCATGATCGTCTTCACCCTCGTGCTCGCCGGGTTCTTCGACGCGATGGCCACCATCATCGGCGTCGGCACGGAGGCCAAGCTGGCCGACGCGCAGGGCCGGATGCCGGGCCTGTCCAAGGCGCTGTTCATCGACGGCGCGGGCGGTGCGGTCGGCGGAGTCGCCGGTGCCTCCGGGCAGACGGTGTTCGTCGAGTCCGCGACCGGCGTCGGCGAGGGCGCCCGTACGGGTCTGTCCTCCGTCGTCACCGGCCTGTTCTTCGCGGCCTGCCTCTTCTTCACCCCGCTCACCGCGATCGTCCCCGGCGAGGTCGCCGCCGCCGCGCTCGTCGTCATCGGCGCCATGATGATGATGAACGCCCGGCACGTGGACTGGGCCGACCGCGCCACCGCGATCCCGGTCTTCCTGACCGTCGTGATCATGCCGTTCACGTACTCCATCACCGCGGGCGTCGCGGCCGGGGTCCTGTCGTACGTCGCCATCAAGACCGCCCAGGGCAAGGCCAGGGAGATCGGGGCGTTCATGTGGGGGCTGACGGTGATCTTCCTCGTCTTCTTCGCCCTCAACCCGATCGAGAGCTGGATGGGCGTCCACTGACGCTCCGGGTCCCGTGCTCGGGCCGGCGCCCGCCTCGCGCCGCCGGCCCGGCCGGGGGACCCACCCTCCACCACCGTCGTTAAGGAGACCGAGAGATGCTGGACATCGCCGAAGAGCTGCACCGGTGGGTCGAGCAGGGACGCGACTTCGCCGTGGCCACCGTGGTGGCCGTCGGCGGCAGCGCACCCCGCCAGCCGGGCGCCGCACTGGCCGTCGACTCCGACGGCACGGCGATCGGCTCGGTCTCCGGCGGCTGCGTGGAGGGCGCGGTCTACGAACTGTGCCAACAGGCGCTGGCGGACGGCGAGACCGTCCTGGAACGCTTCGGGTACAGCGACGAGGACGCCTTCGCCGTGGGGCTGACCTGCGGCGGCATCATCGACATCCTCGTGACACCGGTCCGGGCCACCTCGCCGACGCGCGAGGTGTTCGCCGCAGCGCTGGCCGCCGCCGCCCGTGGGGAGGCGGCGGCGGTCGCCCGGATCGTCGCCGGTCCCGCCGACCTGATGGGCCGCGCGCTCGTCGTACGGCCCGACGGATCGTACGAGGGCGGCTTCGGCGCCCATCCCGAGCTGGACCGCACGGTGGTGGGCGAGGCGGGGGCCTTCCTGGACGCCGGCCGCACCGGCACGCTGGAGATCGGAGAGCAGGGCTCTCGTTGCGGAGCACCGCTCACGGTTCTCGTCGAGTCGTCGGTCCCGCCGCCCCGGATGATCGTCTTCGGCGCCATCGACTTCGCCTCGGCACTGGTCCGCATCGGCAAGTTCCTGAACTATCACGTGACGGTGTGCGACGCCCGCCCGGTGTTCGCCACGGCCACCCGCTTCCCGGACGCCGACGAGATCGTCGTCGAGTGGCCGCACCAATACCTCGAACGCACGGACGTCGACTCCCGGACCGTCCTGTGCGTCCTCACCCATGACGCCAAGTTCGATGTGCCCCTCCTGAAGCTCGCGCTGCGCCTGCCGGTCGCCTACGTCGGCGCGATGGGATCCCGGCGCACACATCTGGAACGCAACGAGCGCCTGCGCGAAGTCGGCGTCTCCGACTGGGAGTTGACCCGGCTCCGGTCGCCCATCGGCCTCGATCTGGGCGCCCGTACGCCCGAGGAGACAGCCCTGTCCATCGCCTCGGAGATCGTCGCCAACCGGCGTGGCGGCAGCGGGATCTCACTCACCGGGGCGCACACGCCGATCCACCACGACGCGACGTCGTTGCCGACGGGACGGATCGAGTCGGTGGCCTGAGCGGCGTACGGGGTCGTGGCCTGAGCGGCGCACCGGGCCGGTTGCCTGAGCATGGCCGGGCCGGGCCGGTGGCGGTCCGGGTGGTCAGCCGGGGGCCTGGGCGGGGGTGGGGGCGATTCCGCCGAGCCTTGAGGGCCGTGAGGCACCGTCCCGGCGAGAGATCGCTCCGCGGGTCCCTGTCCTGCGCGGCCCTGCCCGTCGGCACGCCGGCCTGCGGCGCGCGGCCCGTTGGCGCCCTATCCCCCGGCGCCCCGCAACAACCCGTCCACCGCCCGCCCGAACATCCGTCGGGCGACCCACGCCAGCGGCCGATCGCACAGGCGGGGCAGCCATCGCACCCGCAGTTCCTCCCGCCAGACGATCCGTGAACCCCCACGGTCGCTCGCGTGCACCTCGATCTCGGCCCACCCGGTGACGAAGGTGCCGCGCTTGGCCAGCCGGCACGTTCCCGGCCGGTCCTCCCGCGGAGGGTCCCAGGCGACGACCTCCATCGGATCGTCGAAGGCCAGCGGGCCCAGTCCCGACCGCGCCACGAAGACGGTGCCCTCGCACGTCGGCGGGGGAGTGACCACGGTGACCCGCGTCAGCGGGACCACGTCGGCATGCCGTTCCCACCGAGTGAGACACCGCCAGGCCTCGGAGGCGGAAGCGGGAGTAACGCGTTCCAGGACGAAAAGGACCACGGGACGATCGTATGCGGACGCTGGGGCGGCGGGCGGCGGAGCGGCGGGCGGCGGAGCGGCAGGACGGCAGGACGGCAGGACGGCAGGACAGCGGAGCAGCGGGCCGGTGGAAGGCGAACGCGGGACCGCCCGGGGGCGGACGCGGGACGGCGGGACGGCGGAACACGGCACGCGGGGCGCCGAGGGGGGCGGGGCGGTGTACGGAGTGGCTGTCCGGGATGTGAACGCCGGCGCGAGCAAATCTGCGTCGGCGTACCGCCGTTGACACGCCGAGTGTCTGCTCTGCGGCTCCCCGACGGTCACCCGGATACGCTGCGTCCAACCATGATCCACTGCTCAGCCGAGTCACTGCACCGCGTGCGGTGACCGACCAGGCGACAGGAGCCCCCTTGCCGGACCAGCCCTATGTCATCGACCCCGCAGGCGCCGACCTCCACGGTGAGGCGGACCGGCTCCGCGATCGCGGTGCCGCCGCGCTCATAGAACTCCCGGGTGGGATACGGGCCTGGGCCCCCACCCGGCACGACGTACTCAAAGGGCTCCTCGCCGACGACCGGGTCTCCAAGGACCCCAACCAGCACTGGCCCGCTTGGATCGACGGCGAGTACCGCGACAGCTGGATCAACCTCTGGGTCGGCGTGACCAACATGTTCACGGCGTACGGAGCCGACCACCGCAGGCTGCGCAAGCTCGTCTCCCCGGCGTTCACGAAACGCCGCACGGATGCCCTCGGGCCCCGCATCGAAGAACTCACCGCCGGCCTGCTCGACCGCATGGCCGAGGCCCCCGACGGACGGGCCGACCTCCGCTCCGCCTACGCGCACCCCCTCCCGATGCAGGTCATCTGCGAACTGTTCGGCCTGCCGGAGGACCAGCGGGCCGACACCGCGCGCCTCATCGAGGCCAACATGGACACCACGATCACTCCAGAGCAGGCCATGGCCACCTGGCGGGAAATCCACGAACTGCTCGCCGGACTGGTCGCGTTGAAGCGCGAGCAGCCCGGCGAAGACATGACCACCGCCCTGATCGCCGCCCGCGACGAGGAGGGGTCACAGCTCAGCGAGACGGAGCTGATCGACACGCTCCTGCTCGTCATCGGCGCGGGCCACGAGACGACGGTGAACCTGATCGGCAACGCCGTCCACGCCCTGCTCTCCCACCCGGACCAGCTGGCCCGCGTGCAGAACGGGGAGATCCCGTGGAACGACGTGATCGAGGAGACCCTCCGCTGGGCCCCCTCGATCGCCAACCTCCCGCTGCGGTACGCCGTCGAGGACATCGAGCTCTCCGACGGCACGCTGATCGCGCGGGGCGAGGCGATCCTGGCGACGTACGCGGCGGCGGGCCGGGATCCGCTGAAGCACGGCGCGGACGCCGCCGCCTTCGACCTCACCCGGGCCGACAAGGAACACCTGGCGTTCGGCCACGGCGTTCACTACTGCATCGGCGCCCCGCTGGCCCGTCTGGAGGCATCCGTCGCGCTCCCGGCACTCTTCGGACGTTTCCCCGCTCTGCGCCTCGACGAGTCCGCGCAGCCGGCCCGCCTCGCCGACTCCTTCATCGGCCACGGCTACCGGACACTGCCCGTCCGGCTCACCTGACGGTCCATCAAGCCGGTATCCGCCAACGGACTTCGCCTTCCCCGGTCCCATCGGCTGCGGCACCGTGCTCGGGCGACGACGACGAAGACGTGCCCCCGTTCCTTCAGCGCGTCGATGGTGCCGGCGACCGTGGCCGCGGTGTCCGGGTTGCTGTCGTGGAGCGGGCGCCCCCCTCGCCCGCCCCCACCCCCTCCGTCTGAGACCCTTCCGCCCCCAACTCCCCAGCTCAGCAGCCCCTTTACCGCATAACTCAACAGCTGTAGAATTCAACCCGTCGAGAATTTCAGTGCGCCGAGCGGGCGGTGAGGCACGTGAAGGTGACCGGCGGGGCGGGTTCGCGTCCGGGGTACGACGTTGCCGTGATCGGGGGCGGCTTCGCGGGGTCGCTGCTCGCCGCGGTCCTGGCGCGGAACGGCGTCCGGACGCTTCTGGCCGAGGGGCAGGCGCAGCCGCGGTTCGCGGTGGGGGAGTCGATGGTGCCGTACACCGCGGCCCTGGCCCGGGTGGTCGCCCGGCGGTACCGGGTACCCGAGATCGAACAGCTCGGCAGCCTCAAGGCGGTTCAGCGGGCGGTCTCCCCGCGCTGCGGGGTGATGCGCAACATGGGGTTCGTCCTCCACCGCGAGCGGCTGCGCCAGCATCCGGGCGAGACCTACCAGGTCGTCAACCCCTCGGTCGTACCGCCCGTGCCGCACCTCTTCCGGGAGGACGTCGACGCACACTTGCTGGGCGTCGCGCGCCGGTACGGCGCCGAGGTGCGCACCGGGCCCGGCGCCCGCGTCGAGGGCGTGCGGATCGACGCGGAGCACGGGGTGAGCCTGCGCACCGGGAGCGGTGAGGAGTTCACCGCCCAGTACGTGGTCGACGCGGCCGGTCATGAGGCGCCGGTGGCAAGGGAGTTGGGGCTCCGGGAGGAGCCGGCCCTGGCGCGCCACCACTCACGCGGTCTGTTCACCCACATGACGGGGGTGATCCCGTACGACGAGACACCCGCGGGACGTCAGCACGGCCAGCCCGGCCGCTGGCACCAGGGCACCCTGCACCACGTCTTCGACGGCGGCTGGTTGTGGGTCATCCCCTTCGACAACCAGCCGCGTTCCACCAACAGCCGTTGCAGCGTGGGCCTCGTACTGGACCCGCGCAAGTACCCCGACCCCGGTCTGCCGCCGCAGCGGGAGTTCGAGGCGTTCCTCACCCGGTTCCCGGACATCGCCCGGCAGTTCGAGTACGCGGCGCCGGCCCGGCCCTGGACCTCCACGGGCCGGCTCCAGTACTCCTCGAAGCGGATCGTGGGCGACCGTTTCTGTCTGGCCTCGCACGCCGCCGGGTTCGTCGACCCGCTCTACTCCAGGGGTCTGGCGCACAGCCTGGAAGTGGTCAACGCCCTCGGCCGGCGCCTGATCGACGCGTCCCGTGACGGCGACTGGTCCACCCCGCGGTTCCAGTACGTCGAGGATCTCCAGCAGGCACTCTTCGAGGCGCACGACGATCTGACGTACGCGTCCTTCGTGGCCTTCCGCGACTTCGACCTCTTCAACGCGGTCGTCCGCACCTGGACGGTGAGCACCGTGCTGGGCGCGCTGGCGGTGGAGAACGCCTGCGCCGCGTACGGCAGAAGCGGCGACGACTCCGTCTTCCGTGATCTGGAGAGCGGCCGGCACCCTGGATCGCCGTTCCCGGACAGCGACCACTTCCATGCCCTCGGGCCGCTCGCCCGCACGCTGTGCGAAGAGGTGGAGGCCGGCACGCGCACCCCGAAGGCGGCGGCAGACCGTCTCTTCGACGTCATCCGGCAGGCGGACTATCTCCCCCCGTCCCTGGGCCTCGGGGATCCGGCGGACCGGTTCTTCCACAACACTCCCGCCCGTATCGCGCGGGCCGCCCGCTGGGTCCGCACCGACGCTCCCGACGATGTCGCCGAGTTGCTCAAGGGCGCCATGGGCGGACTCCTCAGGGAGCGGCTGCGCGGAGCTCGCGGTCCCGGCTGACCCAGTGCCTGTCCGGCGGATCAGGCCCCCCGCTCGTGCGGCCGAACGTACCCCGGCCGCCGTCCTGTCCGACCCGACGACAAGGAGAGAACACGTGGACTCAACGGTCAACTCAGGTCTGGAGAAGGAGACTTACGACGTCGCGATCCTCGGTTCCGGAGTCTCCGGATCGCTCCTCGGGGCGATCCTGGCCCGGCACGGCACCAAGGTCCTTCTCCTGGACGCCGGTTCGCATCCGCGCTTCGCGATCGGCGAGTCGACGATTCCGTACACCCTGGTGTCCCTGCGCACCCTCGCGGAGCGCTACGACGTGCCGGAGATCGCCGCGCTCGCCTCGTTCACCGACACCACCCGCACCATCGGTCCGCGCTTCGGCGTGAAACGGCACTTCGGATTCCTGCTCCACCACGAAGGCGCGCCGCAGAACCCCCGCGAGGTCAACGAGTTCAACACCCCGCCCCAACTGCTGCACGAAGCAGCCCACTTATTCCGTCAGGACACCGACTCGTATCTCTTCCAGGTGGCCGTCAAGTACGGCTGCAAGGCGCGCCAGAACTTCTTCGTCACGGACATCGACTTCGACGGTTCGGGCGTGACCCTGGCCGGGCGCGGTGGCGAGTACCGGGCGCGCTATCTGGTGGACGCCAGCGGATTCCGCTCGCCGGTCGCCGACAAGTTCGGGCTGCGGGAGGACCCCTGCCGGTTCAAGCACCACTCCCGCTCGATCTGGAACCACGTGGTCGACCTGACCCCCACCGACCGGCTCTTCGACCATCTGCCCGACCACCAGCGGCCGCCCGTGCCCTGGTACGAGGGCACGGTCCACCACATGTTCGACCGCGGCTGGGGCTGGGTGATCGGCTTCAACAACAACAAGTGGTCCAAGAACCCGCTGTGCAGCGTCGGCATGACGGTCGACCCGCGGCGCTTCCCCAAGCCGGAAGGGATCAGCGCGGAGGAGGACTTCGCGCGACTGGCCGCGCCCTACCCGGACATCGTCCGGCAGTTCGAGGGCATGAAGCCCGTCCGGGAATGGACGTCGACCGGGCGGTTGCAGTACTCCTCGAAACAGACCGCGGGCGACCGCTGGTTCCTGCTGTCGCACGCGGCCGGCTTCCTCGACCCGCTCTTCTCGCGAGGTCTGTCCAACACCACCGAGGCCCTGAACGTGCTGGCCTGGCGGCTGCTGGCCGCGGTCAAGGACGACGACTTCTCCGGCGACCGGTTCGCACCCGTGGACCGGCTCCAGCAGTCGCTCTTCGACTACAACGACTCGCTGGTCAACTCGGCCTTCATCTCCTGGTGCGACTACGACCTGTGGAGCGCGGTCTTCAGGATCTGGGCGTGGGGCGCCAACGCGGGCGTGTACCGGATGCAGAGCGCCCTCACCAAGTTCCGCAAGGACGGCCGTGACAGCCACTTCGTGGACCTGGAGGAGGTGCCGTACCCAGGGCTGTACTGGCCCGACCACGACGGCTTCGCCGAACTGTACGAGACGATGGTCAAGCAGTGCGAGGCCGTGGAGGCCGGTGCGGTGCGTGCCCCGGACGCCGCGGACCGGCTGTACGACCGGCTGCAGAGCGCCAACTTCGTGCCCAAGCACTTCGGATACGCCGAGCGCGAGGTGCGGTTCCTGAACCCGCGGCCCAAAGCCCTGCTGAAGATGCTGCGTTGGGCCGCAACGGAAGCGGACCCCGTGGTCCGCAAGCTCGTGCTCGGCAACGGCCGTGAGGCGGTCAAGGCCCGGCTGAAGGGCAGCAAACTCTTCTGAGCAGGTGACGGCGGGCGGGGCCGGCCGGCGAGGGGGAGGCCGTACGTCCATGGGCGCACCGACCGCGTCGGCGAAACTCATGGCCCGTGGTGCCGGCCTTTCGCGTGCGGGGTCCTGCTCGCGGCCGGGTTCCCGTCCCCTCGCCGCTCGGCGCCGATTACCTCACCGGCGAACGCGTCAAAATCTATGTTGGCCGGAGTAGACATTGGTCGGTGACCTGGTTATGGTTTTCCTCGTAGCCAGCAGGACAGCAGGGCCTGGCAGACACGAACTGCCGGGCAGCAGTACGTATTTTGCAGTGCGCAGGACGGTGTGGTGGTGGAGTTCCGAAGCCAGGATTGCTGCAGGACGGCGACGGGGCTGACGACCGCACCGGGTGGCCCGCAGTGGTCAGGAGCCGCCGTGAGCAGTGCCGTAGTGGCAGTAACCGCACGTGTGGTTCGCAGTACTCCGCAGTGAAGTCAGTGAGCAGCACCTCGGTGAAGGCGTCGGCTGCGGACGCGCGCACCGGGACGTTCGGCAGTGGGGTTCCAAGCCAGAGCAGACGCACGACGGGCAACGGGGCTGGCTGCCGAAGCGTGGCGCTACCGCAGGCCACTGAGCAGTAGGTATCACCAGCAGTTCGCGTCACCGGAAGTACGCAGTCCCGTTTGAAAAGTGATCGATCCCAGAGGGAAGAACGGAGGAGCCCCGCGCCATCAGGATCGCCCGGGCGGAAGTCCTGAGCCCGGGTACCGCAGGACATCGACAGTGAGGTGGTCTCCGGTCAAGCAACCGCGATCCCCGCATCCCCGACAGCGTCTCGGTCGGGTCTGCGGAAACAGCACGCCGGCGCAGTACCAAGGCCGGCAGATGGCGTAGCAGTTCCTTCGGGGCCCTGGTGCCGTACGGCACCAGGGCCCCTCAACGCGTTCGAGGCCGCCTGCCGCCTGCCGCCTGCCGCCTGCCGCCTGCCGCACCGTCGTCCTCGAACACCGGCATGCTCGCGGGAGCCCGGCGCATCAAGGCCGCCGCCGAATCTGCGACCCCGGCGGCCGCGGTCTCAGGTGGCTGAGGCCCGCGAGGGGACTCCCCGATCTTCCTTCGGGGCCTGTCCCGGCCGGACGGTGAACGGCGTCACGACGGGCCGGCGTACCGGGCGGCCCCGAAGTCCGAGACCCACACGTTCACCACGCTCCTCTACAGTGGTGTCGACTGTCTACTCGGCTGTAGTCGCTCGGCCGCTCCCGAGGTCCCTGGAGGACCATGCGCCCCAAGATCCTGGTCGTCGAGGACGACCATGCCCTGCGGGACGTCCTGCGCCGTGGCCTGTACGACGAGGACTTCGCCCCGGTGCCCGCCGCCGACGGAGCCACCGCGCTGCGGCTGGTCACCGACGACATCGCCGCCGCCGTGCTGGACGTCGGACTGCCCGACGCGGACGGCCGCGACGTGTGCCAGGCACTGCGAGCCAACGGATTCCACGCCCCGGTGATCTTCCTGACCGCGCATCACCGGCTCACCGACCGGCTCTCCGGATTCTCCGCCGGCGGGGACGACTACCTGCCGAAGCCCTTCCACCTCGCCGAACTGGCGGCCCGGCTGCGCGCCGCCCTCAAGCGGGCCACGCCACCGCCCACGGCCACCTCGGGCGACCTGGTGCTTGACGCGGTCCGCCACACCGCGACGGTCCACGGTGCCCCCGTGTCCCTGACCCCGACCGAGTTCCGACTGCTGGCCACCCTGATGGCGGCCGGCGGCGACCTCGTACGCCGTCGTGAGCTGGTCAGGGCGGGCTGGCCGGAGGGTGCGCAGGTCAGCGAGAACACCTTGGACCAGTATCTGACCAGGCTGCGCCGCAAGCTGCGTGAGGCGGCCAGCGGGGCGACGATCGGTACCGTACGCGGGATCGGCCACCGGCTGTCATGAACCGGATTCTCCGCCGTACGACGCTCGGCCGGCGCCGGGTGACCCAGCTCCTGCGCCGGCTGGCCCCGCGCACGCTGCGCGGCCGGCTCTCCCTCGTGGCGCTGACCACCGCGGCACTGCTGATGGCCGTCCTGACCGTGGCGTTCAACGCCGTGGTGAACCGCCACCTCCAGGTGCAGGCCGATGACGAACTGCACACCCGGGCGGCCGCCGTCGCCACGACCGTCGACACCAGTGGCTCGCGCGTGCGTGTCCTGGAAACGGCCAACGACCGGCTCCTGGACGCCAACGTCTGGATCTACACCGGGACGCGGTTGCTGGAGGAGCCGCCGACCACCGGGGGCGATCACCCGCTGACCGCTGCCGCCGACCGGCTGGCCGCACGCGGAGGGCGGGCGTGCGCGACCGTCCAGGCCCCCGGCACCCGGGCCGTCCGGCTGTGTTCCCTGCCCGTTCCCGGGCGGAATGCCCCTGCCACGATCGTCACGGCCCTGGACCTCACCCCCTATCGAAGCTCGGCCGACACCCTGCTGCTGGGATCGCTGGCCCTGGACGCCGTGATGCTCGTGTGCACCTACGTGCTGACGCGGCTGGCGGTCGGCCGGGCGCTGCGCCCCGTGCGGACGATGACCGACCAGGCCACCCAGTGGAGTGCCGTCGCCTCCGACGACCGCCTCGGCGCCGCGGAAGGCCCCGCCGAACTCGCACGCCTGGGCGCCTCACTGGACGCGCTGCTGGACCGCATCCGCGCCGTACTCCGCCACGAGCGGCAGCTGACCGGCGAGCTGTCCCACGAGCTGCGCACCCCGCTCACCCGGATCATCGTGGAACTCGACTGGTGGCAGGGCCGCCCCCGCTCCGCCGAGGAGACCCGCGCCACTCACCAGGTGGTGGCCGAGGCCGCCCAGTCCATGCGCACCATCTGCGACACGTTGCTGACCGACGCCCGCGACAACACGCGCGACCCGTCAACGGCCCCCGGCACGGCCGACGTTGTCCCTGTTCTGCGCCGTCTCGCCCAGCGGCTCGGCCCACCGGAACAGGTGAAGGCCGTGGTGGAGGCAGCGAGTCCGCGGCTGGAGGCGGGTGTCGCGCCGGCCCTGCTGGAACGCATCGTCAGCCCGCTGCTCGTCAACGCCGTCCGGTACGCCCGCTCGACCGTGACCGTGTCCGCCATGGCGGTGCCCGGCGCCGTAGCCATCGACGTCACCGACGACGGTCCCGGTGTGCCGGAGGTGTTCGTCGGTGAGCTGTTCCAGCCCGGCCGACGAGCCGACTCCGAGGACGGGCACGACGGCGCGGGCCTGGGGCTGCCGCTCGCGCGACGCCTGGCCCGCGCCGTTGGAGGCGAGGTGTCCTACGACCCCGGGCACACACCCGGGGCCCGGTTCACGATCACCCTGCCCGCCGGGTGAGCGGCCGCTCCCGCCCGGTGTTCTTCTTCTCCTCCTGAGCGCCTTCCCGGCTGGTCAGGCGACCTGGTGTGCCGCTCCGTCCGGCTCGGCGACGTCCTTGCGCGTCTTGGAGAGGAACACGACCAGGCCGAGGATCACGGCCAGGAAGAGGGCGCTGGTGACGACCGTGCCGAGGCCGAGTCCGCCGTCACCGGTCGGCTGGGAGAGGTAGTCACCGATCGAGGCGCCGAGGGGCCGGGTGAGGATGTAGGCGATCCAGAAACTCCAGACAGCGTCCAGGCCGAGCGCGAAGTGCGCGATCGCCACGGCGGCGATGGCGAGGGCGAACAGGACGGCGGAGAGCCAGTAACCGAGGTTCATGCGCTCGGAGACCAGGTCGCCGGCCGCCGTTCCGAGGGCGAAGGTGAACAGGACCGCCAGCCAGTAGTACGCCTCGCGGCTGGTGGTGTCGATGCTGTGGATGGACAGGGTGTGCTCACGCCGGTACCAGACGACGAACACGACGGCGAGGAGGATCGCGAACACCGTGGTGCTCGTCTCCAGCGGCACGCCCATGTTGTCGGTGAGGTTGTCACTGATCAGTGTGCCGACCACGCTGATCAGCACGACGGCCAGCCAGTACACGCCCGCACGGTAGGCGGCCGTACGGAACTGGACCACCAGGACGGCAGCCAGCAGCACGCTCATCACCACCGACACGCCGGTCAGCCCCAGACCGGCCTTCTCGTTCAGCAGGTCGGCCGCGGTCTCGCCGACCGTGGTGCACAGCACCTTGATGATCCAGAAGTAGAGGGTGACTTCGGGCACCTTGTTCCAGCGCGGACGAGGTCCGTGCCGGGTGGGGGTCGCGCCGCCCCGGGCGGCTTCGGGGGTCTCGGACAGTTCGTAGGTCATGAGGCCCGACCGTGTCAGTGGCTACCTGAACGCATCCTGACTGCGCGAGGCGATCACGCCTTCCGCGCCGTTCGCCCGGTCACCATGAGCTCATGCACCCCCGCGCGTTCTCCGCACACATAGTGGCTGTCCCTTCCGCTCCCTGCCCTCGTGACGGAAAAGGCCGCCTTGACCGATCCCACCGTTTCCCGCCCGCCCGCTGACCGCGCGACTCTGTGGCTGCGCCGACGGCTTGGCCGCGCCGTCGTCCTCTCGTACGCCGTCGCGCTCCTTCTTCCGGCGCCGGGACTGTGGCTGCGCCGCCCCCACGCCCTGCCGTTCGGCGTTCCGGCGCTGCACACCGCCTCGCTCCTGTTGTCCCTGGTGCTGTTCTCGGCCGGGCTCCAGGTGCCCGTCCGGGCGCTGGGCCGCCTGTTGCGGCGCCCGAAAGCGGTGCTGGCCGGGCTCGTGCTGCACCTGGCGATCCCGCTGCTGATCGTGCCGTTCGTGGCGTTCCTGCTGCGTCGTACCCCCGACACCGACGGCGGCAGCGGACTGCTCAGCGCGATGATCCTCATCGTGGCGATGCCGGTCGCCGCCGGGGCCACCGTGTGGACCGGCAAGGGCGACGGCGACCAGCCGACCATGGTGGGACTCGTCCTGGCCTCGACGCTCCTCAGCCCGCTCACCACTCCGCTGCTGCTGGTGACGCTGGCACCACTGCTCAGCGGCGGCTACGCGCACACACTCATCGCCACCGGCCACTCCGCCGGTGCGGGATTCGCCCTCACCACCGTGGTCCTGCCCTGCGCGGCCGGCCTCGCCTGCACTGTCGTCCTTGCGCCACGGTGGCTCACCCGGCTTCTCGGAACGGTCGTACCCCTGGCCGTGGCCGGCTCGCTCGTCCTGACATACGTCAACGCCAGCGGCGCGCTCGGCTCCTTCCTCGAACATCCGCGTCCGCTGCTGTTCGCCGCCGCGCTGGCCGTGGCCGCCCTGGTCTGCCTGCTCTCCTTCGTCCTGGGCCGGGCCGCGGCCCGCATCCTGCGGCTGGACGCCCCCGTCGCCTCCTCGCTCACGCTGGCCTGCGGCATGAACAACAGCAGCGCGAGCGCGGTCCTGATCACCACCTCGCTGCCCGACAAGCCCCACCTGCTGCTGCCGGTCCTCGCCTATGGGCTGTTGCAGAAGACGGCCGCGAACCGGGTCGTCACCCGGCTGCGGCCCGCCGCCGCCTCCGCGCCGGCGCCGTGAACGTCGGCGCGCGGGCCGCGTCGCCGGTGTGGCGGCGCGGCCCGCGGTGGTACGGGTGCCGGCGGGAGCGGGTCACGTGCCCGGGGTCATGACCAGGGCGAGGCGACCTGCCAACTGGTGTCCTCGGCCCAGGACTTGGCGGCGTCCCAGGCGTTCGCGCCACCGTCGCCGGCGATGTACCCGGTGTAGAAGTAGTGGCGCAGGTACTTGCTGTCGTAGTTGCCGGACATGAAGGAATAGCCCTGTCCGCTGTTGCCCGCCTGTGGACAGAAGGTGGCGTCCTCGGCGAACAGCGAGGTGCTGTCGTTGGCGTTCAGCCGGAGCTGGAAGTTGTTGTGGCGCAGGTACCGGCCGGAGGCGTTGGCCGACTCGAAGGAGACGCAGGAGCTGTTCGCCAGGCCCGCCCGGACGATCCAGGTCGCGTCGCCCTTGTCGGTGGCCGAACTGGACGAGGAGACCGGCGAGATGACCACGTTGGTGCCGGCGTCGTCGTGCCGGAGGTAGTCGGTGGTGCAGCACGAGGTCGTGGCCCGCAGGGAGATCCTGGAACCGGGTGTCAGTGTGTTCGGCAACACCGGCGCCGTGTAGGCGACCGAGGTGATGTTGGACTGCACCGCGTTCTCGGTGGCGTCCGAGGGATAGCCGGACGTCATCACGCCTTCGTAGAAGGTTCCGGCGGCGCTCTTGCTGTTGTCACCGCCGATGCCCAGGACGATGGCCCCTTCCTTGGACATCGGGTTGTAGCCCGAGGCGTTGGGGCGCACTCCGCTGTAGAACGTCGACAGGGCGCCGACCCGGGCGTTGCCGCCCCTGATCGCCCACTTGTTGGCGGTGCCCTTCACGACCGCGGTGGTGAACCGGTGGCTGATGGCCGGGTCGCCCGCGTTGTAGCGCGTGTTCACTCCGGAGAACAGGCCGTTCTCCAGATCGGCCATGATCCACGGGCCGGTGCCCGCGCCGTAGCCCCAGAAGGAGTTGTTTCCGAAGTAGATGGCCTCCATGTGGCCGTTGCCGGTGTCGTTGTTACTGGTCTCCGCGTTGCCGTAGTCGAAGCAGCAGCCGCCGTTGAAGTGCGTGCCGTCCAAGATCGCGTACATCCCCTCCGGCTGGTCTCCGGTGGCGATGCCCGAGGTGTGGTTGTTGCGGTAACCGGTGCCGGGAGCCACGTAGACGCCGTAGGCCTTGTGGCCGCCGACCGTGGCCGGTGCCGCGACGGCGTTCGCGAGGTTGTCGGGACCGCCGGCCGCTCCGCCGCCGGGGGCCTGGGTGAGGTGGTTGCCGCGTCCGGACTGGTCGTAGATGACGGTGATGACACAGGTGGTGCCCGCGCAGAACGAGTCCTGCGCGGCGGCGTTGGCGTAGCCGCCGCGGCTCAGCAGTCCGATGTCGCGGGTGGCGCTGTCCGAGGAGCGCCTGACCTGGTACAGCGGGCCGTTGTACGCGGCGGACAGTGCCCGGGTGGTGCTGTGTGCCGCCACACACGGCGTGCCGCCGGCGGCATAGAGGTCGCACGGAAGTGAACTTGCGGCGTACGAGGTGCCCGTGCCGCTGACCAGGGCACTGGCGATGAGCGTGACGGCGGCGACGGCGCAGAGCGCCCATTTCCTGAAGCGGTTCAGTGGCCGATTCCTCAAGCGGTCCAGTGGTCGAACCGATGCGAGTGCCGACATGCACGTCCTCCTTGACGTGAGGGGGGTGAACCGCCGCGGTGCGACGGCCTGTTACGGCCGGCCGACACGGCTCCCGGACCGGACAACCAGCCATCACGTTCGGAATTTCGGACAGCGTTCGTATTTCCGGTCAGAAGGTAGGTCCGCACAGGTGACCCGTCAACGCCTGGGTCGAAATTGGTCCGCGGGCCGGAGGACCGGCCATTTCGCCGTCCACGGCATGGCCGGCACCGGCGGGCCGGGTAGTGAGCCGGGTACGGGGAACAAGGGTGCCGTCACCACGGCCGGTAACGGCCGACCCGGTGGTGGTGAAACCACTGCCAGGCCGCATACTCATTGCCGCGTCCATGGCGTGCACCGAGACGGCTGCCCAAGGCGGGAACGAGAAGGACTGATGGGGGACATGAAGGTCGAGAACGAACCGGCCATACCGGCAGAGGTGGAAAGTCCGGCTCTACGGGCCCAGCCGACCGGAAGCGTTGCGCGGTGGCTGCTGCGCCACCGGGTGCAGCCGGTGGGGCCGGCGGCAGGCGAGGGAGACACCGAGCAGCACGCCTGGTGGAAGGTGATGTGCCTGACCGGGGTCGACTACTTCTCCAGCCTCGCCTATGTCCCGGCGATCGCCGCCCTCGCGGCAGGAGCGGTGTCGCCGTTGGCGACGCTGGTGATCGTGGCGCTGACTCTGGTGGGGATGCTGCCGATGTACCGGCGGGTGACCCGTGAGAGCCCCAACGGGGCCGGGTCGGTGGCGATGCTGGAGGACCTGCTGCCGTTCTGGTGGGGCAAGCTGTTCGTTCTGGTCCTGCTCGGTTTCGTCGCCACTTCGTGGATCATCACGATCACACTGTCCACGGCGGACGCTTCCGTGCACGTGGTGGAGAACCCCTACTTCCCGCAGGCTCTGCACGGTCACGAGGTCGCCCTCACCGTGGCGTTGCTGGTGGTCCTCGGCGGGGTGTTCCTGCTCGGGTTCAGTGAAGCGGTCAAGGTGGCCATCCCCCTGGTCGTGGCCTTCCTGGCGCTCAACGCGGCGGTCATCGGCATCGGTCTGGTGGACGTCTTCACCACGCCCGGCGCGTTCTCCGCGTGGACGGACGCTCTCGGCGACGGCGGAGGCGGCTTCGGAGACCTGGCGGGGCCCGCCCTGCTGGCCTTCCCTCTGCTGGTGCTGGGCCTGTCCGGATTCGAGACCGGCGTGAGCATGATGCCGCTCATCGCCGCGAAGGGCAGCGACCCCGAACAGCAGAAGCAGTCACGCATCCGCAACACCCGCCGGCTGCTGACCACCGCCGCGCTCGTCATGAGCGTCTACCTGCTGGCCGCGAGCTTCGTGACCACCGTCCTCATTCCGCACAAGGAGTTCGAGTCCGGCGGCCAGGCGAACGGCCGGGCGCTGGCCTGGCTGGCCCACGAGAAGGCCGGCGAGGTGTTCGGCACCGCCTACGACATCAGCACCATCCTGATCCTGTGGTTCGCGGGCGCGTCCGCGATGGCCGGGCTGATCAACATCGTGCCCCGCTATCTCCCCGACTACGGCATGGCCCCCGAATGGGGACGCGCCGTACGCCCCGTCGTGATCGTCTACACCACTCTCTGCATCATCATCACGATCGCGTTCGGCGCCGACGTCGACGCACAGGCCGGCGCCTACGCCACCGGCATCCTGGCCATGATGGTCTCCGGCGCGTTCGCCGTCACGGTGTCCGTCGTCCGCAATCGCCGGCGGGTGGCCGGCACCGGATTCGCCCTCCTCACAGCCGTCCTGCTCTACGCGCTGGTGGCCAACATCGTCGACAAGCCCGACGGCATCACCATCTCGGGCATGTTCATCGCCGGCATCATCGCCGTGTCACTGATCTCCCGGGTCTCCCGCACCACTGAACTGCGCGCCGACCGGATCGTGTTCGACGACGAAGCCCGCCGGTTCATCACGGACACCCTCGAGCACGACAACGCCATCAACATCATCGCCAACCGGCGACAGGCCGGCGACAGCGCCGAGTACGCCCACAAGGAGCGGGAACAGCGCGGCACCAACCCGGTGCCCGGCCCGGCCGACGTGCTGTTCCTGGAAATCGACGTGGTCGATCCGTCCGACTTCAGCGAGACCCTCTCCGTACGGGGCGTAGAGGTGGACGGCTACCGGATCCTGCGCGCCGAGGCCCCCGCCGCTCCGAACGCGATCGCCGCGATCCTGCTCGCCCTGCGCAACGCCACGGGTGTGCAGCCGCACTGCTACTTCGCGTGGGCCGAGGGCAGTCCCTTGCGGCACATGTTCCGCTACTTCCTCCTGGGCCGCGGCGACACCGCTCCGGTCACCCGCGAAATCATCCGCAGCAACGAACCCGACCCCGAGCGCCGCCCGGGCATCCACGTCGGCGGCTGAGCCGGCCGGCACGCGACGACGATCCATCCACGGCGCCGCGCCTGGTTTGCTCAGAGCCAGTCGCGGCGCTTGAAGATGACGTACAGGCTGGTGCAGACGACCGCCATCAGGACGATCGCGAAGGGATAGCCGAGGAGCCAGTGCAGCTCCGGCATGTGGTCGAAGTTCATGCCGTAGATGGTGCCGACCAGGGTCGGGGCGAAGAGGATGGCCGCCCAGGACGAGATCTTCTTGATCTCCTCGTTCTGTTCGAAGCCCGCCTCGGCCAACGCGCGCATTTCGGCGTTCTGCTGCTGGGTGACCAGGGTCGCGTTCACGGTGAGGATGTCGGCGAGGGCCTGGCGGAAACCGTCGACGCGCTCGCTGGTGTGGGTGACGTGGTCGGCGACGTCGCGGAGGTAGCGCTGGAGCTCCTCGTCGGTGCCGTACTTGGCGAAGCCGGCCATCAGTCCGTGCAGCATGCCGACCAGGGGGCGGGTGGCGCGCTGGAACTCCACCATTTCCCGGGAGAGTTCGTAGATGCGGCGGGAGACCTCGGGGTCGCCGCGGAAGACCTCGGTCTCGATCTCGTCGATGTCGTTCTGCACGCCGGTGACGACCGGGAGGTAGCCGTCGACGACGGAGTCGAGGATGGCGTAGAGGACGGCCTCCGCGCCGAGCTTCAGCAGCTCAGGGCTGTCCTCCATGCGGCGGCGCACCGCCGAGAGGTCCGGCGCCGCGCCGTGGCGGACCGTGATGACGAAGTCGGGGCCCACGAAGACGTGCAGCTCACCGAAGTCGACCTCCTCGGACGCGTCCAGATAGCGGGCGGCCCGCAGCACGACGAACAGCGTCTCGCCGTAGCGCTCCAGCTTCGGGCGCTGGTGCGCCTCCATCGCGTCCTCGACGGCGAGCGGGTGCAGGTCGAACTCTGCTGCCAGGGAAAGGAGTTCGGCCTCCGTGGGGCGAGCCAGACCGATCCACGCCATGCCGTCGGGCTGTTCGCGCAGCTCGCGGAACGTCTCCGCGAGCGAGGCCGGGGTCGAGACGCGTACGCCGTCGCGGTACAGGGCGGCCTGTACGACGCTGTCGACCTCGGCCGGGTCACTCGCCGGCGGCTCCGGCTGCGGTGTCCGGGACGGTGCGGACGGGGTGGACGGGGGAGTCAGCGCACGGCGCCAGGCCGACTTCCTGCCATTCTTCGCGGCCGGGCGGGCGCGGCGCTCGGACATCGGCTGCCTCCCGTCCTCCACCGTGCGTCTGTCTGATCACGGAGCAGGATATACGGGTCAAATGATGTCGGTGCGAGTGCCCAGGTCCTGCACGGTACGGGTGCGCGTGGACTGTGGCTTGCGGACAGTAACTGTCCGCAAGCCCGACCAGCCTGCGGACATGACGACGGCGACGGACCCGGCGATGACGAAGACCGGCGAAGAAGGCGGACTCGACGGTGACCGAGGCGTCGTCCAGGAGGCCGAAGGGATGCTCTCGGTGCTGTCCGGCGGGACGTCGTACGACATCCGCTTCGGGGCGGTCATCGACTAGCGGCGCGGCGCCGCCCATACGGGAAGGCCCCGGTCCCTCAGTCCGCCCGGCCCGTGACCGCGACCGTAAGGCCGAGGCCGATCATCGTGAACCCGCCCGCGCCGCCGATGAGCGACAGCCGGCGGTCCGAGCGGGCGAACCAGCCGCGGGCCGCGGAGGCGGTGAGCCCCCACAGGGTGTCCGTGACGAGACCGATGGAGATCGGGATCAGCCCCAACAGGAGCATTTGGAAGGGGAGTTGCCCCGCCGAATGGTCGACGAACTGGGGCAGTACGGCCGCGAAGAAGACGACGCCCTTGGGGTTGGTGACGCCGACCAGGGCGCCGTCGAGGACCGTGCGGGCGTCACCGCGGGCCGGTGCCTGCGCCCCGGTCCCGATCGCTGCGGCCCGCATCTCCTTGCGATGGCGGAACGCCTGCACGCCGAGGAAGACCAGATACGCGGCGCCGGCCAGCTTCACCGCCAGATAGACGGTCACGGACCGTTCGACGAGTGAGCCGATCCCGAACGCGACCGCCACGACCAGCAGATAGGAGCCGATGACATTGCCCAGCGCCGTCGCCACGGCGGTGCGCCGGCCGTGCGCGAGTGCCCGGCCGATGACGAACAGCACGCTCGGGCCCGGGATCACGATCACGAGCAGCGACATCGCGGCAAAGGCCAGGAACCGGTCCGTGGACACCATGCCCATCACCTCCCACCGCGGCCCATTCAAACAGGTGACACCGGCCGCGGCCCACCGTCCCGGACAGGGAGGAACCGCGGCCCGGGGACCGGGCCGCGGTTCGTCACCGGGCTGGAAGGGGAGCGGCGCGGGCCGCTCGTGGAGGCTCGCGACGCTCCCCGGCTTGCACCTGAGGGGTACTCAGGAGTTCTTGGGTGATTACGAGTTGACCTGTGTCGTCACCAGACTGGAGAAGGTGGTGAGCCGGGTGTACACGCCCGGGTAGCCGGCCTCGGCGCAGCCCTCGCCCCAGGAGGTGATGCCGGCCAGCACTCCGCCGATGAGCAGCGGGCCGCCACTGTCACCCTGGCAGGTGTCGACGCCGCCTGCCGTGTACCCGGCGCAGACCATGTCGGAGGCCACGAAGTCGGAGCCGTACGAGCTCGCGCAGCTGGAGTTGGACACGATCGGGACGGTCGCTGTCCGCAGCTGGTTGGACGAGCTGCCGCTCTCGGAGGTGGTGCCCCAGCCGACGATGCGGGCGGTGGCGCCGGTCGCGTACACGCTCGTCTGGGAGGAGGAGACGTACGACGCCGGGGTGTACGACATCGCCGTCGACAGGGTCAGGACGGCCACGTCGTCGCCGTTGGTGGCATCCGTGTAGTCGGGGTTGACCCAGATCTTGCTGACCTTGCTGACGGTGCCGTTCGTGCCGTTCAGGTAGGTGCGGCCGCCGACGACGCGGACGCTGCTCGTGGTCTCCCCGACCATGCAGTGGGCGGCGGTGACGACCTTCTTGGCCGCGACGAGGGTGCCGCCGCAGAACTGGCTTCCGGAGGCGTCGGTGATCTGCATCATGAACGGGTACGCGGTCGTCGTGGTCGTCGAGCCCCCGACGATCGGCTGGGGCGCGGCGACGGCACCCGGGGCGCCCAGCAGCACGGTCGCGGCGGCAGCGGCGGTCGCCGCGCAGACGGCGGCGGTCTTCTTGGCGCGGTTGAGCCCGAACATGGGTCTCCTCAGAGGTTGCCGGTGGGGGGACGCGCGGGTGGGGGGTGCTGCACGGGGACCGGCGGGCCGGCACCCAGTGCCCGGGCGAGCGGCACACCTTCACGCTAGAAGCCGGCACACCCACCACCCAATGAGGGAACCCCCTAGGCGAGTTGGGGAGGGAAAACCCTCGGTCGCGCCGCGCAAACCTCCGGGAGGGTTCACTCGTTCGGTCCGCGCTTCGGTCCGCGCGTTCGGCCGTGCGACGGCGGAACGCGATTCGGTCCGCGGTGATCCGGGCGCGTGGGTGTCCTCGCGTCGGTCCGCGGTGATCCGGGCGCGTGGGTGTTCTCGGGTCGGTCCGCGGTGATCCGGGTACGTGGGTGTTCTCGGGTCAGTCCGCGGTGATCCGGGCGCGTGGGTGTTCTCGCGTCGGTCCGCGGTGATCCGGGCGCGCGCGTGGACAGGCGTCAGCCCACGGGTGCCCCGGCACAACGGGGCGCCCACGCGTCGGCCCGCGCCGATCCCGGCACGCCGTGCCCGCCGGCGCCCAGGCGTCAGCCCGCGCCGATCCAGGCACGCGATGCCCGGGAGCCGGCCCCCGCGCCAGCCCCCGCGTCAGCCCGCGCGGCCCCCCGCCGCCAGTCGCACGATGTCGACCCGCGACCGTATCCCCAGCTTCCGGTAGACGCGGGTGAGCGTGGCCTCGACGGTTTTGACGCTGATGAACAGACGGGCGGCGATCTCGCGGTTGGTGGCGCCCTCCATCACCAGCGCCGCGACCTGACGTTCCGTCGCGGCGAGGGTGTCCAGCGCGGCGGGGGCGATGACCGGTGCCGGGTTCACCGTCGCGGCCGTCTCGACCTGGCGCAGCCACGGCAGGGCGCGGCAGCGCCGGAACAGCCGCGCGGCCTCGTCGTACGAGGCCGGGCCCGGCCGGTGGGTGCGCAGTCCCGCCAGCGCGTACGCCGCCCGCGCCTCCTCCAGCCCGTAGCCCAGCTTGGCCAGCCGGTCCTGAGCCGACGTCAACTGCCGTGCGGCGGCGCCCAGTTCGCCGCGGGCGGCGCGGGCCAGGGCCTCGGCGCGGTCGAGCACGGCGAGCACGCTCTCGCGCCCGAGCCGGAGCGCACGCGCACGTGTGGTGTCGATGACGTCCTGCGCCTCCGCCGGCTCACCGATCCGGACCAGCGCCTCCGCGAGATCGCCGTGCCAGCGGCCCCGCGCGGGATCCGTGACCCCGAGCCCCTCCTCCAACTCCCTGACCCGGCGCAGCGCCTGGACGGCGGCCGGCGCGTCCCCCGCCACCAGGTGGGCGTGCCCGAGGGCGCCCAGCGCACGCGACAGATAGATCAGGTCCCCGTCGTCCTCGGCGCGCTCCACCGCCTCCCGGGCCAGCGCCAGCGCCCGGCCGGCGTCGCCGCCCGCGGCCTCCGCGAGCGAGGTGAACATGGCGGTGGCGGCCTCCCCGATGCCGGTGTCCCGGGCCAGCCGCAGGCTCTCCCGGGCCAGGTCGAGGGCGCGGCCGCAGTGCCCGGCCCGCAGCTCCGTCTCGGCGAGCCCCCGCAGGAAGTGCACCTCGCTCTCGACCATCCCGCGCCGGCGCACCTCACGCAACAGGGCGGTGATCGTCGTGCGCGCCTCGGCGAGCTGGTCGCCCATGATCAGCCAGCGGAAGCGGGCCGCGCCGGCGCCGTTGTGGTCGCACGCCACCCGCGGGTCCTGCGGCTCCCGCATGGCCCGCTGGATGGTCGCGGGCGCGTCCGCGTGCCCCATCAGGGTCTCCATCTGGGCGCGGAAGGCGAGCGCGAGCAGTTCGGTGCGCCGGTCCCCGGCCCGCTCGGCCAGCTCCGCCGCCCGCGCCGCCTCCTCACGGCCCTTGGTCATCTCGCCCTCGACGAGCAGAGCGCGCCACGCCAGTTGGTAGCGCACGAGCGCGAGCAGTCCGGGGTCGTCGCCCGCGTCCGCGAGGGCCTGCGGGAAGACCGCGTCGACCTCGGCCATGGCCTGCCCGGCCGCGTCGATCACGACCATCCAGGCGCGTACCCGGTTGGCGGGCCCGTTGGCGCGGGACAGCACATCGCGGGCGATGTCCCGCGCCAGGTCCGTCTCCCCGGCGGTCAGCGCGTCCTCCGCGGCCTGCAACCGCCGCTCGTCCGGTCCTGGCGCGCCGTCCACGGGGGTGTGCCGGGCGGCCAGCAGCCCCAGCCCCGCGGCGACCGACGGCGCGCCCCGGTCCCGGGCCGCGGTCGCGGCCTCCGCGAGCCGGGCGGCGACCCGGGGATCGGCCCCCGTGGCGGCCAGGGCGAGATGGCGGGCCCGCTCGATGGGGTCGGAGGCGGCCGTGGACAGCGCGGCATGGGCGCTGCGCCGCTCCTGCGCGGTCGCCTCCGCGTACACGGCCGCCGAGATGAGCGGATGCGCGAACCGTACGACCGGCCCCTCCCGTTCGGGGGCCAGCAACCCGAGCGCGGCGGCCGAGGCGGTCTCCGTCTCGGCGTTCGCGCGCCCCGCGGCGAGCAACAGCGCCTGGGTGGGGCGGGCGCCCGCGCTCGCCACGAGGAGGGTGCGGCGCGCCTCGGGCGAGAGCATGCCGAGACGATTCAGCACCAGGGCCCGCAGCGAGGTCGGGACCGGCAGCGGTTCGCCGGGGCGCGGCGCGGTCGGGCTCTCGGCCAGGGCCCGGCCCAGCTCCAGCGCGAAGAGCGGATTGCCGCCGCTGGTGCGGTGGATGTCCCGCACGGTCGACCGCGGCAGGCCCGTGTAGCCGCGCCGGCCGAGCAGCTCGGCGACCTGGGCGCGGGAGAGCGGATTGACGCGCACGGCGAGGGTTTCCGGAGGGGACGCGCGTAGATGCCGGTCGTGCTGCTGGGCCTCCGGTTCCGTCTCGGTGCGTGCCGCGCACAGCATCTGCACCGGTATGCCGCCGAGCCGGCGGGCGGCGAAGCCGAGCAGCTCGGTGCTGGCCGAGTCCAGCCACTGGAGGTCGTCGGCGACGATCAGGACCGGCCCGCGGGAGGCCAGGGCCCGCAGCACGGACAGCACCGCGAGCCGCAGGGCGAGTCCGTCACGCTGGAGGGTGGACTCACCGCGGCCGGTGAGAGCGGACTCCAGGGCGGTGCGCTGCGGTGCGGGCAGCGCCTGGGACACCTCGTCGAGGACGAGGCCGAGGAGGTCGGCCAGGGCGAGGAAGGGGAGATGGGATTCCGACTCGGTGGCGGAACAGCGCAGGACGGTCCGCGCCGCTTCGCCGTATTCCGCGGCCAGGGCCCGCAGTACGGTCGATTTCCCAATTCCCGCCGGGCCGTGGATCAGCACACTGCCCCCGCGGGAGAGCTGCTCGCGGGCGCCCGCGACCAGTTCCTCCCGGCCGATGACCAGGTCGGGGCGGGGTCTCGCAGGCTCCTTGAAGTCCCCTGTCACGGTCACCGCTCCCCTCGTGTGTCGTGTTCGGGCCAATATTAGGCAACGAAACCTTGAAATTCGGACGGTCGGAGAGGTGAGGGAAATAACAAGGTTGAGGCATAAGGCAATTCACTGAGACTGTCAATGAATGGGTGATCTCTCATGGCTCCGTCGAAGGGGTCGATTCCGGGCCCCCGGAACGGTCGATAAGGTCCCGCGGACCGCCAAACCCCCCTGGATCGGCGGAGAACGGCCCGATGGGGGCATCCCGGCCCCGCACTCCAGGAGCCACAGCCCCTACGAAGGTCGGCCGAAAGGACCCGGCCGGAACGAAGGGCGGCCGTAACGACTCGGCCGGAACGAAGGGCGGCCAAAACGACTCGGCCGGAACGAAGGGCGGCCGACGAGATCCGGCTACGGCGGCAACCCGGACCGGCGTCACCACGGGACGCGGCCTGAACACATCGCCGCCGGTGCCCCACGGGTTACGGCAGCAGAGCGGCCCGCCGGGCGGCCACCACCGCTTCCAGCCGGGTGTGCGCACCCAGCTTCCGCATGGCCGAGCGGAGATAACCCTTCACCGTCTCCGGACGCAGCCCCAGCCGCTCGGCCGCGGCCGCGTTGGTGGCGCCCGCGGCGACACAGGTGAGCACATCCACCTCGCGGGGCGACAGCCCGACGTCACGGGCGGCGGGCTCCTGTCCCGCCGCGCCGGCCAGACGCCCGCAGGCCTCCAGGAGTTCCGCCCGCAGCGCCGGATCCACGATGCGCGGGGCCAGCGCGCGCAGCACGCCGTGCGCCTCCCGCACTTCCTCCCACGCGGCCGGGGACGCCGTGGCGGGCGCGCGCGTGGCGGCCAGCAGAGTCCGTGCCTCGTCCCGTACGACCAGCGCCTGCTCCACGTCCCGCGCCGCCTGAACGGCCGCGGTCAGCGTGCGGTCGCCCAGCGGCTGGGCCGTCCGCAGGGCGCCGTACAGGACGGCGCGCACCCGGCGCCGTACGACCACGGGCACCGCGAGGACGGAGCACAGCCCCTCCGTGGCGACCGCGACGTCGTACTCGTGGCTGATCTGCCGCGAGGAGGAGTAGTCCGTCACGGCGCACGGGCGGGCGAGCGCCACCGCCTTGCCGCCCAGGCCGTTGCCCGACGACACCGCGAGGGCGCTGAGCGCGGCCGTCGCCGTGCCGCTGAGTTCGCTGATGCGTACCTGTCCGCGCCCCGGCTCGACCAGTCCGCCGAAGGCCACCGGCAGCCCCGTCGTACGCCGCAGCCGCAGCAGCGCACCACGCATCTCGACCACCTCGGCTGCGTCAGCTGCCACCTGCTCGCCCCTTCATCGCGGCGCACCCCCCGTTCGGGGGTGGTGAGACCTGCATCACGGATTACACGATGGTAGGTGGCTGTCCGGCAACGAGGAGTACACATGACGGCGAAGACGAGCGCGACGGACGAATTCCGGACCGCGCGGGACTTCCTGCTGGCGCACCGCGAGGACTACGCGACCGCCTATGAGGGATTCGACTGGCCCCGCCCCGCGTACTTCAACTGGGCGCTCGACTGGTTCGACGTCATCGCAGAGGGGAACGACCGGACGGCGCTGCACATCGTCGAGGAGAACGGCGAGCGGACCCGGCTCTCCTTCGCCGAGATGTCCGAGAGGTCCCACCGCGCCGCCAACTGGCTGCGGGCCCAGGGCGTCCGCGCCGAGGACCGCATCCTCGTCATGCTCGGCAACCAGGCCGAGTTGTGGGAGACCGCCCTCGCCGCGATGAAGCTGCGCGCCGTCGTCGTCCCCGCCACCCCGCTGCTCGGACCGGCCGACCTGCGCGACCGCGTCGACCGCGGCCGGATCCGGCATGTGATCGTCCGCGCCGAGGACACCGGCAAGTTCGCGGACGTGCCCGGCCGCTACACCCGGATCGCCGTCGGCGGCCCACCCGGGGACCGGGCGTCGTACGAGAGCGGGGGATGGCGTTCGTACGCGGGAGTGGACGACGCCTCCGTCACCTTCGAGCCCGACGGACCCACCCATCCGGACGATCCGCTGATGCTCTACTTCACCTCCGGCACCACCGCCCGCCCCAAGCTGGTCGAGCACACCCACGCGTCGTACCCGATCGGACACCTCGCGACGATGTACTGGATCGGGCTCAAGCCCGGTGACGTGCATCTGAACATCTCCTCGCCCGGCTGGGCCAAGCACGCCTGGTCGAACCTCTTCGCGCCCTGGAACGCGGAGGCGACCGTCTTCCTGCACAACTACACGCGCTTCGACGCGACCCGGCTGATGGACGAGATGGACCGGGCCGGGGTCACCACCTTCTGCGCCCCGCCCACCGTGTGGCGGATGCTCATCCAGGCCGACCTGAGCCGGCTGCGCACCCCGCCGCGCGAGGCCGTGGCCGCCGGCGAGCCGCTCAACCCCGAGGTCATCGAACAGGTGCGGCGCGCCTGGGGCGTCACCGTCCGGGACGGCTTCGGGCAGACCGAGACGGCGGTCCAGGTCTCCAACAGCCCCGGCCAGGAGCTGAAGACCGGCTCGATGGGCCGCCCCAGCCCCGGCTTCCGGGTCGAGCTGCTCGACCCGGTGTCGGGCGCACCCGGCGTCACGGAGGGCGAGATCGCGCTGGACCTCGCCAACCGTCCGGTGGGCCTGATGACCGGCTACCACGGTGCCGCCGACCGCACCGCCGAGGCGATGGCCGGCGGCTACTACCGCACCGGCGACATCGGCTCCCGCGACACCGACGGCTACATCACCTACGTGGGCCGCGCGGACGACGTGTTCAAGGCCAGTGACTACAAGATCTCGCCCTTCGAGCTGGAGAGCGCGCTGCTGGAGCACGAGGCGGTGGCGGAGGCGGCGGTCGTGCCCGCCCCGGACGCACTGCGGCTCGCGGTCCCGAAGGCGTACATCGTGCTGGCGGAGGGCTGGCAGCCGGGCCCGGACACCGCGAAGGTCCTCTTCGAGCACGCGCGCTCGGTCCTCGCGCCGTACAAGCGCATCCGCCGCCTGGAGTTCGGCGCGCTGCCCAAGACCGTCTCCGGCAAGATCCGCCGGATCGAACTGCGCGAGGCCACAGCCGCGGGCTCGGACGCGGAGTACCGCGAGGAGGACTTCCGGTGACGGAACTGTCGTACGCGCACGGCACGAGCGGGACGGCCCTCCTCGGGGACACGATCGGAGCCAGTCTGGACCGGGCGGTGGCGGCCTGGCCGGAGCGTGAGGCGCTCGTCGACGTGCCGACCGGGCGGCGCTGGACGTACACCCAATTCTCCGCCGATGTGGACCAGTTGGCGTACGCGCTGCTCGCCAGTGGCATCGCCAAGGGCGACCGGGTGGGCATCTGGGCCGTCAACTGCCCCGAGTGGGTCCTCGTGCAGTACGCGACCGCCCGCATCGGCGCGGTCATGGTGAACATCAATCCGGCCTACCGCACCCACGAGGTCGAGTACGTCCTCGGGCAGGCCGGCATCTCGCTGCTCTTCGCCTCGCTCAGCCACAAGACCAGCGACTACCGGGCGATGGTCGAGCAAGTGCGCGGAAAATGCCCGCAGTTGCGCGAGACCGTGTACATCGGGGACCCGAGCTGGGAAGCGCTGATCCGGCGCGGGACTCCCGATCGGCACGAGGAGTCCCGCAGCCGCAGGAGCGAGCTGTCCTGCGACGACCCGATCAACATCCAGTACACCTCGGGCACCACGGGCTTCCCCAAGGGAGCCACCCTCTCCCACCACAACATCCTCAACAACGGCTATTTCGTTGGGGAGTTGATCGCCTACAGCGAGCAGGACCGCATCTGCATCCCGGTGCCCTTCTACCACTGCTTCGGCATGGTCATGGGCAACCTCGCCGCGACCTCGCACGGCGCCTGCATGGTCATCCCCGCGCCGTCCTTCGACCCGGCGGCGACCCTGCGCGCGGTCCAGGACGAGCGCTGCACCTCGCTGTACGGCGTCCCGACCATGTTCATCGCGGAGTTGAACCTGCCGGACTTCGCGTCGTACGACCTGTCGTCGCTGCGCACCGGGATCATGGCGGGCTCGCCCTGCCCGGTCGAGGTGATGAAGCGGGTCGTCGCCGAGATGCACATGGAGGAGGTGTCCATCTGCTACGGCATGACGGAGACCTCACCGGTGTCCCTGCAGACGCGCCGGGACGACGACCTGGAGCACCGCACGGGCACGGTCGGCCGGGTCCTGCCGCACATCGAGGTGAAGATCGTCGATCCGGCGACCGGAGTGACGCTGCCCCGCGGATCGGCCGGCGAGCTCTGCACCCGCGGCTACAGCGTCATGCTCGGCTACTGGGACGAGCCCGAGCGGACCGCGGAGGCCGTCGACGCGGGACGCTGGATGCACACGGGCGACCTCGCGGTCATGCGTGACGACGGCTACGTCGAGATCGTGGGCCGGATCAAGGACATGATCATCCGTGGCGGCGAGAACATCTACCCGCGGGAGATCGAGGAGTTCCTGTACGCGCATCCGAAGATCGCCGACGTACAGGTGGTCGGAGTGCCGCACGAGCGGTACGGCGAGGAGGTGCTCGCCTGTGTCATCCCCCGGGACCCCGCGGACCCGCTCACGCTGGAGGAGCTGCGGGCCTTCTGCGAGGGGCAGTTGGCGCACTACAAGATCCCGAGCCGGCTGCGGATCCTGGAGTCCTTCCCGATGACGGTGTCCGGCAAGGTACGGAAGATCGAGCTGCGCGAGGGGTACGGGGAGTAGGGCGCCCCGGGGATGCCCGGCGCCGTCGTACGCCGTCGTGTGCCGTGGGGCGCTGCCGCCGGCCGTCAGGCTCCCGTGGCGACGAGGTCGTCGGCCGGGCTGTTGACCGGCTGGGGTGTGCCCGTGAGGTCGAGGACGAAGAGGGGGACGCCCAGGTCGTCGGCGCGGGAGCGGGCGTCGTCCGCGTAGCCGGCGAGCGAGAAGTAGACGCAACCCGCGGACTCCGCCATCGCGGTCAGCCACAGGCACTCCACGTCCCGCAGCGAGGCCGGGCGCACGGTCGGGTCCACCTGCGCCAGGACGCCCCGGGCCGCGAGCCCGATCCCCGACGGCGGCCGCTGATCCGCCCGCCGGATGTCCCGGTACCCGAGCCAGCGCAGATAGAGGGCGGTCACGGTCACCGCGTCCCGGGCGGTCCGGATGGCGACGGGCTGGAACGCGGCACGGGGGGCCGGTGTGCGGCGGGGGTGGACGAGGGGCACGGGAGGGGGCGCCGGAGACGTCGACCGCCCGGGGGCGGTGCGGCTGCCCGGCTCGACGCCGGTGTTTGTGCTGCCTTCTGTGCCGACCTCGGCCGCCGAGGCGCCGGGGCTCGGGCTGCTGTCTGTGCCGACCTGGGCGGCCGAGGTGCCGGGGCTTGCGCTGCCGTCTGTGCCGCTTCGGGAGGCCGAGCCGCCGGTGGCGCCCGTCCCCGTACGGCTGTCGGCGCCCGCGCTGCTGTCGGTGTACGTGCCCCTGTCGCCCGCCGCTCCGGAGGCCGGGGCGGCGGCGGGGCCGGCGTGGTCCTGCTTCTCCCGTGCGGGGCTCGGAGCCGCCTCCCGGCCGGGAGCTGAATCGGGGCCGGCGGAAGCGGGGACGTCGGATTCGGCGGGCGCGTGGGTGTCGGTCGCGTCGAGCGGGCCGCCGCGCGCCGGAGGCGGCAGCGGCGCCCCGGCCACCGCGATCCGCAGCACCGCGCCGCAGGCGCACCCGAGCTCGGGATGGGGCCACTGGTCCGTGCGGCCGCAGGCGGTGCAGCGGACCCTGACCCAGTCCTCGTCCCAGGTGCGGTGGGTGACGGCGAGCGGCGCGGTGCGGTGGTCGAGGGGCGGCGAGACGGGCGCGCCGCACGCGCAGGGATAGGCCGGCGCGGCATAGAAGTGCTCGCGGCGGCAGGCCGGGCACCGCACCGGCACGCTCTCGGCCATGGGCCCACTCCAGGACAGACGTCGTGTCGGGGACAGCGCTCCCATCGTCCTCCAGTCGCCGCCCACCCGGCAGCCGAACGGCCCGACGGCCGCGCTCGGATTCCGCCATGAAAAGAGGGCGCACGGCGGCACTCACCCCTGCGGACGCCGGCCAGGAAGGAGGGCGCAGGCGACGCTCACCCCTGCGGACGTCCGCCACGAAAGAGGGAACGGAACGACTCCCCTCGGCTGTCGGCGCCCGCTTTCCCCGCTCTTGACGGCCCCTCGTACCGCCACCTACATTGATTCCAGATCGTAGAAGTTAGTTTCCGCAATACGGAAATCGTGATGCGGGTCAACACACGGAATCACATGGCTCTCCGAGGGGCGCGACGGGAGCGCGAATCCGACAGCCGAAGCAGGAGTACTCAATGGCTCGTATGACCGCTGCCCGTGCGGCAGTCGAGATCCTCAAGCGCGAGGGCGTCAGCGACGCGTTCGGTGTCCCGGGCGCGGCGATCAACCCCTTCTACGCGGCCCTCAAGGCCGCCGGCGGGATCAGCCACACCCTCGCCCGCCACGTCGAGGGCGCCTCGCACATGGCGGAGGGCTACACCCGGACCCACCCGGGCAACATCGGCGTCTGCATCGGTACATCGGGACCGGCCGGCACCGACATGATCACCGGTCTCTACTCCGCGCAGGGCGACTCGATCCCGATCCTGTGCATCACGGGCCAGGCGCCGACCGCCGTGATCCACAAGGAGGACTTCCAGGCCGTCGACATCGCCTCGATCGCCAAGCCGGTGACGAAGATGGCCGTCACGGTGCTGGAGGCCGCCCAGGTCCCCGGCGTCTTCCAGCAGGCCTTCCACCTGATGCGCTCCGGCCGTCCGGGCCCGGTCCTCATCGACCTGCCCATCGACGTCCAGCTCACGGAGATCGAGTTCGACCCGGAGACGTACGAGCCGCTGGGGGTCTACAAGCCCGCCGCGACCCGCGCCCAGGTCGAGAAGGCGATCACGCTGCTCAACGAGTCCGAGCGCCCGCTGATCGTCGCCGGCGGCGGCATCATCAACGCCGACGCCTCCGAACTGCTGGTGGAATTCGCCGAGTTGACCGGCACGCCGGTCGTCCCGACCCTCATGGGCTGGGGCATCCTGCCCGACGACCACGAACTGAACGCCGGCATGGTCGGCCTGCAGACCTCGCACCGCTACGGCAACGCGACCTTCCTGGAGTCCGACTTCGTCCTCGGCATCGGCAACCGCTGGGCCAACCGCCACACCGGCAAGCTCGACGTCTACACGGCCGGCCGCAAGTTCGTGCACGTCGACATCGAGCCGACCCAGCTCGGCAAGATCTTCGCCCCCGACTTCGGCATCGCGTCCGACGCCAAGGCGGCGCTGGAGCTGTTCGTCGAGGTGGCCCGCGAACTGAAGGCGGCGGGCCGGCTCCCGGACCGCTCCGACTGGGCCGCGTCCGCGCAGGAGAGGAAGGCGACCCTCCAGCGCCGTACGCACTTCGACAACATCCCCATCAAGCCGCAGCGCGTCTACGAGGAGATGAACAAGGCCTTCGGCCCGGAGACCCGCTACGTCACCACCATCGGCCTCTCGCAGATCGCGGGCGCCCAGATGCTGCACGTCTACCGGCCGCGGCACTGGATCAACTGCGGTCAGGCGGGCCCGCTGGGCTGGACGGTCCCGGCCGCGCTCGGCGTCGCCAAGGCGGACCCCGAGGCCCAGGTCGTGGCGCTCTCCGGTGACTACGACTTCCAGTTCATGATCGAGGAACTGGCCGTCGGCGCGCAGCACAAGATCCCGTACGTCCATGTCCTGGTGAACAACGCCTACTTGGGCCTGATCCGGCAGGCGCAGATCGGTCTGGACATCAACTTCCAGGTCAATCTGGAGTTCGAGAACATCAACTCGCCGGAACTGGGCGTCTACGGCGTCGATCACATCAAGGTCGTCGAGGGGCTCGGCTGCAAGGCGATCCGGGTCACCGACCCGGCGGAGCTGGGCGCCGCCTTCGAGCAGGCCAAGAAGCTCGCCGCCGAGTTCCAGGTGCCGGTCGTCGTCGAGGCGATCCTGGAGCGCGTCACCAACATCGCGATGAGCAAGACGAACGACATCAGCAATGTCGTCGAGTTCGAGGAGATCGCGACCGAGCCCGGTCACGCGCCGACGTCGATCAAGACCCTGAAGGTCTGACCCGGTTCGGAGAGCGGGGACGGTCGTACGACCGCGTAGGGGCGGCTCACCCCGGGGGGAGTGAGCCGCCCCTTTCGCATGCCCTGAGCCGGCCGACGGGTGCGGATGGCCTGAGCCGGCCGACGGGCTCGGATGCCCTGAGCCGGCCGACGGGTCCGGATGCGTCAGGAACGGGAGCGCGGGTTCCACGGGCCCCGGCCCGGATCGCGCGCTGTCGTCGGCGGTACGACGGTGGACGTCATGCGCCTGACCGTCGTACCGCCGACGTGGTGCTCCCCCGGAACGAGGCCCCCCGCCCCCGTGCCGGCGGGCCTCGTGTGTCGAGGATGTGCCCACGCACGGGGGGAGTTGAAGCCCCTGCGCCGGTGTTCAGAGCTTGATTTGAGGGTTCCGTAGGCGAGGTACGCCCGCTTGCGTAAGCACCGGAGGGGTACCGTCCGCCGTCATTCCGCCGGATCCTGCGACAGTCCGGGCCAGTCGTCCGGGCCGCCGCCCTGCCACTCGATGATGTCGCTCTCCTCGACCTCGATCGCGTCGAGACCGGCGCGCCGCAGAAACTCGACGACGTCGTCGAGGTGGTACGCGATGCCGAGCTTCTCGTCCCCCACGGTGACTCTCCGCGAGCCGTCGAGGCCGGGCGCGTGCACAACGATGCTTGGATAGTCCATGCCCTCAGACTCCCGCCCGCCGACCGGATCCGCACGCCGACGGGCCCGGCCGGAGCCACTCTCCACCGGACTCACGCGAGCCCCGCACGACAGCGGGAGGCGCCGGGCCGCGGGCAACGACGAGAGCGCCGGGTACGGGACCGTCCGTACCCGGCGCTCTCTGCCGGTGAAGTGTGCTGTTGGTGCCGTCCGACGGCGCGAGGCTGGGCGCGACAGGACGTTCGCGCCGCCGGACGGAGTGTGGAGCACCCCCGTGGGGGAGTGGCTGGGACCGCGGCGGGTGCGATGGAACCGGAACCGCTCTTCCCTCAGGTCGAGAAGGACGTCCCGGGACCTTGACCACCGCACTGGCTCGCACACCGCCGCGATCCCACGCGGCGCCGGCCGTAACGGCCGGCGCGATCTGCCCGCTCCGGCTCCGGGCCACCCCTCATCCGGGTCCAGGAGCCTTCGCGGGCATGCGCCCGGGATCCGACCTCCCGTCAGATCCCCGGCGCAGCTCAGGGGTTGGAGCTGGGGCTCAGTCCTCGCGCAGGGCGAGGACGGCCTCCTCCACGCGCTTGCCGTACTCGGGGTCGGCGGCGTGGAAGTGGGCGAGGTTCTTCTCGACGACGTCGTCACGGGAGACCTGTGAGAGGCCGCCGGCGATGTTCGCGATCAGGCGCGACCTCTCGTCCTCGGACATCAGCCGGTACAGCTCGCCCGCCTGGAAGAAGTGGTCGTCCTTGGTGTGCAGCGGGGCCTCGTGGGTGCCCGTGTGGCCGTGCACCGCGAGCGGCGCCGACAGCGGGCGGCCGGTCTCGGCCGGTCCTTCGTACGAGTTGGGCTCGTAGTTCTTGGCGGCGCGGCCCTGCGCGTTGGACGCCATCAGGCCGTCCCGGCCGTAGTTGTCGGCGACCGTCGCCCGCGGGGCGTTGACGGCCAGCTGCGTGTGGTTGACGCCCAGGCGGTAGCGGTGCGCGTCCGCGTAGGCGAACAGCCGGCCCTGGAGCATCTTGTCGGGGGAGGGGCCGATACCCGGAACGAAGTTGTTCGGGGAGAACGCGGCCTGCTCGACCTCGGCGAAGACGTTGTCGGGGTTGCGGTCCAGGACCAGGCGCCCCACGCGCTGCAGCGGGTAGTCGCTGTGCGGCCACACCTTGGTGAGGTCGAACGGGTTGAAGCGGTAGTCCGCCGCCTCGGCCGCGGGCATGATCTGGACGTACAGGGTCCAGGACGGGTTGACGCCCCGCTCGATGGCCTGGAGCAGGTCCGTCTGGTGGGAGTTGGCGTCCTTGCCCGCGATCTCCTGCGCCTGCTCGGTGGAGAGCGAGCGGATGCCCTGGTTCGTCTTGAAGTGGTACTTGACGAAGAAGGCCTCGCCCTCGGCGTTCGTCCACTGGTAGGTGTGCGAGCCGTAGCCGTTCATGTGGCGGTAGGACGCCGGGATGCCGCGGTCGCCCATCAGCCAGGTGATCTGGTGCGTCGCCTCGGGGGCGTGCGCCCAGAAGTCCCAGACGTTGTCCGGCTCCTGCTTGCCCGTGAACGGGTCACGCTTCTGGGAGTGGATGAAGTCGGGGAACTTGATGGGGTCCTTGATGAAGAACACCGGCGTGTTGTTGCCGACGAGGTCGTAGTTGCCCTCTTCGGTGTAGAACTTCACCGCGAAGCCGCGCGGGTCACGGACCGCGTCCGCGCCGCCGAGGTTGTCGGCCACCGTCGAGAAGCGCAGGAAGAGTTCGGTGCGCTTGCCGACGGTGTTCAGAAAGTCGGCGTGCGTGAAGCCGGTGACGTCGTCGGTCACCTCGAAGTAGCCGTACGCGCCGGAACCGCGGGCGTGCACCACGCGCTCCGGGATGCGCTCACGGTTGAACCGGGCGAGCTTCTCCAGGAGGTGCTGGTCCTGGAGGAGGAGTGGGCCACCGACGCCGGCGGTGGCGGAGTTCTGGTTGTCGGCGACCGGGGCGCCGGACTCGGTCGTGAGCACGCGCTTCGTCATCTTCGGGTGGCGACCTTCCGTACGGAACTGCTGGAACTGTTGACGGTGACGCGAGCGTATGGACGCCCGGTCAACAACGTCAACAGTTTGTTGAAGTCATATTTCAACGGATTGTTGAACCCTGCCCGGTGCGATCCCACAGGGGAATCCAGCGGTGTGGATCGAGGGGTGTGAATCCAGGCGTGGGTATCCGGGCCGCGGCGGGGCTTGGGCGCGACAGGACAGTTGTCAGCACCGCCGCGGCCCGGAGGTCTCGGTGGGGAACCGGACCACGGGGGTCCGGGTGGAGCGGGCGGCCCGGAGCCGGGTGCCGGGCGGGCCGCTCAGGGCCTGGCGCCGGCCGCGTGGCTCGGGACTGGCTCGGGCGGCCTCGGCACAGGGCGCCGGCCGCGTGGCTCCGGGCCGGCACGGCAGAGGGCGCCGGCCGTGGGCTCGGTCAGTGACCTGGCGCCGGCCGTGGGCTCAGGACCCGGCAGCGGGCCTGAGCCACGGCCGGGGCGGCTCAGGGCCGGGCGTCGGGCAGCCGGCTCAGAGCTGGGCGCCGGAGAGGCGCTCCACGGCCCGCAGCAGCGCCGAGTGGTCCAGGCCGCCGTCGCCCTGCGTGCGCAGGGACGCGACCAGCTGGGCGACCACGGCGCCGACCGGCAGCGCGGCACCCACGTTGCGGGCGGCGTCCGTGACGATGCCCATGTCCTTGTGGTGCAGGTCGATGCGGAAGCCCGGCTTGAAGTCGCGGTTGAGGAAGTTGTCCTTCTTCCGCGTCAGCACCGTGGAGCCCGCGAGCCCGCCGTTGAGGACGTCGAGCGCGGCCTGCAGGTCGACGCCGGACTTCTCCAGGAAGACCACGGCCTCGGCGCACGCCTGGATGTTCACGGCGACGATCAGCTGGTTGGCGGCCTTCACGGTCTGGCCGGAGCCGTGCGGACCGCACAGCACGATGGTCTTGCCGAGGGCGTCGAAGATCGGCTTGGCCTCGTCGAAGTCGGCCTGCTCGCCGCCGACCATGATGGACAGCACGGCCTCGACGGCACCGGCCTCACCACCGGAGACGGGCGCGTCCAGGACGCGGATGCCCTTCTCCTGCGCGGCCTTCGCCAGGTCGACGGAGGTCTGCGGGGTGATCGACGACATGTCGATCAGGAGGGCGCCGGATCCCGCGTTCTCCAGGATGCCGTCGGGGCCGTAGGCGATGGCCTCGACGTGCGGCGACGCGGGCACCATGGTGATCACCACGTCGGCGTCGCGCACGGCCTCGGCGATCGAGCCCGCGGCCCTGCCGCCGGCCGCGGCCAGGCGGTCCAGCTTGTCCTGCTCCAGGGTGAAGCCGGTGACGTCGTACCCGGCCTTGATCAGGTTCTCCGACATGGGGGAGCCCATGATGCCGAGACCGATCCATGCGACCTTGGGGAGATTGCTCATGAGGGTGCCTCTCTGAAACAACTGCTGCTGTACGTCTGTGGGATGCCGCGCGACGCGCACGGGCGCGGCGGCGGGGCCGGGCGGCGGGTCGTCCCCGCGCGGCCCCGGCGGGACTAGCGGGCGGCGCGGGCCTCGCGGGGCAGCCACGCGAAGGAGTCGGCGCTCGGGCGGTCGCCCGCCTTGTACTCCAGGCCGACCCAGCCCTCGTAGCCGGCCTTCCTCAGCTGGTCGAGGAGGTCCTCCAGCGGGAGGGTGCCCGTCCCGGGGGCGCCGCGGCCCGGGTTGTCGGCGATCTGCACATGGCCGGTCTTCTCCGCGTAGGCGGAGATCACCTGCGGCAGGTCCTCGCCGTTCATGGACAGGTGGTACAGGTCCATGAGGAACTTGGCGTTGCCGAGGCCGGTCGCCTCGTTGACCTTGTCGACGACGGCGATGCCGGCCGGGGCGGTCACCAGCGGGTAGCGCGGGGACTCCGGCTTGTTGAGGGTCTCGATCAGGAGGATCGCGCCGACGCGGTCGGCGGCCCGGGCCGCGAGGACCAGGTTCTCCAGGGCGAGCGCGTCCTGCTCGGCCGGGTCCACGCCCTCGACGCGGTTGCCGTACAGGGCGTTGAGCGCCGTGCAGCCGAGCGAGCGCGCGAATTCCGCCGCCACGTCGATGTTGGCGCGGAACCGCTCGGACTCCTCGCCGGGGACCGACAGGGCGCCCCGGTCCGGGCCGGGCAGCTGCCCCGCGTAGAAGTTCAGCCCCGTGAGCTGGACGCCCGCGTCCTCGATGGCCTTCTTCAGGGCATCGAGCTCGGACTGCTCGGGGGTGGGGGAGTCGACCCAGGGCCACCACAGCTCGACCGCGGTGAAGCCCGCCGCGGCGGCGGCCGCGGGGCGCTCCAGGAGCGGGAGTTCCGTGAAGAGGATCGACAGGTTGACGTTGAAGCGCTGCTCTGCGAATCCCATGGGGTAGGCGCTCCCTTCCGTTGGTTGTGTTTCCGTATTACGGAAGTTCCTTTCTGCTTAATGGAAGATTGCCGTCGTGTGTCGCCGGTTGTCAAGAGGGGGCGGAGGAGGCTGCCGGAAAATGCGCGTCGCCCAGTAGGTTGAGCGCGTGCGATTGAGAGTGGAGTTCACGACCGAGCCCTTCGACCTCGACGAGGCGCCGCGGCACGCCCTGGTCGCCCGCGAGGTCATCGAGGCGGCCGAACTGGACGCGGTGGACGTCGGCCCGTTCGGCAACACCGCGGAGGGCGGCGCCGACGAGGTGCTCACCGCCGTCGACGCCCTGCTGCGCAAGGCCCTGGGCGCCGGTGCGACCCGGGTCTCGCTCCAGGTGAACGTCGTCGGTGCCGCCGAGGAGGGCGATCAGTGACCGGCATCGGGGACGACCCCTTCGTGGCGGCGGTCAAGCCGCTGATCGACGCCATGGGCGGCGAGATGCTGGCGCCCGGCCAGGCCGGCGCCGACGACGTCGTGCTGTCCTGGGAGGGTACGGACGTCGTCGCCGTACGCCTGCCCCAGCTCGCCGACTCGCTGGACCACATCCTGGCCGCCCTGGAACGAAAGCAGGGCCGGCCGCTGGCGGAGCTCGACCGCAAGACCAAGCAGGAGGTCGTGCGGATACTCGAGGCCCGCGGCGCCTTCTCGGTACGGCACGGGGTGGAGACCGTCGCGGGCGCGCTCGGCGTCAGCCGCTTCACCGTCTACAACTACCTGAACCGTGAGAAGGAATCCTGACGGCCGGACGCGGGGGAATCCTGGCGAGGGAGCGGGAAAGCCGCCCTGACCAGCGTGAAGGCGGTCCGGGCGGCTGACGCGGGGCCGCCGGGAGCCGACCGTCGTCCGGACTGCCCGGACGACGGTTTTTGTTACCCGCATTTTTCAACAAAGTGTTGACGTGGTGTTTCCGAGGGCGTTAGCTGTCCGCAGCCCGTCCAGCACAAGGCCACGGAGGCTTCCCGTGACTTCGAGTACGACACCTGGCGGCCTCGCCCGGTTCAACGCCCTGGAGGACCACGCGGCCTTCGCCGCCCTCCACGAGGCGTGCGCCTCCTCGGCGTGGGCGCGCAGGCTGCTCGCCCGGCGCCCGTACGCCACCGTCGACGACCTCTTCACCGCGAGCGACGCCGCCATGGCGGAGCTGACCGCGGCGGACCTTCAGGAGGCGATGGCCGGGCACCCGCCGATCGGGCGGCCGAAGCCCGGTGACCCGACCTCCTCGCGCGAACAGCGCGGTATGGCCGGCGCCTCCGAGGAGCTCAAGGAGGAGATGCTCGAACTGAACCTGGCCTACCAGGAGAAGTTCGGCCATGTCTTCCTGATCTGCGCCACCGGCCGCACCGGTGAGCAGATGCGCGACGCGGTCAAGGAGCGGATCGGCAACTCGCCCGAGCAGGAGCGCGAGACCGTCCGCGCCGAGCTGGGCAAGATCAACCGCATCCGGTTGACCCGCCTCGTAGAGGAAGAGAGCGCATGAGCACCGACACCACCGCTTCCGTGTCCACCCACATCCTGGACACGAGCATCGGACGCCCCGCCGAGGGCGTCGCCATCCGGCTCGCGGCCCGCGCCGGCCGTGCGGCGGACTGGCAGGCACTCGGCGGCTCCGCGACCGACGCGGACGGCCGGTGCAAGGACCTGCCGGCCCTGCCGGTGGGGACGACCCACGTGCGGCTCGACTTCGCGGTCGAGCAGTACTTCGAGTCGCATTCAGAAGAACAGCAAGCCGATGCGCAGCAGGACGCCCCCGCGAACCGGGACAGCGGTGCGTTTTTCCCCGAGGTGGCGATCACCTTCGCCGTCAGGCCGGGCGAGCACTATCACGTACCGCTGCTGCTCAACCCGTTCGGCTACTCCGTTTACCGAGGGAGCTAGCAGACATGACAGACCTGTCCCGACCCGCCCGCCCTGTGATCCTGGGTCAGAACCAGTACGGCAAGGCCGAGAACCGCGTCGTGAAGATCACGCGTGACGGCGACACGCACCACATCAAGGACCTGAACGTCTCGGTCGCGCTGAGCGGCGACATGGACGACGTCCACTACTCGGGCTCCAACGCGAACGTCCTGCCGACGGACACCACCAAGAACACGGTGTACGCCTTCGCCAAGGAGCACGGCATCGAGTCCGCCGAGCAGTTCGGCATCCACCTCGCGCGGCACTTCGTGACCTCGCAGGAGCCGATCAAGACGGCGCGCATCCGCATCGAGGAGTACACCTGGGAGCGCATCGCGACCTCGGACGCGAACTCCAAGTTCATCGGCTCGGACGAGGTCAACCACTCCTTCGTCCGCAAGGGCCAGGAGACCCGGGTCACCCAGATCACCTACGACGGTGAGAGCTGGGAGGTCATCTCCGGCCTCAAGGACCTGACCGTGATGAACTCGACGAACTCCGAGTTCTGGGGCTACGTCAAGGACAAGTACACGACGCTCAAGGAGGCGTACGACCGCATCCTGGCGACCGAGGTGTCCGGGCGCTGGCGGTTCAACTGGACCGACGACGACGAGCGGATGCCCAACTGGGAGAAGTCCTACGAGCAGGTCAGGAAGCACATGCTCCAGGCCTTCGCGGAGACGTACTCCCTGTCGCTGCAGCAGACCCTGTACCAAATGGGCGCGCGCATCATCAACCACCGCAGCGAGATCGACGAGGTCCGCTTCTCCCTCCCGAACAAGCACCACTTCCTCGTCGACCTGGAGCCCTTCGGCCTCAAGAACGACAACGAGGTCTACTTCGCGGCCGACCGTCCCTACGGACTCATCGAGGCCACCATCCTGCGCGACGGCTGCGAGCCGCACATCCCGGTGGACCTCACCAACCTGTAGTACTGCCGACGGCGGTACTGCTGCTCAAGCCCCGACGCGTGCGCCGGCGTCGAGTCCCAGGGGAGAGCGGGGGCATCTGCGCAACAACAGCACCACGGATCCGGTCGTCACCCCGCTCGACCCCCGGGTCCGTCCACCAATGGGAAGAACGAGGAACCGCCGTGGCAGTCGAGCGCATCGTCATCGAGAACTGCGCCATCGCGACCGTGGACGCGGGCGACACCGAGTACGCCTCGGGTTACATCGTCGTCGCCGGCAACAAGATCGAGTCGGTGGGTGCCGGAAAGGCCCCCGAGAACCTGGAGAACGTGGTCCGTCGTATCGACGGAACCGGGCATCTGGCGACACCCGGCCTGGTGAACACCCACCACCACTTCTACCAGTGGATCACCCGCGGCCTGGCCACGGACCACAACCTCTTCAACTGGCTCGTCGCCCTGTACCCGACCTGGGCGCGCATCGACGAGCAGATGGCGTACTCCGCCGCGCAGGGCTCCCTCGCCATGATGGCCCGCGGCGGTGTCACCACCGCCATGGACCACCACTACGTGTACCCGAAGGGCTCCGGCGACCTGTCCGGCGCCATCATCCGGGCGGCGCGCGAGACGGGCGTCCGCTTCACCCTGGCCCGCGGCTCCATGGACCGCAGCGAGAAGGACGGCGGCCTGCCGCCGGACTTCGCCGTGGAGACCCTCGAAGGCGCGCTCGCCGCCACCGAGGCGACCGTCGACGAGCACCACGACGCCTCCTTCGACGCGATGACCCAGGTCGCCGTCGCGCCCTGCTCCCCGTTCTCCGTGTCGACCGAGCTCATGCGGCAGGGCGCCGAACTGGCCCGCCGCAAGGGCGTACGGCTGCACACGCACGGTTCGGAGACCGTCGAGGAGGAGCAGTTCTGCAAGGAGCTGTTCGGCATGGGCCCGACCGACTACTTCGAGTCGACCGGCTGGCTCGGCGAGGACGTGTGGATGGCGCACTGCGTCCACATGAACGACTCCGACATCGCCGCCTTCGCCCGTACGAAGACGGGCGTCGCCCACTGCCCGTCCTCCAACGCCCGGCTCGCCGCCGGTATCGCACGGGTCCCCGACATGCTCGCCGCCGGCGTCCCGGTCGGCCTCGGCGTCGACGGCACCGCGTCGAACGAGTCCGGCGAACTCCACACCGAGCTGCGCAACGCCCTGCTCATCAACCGCCTCGGCGCCCATCGCGAAGCCGCCCTGAACGCCCGCCAGGCGCTGCGCCTCGGCACCTTCGGCGGCGCCCAGGTCCTCGGCCGGGCCTCCCAGATCGGCTCCCTGGAGCCGGGCAAGCTCGCCGACCTCGTCCTGTGGAAGCTCGACACCCTGGCCCACGCCTCGATCGCCGACCCGGTGACCGCGCTGGTCTTCGGCGCGGCGGCGCCGGTCTCACTCTCGCTCGTCAACGGCAGGCCGGTCGTCGAGGACAGCCGCCTCCTGCACGTCGACGAGGACGCCATCGCCCGCTCCACGCGGGCGGAGGCACAGCGGCTCGCGCGCATCGCCGCGCAGGCCTGACCGCCGTACTCGAACTCCTTGTGCCGTCCGGCACTTGGAGGGGTACGGCCCCAGATCTCCGGCTGAGGGGGACGGCCCTCAGCCGGTAGCCGTGGACCCGAGCGGGGTCCACGGTGGCCGTCTCCGGGGAGCACGCATCACACGTGCGTGCTCCCCGGAACGGTCTCCGTCGCAACGACCCCGGTCCTTGCGACGGCCATCGTCACGGAAACCCTCGTCCGCGACGTATCGTCCCGGTCCCGCACGACCGCGCATCACCTCCATGAAACCCACGTCGACGCAGACGTGTACCCGACCGGAGGAGCCGCCGTGGCCGCCCAGCCCGCGCCCCGCACCGATGCAGTCCCCGATTCCCTTCCGACTGACCAGTCCAGGCACCCGGTTGACGAAAAGCTGCCGCCCCTGAAGATGGCGACCAGCGGCCTCCAGCATGTGGCCGCCATGTACGCGGGAGTCGTCGCCCCGCCCCTGATCGTCGGAGCGGCCGTCGGTCTCTCCGGCACCGAACTGACCTTCCTGACCGGCGCCTGTCTGTTCACCGCAGGCCTCGCCACCTTCCTCCAGACCCTCGGCTTCTGGAAGATCGGCGCCCGGCTGCCCTTCGTCAACGGGGTCACCTTCGCCGGTGTCGCGCCGATGACCGCGGTCGTCGCCTCCACCAAGGACAAGAGCGACGCCCTGCCGGTCATCTTCGGCGCGGTCATCGTCGCGGGCGTCCTCGGATTCATCGCCGCGCCCTTCTTCAGCAAGGCGGTCCGCTTCTTCCCGCCGGTCGTCACCGGCACGGTCATCACGCTCATCGGCATCTCACTGCTGCCGGTCGCGTTCGGCTGGGCCCAGGGCCCCGATCCCGCCGCGGGCGACTACGGTTCGACGACCAATCTGGGGCTCGCCGGCGCCACCCTCGTCCTGGTCCTGCTGCTGCGCCGCTTCACCCGGGGCTTCGTCAAGCAGATCGCCGTCCTGCTCGGCCTGGTCCTCGGCACCCTCGTCGCGATCCCGTTCGGCGTCACGGACTTCGGCCCGGTGGCCGACGCGGACATCGTCGGGTTCCCGGCCCCGTTCCACTTCGGCGCCCCGCAGTTCCAGGTCGCCGCGATCCTCTCGCTGTGCGTGGTGATGGTCGTCTCGATGACCGAATCGACCGCGGACATGCTGGCGTTGGGCGAGATCGTCGAGCGCCCGGCCGACGAGAAGACCATCGCGGCGGGCCTGCGCGCCGACACCCTCGGCTCGGCGCTCAGTCCCCTCTTCAACGGCTTCATGTGCAGCGCCTTCGCGCAGAACATCGGCCTGGTCGCGATGACGAAGATCCGCAGCCGGTACGTCGTGGCGACCGGCGGCGGGTTCCTGGTGCTGATGGGTCTGTGCCCGGTGGCCGCGTCGCTCATCGCCGTCGTACCGCGTCCCGTGCTCGGCGGCGCGGGAGTGGTCCTCTTCGGCTCGGTCGCGGCCAGCGGCATCCAGACCCTGGTCCGGGCCGGCCTGGAGCGGGACAACAACGTCCTGATCGTCGCCGTCTCACTCGCCGTCGGCATCATCCCCATCACGGCTCCGGGGTTCTACCACGCCTTCCCCCAGACCGCGAAGATCGTTCTGGACTCGGGGATCTCCACCGGCTGCGTGGCGGCCGTGGTGCTCAACCTCGTCTTCAACCACCTCGGCAAGGGCCAGGACGCGGAGGACGTCACGCATCCCATGGAGGCGGGCGAGGAACTCGGCGGGAGCCGGGCGGCGAAGGCGGTCCCGGCCCACTGACCGCCGGCCACCATCGGCGGGCCGCTGACAACGGAAGATCCCGCGGGCATACGGAGGGCGCGGCACCACGAGTGCCGCGCCCTCCGCCGTTCCGCTCGGCCCGAACCCCCCGCTGTGCGGGGTCCGTTGACGCCGAGGGTCCGGAGCGGGGCGTCTCAGCCGATGTGGAAGCTGTCCCCGTAGACCTTCCAGTCGAGCGGCGGATCGAGGTTGAGATTGCGCTTCTGCAGGAAGACGCGCTGGGCGGTGTCGACGCGGCTGGTGTCGGAGTGTGCCTCCTCCTGTTTCATCGCCCAGACCCGCGCGTCCAGGAAGGCGTTCAGGTACGTCACCTCGGTGCCGCCCTGGGCAGGCGGCTTGGCCGAGTTCAGCGCGCGCCTGCGGATGCTGCTGAAGCCGGTGCTGTCGCCGCCGTCGCCGTGCATCACGATGGCGTCGTAGTACGCGAACTGGCCGAGGACGCCGATGCCGTCGGCCTTGCCCTGTCGGACCGCCGGGTTGAAGTAGACGCGGTCGCGTTCGTCGTTCTGGGCCTGCTGGAACGCGGTGTCCGTGGCGGCCCTGCGCCAGTCGCCGGGGAAGCCGGGGTCCAGGCCCTGGTGCGAGTCGCTGCCGTCCACGGAGCGCAGCGCGGGGAGGTACTTGGCCAGCACGTTGCCGGGCTTGCGCTGGGTGTAGAGCTCGACGAGGTCGAGCATGTCGCCGGTGCCGGAACAGAAGCCGATGATCCCGGCGGTGTAGCCGCGCCCGTCGCCGATGTCCTCGATGTACTTGTACTGCGCCTTCCAGTCCAGCGAGGAGTTCTCCGCGCTGGAGACCAGCTTCATGGCGATCTCCTTCTTCGCCGGATCGTCCAGGCCGACCGCGGCGGCGGACGCGGACCGGGTTGCGATCACGGGGCCTGCCACCAGGGAAGCGCCGACGAGGGCGAGCAGCGTGCGCCGTGAGGTGCGTATGTGGGGGGTGTGCACGGGACCTCCAATGAGGGGGAGTACGACGAACCCGAACTGTTAGGAAGGTTTCCTACCAGACTTTGAAGGTGACGTATACCCGTCAAGTCGGAGTCTGTTGAATCGTCGTACTCCGGGAGGCGAGACGTTCCTGCGGGTGCCGGGCGCGCCGGCGGGTCGCCAAAGGCGGTCCTCCCGCCGTCCGCTACCGGATCGCCGCCAGCCGCTCCCGCACCTGGACAGCGGCCCGGTACGTGTCACCGGCGGGCCGCGTGGCGAGCCTGCCGGGGTTCCTCGTCCAGCGCTCCTCCAGGGCGAACCAGTCGGTCTTCCGCGGCGCCCGGCCCTCCCGCAGCGCAGTCCCCAGCTCCGTGAAGTACGTCGACCAGCGCAGCCGGTACAGCCCGCCCACCAGCCCCGCCCACTCCCGGTTCGCGTAGTCGCGCAGCCCCGCGTCCGCGCCCTCCCGGGTGCCCCACACCGTCAGCAGCGACAGCGCATCGTACGCGAGCCGGTCCCGCTCCGCCGCGTCCGCACCCCAGGCCCGCGCGTCCGCCACCCAACGGCCCAGCAGATGGCGGGAGTCGGTGGCCAGCAGCGCCTCCAGCGCGTCCATCAGGGACAGCCAGGCGTCGGCCAGCTCGCCGAGGCGGTCCGCGTCACCGGCGTCGTACGCCTGCTTGATGCGCGGCAGGAGGGTGCGGCTGCGGTTGGCGAGCGCCTGGCGGGCCACGTCGAGCAGGTCGCGCCGGTACGCCGACGAACCGCGCAGCCCGGCGCGCACCGCGAGCAGCTCGCCCAGGGCGGGCTCGAACTCCGCGGCGCCGTAGCGCAGTTCCTTCGGCGACCACTTGGCCGCCTTGTTCACCGTCAGTGCCGGACGGGCCCCGAACAGACCGTCCGCGCCCTCGCTCCACGAGTCGGCGCGCGTGGTGCCGTACACGGTGCGGCGCAGGATGTCCCAGGCCACCTCGGCGTGCGGATCACGGGCGCCGTACCGCGAGAGCGGCCATTGCCTGAACCAGCTCTGGAGGTCCAACTCGCCCTCTCGCCAGGCGAGTTCGGAGAACAGTGCGAACGCGGCGGGGTTGTTGTCGGCGGCCTCCGGAAGCAGGGCGATACCCCGCAGGGCGCTGCCCTCCTTGGTGCGCCACTTCTCGTACAGCTCCGCCCAGTCAGGGGTGTTGGCGCCTAGCACCGTATGACCGCCGAAGTTCCAGATGGAGCCGAACGCGTACGGCGTGCCGCCCCAGTCGGACTCCCGGTCGGTGACCGTCGGGAAGCGGTCGGACAGGCCGTCCACCACGAGCATCCGGTCCCTCGCCACGGCGTCGACGATCGCCTTGGGCGGGTTGTGCTGCCAGCCCAGGATCACCCAGACGGCGTCCGGGCGCGCCGCGCGCAGCGCCTTCTCGACACCGCGCGCCGCGTCCCCGACGGGCACGTCGCCGGGGCTGCCGCCCTCGTGCAGCAGGTCCATCTTGTAGAGCGTGGACGTGCCGAACAGCTCCTCCTGGACGCGGTAGAAGGCGGCCGCCACCCGGGCGAAATGGTCCGTGCGCGGGTCCAGCCAGTCGGGCCGCGCGAAGCCCATCCAGTCACCCTGCGGGACCGTCCGCGCACCCGGATTGCGGTCGGCGAAGCCCGGCGGGACCGTGCCGAAGTAGCCCGGGAACACCGGGGTCATGCCCAGCTCGCGCACCCGGGCCGCGATCCGCCGGCCGAGGGCGGCGCGGGCGTCGAGCAGCTGCCGGGAGACGGGGTGCGGGAAGGCCGACAGGTTCTGCAGCAGCCACCACGGCTGGTGCGCCGGACCCGGGATCCAGCTCCGCAACTCCTCGTCCGCGTAACCGAATTCCTGGAAGAGGCGGTGATAGAGCGCGTCGGCGCCCGTGTACACGAGGATCTCGTTGTAGCCGTGCAGGGCGAGCACGTCGAGCTCGCGCTCCCAGTACGGCCAGTCGTGGTAGGGGCCCGTGTAGCCGTCGTTCGTGTCGTTGAGCGCGAAGCGGTGCGGGACGTTCGCGCGCCGGACGACCGTGCCGTCCGGCGCCGGCAGCACGCGCGGGAGGTCCAGCTGCTCGCCCGCCCAGTTGAGGTCGGCATGCGCGACGTTCTTCAAGTACCAGTTGAGACCGGTGAGTTGGACGGCCGGCGTGGCACCCGTGACGGTGATGCGGCCGGCGCGCCCGGAGACCCGGAAAACGTCGGATTCGGTCGTCGTACGGAAGTCCAGCTGCCGCCAGTGCCGGGGGAGGAGCCGACGGGCCGCGTCGGTGGACGCGCCCCGCACCCGCGCCGAGGCACCGCCCGTTTCGGTGGACGAGGCGCAGGCGGCGGCCGGTCCGGCGCCGGCGAGAGCGGTGAGCACGGTGCGGCGGGCGAGCGGCATGAGGACTCCGTTTCCGCGGATGGAGGAACGCCGTGTGCAGGAATACCCGCTGAGTTACGGTCTCAGCGCACAGCCACGCCACAGGGGGGAGAATCCGTCATGAACGAGTCGGAGCGGAGCGGTGGCTCCAGACAGACCGGTACACCGGGCCAGGGGCCGGAGCGGGACGGCGCCACGGACGGAGCCAAGGAGCCGGACCAGGGCACCGAGTCGGGGCGCGTCGAGGCCTTCAGCGACGGTGTCTTCGCCATCGCCATCACGCTGCTGATCCTGGAGATCAAGGTGCCGGAGGTGGGCGAGCACGGCGGGCTGTGGCACGCCCTGGGCGGGCAGTGGCCCTCGTACGCCGCGTACGTGGTGAGCTTCCTCGTCATCGGCATCATGTGGATCAACCACCACCAGGTGTTCCGCCATGTGGCCCGCGTCGACCGCACCCTGATGTTCCTGAACCTGCTGGTCCTTATGGTGGTGGCCGCGGTGCCGTGGCCGACGGCGATGCTCGCCGAGTACCTGCGGGAGGACGAGGCGTCCCATGTGGCGGCCGCCGTCTACAGCCTCGTCATGGTCGCCATGGCGCTGGCCTTCCAGGCCCTGTGGTGGCACCTCACCCGCACGGGCCACCTCTTCGACGCGCGCGTCGACGTCGAGGGCGCCCGGCGCACCCGCGTCCGGTTCGCCCTCGGTTCCCTCGCGTACCCCGCGGCGGTGGCGCTGGCCTTCGTCTCGGCCCCGCTCACCCTCGCCGTGCACGGTTTGATCGCGGTGTACTACGGCTTCAATCAGGTCCCCGTGCCGATGCGCGCTCGCGACGCATAGGCCTGGCACGGCTGTGCGGCGGGGAGACGGCCGGTGAAGAACGACGTCGGCGGGACGCCCATCAGGGTGCGGAAGTCCGCGGTCATGTGGGACTGGTCGTAGTAGCCGGTCGTGGTGGCGAGCTGGGCCCAGGAGGTGCCCGGGACGCGCCGGGCGTGATGCAGGACATGGCGTACGCGCGCGATGCGGGCGTAGTGCTTGGGAGAGACCCCGACCCCGTCCGTGAAGAGGTTGCGCAGCTGGCGTTCGCTGACCGCGAGACGGCTCGCCAACTCCCTTACGCCCGTCGGGAGACGGCCGGTTTCCGTCGACATCGCCTCGACCGCCGCGCGCAGCAGGCCGGTGCGTGCGGCGTCGCCCGGGGCGAGCCCGTCGGGCAGCGTCCCGGCGAGGTGGGGGACGATCTGCTCCGGTGCCAGCGGGAGCAGATCGTCCGCCAGTCGACGCGCCGCGCCGCCGGGGAAGTCGCCGAGCGGCGCTACCCGGCCGACCAGGTCGACGGCCGGTACGCCGAGCAGCGGACGGGACGCGCCCGGCGCCAGGCGCAGCTCCACGCAGGACGTCAGCCGCTTGCCCGTGTGATACGTGGCACGGGTGCGCGGGCCGACGACCAGCACATCGCGGCGGTCGTCCCCCTCGACCCGCACCACCACCTTCGTCGCCGTGTCCGGCATGTGCGCGAACAGCCGGCGCGGATCGCCCTCGACGGACGTGAACCCGATGCCGGTGAACCACGGGCGCAGCGCCTCCGGCAGTGCCCCCGGCTCCTCCGTGAAACCGTCCGCGGCCGGCCTCGACCGGAACGCGGCGCCCTGGGTCGTGTCATGCGTGGTCGTCACCCCACCACCGTAGAGGCGCCCGGGGGCCTGGTGGGCCCGGGAACCGTGCCGGAATTTCCTAGAGACCGCGGGCACCGGCCCGGCACGGTGAGGACATGATCCTGGTGACGGGTGCCACGGGCACCATCGGAAGTGAAGTCGTACGACAGCTCTCGGCGCGCGGGGCGAAGGTCCGCGCGCTGACCCGGGATCCGTCCCGGGCCCGGACGCCCGCCGGCGTGGAGGTGGTGCGCGGCGACTTCGGTGAGCCCGCGTCCGTGGCGGAGGCGCTGGCCGGGGCGACGGCCCTCTTCGCGGTGGGCGTCCTCGGGCCGGACGACGCGCAGACGGACGCGGCGCTGGTGACGGCGGCGCGGGCCGCGGGCGTGAGCAGGGTGGTGAAGCTGTCCGCCATCGGCACGGGCAACCCCGCCGTGGGGCCCTCGGGAAGCTGGCATCTGCCGGGTGAACAGGCCGTCCGCGCCAGCGGGTTGGAGTGGACGGTCCTGCGTCCCTCCCTGTTCGCCTCCAACACCTTGAGCTGGGCGGCCGCGATCCACGCCGGTCAGCCGGTGTCCGACCTGACCGGGTCCGGCACCCAGGGCGTCGTCGACCCGCGCGATGTCTCCGAGGTGGCCGCGGAAGTCCTGCTGGCACCGGGGCACTCGGGCCGCACCTACACGCTGACGGGACCCGAACTCCTCACCACCGTCGACCAGGCGGCCGCCCTCGCCGAGGTGCTCGGCCGCCCGGTCGGCACCGTGGAGCTGTCCCCGGAGGCGGCCCGCGAGCAGTTCCTGCGGGCGGGCATGTCCGAGGTCTACGTCCAGGGTGTCCTCGGGGGCACCGCGTTCGTACGGGGCGGCGGGAACGCGGTGCTGACCGAGGACGTGCACCAGGTCCTGGGCCGCGAGCCCCGCACGTTCGCGCAGTGGGCCCGCGATCACAAGGAGGCGTTCGCGCAGGACTGACGGTCCTCCCCGGGCGTCTCCACTGCCCGTCCGGCCTCGGGCGTCCCGGTGAGCCTCTCCTCCTGCCCGGCTCGGGGCGTCTCCTCCGGCTGCCCGGCGGGGGAGACGCGTCCGGGGCGGAGGATCGCCGCCGCCAGTACGAGGGCCGCCGCCGCGATCCCGGTGGCGACGGTGAACGCCAGCCGATAGCCGTCCGCGGTCGCCGCGACCAGCCGCTCACCTTCGCCGAGCACGTCCTTCGTGCGGCTCGCCGCGAGGGTGGTGAGGACCGCGAGACCCAGTGAACCGCCCACCACCTGCGTGGTGTTGAAGAGTCCCGAGGCCAGGCCCGCGTCCTCCTCGCGGGCGCCCGACATGGCGAGCCCCGTCACCGCGGGCATCGCGGCGGCGAACCCGGCCGCGAGCAGCAGCATCGGCGGAAGGACGTCGGCCAGGTAGGTGCCGTCGACCCGGGCGCGGCTCAGCAGCGCCATGCCGGCCGTGATGAGGGCGAGTCCGGCGAGCAGGATCCGGTACGGGCCGAAGCGGGCGATCGCCCGTGCCGACAGGCTCAGCATCAGCACCCCGATCGTGACCGGCGCCGGCAGGAACGCCGTGCCTGTCAGCAACTCGCTGTAACCCATCACGCGTTGGATGTAGAGCGCGCCGATGTACTGGAAGCCGTACATGCCCGCGATCATCAGGATCTGGACGCCGTTCGCCCCCGTCAGGACCCGGGAGCGGAAGAGCCGCAGGCGCAGCAGCGGACGCGCGGCCCGGGCCTGGCGCAGGGTGAATCCGGCGAAGAGTACGGCCGAGACGGCAGCGAGGGTGAGCGTCGTGCCGAGCTCCCGGTCGCCGGCCCCGACGATCGTGTACACCGTCAGCATCAGCGCGCCGGTGACCAGGGCCGCGCCGGGGTAGTCGGCTCCCCTGCCGAGCCCGGCACCCCGCTCCGGGGCGAGGATCCGCAGCGCGGCCACCCAGGCGACCACCCCGATCGGCAGGTTGATCAGGAAGATCCAGTGCCAGTTCAGCGCCTGCGTCAGGGCCCCGCCGAGGAAGGTGCCGAGCGCACCGCCGGCCGCGCCGACCGCGCTGAACACCGCGATGGCCCGGCCCAGTTCGCGCGGCTCGGGGAAGAGCGCGACCAGCATGCCGAGGACGACGGCCGCCGTCATCGCTCCGCCGACGCCCTGCACCGCGCGCGCCGCCACCAGCATCGCCTGGCTGTTCGCGACCCCGCACAGCACGGACGCCGCGGTGAACACGGCGAGCCCGGCGGCGAACATCCGCCGGCGGCCCACCAGGTCCCCGAGCCGCCCGACGAGCAGCAGCAGCCCGCCGAAGGGGATCAGATAGGCGTTCACGACCCAGGCGAGACCCGGGGCCGAGAAGCCGAGGTCGCGCTGGATCGCCGGCATCGCGACCGTCACGATGGTCCCGTCCAGGATCGTCATCAGCGTGCCCGCGCACAGCACGACCAGGGACGCCCAGCGGGAGTACGTTCGTCGGGTGGGTGGTTCGATCCTGGACGACATGGCGAGGGCCTCCGCAAGCTCCAAAGGTGCACGACTTGTAACGGGGTACATCGTCGGTGACCATGGAGACCGGTATAAGGAGGCACTTCGATGTCCCAGGGGAACACCGGTGTTACCTCGCAGGCCGTGCACGCGCAGGCCTGCCCCGTCCGTGAAGTTCTTGACAGGGTCGCCGGCAAATGGAGCGTCCTGATCATCGTGGCCGCCGCGCACGGCCCGATCCGCTTCACCGAACTGGAGCGCAGCGTCGAGGGCATCAGCCGCCGCATGCTCACCCTCACGCTGCGCAATCTGGAGCGCGACGGACTGGTCACCCGGACCGTCCACCCGACGGTCCCGCCGAAGGTCGAGTACGAACTGACCCCGGTGGCCCGCGAGTTGCACGCGACGCTGCTCTCCCTCACGGACTGGGCGGAGCGGCACCGGGTGACGATCGCCGAGTCCCGCGCCGCCTATGACGCGGTGCACCGGCCGGAGCTGGTGGACTCGTAGACCGCGCACACGGCCCACGGCGGCCCGAGCCACCGCCCCGCCGGAGCCACCCGCCGGAGTCCGAACAGCCGCGGACCGGCGGTCGGCGTGGGTGTACCAGCGAGGGCCGGCCGCCGCGGGTGTATGTACCAGCAGGGTCCGCCGGCGCGGGGCGTGCTCCCCGAGGCCGGCGACCGGCTCGCGCTCCTCAGAGGCCGAACAGCCGAGGATCCGCGGCCAGCGCGCGGAAGTACTCGCGCGGGTCGGCCACCAGCTTGCGTGCCTTGAGGTCCAGTAGTCCGCCGACCGCCGTGATCTCGGCGGACACCGTGCCGTCGGTCTTCCGGATCGTCTGGTGCACGCGGAAACTCTTGCCCGCGCCCCAGTCGAAGCCGCAGGTGATCTCGACCTCGTCACCGGCCCGCAGCTCGCGTCTGTAGCTGATGGTGGTCTCCAGGGTCACCGGCCCCACGCCCTTGCCTATCAGCTCGGCCTGGCTGATCCCGGCCGCGTGCAGCAGCGACCAGCGGGCGTGCTCCGCGTACTGCAGATACACGCTCTGGTTGAGGTGTCCCTGCACATCGGTCTCGTACCCGCGGACGGTCACTGCGACGGAAAACGGCTCTGCCACGACTTCCCCTTCAACGGCGGTCAGGACTTGGTCCATCCAACTCCCTTGTACCGCACGCCATTCCGGCGCCCTCACGCGCGTCGCGGCGAGGCCAGCACATACCGCGCCCCCGTACGCGGCTCGGTATGGGCGCTGACCTGCCAGCCGGCCCTCTCCAGCGTGACCGCGCAGGCCCGCAGCTCCTCGGGATCGGGCTCACGCACGGCGACGGCCTCCGGCTGCGGGGTCGCCCGCACCTGATAGCCGGCACTCTCCTGGCTCGCGGGACGATGGCCCGCGGCCTCCAGGGCGAGCGCGGCGGCCTGCACCAGATGCGCACGCTCCCAGCCGCACGGGCGGTCCGTGGCGCCATCCGGACTCGTCATCCGGCGCAGCTCCAGCAGCCCCTGCCAGGCGCTGTGCACCTCGCGGAGCCGGGCCGGGCCGCTCGCCGGGGACTCCTCGCCGCCGATCCGCGCGGTGAACACCCCGGAGTCGCCGGCAGCCGGAGCGGGGGCCGGCGCGACCGGCTCGGGGACCTCCCGGACCCGATGCCCCGCCGGCGTCAGGAAGTGGTCGTGCGGCGGCCGCGGGTGCCGGAAGGCGAGCCCGCGCCGCACCAGGGCGGCGAGCTGAGCCTGCGTACCCCTCAGTCGCCCGGTCACCGGATCCGCGGTCTCGATGACATGCCGCTGCGCGGCGGTCGGCGGTCGTGTCACGGCGCGCTCCCTCCCGCCCGGCCGGACCTGTCCCGGCGGCCGGCCGCGCCGTCGGTCAGTGCTCCTCGGGCCCCTGTCCCGCCGGGGAGAGCGGCCCATGGGAACAGTAAGCGTCGGGTCTGACATTCCAGCCGGCCACCACATGGCGGCGGTGCTCCGTGCTCAGCCGGCTCATCGTCCCGGTGGCTAGCTGGAACAGGGCGCCGGCCGAGGCCGGCAACCCGAGCCGCCGTGCGGTCAGCACCCGCAGGAAGTGCCCGTGCGAGAAGACGACCACGCTGCCCTCCGCCTCGGCGAGCGCGGCGTCGATCTTGGCCAGCATCCGTTCCGCGCGCTCGCCGACCTCGGCCGGGCTCTCCCCGGGGTGCTCGGGCGGGCCCGCCGTGACGCCGTCGTCGAACAGGAACCAGTCGGGCCGGCTCCGGTGGATCTCGACGGTCGTGATCCCCTCGTACCCGCCGTAGTCCCACTCGGACAGGTCCGCGTCGACGCGCGCTCCGCCCACCCCGGCCAGCCGGGCCGTCTCCCGCGCCCGCTGCATCGGGCTGACGAAGGCCGCCGCGATGTGGTGCCTGGCGATCAGCGGAGCCAGCCGGCGCGCCTGCTCCCGGCCGTTGTCGGTCAGCGGGACATCGGTCGACCCCGTGTGCCGCCCGGACAACGACCAGTCGGTCTCACCGTGCCGTACGAGGAGCAGGTCACCCATCGCCGAACCCTTTCCGTCCCTGCGTACGTCCCCGGCGTACGTCCTCTCCTCCGTACGCTGACACCGGCCGGCGCCGGCCGCAGCCCCGGCTCGGCCGGTCGGCCCTACTGCCGGTACCCGCTCAGGAACCGTCCGATCCGGCTGATCGCCGCGTCCAGGTCGTCGGCGTGCGGGAGCGTGAGGATGCGGAAGTGGTCGGGGCGGGGCCAGTTGAAGCCGGTGCCCTGGACGACCTGGATCTTCTCGCGCAGCAGCAGGTCCAGGACGAACTTCTCGTCGTCGTGGATCCTGTGCACCTCGGGGTCGAGGCGCGGGAACGCGTACAGCGCGCCCTTCGGCTTCACGCACGAGACGCCCGGGATCTCATTGAGCTTCTCCCACGCGCGGTCGCGCTGTTCGCGCAGCCGGCCGCCCGGTCCGGTCAGTTCGTGGATGGACTGGCGGCCGCCGAGCGCGGCCTGAATGGCGTACTGGGCGGGTGCGTTGGGGCACAGCCGCATGGAGGCGAGCATGGTCAGGCCCTCCAGATAGCTGCGCGCGTGCTGCTTCGGTCCGGTGACCACCAGCCAGCCCGAGCGGAAACCCGCGACCCGGTAGGTCTTGGACAGTCCGCAGAAGGTGAGGACCACCAGGTCGGGGGCGAGCGCAGCGGCCGAGTGGTGGACCTCGTCGTCGTACAGGATCTGGTCGTAGATCTCGTCGGCGAAGACCATCAGGCCGTGGCGGCGGGCCAGGTCGAGGATGCCCTCGACGATCTCCTTCGGGTAGACCGCGCCGGTGGGGTTGTTCGGGTTGATGATCACCACGGCCCGCGTCCGGTCGGTGATCTTCGATGCCATGTCGGCGAGGTCCGGGTACCAGTCGGACTGCTCGTCGCAGAGGTAGTGCACCGCCTTGCCGCCCGCGAGCGTGGTGACGGCCGTCCACAGCGGGAAGTCCGGGGCGGGGATGAGGACTTCGTCGCCGTCCTCGACGAGCGCCTGCACCGCCATCGAGACCAGCTCTGAGACGCCGTTGCCGAGGAACACGTCGTCGACGCCGACCTCCAGGCCCCGGTCCTGGTAGCGCTGGGCGACGGCGCGGCGGGCGGAGAGGATGCCGCGCGAGTCGGTGTAGCCGTGCGCCCGGGGGAGCATCCGGATCATGTCCTGGAGGATCTCGTCCGGCGCCTCGAAGCCGAAGAGCGCGGGGTTGCCGGTGTTGAGGCGCAGCACGCTGTGGCCCGCCGCCTCCAGTGCGTCGGCGTGCTCGATCACCGGGCCGCGGATCTCGTAACAGACCTCACTGAGCTTGCTCGACTGGCGGAACTCCATGCGCTGCGTCCTCCGGTTCGTGGTGTTGCTTGGTTTTACCAAGTAGGTGCTTGGAAAGTCCAACAACTTGTCTAGACTGCGCCGCATGTCACCTCGCCGAAGCTACGACCAGTACTGCTCCGCTGCCCGCGCCCTCGACGCCGTCGGTGACCGCTGGACCCTGCTGATCGTCCGCGAACTGCTCGGCGGCCCGCGCCGCTACACCGATCTGCACGCGGACCTCCCCGGCGTGAGCACGGACGTCCTCGCCTCCCGGCTGAAGGACATGGAGCGCGACGGGCTGACGACACGGCGGCGCCTGCCGCCGCCGGGTGCCGCGTACGTGTACGAACTCACCGGCCGCGGGCGTGAGTTGCTCCCCGTGCTGCAGGCGCTCGGCGCCTGGGGCGCGGCCGGCCTCGGCGAGCGGCGGCCCACGGACGCCGTACGCGCGCACTGGTTCGCGCTGCCGCTGCTGCGGGGGCTGCGCGAGGCGGGGGTGGGCGAGGGGCTCGTCGAAGTCCGCCTGGACGAGGGGGCGTTCCATGTCTGGCCGGGCGCCGAGGACCGGCCGGTCTACGGGGACGGGCCCGCACCGGAGGAGCCGGACGCGCGGCTGTCGCTGGACACGGGGACCTGTGAGGCCATGAGCCGGGGGGTGCTGAGTCTGCGGGACGCCGTGCGCGAGGGGAGCGTTGCAGTGGTGGGTGAGGGTCTGCCGGCCAAGCTGCTGCGGGAGGGGTGAGACGGCCGGGAGATCAGGCCCTCGCGGACTCCGCCGGCCCCCCGTCGTACAAAAGTCGCGCGGTTGCCCGCGCCCCTGAACAGAGGCGCGGGCAACCGCGCAAACAGCGCCCGGATGGGTCAGACCGCCGGGGGCACCCGCCTGGGCCGGCCCGCGCCCCTGGTCAGGGCGTAGCCGCCGATGCCGGCGAGCGCGGCGGCGATGCCGCCTACCGCCGTCCACACCCACCGGTCGGTCCACCAGCCGGAGGCCCACCCGTCGTCGGGCTCGATCGAGGACAGTGCGGCCGTCGACGAACCGGAGTCGTCGGACGCCTGGGACGTGGTCGCGACGCCGGGGACCAGCGGCTGCGCCAGTGCCCCGTCCACCGCCGCCGAGCCGCCGACGTCCTTGGCGTCGGCCCGGACCTCGGCGTCGAACGGCAGGCCCAGGTCGGACGCCTGGAGGCCCACGGCGGTCAGCCGGACGTAGTACGTGCCCGGCAGCGGGTCGTTCGCCCAGGGCTCCGACCAGGCCCGGACCGTGCGCAGCGTGCAGGACAGCTGCACCGAGGCCGCGTCCTGGGCGGCCGCCCGCGTCTGCGCCCCGTACTGGCACGCCTGCCGGCGCCGCAGCCCGTCGTACACGTCGATCTGCCAGGTCTCGGCAGCTTGCCGCGTGGTGGCCTCGGGCAGCTTGACGGTCGCCTGCACGGTCGGCCGCTGTCCGGCGTCCGCGGGGAACGACCAGTACAGGTAGTCGCCGGTGGACGCGCCGGCGGTGGCCCGCTGCCCCAGGTCGACCTCGGTCGCCGTACGGAAGGACGTACCGGCCTCCGTGGGTGCGTCACCGTCGTCCGACGGGCTCGCCGAGGGCGAGGAGTCGGCGGCCGCCGGGGAGCCGGAGACGCCGAGCAGGGCGGGCGCCACGGCGCCCGCGAGCAGCAGCGCCGCGGTCAATACACGTCTGATACGCATCAGTTGGTCCTCCAGACCGCGACCCGCCAGCGAGACACCCAGCCCCACAGCACACCCGCGAGGAAGCCGGTGAGCACCAGGGCGCCGAGCAGCCACCAGCCGCGCCCGAGGCCGAATGCGGCCACGTCGCCCGCCCGGTCGGGACCGTCGACGACATCGACCGTCAGCTCCACCGGCATGCCGGGCGTGGTCTTCACACCACTGGCGGCGGCGAAGGAGTGGGACACCTGCAGGCACACGACCTCGGCGGCCGCGTCCTCGTCGTCGCTCTCTGCCTTCGGATAGCGCAGCCCGGTCGACACGACATCGGTGCGCCCGTTGCCCGCCGCCTCACCGCGGACGATCTCCCGCCCATGCACGGTGACCGCCCGCAGCAGCACCCCGTAGTCCGGCGCCACCGCCCGGTCCGCCGCCACGCTCACCGAGGCGCGCAGCTCCTGGCCCGGCTCGACGTCCACCCGGTACCAGCGGTGCTGTCCGAACTCCTCGCGGTCGGTGTAGAGACCCGACTTCAGGGCCGGCGCCTTCGCGCAGGCGTCCGCGCCCTCCACGGCGACCGGCGTCACCACCGGATCGGCGGCCCGCTCCACCAACTGGCCCACACGGTCGGAGAGTTCCTCCTTGTGCTGGACCGAGGTGTACGTGCCGCCGGTCGCGTCCGCGATGCAGCTGAGCTGGTCCCGGGTCTTGGCGTCGGGCACCAGGCCGAGGGTGTCGATGGTGAGACCGATGCCCTGGGCGGCGATCTCGCGGGCCACCTCGCAGGGGTCCAGCGGCTGGCAGGTGTCCTCGCCGTCGCTGATGAGCACGATCCGTCGCGAGCCGTCGCCGCCGTTCAGATCGCCGGCCGCCTTGCGCAGCGCGGGTCCGATCGGTGTCCAGCCGGTCGGCGCGAGGGTCGCGACCGCCGTCTTCGCCTCGGTGCGGTCCAACGGCCCGACCGGATACAGCTGTTCGGTGTCCTTGCACCCCGTCTGGCGGTCGTCGCCACGGTAGTTGGCGCCGAGCGTCCGGATGCCGAGCTGGACCTCCTCGGGGGTCGCGTCGAGTACCTCGTTGAACGCCTGCTTGGCCGCGGCCATCCGCGACCCGCCGTCGATGTCCTTGGCCCGCATCGAACCGCTGACGTCCAGCACGAGTTCGACCTTGGGAGCGGCCTGCTCCGCCGTTTCGTCGGCGACCGCTCCGGCCGGAAGGGCGAACCCGGCCGTCAGGGCGGCGAGCAGGGCGCAGACGCCCGCCGCCAGCCGTTGTCTTGTGATCATCGGCGGATCCTATTGATCAAAGGTGCCGCGCTTCAAAACGAGCGGGAGGAGACGTCCGGCTCCATGACCGGATTGGGCAGCCGTGCCCAGATGTCGCCGGGTGTCCCGGGAGAAAGCCGCATCAGCGTCAACGCCTTCGTGGGGAGCGGCTCTTCGAGCAGCGCGGCGAGGTCGGGGGTCCGCGGCAGATCCCGTACGGCGGTGGACAGCGCCTCGCGCAGTGCGGCCGAGGAACCCGCCGTCGCGCCCAGGGCGCCACCGATGAGCGAGCCGAAGAGCTTGCGGCGCAGCGCGGTCTCGTCGTCCGTGACCATGCGTCCGGCCAGCTCCGGCACCGCGATGCCGTGGCGGGCCAGGCGCGCCGGGCTGACCCGGATGTCGGCCAGGTCGCGGTAGACGAGCCGGACCGGGGCGCCGGTGGCGGAGAGCACGACGAGGAGGTTCTGCCCGTGTGCCTCCAGGGCGACGCCGAGATCGAGCAGCCGGAGTCCGGCGGCGAGCGCCAGGCGGGCGAAGTCGGCCAACCAGCCGGGGGAGCGCGGGAGATCGGTCGTCGCGAGGGCGGCCACCGGGACGACCCGCTCCCCGGTCCTGGCGTACCGCTCGGGTGCCTCGCGGACCACCGCGGCCAGGTCGGGCGAGCCGGCCGAGACCGCGCCCAGGGTCCGGGTGACGTCCAGCAGACCGTCCGTGTGCGCGGCGACGGTCTCCATGAAGGCGGAGACGGTGGCGGACATCGTGATCGAGTAGACCGAGATGTCCCGCACGGAGGAGGTGAGCCGGGTGCTCAGCGCGGTCTTGATGTGCGGACCCTCCGGGAGGGCGAGGGTGCGCAGGGACATCAACGGATGCGCGGTGGGCCCCTTGTGGCTCGGGGTGTCGAGCACGTGCTCCGCCTGCCAGGGATGAACCGGGATCAGGACGCGCCCGCCGTCCCGCAGCCACGCCGGCCACTCACCCGTGATCAGACAGTCGTCCACGGCCGCCGAGCCGAGCTCCACCACGGGCCGGTGCTCGGGACCGTACGCGAGCTGCTCGGCCACTGAGAACCCGGGCCGCGCACGGCAGTTGGGGTGGTACGGATGTCCGTCGACCACCCGCTGCTCCCACTCCCAGCCGGTCACGGGGGCACGGTCCGTGGCCGGCTGGCCGGCCCGCGACAGGGCGAGAGAGGCGACGCTGTTGGCGAGTTCGGCGGCGAACGCGGAACCGTGCGGGACCCCCAGCGCCGTGATCAGCCCGGCCGGGTCGTCGCAGGGCCGCCCGTCGAGCCCGACCTCGGCCGCGTACGCGGTGGTGGCGTACGGGTCGGCACGCGGCCCGTGCAGCCGGCGGCCGTCGGCGAGCCAGAGCGTGAGGCCCTCGCGTCCCCGCTCCCGACGCGCCACCCACGGCAGCGGCTCATGGGCCAGCGCGCGCCACAGCCGGGACAGGACGGCGGCCCGGGCGCCGGGCAGCGCCGCCGCGTACGGCGCCGACAGATCGGGGCGCACGGCGTCGAGCTCGACGGCGAAGGCGGCCTCGGGCCTGGAGGGAGGGTGCACGGTCGGGCTCCTTGCATACGGGGACGGGGGCCGCGGCTGCCCGCCACGACGGATGTCCGGGTCAGCGGCGCGTCGTCATTCTGGTGACGCACGGTCATACTGATCACCAGAGCACAGTGCACCGCATGGAACGAATGGATCGCGTGGACTCCAGCCACCCCGTGCCCCCGTCGGACGAAGCCGCCGAGGCGGCCGACGCGTATGCCGCCGCTCCGCTGCTCAATTGTCTGCTGCGGGAGGTCGGCGAACCCACGGACGTCCCGGGCGTGTACCGGCTGCGGGCCGGCGGGCGGCTGCTGCGGGTCACCGGTTCGCGCCGGCCCGCGCACCCCGAGCTGCTGGCGGCCGGGGCCTGGCACCCGCTCACCCATACCGAGCTGGTCGAACTCACCGCCGAGGAGCTGCGCCGTTTCACCGGCCAGGACAACTCCGAACTGCCGGCCGAGATGGCCGACAGCCGGGACGCGGTGGCCGCGCTGCTCGCCGCCCGCGCCGGCACGATCCCGCCCGCCGACCTCTACCGGCGCTCCGAGCAGTCCCTGATCACCGGGCACCCGCACCACCCGGCTCCCAAGGCGCGCGGCGGCGGACCGGTCGCGGGCTGGCTCCCGTACGCGCCCGAGGCCTACGCGGACTTCCCGCTGGAGCTGCTCGCCGTGCGCGAGGACGCGGTCGCCGAGGAGGGCGACACGACGGCGCTCGACGCCCTGGGCACGGCCCCGGCCGGCTACCGGCTGCTGCCCGCCCACCCCTGGCAGCTCGACCTGGTCGCCGGCCACCCGGAGATCCGCGGCGCCCTCGCGGACGGCCGGCTCCTGCGGCTGGGCCGCACCCCGCGGCGGGTCTGGCCGACCGCCGCCGTCCGCACGCTGTACGACCCCGCCGACGACGTCTTCCTGAAGTTCAGCCTCGATGTGCGCATCACCAACGACATCCGCCGTCTGTGGCGCCACGACCTGCTGAGACTGCGCCGCACGGACGCGGCCGTCAGCTCCGCGTTCGCCGCCCTCGGCGGCCCCGCCGCCTGGCTCAGCGACCGCGGCTACCGCACGGCGGACTTCGCCTTCGAGGAACTCGCCGTCCTCGTCCGCGACGGGCTGCGCGAGCACGTCCTGCCCGGCGCCACCCCACTGCTCGCGGCCGCCCTCGTGGAGGGCTTCGACGGCAGCCCGCTCGACCGGCTCACCGACCCCGGGCCCTGGTGGGAGGCATATCTGCGCCAGGTCGTGCCCCCGGTCCTGGAGGCCTTCGCCCGGTACGGCGTCGTACTGGAGGCACATGTCCAGAACACGCTGGTCGCCGTGGACGCCGACGGACTGCCCGTCCAGGCACTGTTCCGGGACGCGGAGGGCGTGAAGCTGGTGCCCGAGGTGACCCGGGCGGCCGGGTGGGAGCGCCTGGTGTACTGCCTGCTGGTCAACCACCTCGCCGAGTTCGCCGCCCTGCTCGCCGAGCGGCACCCCGACTACGACCCGTGGCCCGCCGTGCGACGGGAGCTGGCGCGCCATGACCTGCCCGAGGCCGCTGAGCTGCCGGCCGCGCCCACCCTGCCCGGCAAGACGAACCTCCTGCTGCGGTGGACCGGCGCGGACGGGGCGGACGCCCGTTACGTGCCGCTGCCCAACCCGCTGGCCCGCGAATAAATCCGATCACCCGGGTGACCGGCTGAATTACAGTTGCCGGTGTGCTGCGCGAAGTGACTGCCGTCCGATACGTGAACCCCTTGCGGGCGGGCGGTTCCGTGCCCGGAGTCGTCGAGGCCGACGACCTGGGGACGTACGTCGTGAAGTTCACGGGCTCGGCGCAGGGCCGCAAGGCGCTGGTCGCCGAGGTGATCGTGGGTGAGCTGGCGCGCGCCCTCGGACTGCGGTTCCCGGAGCTGGTGCTGGCGCACTTCGACCCGGCGATCGCCGGGCACGAGCCCCACCAGGAAGTCCGGGACCTGCTGAACTCCAGCGCCGGGCTGAACCTCGGTATGGACTTCCTGCCGGGCGCGAGGGACTTCACCCCGGAGATCGCCGCGTCGTTCCCCGTCGGCCCGCTGGAGGCGGGCAAGGTGATCTGGCTGGACGCCCTCACGGTCAACGTCGACCGCACGGTGCACAGTTCGAACCTGATGATCTGGCCCACGCTCGGCATCGCGCCGCCCCGGCTGTGGCTGATCGACCACGGCGCCGCGCTCGTCTTCCACCACCGCTGGGACGCCTCGGACCCCGAGAAGGCCTACGACTTCCGGCGCCACGCGCTCGGCGGGTACACGCCCGACCTGCGGGCGGCGGACGCCGAGCTCGCGCCCCTGGTGACCGAGGAGCTGCTGCGCGAGGTCACGGCCGCGGTGCCGGACGCCTGGCTCGCGGACGAGCCCGGCTTCGACAGCCCCGACGAGGTGCGCGCGGCCTACGTCGGCTATCTCAACGCCCGCGTGCGGGCCTCCGAGGCATGGCTCCCCACCGGGTTCCCCACCCGCGAGGAGCTCGCCGCCGAGGACGCCACGCGCGCGGCCACCACCCGGCAGGGCCGTCCGGACTGGCTGAAGCGGGTCCCCGACCTGCACGGCAAGCCGGCGGCGGAACAGGATTGGTCGGTACACCTCGGATGACGACGGAGACGACACCCCCGGGGACCGGCGCGGTCCACCGGGTCCAGATCGAGTACTGCACCCAGTGCCGCTGGCTGCCCCGCGCCGCCTGGCTCGCCCAGGAACTCCTCACCACCTTCGAGAGCGAGCTGACCGAGCTGGCGCTCAAGCCCGGCACGGGCGGTGTCTTCGTCGTCCGGGTCGACGACGAGGTCGTCTGGGACCGGCGCGAGCAGGGGTTCCCGGAGCCGACGGCCGTCAAGCGCCGGGTCCGCGACCGGGTGGCGCCCCACAGGAGCCTCGGCCACTCGGAGAAGTGACCCGCCGGTCCGGATGTGGACACGCCTGCGCCCCCGGTGCTGTGCGTACCGGGGGCGCGGGTGTCACGGAGTGGGTCAGCCGGCCAGCTGCTCGTACGCCGGCAGGGTGAGGAAGTCCGCGTAGTTCTCGTCCAGCGCGACCTTGAGGAGCAGGTCGTGCGCCTGCTGCCAGTTGCCGGCGGCGAAGGCGTCCTCGCCGATCTCGGCGCGGATGGCGGCCAGTTCCTCGGCGGCGATCTTGCGGGCCAGCTCGGGAGTCGCGCTCTCGCCGTTCTCGAAGACGACGCCCGCGTTGATCCACTGCCAGATCTGGGAGCGGGAGATCTCGGCGGTGGCCGCGTCCTCCATCAGGTTGAAGATGGCGACCGCGCCCATCCCGCGCAGCCAGGCCTCGATGTAGCGGATGCCGACCTGGACGGCGTTGACCAGTCCGTCGTAGGTGGGACTGGCGTCGAGCGAGTCGATGGCGATCAGGTCGCCGGCCGCCACGGACACGTCCTCCCGCAGGCGCTCCTTCTGGTTGGGCCGGTCGCCGAGCACGGCGTCGAACGAGGCCATCGCGATCGGGACGAGGTCAGGGTGGGCGACCCAGGAGCCGTCGAAGCCGTCGTGCGCCTCGCGGTCCTTGTCGGCCTTGACCTTCTCGAAGGCGACCTTGTTGACCTCCTCGTCGCGCCGCGAGGGGATGAACGCGGCCATGCCGCCGATCGCGTGGGCGCCGCGCTTGTGGCAGGTGCGGACGAGGAGTTCGGTGTAGGCGCGCATGAACGGGGCGGTCATCGTCACCGCGTTGCGGTCCGGCAGGACGAACTTGGCGCCGCCGTCACGGAAGTTCTTGACGATGGAGAACAGGTAGTCCCAGCGCCCGGCGTTCAGCCCGGAGGCGTGGTCGCGGAGTTCGTAGAGGATCTCCTCCATCTCGTACGCCGCCGTGATCGTCTCGATCAGGACGGTCGCCCGAACGGTGCCCTGCGGGATGCCGGCGTAGTCCTGGGCGAAGACGAAGACGTCGTTCCAGAGGCGGGCCTCCAGGTGCGACTCCGTCTTCGGCAGGTAGAAGTACGGGCCCTTGCCGAGGTCCAGCAGACGCTGCGCGTTGTGGAAGAAGTACAGGCCGAAGTCGACGAGCGCGCCGGGCACGGGAGTGCCGTCGCCGTCGACGAGGTGGCGCTCGTTCAGGTGCCAGCCGCGGGGCCGCATGACGACCGTGGCGAGCTCGTCCGCCGCCTTGAGGGCGTACGACTTGCCGGTGCGCTCGTCCGTGAAGTCGATGTTCCCGGTGTACGCGTCGGCCAGGTTGACCTGGCCGAGGACCACGTTCTCCCAGGTGGGCGCGGAGGCGTCCTCGAAGTCCGCCAGCCAGACCCTGGCACCCGAGTTGAGGGCGTTGATGGTCATCTTGCGGTCGGTGGGGCCGGTGATCTCGACCCGGCGGTCGTTCAGGGCTGCCGGGGAGGGGGCCACCTTCCAGGAGTCGTCCGCGCGGATGGCGGCGGTCTCCGGGAGGAAGTCGAGCGTGGAGGTGCGGGCGATCTCGGCGCGGCGCTCCGCTCGGCGGGCGAGGAGCTCGTCACGCCGGGGCGTGAACAGCCGGTGCAGCTCGGCCACGAAGGCGAGGGCCGCGTCCGTGAGGACCTCTTCCTGCCGGGGCAGGGGCTCGGCGTCGACGATGGCCAGCGGGGACGGCGCTGGTGCGGACATGAGCTGTCACTTCCTTCAGCGAGCTACGTACGAGCGACTTACGACTTCTCACGGGATACGTCTTCTCAGGAACTTCTTGAGCGAACCACGTGACGGGCGGGTACGCCGCGGCACTGGGTGCCAGGGGCCCCAGGTGCGGCTGACGGCGCCCTCGGAACGGTCAGGCGCTTCTGAGCAGTGGATACTAGTTTCCTCATAGTGGAAGTTCAATGGTTTGTTGATGTCGAGATTCTCTGAGTCGACAGAAGGTGGCGCTCGGTGCCACCCCCTTCACTCAAGGTGGATCAGATCGCCCTCGGTGTCGATGTCGTACGCCTGCGCCACATCGCCGCACTCGACCAGCGTGACCGCGTCCTCGTGGGCCTTCAGATACGCGCGGGCCCCGCGGTCGCCGGTCGCGGTCGCGGTGATGCCGGCCCAGTGGCCGGCCCCGAACAGGACGGGATGGCCGCGCACTCCGTCGTACGCCGCCGAAGCCAGCGACGCCGCGGACTCGTAGGCGGCGAGGACCCGCGCCACCGCCTCGGGCCCGATGCCGGGCTGGTCCACCAGGGAGACCAGGGCGGCCCGCGCCCCCGTGCCCGCCAGGGACGCCAGACCGGCCCGCAGCGAGCCGCCCATGCCGGTCTCCCACTCCGGGTTGTCCACGAGCACGCAGCCGGGCAGCACCGCCCGCTCCCGTACGGCGGCGGCCTCGGCGCCGAGCACCACATGGACACGGGTGCAGCCACCCGAACGCAGGACATCGACCGCGTGTTCGATCAACGGGCGGCCCCGGTGGGACAGGAGTGCCTTGGGGCGCCCCCCGAGGCGCCGCCCGCCCCCGGCCGCCAGCAACAGCCCGGCGACCTGCTCTTTGTTCTCCGTCATGACCCCTGCATACCCGACCGCGCGGAAGCGTGCCGCGGAACCCGCGCCGGACGCCCGCTGTCCCGGGGCTGAATTTCGGTCCGCGGAGTGGCGTCCACCGCGTCGGGTGGCGTTTACTGACCCGCGTCCCCCGGCGCCCGACCAACGCCCCGGGGCGAGTTGGGCCGAGGGATGCGGGACGTCGCGCGACGGTGTGCGAGGGGGGAGAGCTGTGTTGCGGAGCTTGGGGCAGAGGCCAGTGACCGGCAGCGAAGAGGACCCGAGAGTGGCGGAACTGCGGTCCGCCGTCTCCCGGCTGCGCCGTCAACTCGCCGCGCTCCCGGCCGAGTTCCCCGACCGCGTCATCGCCGAGGACGAACTCGCCGCCCTCGCCGCGATGGCTGTCAGCGGTGTCCCCGAGATCCCGCGACTGCGCCGCTCCCTGCTCCTGATCGCCGGCGCCATCGGTTCGGTCAGCGCCCTGGCGGTGAGCCTCGCGGAGGTCCGCACGGCGGTGGAGCTGTTCGGGGAGCCTCCGCGACGCTGAGCGCGGCGGATCGGCCCTTCGCGACCGATTGCCGCCGCACGGCGGTTCCTACGCGGTCGGGCTCGACGTCGCCAGGGCCTGCGACAGCTCAGCGGCCACCTGCTGCAGCACCGGGACGATCTTCTCCGTGGCCGCCTCGGTGACCCGGCCGGCGGGGCCCGAGATCGAGATCGCGGCGGCGGTGGGGGAGTCCGGCACGGAGACCGCGAGGCAGCGGACTCCTATCTCCTGCTCGTTGTCGTCGACCGCGTAGCCGGCCCGGCGTACTTCTTCGAGCGCGTCGAGGAAGCCGTCCGGCGTGGTGATCGTCTTCTCGGTGGCGGCGGGCATGCCGGTACGGGACAGGAGCGCGCGCACCTCGTCCGCCGGGGTGTGCGCGAGCAGCGCCTTGCCCACGCCCGTGGAGTGCGGCAGCACCCGGCGGCCGACCTCGGTGAACATCCGCATCGAGTGCTTCGACGGCACCTGTGCGACGTAGACGATCTCGTCCCCGTCGAGCAGCGCCATGTTCGCGGTCTCGCCGGTCTCCTCGACCAGACGCGCGAGGTAGGGACGGGCCCAGGTGCCGAGCAGCCGGGCCGAGGACTCGCCGAGCCGGATGAGACGGGGACCGAGCGCATAGCGCCGGTTGGTCTGCTGGCGTACGTAACCGCAGGCCACCAGCGTGCGCATCAGCCGGTGGATGGTGGGAAGCGGCAGCCCGCTGGTCGCCGAGAGCTCACTCAGGCCCACCTCGCCACCCGCGTCGGCCATCCGCTCGAGCAGGTCGAAGGCGCGCTCGAGGGACTGCACGCCACCGCTGGGAGCGGAAGACTTGGCGGCGGCTTGTGCGGGGGCGTCGCTGGACGTCGGCACGGCGCTGTCCTTTCAGACGGGCAGGAGGAGCAGCAGCCTACCCGGCGGTCGGTCGACTCCCCGGTTGTGCGTAGCTACGTTCTGCTTTACGGAATCTTACTTCCGCCTTGTGGAAACGTCCAGAGTGGCGCCCGTGGAGGCAGAGTGGAGAAGCGCACCCTTGACGGCGCGAGGGCGGGAGTGAAGACTCCTTCAACAGAACGTTGAATTCCGTTACGTGGAAGTAAACGGCGGAAACGAACAGCGGCATGAGAGGGGTCCGGGTGTCCGACGTCGAACTGGTGCTGCGCTCGACGCGCGTCATCACTCCCGAGGGGACGCGTGCCGCTTCGGTCGCGGTCGCCGCGGGGAAGATCACGGCCGTACTGGCGCACGACGCGGAGGTACCGGCCGGTGCCCGCCTGGAGGACTTCGGGGACGACGTCCTGCTGCCCGGCCTCGTCGACACCCACGTTCACGTCAACGACCCGGGGCGCACCGAGTGGGAGGGGTTCTGGACGGCCACGCGCGCGGCCGCCGCCGGTGGCATCACCACCCTGGTCGACATGCCGCTCAACTCCCTCCCGCCGACCACCACGGCCGGCAACCTCCGTACCAAGAAGGACGTCGCCCGCCCCAAGGCGCACATCGACGTCGGCTTCTGGGGCGGCGCGCTGCCGGACAACGTCAAGGACCTGCGACCGCTGCACGACGCGGGCGTCTTCGGCTTCAAGGCGTTCCTCTCCCCGTCCGGCGTCGACGAGTTCCCCGAGCTGGACCAGGAGCAACTCGCCCGGTCGCTGGCCGAGATCGCCGGATTCGGCGGCCTGCTCATCGTGCACGCCGAGGACCCGCACCACCTCGCGGCCGCTCCCCAGAAGGGCGGCCAGAAGTATGCCGACTTCCTCGCCTCGCGCCCGCGGGACGCCGAGGACACCGCCATCGCCAACCTCATCGCGCAGGCGAAGCGCCTGAGCGCGCGCGTGCACGTCCTGCATCTGTCGTCGAGCGACGCGCTGCCGCTGATCGCCGCGGCGAAGGCCGAGGGCGTCCGGCTCACGGTGGAGACGTGTCCGCACTACCTCACCCTCACCGCCGAGGAAGTCCCGGACGGCGCAAGCGAGTTCAAGTGCTGCCCGCCCATCCGTGAGGCCGCCAACCAGGACCTGCTGTGGCAGGCACTGGCCGACGGCACCATCGACTGCGTCGTCACCGACCACTCGCCCTCCACCGCCGACCTCAAGACGGACGACTTCGCCACCGCCTGGGGCGGTATCTCCGGCCTCCAGCTGAGCCTGTCCGCGGTGTGGACCGCGGCCCGGGCCCGCGGCTACGGCCTGGAGGACGTGGTGCGCTGGATGTCGACGCACACCGCGCGGCTCGTCGGCCTGGACGACCGCAAGGGCGCCATCGAGGCCGGCCGCGACGCCGACTTCGCGGTCCTCGCACCCGACGAGACCTTCACCGTCGACCCCGCCGCGCTCCAGCACCGCAACCGCGTCACGGCCTACGCGGGCCGGACCCTCAGCGGCGTCGTCAAGTCCACCTGGCTGCGCGGCGAACGCATCGTGTCCGACGGCGAGTTCGCTGAGCCCTCCGGACAACTCCTCACCCGCAGGCCGTAGATCCCGTGCCCGCGTCCGCACCCGCGACGGCCGGCTCCCGCAAGTCCCGAAAGGAAGAACTGATCACCGTGACGGCGACACCTCACTTCACCGGAGACGCGAGCCCGTACGGCGGCGGAGACCCGTACGCCGACTACCGCACCGCGGACTTCCCGTTCGCGCACCACGCCAACCTCGCCGACCGGCAGCTGGGCGCCGGTGTGATCGCCGCCAACGACGAGTTCTTCGCCCAGCGCGAGAACCTCCTCGTGCCTGAGCGTGCCGAGTTCGACCCCGAGCACTTCGGCCACAAGGGCAAGATCATGGACGGCTGGGAGACCCGCCGCCGGCGCGGCGCCTCGGCCGGGCATCCGTGGCCGACCGCGGAGGACCACGACTGGGCCCTGGTACGCCTGGGCGCCCCCGGTGTCGTACGCGGCATCGTCGTCGACACGGCCCACTTCCGCGGCAACTACCCGCAGGCGGTGTCGGTCGAGGGCACGTCGGTGCCGGGCTCCCCGTCGCCCGAGGAGCTCCTCGGCGACGAGGTGAAGTGGACAACTCTCGTACCGCGTACGGCGGTTGGCGGCCACGCGGCCAACGGCTTCGCCGTCTCCGTCGAACAGCGCTTCACGCATCTGCGCGTCAACCAGCACCCCGACGGCGGCATCGCCCGGCTGCGCGTGTACGGCGAGGTCGTCCCCGACCCGGAGTGGCTCTCCGTGCTCGGCACCTTCGACGTGGCCGCCCTGGAGTACGGCGGCCGGGTCGAGGACGCGTCCGACCTCTTCTACTCGCCCGCCACCAACACCATCCAGCCCGGTCGTTCGCGCAAGATGGACGACGGCTGGGAGACCCGGCGGCGGCGCGACCAGGGCAATGACTGGATCCGCTATCAGCTGGTCGCGCAGGCCGAGATCCGTGCCGTCGAGATCGACACGGCGTATCTCAAGGGCAACTCGGCCGGCTGGGCGTCCGTCTCCGTCAAGAACGGGGAGGACGGGGAGGACGGGGACTGGACGGAGATCCTTCCGCGGACCCGGCTCCAGCCCGACACCAACCATCGGTTCGTCCTCGGCGCGGTGGCCGTCGGCACCCACGCGCGCGTGGACATCTTTCCCGACGGCGGGATCTCGCGGCTGCGGTTGTTCGGTTCGCTGACGGGGGAGGGGTCGGCCCGTCTGGCGGCGCGCCACCAGGAGCTGGGCGGGTGACGAGGGGGGTTCTCGCCCCCTCCGCCCCTACCCGTCCCGTTTGCGGGGGCTCCGCCCCCGGACCCCCTTGTCGCGCTTCGCGCTTCGCGCTCGTCCTCAATCGCAGGACGGGCTAAAGACTTTCCCCCGAGCCGGCGAAAGTCTCAGCCCTCCGGCGTTTGAAGAGCGGGGGTCCGGGGGCCGGCCCCCGGTATGGGACAGTGGCCGGCCTACGCCGCGTGGCCGCCGTCCACGGCGAACTCCGCGCCCGTGACGTACGCGGCCTCGCCCCCGGCGAGATAGGCGACCATGGAGGCCACCTCCGCGGCCGTCCCGTACCGCCCGAGCGCGGTCATCGACGCCTGGGCGGCCGCGTACGGTCCGTCGGCCGGATTCATGTCGGTGTCCACCGGCCCGGGGTGCACGATGTTCGCGGTGATGCCGCGCTCACCCAGCTCCCGCGCGAGTGCCTTCGTCAGGCCGATGAGGGCCGACTTGCCGGCGGCGTAGAGGGTGCCGCCGGGCCCGGGCACCCGCTGCGTCATGCAGGTGCCGATGGTGACGATCCGCCCGCCGCGCTCCATACGGGCGGCGGCCGCCTGCGAGGCGAGGAAAACCCCGCGCACGTTCACGGCGAGCACCCGGTCCACGTCGGCGAGGGACAGGGATTCCAGCGGCCCGAGCACGCCCACGCCCACGTTGTTGACCAGGACGTCGAGCCGGCCGAGGGCGTCCACCGCGCGGCCCACCGCCTCCGCGGCCTCCACCGCGTCGGCCGAGTCCGCGCGCAGGGCGACCCCGCGCCGGCCCAGAGCCGTCACCTCCCGCAGGACCTTCTCCGCTGCCTCCTTGTCCTGCACATAGGTGAGGGCCACGTCAGCGCCCTCCCGGGCGAGCCGGACTGCCGTCGCCGCGCCGATGCCGCGGCTGCCGCCGGTCACCAGGGCGACCTTGCCGTTCATGGGTCCCCGCGAAAGGGATGTGGTCCGAGAAGTCGTTGAAGTCATGGCTCCATCCCACCGGCCACGGCGCCCGGGTGCTGGCGGCGAACGGACACCGAGATCGAGCCGACCGGAACCCTTTTGTCCGCTTCTGTCGTTCTCTCGGTGTGACCCTTCAGCAAGAGATCGTCGGCAACGCCATGCAGATGGCGATCGTCACCCTGCAGCCCGGCACCACGGTGTACTGCGAAGCCGGAAAGTTCCTCTTCAAGACCACGAACGTGACCATGGAGACCCGGCTCTCCGGGCCCGCCGGCGGCGGGACCGGCGGGCAGCCTCAGGGCGCCGGCATGGGCGGCCTGCTGCGTCAGGCCATGGGTACGGCGATGCAGGCGGGCCAGCGCGCGCTCGCGGGCGAGTCCCTGGCGTTCCAGTACTTCACCGCGGCACAGGGCGAGGGCACCGTCGCCTTCGCGGGCGTCCTGCCCGGCGAGATGCGCGCCCTGGAACTCGACGGCACGCGCGCGTGGTTCGCCGAGAAGGACGCCTTCGTGGCGGCCGAGTCGACCGTCGACTTCGGGATCGCCTTCCAGGGCGGCCGCACCGGCCGCAGCGGCGGCGAGGGCTTCATCCTCGAGAAGTTCACCGGCCGCGGCACGGTGATCATCGCGGGCGCGGGCAACTTCATCGACCTGAACCCTGCCGACTTCGGCGGCCGCGTCGAGGTCGACACGGGCTGTGTCGTCGCGTTCGAGGAGGGCATCCGGTACGGCGTCCAGCGCGTCGGCGGGCTCAACAGACAGGGACTGATGAACGCGGTCTTCGGCGGCGAGGGCCTCTCGCTCGCCACCCTGGAGGGCGACGGCCGCGTCATCCTGCAGTCCCTCACCATCGAGAGCCTCGCCAACGCCCTGCGCAAGGCCCAGGGCGGCGACAAGCAGGGGCCGACGGGAGGACTGTTCTCGACGAACGAGGGATGAGTCGCGCGCGGACCGACGCGTTGCCGGCGCCGGTGGGGTCCGCCCTGATGACAGCGGACCCCACGCGGCGGCTGAGCCCGCGGGGTCGCGGTATACGGCCGCAGCCGGGCCCGCGGGTGCGGCCGTATACATCCGCAGCCGGGCCCGCGGGGCCGCGGTATACGGCCACAGCCGGGCCCGCGGGTGCTGCGGCATACATCCGCAGCCGGGCCCGCGGGGCCGCGGTGTTGGGCCGCAACTGAGCCCGCCCGGGGCGGCCGTTGTCCGGCTGCACAGAACCCGACCGGGGCGGCCGGTGTCCGGCTGCACAGAACCCGCCGGGGCCGGCCGCCGGCCCTGGGTCCCGGTGAAACCGTGTAGCCCTCACGCATCCGTCCGGGTACGGTGATCGTTCCCGTGCGAGCCGCCGACGTCTCCACACCTGCCCGCAAGCTTGTTGACGGCCTGTCTGTCAGTTCTGTCAGTCCGTCGAAGACGCTGGAGACCGCGCCGATGTCGTCGATCGCCGTACCGGGCGCGCTCGCTCCCCGCCGCGCCTGGCTCACCGACCTGCCCCTGCTGCTCGTGGCAGCCGTCTGGGGAGCCAGCTATCTCGCGGCCAAGGACATCACCACCGCGCGCACGGTCATCGCCGTGCTGGTGCTGCGGTTCGGTGTCGTACTGCCGGTGCTGGCGGTGGCCGGATGGCGTTCGCTGCGCCGGCTGACCGCCGGCCAGTGGCGCGGGGCGGGCGTGCTCGGGCTGATCCTGAGCGGGATCTTCCTGCTGGAGACCTACGGCGTCGTGCACACCTCGGCGACCAACGCGGGCCTCATCATCAGCCTCACCATGATCTTCACGCCGTTCGCGGAGGCGGCCGTCACCCGGGTCCGCCCCTCGCGCACCTTCCTCGCGGCCGCCGGACTCTCCGTGCTCGGCGTCGTCCTGCTCACCCAGGGTGCCGGCTTCACCCGCCCCTCGTCCGGCGACCTGCTGATGCTGCTCGCGGCTCTCGCCCGTACCGTGCACGTGTTGGCCATGTCCCGCATCAGGTCCGTCCAGGGTGCCGACGCACTGTCGCTGACCACCGTCCAACTGGGCGCCGCGGTAGCGGTGTTCGCGGTGCTGTCGGCCGGCGCCGACAGCACGCCGTGGAGTGCGGCCGGTGACTTCGGGGCGCGGGAGTGGACCGGACTGCTGTTCCTGTCCGCGTTCTGCACCCTGTTCGCCTTCTTCGTGCAGATGTGGGCCGTCCGCCGGACCTCACCGTCCCGGGTCAGCCTGCTGCTCGGGACCGAACCCCTGTGGGCCGCCGCCGCGGGCATCGCCCTCGGCGGTGAAAGGCTGGGCGCCGTAGGGCTGTTGGGTGGCGTGCTGGTACTTGCGGGGACGGCGTGGGGAGGCCGGGCGACAGGTTAACTCCCGGAAAATTCATGGCACGTGACGGGAAAATCGTCGGTCTTGACATTGACATGCCAGTGTCTACGCGCGTCATCCTGAGTCCATGACATTCCCCCCACGCACCACCCGCATCGGGGCCGCAGCCGCCCTGTTGTCCGCCCTGCTCATCGGCGGCACGGTCACGGCGAACGCCGCGGACGTCTCCGTATCCTCTGTCCCCTCCCTCTCCGCCGCCTCCGTCGGCAGCGTCTGCTACAGCGACCTGCCGTCCCAGGCGCACGACACGCTCGACCTGATCGACGCGGGCGGCCCGTTCCCGTACTCGCAGGACGGGGTCGTCTTCCAGAACCGGGAAGGCGTGCTGCCCGCCCAGAGCAGCAGCTACTACCACGAGTACACGGTGATCACGCCCGGCTCCTCGACGCGCGGTGCCAAGCGCATCGTCACCGGTAAGAAGACCGACGAGGACTACTACACCGCGGATCACTACGCCACGTTCGACCTGGTCGACTTCGGCTGCTGATCCGCCGGTCGGTCCCGGAGGGCTCCGGCGGCGGGCTCGGGCGACTCGTCGTCCCCTCCGTCCGCCGGAGGTCCCGTCCGCCGGAGGTTCGGTCCGGGTTCAGCCGGACTTCTGGCTCTCGGCGGCTGCGAACATGGCGAACGCGAGCACCAGCAGCGCGATGCTCGCGTAGACCTCGTAGCCGTCGAGGAAGCCGAGGCGCTGCACGATCCCCCACCCGTGCAGCAGCCCGGTGAATTCCTGCACCAGTCCCATGGCGCCCTGGACCAGGGCGACGAACCCGACGACCTCCAGAACCTGCTTCACGGGATTCCCCTGCTCTGTCCGCTCCACCTGCTTCATACGACGACCCTCGCCCAGCAGGCGCACCGCGTTCATCGGCCGCGGGGCGAGGGCTGGGCGACGGAAGTCGAGAGGTGGCCGAGGCCCTGACGACCGCGGTCGCGGTGCGCGGGACCCACGGGCACCGAAAGTCTCGGCCGGTGCGACTTTGGTCGGCGATCACGGGCGAGGGGAGGTGCGAGCCGCTCTGCGTGCGTAGATTTGTCGACCGTGAGTGGCAAGAATCCGGCGTCCGCGCCGCAGGCTCCTCCGGAGCGGACGGTGCTGCTGTCGAGGGCCCTGCCGGGCCGGCGCTGGCTGCTGCCGTCGGCCTTGGCGGTCGAGCTCGATCCCGATCGCGCGGGCCGGTCGCCACGGACCGGACGGCCGCGCCGTACCGCGCGCGACTGGGTCGTCGACTTCGGGTTCTTCCTGCTGGCCGTCGGCATCGGGCTGCTGGCCGCGGACTCGCTCACCGGCGATCCGAACACCCCGCACGGCCTCGCCGTCGCCGACCAGTGGCTCGGCGCACTGGCCTGCGCGGCGGTCTGGCTGCGCCGCCGGTGGCCCCTCGGGCTCGCCGTGGCGATGATCCCGGTCGGGCTGCTCTCCACCACCTCGGGCGGGGCCGGCCTCGTCGCCCTCTTCACCCTGGCCGTGCACCGGCCGTTCAAGTACGTCGGCTGGGTCGCCGGGGTCTCGCTCGCCCTGATCCCCTTCTACTTCTGGCTGCGGCCCGACCCCGACCTGCCCTACCTCGCCGCGCTCACCCTCACCACCGTGCTGACGGTCGCGGTGGTCGGCTGGGGCATGTTCGTCCGGTCCAAGCGACAGCTCCTGCTGAGTCTGCGGGACCGGGCACGGCGTGCGGAGACGGAGGCGGAGCTGCGGGCCGAGCAGGCGCAGCGGCTTGCTCGGGAGGCCATCGCGCGCGAGATGCACGACGTGCTCGCCCACCGGCTCACCCTGCTGAGCGTGCACGCGGGAGCGCTGGAGTTCCGCCCCGACGCCCCTCGGGCGGAGGTCGCGCGGGCGGCCGGAGTGATCCGGGAGAGCGCGCACGAGGCGCTGCAGGACCTGAGGGAGATCATCGGCGTACTGCGGGCGAGCGAGCGGGGCGACGAGTCGGGCCGCCCGCAGCCCACGCTCGGCGCCCTGGACGCGCTGGTCTCCGAGTCGCGCGAGGCCGGCATGAAGGTCGCCCTCGACAACCGGGTCACCGACCCGGCCGCCGTCCCCGCGTCCGTCGGCCGCACCGCGTACCGCATCGCCCAGGAGGGGCTGACGAACGCCCGGAAACACGCTCCCGGCGCGGAGGTCACGGTGTCCGTCGCGGGCGCCCCGGGCGACGGCCTCACCGTGTCCGTCCGCAATCCGGCACCCCAGGGGGACGTGCCCCCCGTCCCCGGCTCGGGACAGGGCCTGATCGGCCTGACCGAGCGGGCGACGCTGGCGGGCGGCCACCTCCAGCACGGCGCCGAGAGCGACGGCGGGTTCGAGGTGCGGGCCTGGCTGCCGTGGGGGTGACGGTGCCGTCGCCTCCGGTCCTTCGCCGGCCTGCCCCGGGGCGGCTCCGCGGTCGGCCCACGTGACCCGGACGGGTCGTGCAACCGGCGGCTCCGCGGTCGGCCCACGTGACCCGGACGGGTCGTACAACCTGCGCTTGCGCGGTCGGCCCGCGTGGCCCGGGCGGGTCGTACAACCTGCGCTTCCGCGACCGCCGGCCGCGCGGTCCGGGACGACGTACGGCCTGGCGAAGCTTCCCGGTCCGCCCGCGCCCCCCGGAACGATCGCACACCGGCCGACCCCGTACACGATGGCCGCAGACCGCGGCGGGCGGCGGTGTGAACAGGACGAGTGGCCGGACGGAATCGGCCAAGGGCCGATTCCCCGGGCGCTCGCGGAGGAAAGCACGCGGCCCCGCCGGGGCCGCTCACTACGGTAGGCCCCATGACTGCGATCCGACTGCTCCTTGTCGACGACGACCCCCTGGTGCGAGCCGGCCTGTCCTTCATGATGGGCGGTGCCGAGGACATCGAGATCGTCGGTGAGGCCGCCGACGGCAGCGAGGTCGGCGCGCTCGTCGACCGGACCCGCCCGGACGTCGTCCTCATGGACATCCGGATGCCGACGGTGGACGGACTCGCCGCCACCGAGCAGCTGCGCGGCCGCAAGGACGCGCCCCAAGTGGTCGTCCTCACCACCTTCCACGCCGACGACCAGGTGCTGCGGGCGCTGCGCGCGGGCGCGGCCGGGTTCGTCCTCAAGGACACCCCGCCCGCGCAGATCCTGGAAGCGGTACGACGCGTCGCGGCCGGCGACCCCGTGCTCTCGCCCACCGTCACCCGCCAGTTGATGGAGCACGCCGCAGGAGCCTCCGCCGACACCCGCCGCTCGACCGCCCGCACCCGGATCGGCGCCCTCAACGACCGCGAGCGGGAGGTCGCCGTCGCGGTCGGCCGGGGCGGCTCGAACGCCGACATCGCCGCCGAGCTGTTCATGAGCGTGGCCACCGTCAAGACCCACGTCTCCCGCATCCTCGCCAAGCTCGACCTCAACAACCGGGTGCAGATCGCCCTGTTGACGTACGACGCCGGACTCCTCGAGGACGACGGGCGCTAGGCGGCTCGCAGCGGCGTTGGAAGGGGGGCCCGACGGCCCGCCCGGCCCCCGACGGCCCGCCCGGCCCCCGACGGCCCGCCCGGCGCCCGGCTGCCCGGCATGCTCATGCGCGGGATGCGCAGTCTGCCGGTGCGCTGGTGAGCACGGAGTCACGGCGGCCGGGGTGCGCGGAGCCACAACGTCCTGGGTGTCACGGAGCCACAACGCCCTGGGTGTTACGGAGCCACAACGCCCTGGGTGTCACGGAGCCACAACGTCCTGGGTGTTACGGAGCCACAACGCCCCGGGGGTGCGCGGAGTCGGCGGGTGCGGAGTGCACGGCTCCTCCTCGTCGCGCCGGGCGCGGATGAGGAGCCGCACCTCCAGGGACGGGTCTAGTCGCGTCCGCCCGGGATCTCCGCCAGCCGTACCGGCCGGTGGTCGAGGCGGGACAGCTCGCAGGCCTCCGCGATGCGCAGGGCGTGCAGGGCCTCGCGGCCGTCGCAGGGGTTGGCACGCTCGCCCCGGACGACCTCGACGAACGCGCTGAGCTCGGCTTCGTACGCGGGTCCGAACCGCTCCAGGAAGCCGGTCCACGGCTTGTCGGCGGGCGGCGGTCCGGCCGGCTCGGTGGAGGCGATCGGCGTACGGTCGTCGAGGCCGACGCCGATCTGGTCCAGCTCGCCGGCCAGCTCCATGCGGACGTCGTAGCCGGCGCCGTTCATCCGGGTCGCCGTCGCCGTGGCGAGCGTGCCGTCGTCGAGGGTGAGGACGGCCGCGGCCGTGTCGATGTCGCGCGCCTCGCGGAACATCGCGGGCCCCGCGTCGGACCCGGTCGCGTACACCTCGGTCACCTCGCGGCCGGTCACCCAGCGCACGATGTCGAAGTCATGGACCAGGCAGTCCCGGTAGAGCCCGCCGGAGAGCGGGAGGTAGGCGGCCGGAGGCGGCGACTGGTCCGACGTCATCGCGCGGACCGTGTGCAGCCGCCCGAGCCGGCCGGAGCGCACCGCCTCGCGGGCGGCCGTGTACCCGGCGTCGAAGCGACGCTGGAAGCCGAGCTGCAGCACCGTCCCGGCGGCGTCGACCTCGGCGAGCGCGGCCAGCGTGCCCGGCAGATCGAGCGCGATGGGCTTCTCGCAGAAGACCGGGAGGCCGGCGCGCGCCGCCCGGCCGATCAGGTCGGCGTGGGCGGAGGTCGCCGCCGTGATGACCACGGCGTCCACGCCCCAGGTGAAGATCTCGTCCACGCTCGGCGCCGCCGTGGCGCCCAGCCGGTCCGCCAGCTCGTGTGCCCGCGCGGTGTCCGCGTCCGTGACGATGAGGGAGCCGACCTCGCGGTGGCGGTTGAGAGCGGTCGCGTGGAATGTGCCGATACGACCCGTTCCGATAAGTCCGATGCGCATGGGAACAAACTGAGGGCGGACCCGGCACCCTGTCAATGCTTTGTCCGGACAATCGAACTTCACAACTTCCCGTCAACATCTCCCGGAGCTACGCTCGGCGGGTGCCGAAACCAGATGTGGATCCGACCGTGTCGCTCCAGCTCAGCGTCGACCGCAGCAGTCCGGTCCCGCTGTACTTCCAGCTGTCCCAGCAGCTGGAGGCCGCGATCGAGCACGGAACACTCACCCCGGGAAGTCTGCTGGGCAACGAGATCGAGCTCGCCGGCCGGCTCGGCCTGTCCCGGCCCACGGTCCGTCAGGCGATCCAGTCCCTCGTCGACAAGGGCCTCCTCGTCCGGCGCCGAGGCGTCGGCACCCAGGTCGTCCACAGCCAGGTCAAGCGCCCGCTGGAACTCAGCAGCCTCTACGACGACCTGGAGGCGGCGGGACAGCGCCCGGCGACCCGGGTGCTCGTCAACGCGGTCGAACCGGCGTCCGCCGAGGTCGCGGCCGCGCTCGGGATCGCCGAGGACAGCGAGGTGCACCGCGTCGAACGGCTGCGGCTGGCGCACGGCGAGCCGATGGCGTATCTCTGCAACCATCTGCCGCCCGGTCTGCTGGAGCTCGACAGTGCCCGGCTGGAGGCCACCGGTCTGTACCGGCTGATGCGCGCGGCCGGTATCACCCTGCACAGCGCCCGCCAGTCCGTCGGCGCCCGCGCCGCCACCGAGGAGGAGGGCGAGCGGCTCGGCGAGCCGTGCGGCGCCCCCCTGCTCACCATGCAGCGCACCACGTTCGACGACACCGGCCGCGCCGTCGAGTTCGGGTCCCACACCTACCGCGCCTCGCGCTACTCCTTCGAGTTCCAGCTCCTCGTACGCCCCTGACCCGGCCGCGCGCCCGGTCCGGCAGGTGGCCCGCGGGCTCGCTCGGGACTCGCTTCGGGCACCCTCCAATCTCAATCGTAAGAATGTTCTGACAAACCCATTGACGGTGGCGCGGACCCGGAGCTAGAACTCCCCACAGCCGCAACGGGGCGGCGGGAGAGAGGGTGGTCCCACCATGCGAACAGTGCGCACAGCAGCAGCGGTGACAGCCGTGATCGCGCTCGCCGCCGGGTGCAGCAGCTCCGGCGGCAAGGACTCCGAGGACAAGGCGAGCGGCAGCGGAAGCGGCGGCAAGGCCGTCAGTACGCCCCGCCTCAAGATCGCGATGGTGACGCACTCCGGCGAGGGCGACACCTTCTGGGACATCGTCCAGAGCGGCGCCAAGCAGGCCGCGTCGAAGGACAACGTCCAGTTCCTGTACTCCAACGACAAGGAAGCCAACGGACAGGCCCAGCTCGTCCAGGCCGCCATCGACAAGCACGTCGACGGCATCGTCGTCACGCTGGCCAAGCCCGAGGCGATGAAGGACGTCCTCGCCAAGGCCGAGAAGGCGGGCATCCCGGTCGTCACGATCAACTCCGGCGCGGAGTTCTCTAAGAAGTTCGGAGCCCTCGTCCACTTCGGCCAGGACGAGTCGGTCGCCGGTGAGGCGGTGGGCGACGAGCTCAACAACCGGGGACTCAAGAAGGCCGTCTGCGTCATCCACGAACAGGGCAACGTCTCGCTGGAGCAGCGCTGCGCGGGCGTGAAGAAGACGTTCAAGGGCTCCCTGGAGAACCTCAACGTCGACGGCACCAACGCCCCCGGCTCCCAGTCCTCCATCGAGGCGAAGCTCCAGGCCGGCAAGGACATCGACGCCGTCGTCACGCTCGGCGCGCCGATCGCCGCCGTCGCGGTGAAGGCCAAGGCCGACGCGGGCAGCAAGGCGCAGATCGCCACCTTCGACCTCAACGCCGAGGTGGTCAAGCGCCTCAAGGCCAAGGAGGTCGGCTTCGCCGTCGACCAGCAGCCCTACCTCCAGGGTTACGAGGCCATCGACGAGCTGTGGCTCTACAAGACCAACGGCAACGTGATCGGCGGCGGCCAGACGGTGCTCACCGGCCCGGCCATCGTCACCGAGAAGGACGTGCCGCAACTCGAGAAGTACACCGCGCGCGGGACCCGCTGATGGAGTGCATGATCCCCGTGTTCGATACTTGGGCGCTCGGGACCGGTGAGACGCCGGCCCCCGGGGCCTACGGAACGGCCCACCGGGCCGGTCCGCGGGCCCCGGCGCACCAAGCAGCACAGCAAGAAGGGCACGGCCTCGTGGCACGCACTCGGACCTGGGTAAGCATCGCGCTCGCAGGGGCGCTGGGGGTGTCTCTCGCGGGATGCAGCAGCACCGGCGGGAAGCGGGCCGAGGACGCCCGCAAGGAGGCGTCGGCCCAGGGCAAGGCCGCGGTGAACACGCCCAAGTGGACGTTCGCGATGATCACCCACTCGGGTGATGGCGACACGTTCTGGGACATCGTCCAGAGCGGCGCCAAGCAGGCCGCCGTCAAGGACAACATCGACTTCCTGTACTCGCACAACGCCGAGGCCCAGCAGCAGGCGCAGCTCGTGGACGCCGCGGTCGACAAGAAGGTCGACGGCATCATCGTCTCGCTGGCGAAGCCCGACGCGATGAAGGCCGCCGTCGCCCGCGCCGAGAAGGCGGGCATCCCCGTGATCACCGTGAACTCCGGTTCCGAGGAGTCCAAGGCGTTCGGCGCGCTCACGCACATCGGCCAGGACGAGACGATCGCCGGCGAGGCGGTGGGCGACGAGCTCAACAAGCGGGGCAGGAAGAAGGCCCTGTGCGTCCTGCACGAGCAGGGCAACGTCGGCCACGAGCAGCGCTGCGCGGGCGTCAAGAAGACCTTCAAGGGCGAGGTGCAGAACATCTACGTCCAGGGCACGAGCATGCCCGACGTGCAGTCGTCGATCGGGGCCAAGCTCCAGTCCGACAAGTCCATCGACTCCGTCGTCACCCTCGGCGCCCCCTTCGCGGACACCGCGGTGAAGGCCAAGAAGGACGCGGGCAGCAAGGCCGAGATCGACACCTTCGACCTGAACGCCAAGGTGGCCGCCGAGCTCAAGGACGGCACCCTCGGCTTCGCCGTCGACCAGCAGCCGTACCTCCAGGGGTACGAGGCCGTCGACCTGCTCTGGCTCTACAAGTACAACGCCGACGTCCTCGGCGGCGGCAAGCCGGTGCTGACCGGACCGCAGATCATCACCAAGGACCAGGCCGCCGCTCTGGAGGCCTACACGAAGCGGGGGACCCGATGACCGCACCCGCCCCTGCACCCGCCCCCGCACCCGCGCCGCCGCCCGCGGCCAAGGTCGACGAGCGGCTGCTGAAGTCCTCGCCGATGCGCAAGCTCATGGGCCGTCCCGAACTCGGTTCGGTGGTCGGCGCGATCGCGGTCTTCGTCTTCTTCGCGATCTTCGCGGACAGTTTCGTCCGGGCCGCGAGCCTCAGCACCGTCCTGTACGCCTCGTCGACCATCGGCATCATGGCCGTACCGGTCGCGCTGCTGATGATCGGCGGCGAGTTCGACCTCTCCGCGGGCGTCCTGGTCACCAGCTCGGCGCTGATCTCCTCGATGTTCAGCTACCAGATGACCGCGAACGTCTGGGTCGGCGTGCTGGTCTCCCTGATCGTGACCCTGGCGGTCGGCGTCTTCAACGGCGTCATGCTGACCCGCACCGACCCGCCGAGCTTCATCATCACGCTCGGTACGTTCCTGATGCTGACCGGTATGAACCTCGGCTTCACCAAGCTGATCAGCGGCACGGTCTCCACGAAGTCGATCTCCGACATGCAGGGCTTCTCCTCCGCCAAGGACGTCTTCGCCTCGACGTTCACCATCGGCGGCGTCGACTTCAAGATCACCATCCTGTGGTGGCTGGGCCTCATCGTGGTGGCCACCTGGGTCCTGCTGCGTACCCGGGTCGGCAACTGGATCTACGCCGTCGGCGGCAACGAGGACGCGGCCCGCGCGGTCGGCGTCCCGGTCAACAAGACCAAGATCGGCCTCTACATGGGGGTCGCGTTCGGCGCCTGGGTCTCGGGGCAGCACCTGCTGTTCTCGTTCGACGTCGTGCAGTCCGGCGAAGGCGTCGGCAACGAGCTGATCTACATCATCGCGGCGGTCATCGGCGGCTGTCTGATCACCGGCGGCTACGGCTCCGCGGTCGGCGCGGCGGTCGGCGCCCTGATCTTCGGCATGGTCAGCAAGGGCATCGTGTTCGCCGAGTGGAACCCGGACTGGTTCAAGTTCTTCCTGGGAGTGATGCTGCTCCTGGCGACCCTGCTCAACCACTGGGTCCGCAAGCGCGCGGAGGCGACGAAATGACGACGGACGCGAAGATGACCAAGGACGCGGCCGCCCCGGACCGAGCGGCACTCGTCGAGCTCGACGACGTCAGCAAGTACTACGGCAACATCCGCGCCCTCGAAGGCGTCTCCCTGGAGGTGCACGCGGGCGAGATCTCCTGCGTGCTCGGCGACAACGGCGCCGGCAAGTCCACCCTGATCAAGATCATCGCGGGTCTGCACCAGCACGACGCGGGCACGCTGCGCATCGACGGCGAGGAGACCCGGCTCTCCTCCCCGCGCGAGGCCCTGGACCGCGGCATCGCCACCGTCTACCAGGACCTCGCCGTGGTCCCGCTGATGCCGGTCTGGCGGAACTTCTTCCTCGGCTCCGAGCCGTCGAAGGGCAAGGGCCCCTTCAAGCGTATGAACGTCGAGTTCATGCGTCGCACGACCTACGCCGAGCTGCTGCGCATGGGCATCGACCTGCGCGACGTCGACCAGCCCATCGGCACGCTCTCCGGCGGTGAGCGCCAGTGCGTGGCGATCGCCCGCGCCGTGTACTTCGGCGCCAAGGTCCTCGTCCTCGACGAGCCCACCGCCGCGCTGGGCGTGAAGCAGTCCGGTGTGGTCCTCAAATATGTGGCCGCCGCACGAGACGCGGGACTGGGCGTTGTGTTGATCACCCACAACCCCCATCACGCCTACCTCGTCGGCAACCGCTTCGTCCTCCTCAAGCGCGGCACCATGTTCAGCAGCAACAGCCGCGAGGACATCTCCCTCGACGAGCTGACCCGCCAGATGGCAGGCGGCAGCGAACTGGACGACCTGCGACACGAGCTGGAGCGCACCACATAGCACGACCGGCCGACGTCGGGGACCCCGCGCTTCTTCTCAAGAGGCGCGGGGCAAGGTTTCCATGGGCGCGGGCGAAGGCTTCCAGGGGCGCAGGCCAAGTTCTTGAGGGGCGCGGGCGGAGGGCTTTCAGGGGCGCGGGGAACTGCGCGACAAGCCCCCACCGGGCAGCAGCCGAGACACGACCCCGGGGTCCGGGGCGGAGCCCGGGTCCGTGACGCGGCGGCAGGCCGAGGGGGGCGAAAGCCTCACCGGATGCCACACCCGCGCCAAGCGGTGAGCGCCCACCGCGAGCCACGTGACCACACCCCACGTACGCGCGTGGACGCACCACGTACAGACGCGTGAACGCAGCTCGCGGCAAACGGCACCCCAGACCTGGCCGGAGGCTCCCGCAGTGCAGCCCCGCCGCCCCGTAAGGCAGAATCGGCGCGATGAGCACCTACCGCGACCTCGCCCTCCCCCGAGCTCTCGGCTCCGCTCGGGCAGCGGGCGCCCCCATCGGCTCCCGCCGGGCCACCGTCCTGCGGACCGCGGGCACCCGCGAGCGCCGCTCCCATCTGACGGCGCCCCGGGTCCCCACCGTGGGCATCGACATCGGGGGCACGAAGGTGATGGCGGGCGTCGTCGACGCCGACGGCAACATCCTGGAGAAGGTCCGCGCCGAGACGCCGGACAAGTCCAAGAGCCCCAAGGTCGTCGAGGACACGATCGTCGAGCTGGTGCTGGACCTCTCCGACCGGCACGACGTGCACGCGGTGGGCATCGGCGCGGCGGGCTGGGTCGACGCCGACCGCAACCGCATCCTGTTCGCCCCCCATCTGTCCTGGCGCAACGAGCCGCTGCGCGACCGGCTCGCCGGACGGCTCGCCGTCCCGGTCCTCGTCGACAACGACGCCAACGCCGCGGCCTGGGCCGAGTGGCGCTTCGGCGCCGGCCGCGGCGAGGACCACCTCGTCATGATCACGCTCGGCACCGGCATCGGCGGCGCGATCCTGGAGGACGGCCAGGTCAAGCGCGGCAAGTTCGGGGTCGCGGGCGAGTTCGGCCATATGCAGGTCGTGCCCGGCGGCCACCGCTGCCCGTGCGGCAACCGCGGCTGCTGGGAGCAGTACAGCTCCGGCAACGCGCTGGTCCGCGAGGCCCGCGAGATGGCCGCCGCCGATTCCCCGGTGGCGTACGGGATCATCGAGCGCGTCAAAGGCAACATCCCCGACATCACCGGACCGCTCATCACCGAGCTGGCCCGCGAGGGCGACGCCATGTGCGTCGAACTCCTCCAGGACATCGGCCAGTGGCTCGGCGTCGGCATCGCGAACCTGGCGGCCGCCCTCGACCCCTCCTGCTTCGTCATCGGCGGCGGTGTCTCGGCGGCGGACGACCTGCTGATCGGCCCCGCGCGCGACGCCTTCCGCAGGCATCTGACCGGCCGCGGCTACCGCCCCGAGGCCCGCATCGCCCGCGCCCAGCTCGGCCCCGAGGCCGGCATGGTCGGCGCGGCCGACCTCGCCCGGCTGGTCGCCCGCCGCTTCCGCCGCGCGAACCGGCGCCGCGTGGAGCGCTACGAACGGTACGAGCGGTTCGCGGAGTCCCGCCGTACGGCACGGGAGTCCCTGTGACCGCCTCGCTGCCGCGCCAGGCGTCCCCACCGGACGAGCCGCCGCGCCCCACCGAGGAGGACCGGCGCCACATGATCCGCCGGCGTGCGCTCACGCTGCTGATCATCGTGCTGCTCATCGGCGTCCCGGCCGGCTATCTGGTGATCTCCGCCGACCAGAGCCGCAACAGCGGCAAGGACAAGGAGGAGAAGTACTCGGCGACCGGCCTCACCAAGGGCTGGCCCTCCCGCGTGCAGCGCCGCCTCTACCAGGTGCCCGTCCCCGGCTACTCCACGGACGTCGCCTACTACGAGACGAACAACTGGAAGACCAGCCGTCTGTACGTCCAGTTCCTCACCAGCGACGACGGCCTCGACACGTTCCTCAAGAACATCGGGACCAGCCGCGACGCCCTGAAGGACGACGACATCACCATCGGCGCCCGCGACCAGGGGGTCGTCGGATGGGAGTTCTCCGACACGGGCCCGTGGTCGGGCCTCGTCCACCGGCAGAAGAACCCGGCGCCCACCCAGGACGTCGTCGTGAACCGGTCCAGGCCCGGGCACCCCATGGTGTACGTCGTCTCCCGCACGACGCCCTGACGGGTCCCCGGGGCACCGGCCCCGTTGCCGCGCCCCCCTGTCAGTCCCCGCCCGTACGACGCCCGACCGGTCCGCCGGGGCACCGGCCCCGTTGCCGCGGCCGATTGTCAGAGGTCGCCCGTAGAGTCGAGGACATCTGATGCGACTGCGGGGCGGGAGGTGACCAGACGTATGAGCGGCGGGATGACCGGGATGACCGGGATGATGTCGGCGAAGGCCGAGGCTGCCGACGCAGCCGTGCCGCTGCGGCTCGCCGCCGTCTTCCTCCCCGCGCCACTGCCGCGCGACGGCCGCGTGGCCTTCTGGGATCCGGAGGCCGCGCTGTCCGCCGGACGGGGGGCCGATCCTGCCACCGCGCCGCCCGGCGGCGGAGCCGATCCGCTGGGTGCGCTGTCCGTCGGACAGGCGCCTGACCTCCCGGGTGGCGTCCCGAGGACCGGGTCCGGCTCGACGGGCGGCCTCTCCGTCGGACAGATCGCCGATCTGGTGGGGACAGGGTCACCGTCCGCCGGTCCGACGGAGCTCACTGTCGTACGACGTCATGGAGCCGGCGCCCGGCGGGTGACGGTGCCCGCGCGCACCCTGGGGGTCGCCGAGGCCCTGCCGCTGCTCGCCGGTGCCCGGCGCCACCCGGGCGCGCATCCCGCCACCGTCTGCTGGGGCGCCGCCGCACTGCACGCGCTGCGGCTCGTCGCGCGCGGGCGGCTGCTGCCGGGGCTGACGGCCGACGGCTTCGACGCCTGGCGGGCGGGGCCCCTGGACCCGGACGACATCGCCCACCTCAGGGCGGTGGCCGCGGCGCTTCCCCACGAGGGCCACGCGGTTCCGCTGCCCGGCAAGGGCCCGCTGCGGCTGCCCGAGCCGGAAGCGCTGATGCGCTCCTTCCTGGACGCGGTCGCGGACACCCTGCCCCGCACCCCGGCGGCGCCGTTCGCGTCGGGGAAGCCGTTCGCTGCGCGCGGCCCGCAGCGCCTGCCGGGTGCTCACGACTGGGCGGCCGAGGTCGCCGCGGGCATGGACGCGGGCGTGCGGATCTCACTGCGCCTCGACCTCTCCGCGTACCAGCTGTTCGACGACTCCGAGGACGCGCACCGCGCGGGTGCCGCCGTCGTGCAGGTGCACAGCCTCGCCGACCCCACCCTCGTCGTGGACGCGGCGGCCCTGTGGGCGGGGGAGGCCGACGCGACCTTCGGTCCCCGCGCGCGGGTGGACGCCGCTCTCGCCGTCCGCCGCGCGGCGCGTGTCTGGCCGCCCCTGGACCGCCTCTCCGAGCAGGACGTGCCCGACGTCCTCGCCCTCTCCGAGCAGGAGCTGTCCGATCTGCTGGGCGTGGCGGCGAACCGGCTCGGCGCGGCCGGCGTCGCCGTGCACTGGCCCAGGGACCTCGCCCAGGACCTGAGCGCGGCGGCCGTGGTGCGCCCGGCGCCCGGCTCGGCGACCGACGGCTCGGGCTTCTTCGAGGGCGAGGAACTGCTGCAGTTCCGCTGGCAGTTGGCGCTCGGCGGCGATCCGCTGACCGACGCCGAGATGGACGTCCTCGCCGAGGCCCACCGTCCGGTCGTCCGGCTGCGCGACCAGTGGGTGCTCGTCGACCCGGCCCTCGTCCGCAAGGCGCGCAAGCGCGAACTGGGCCTGCTCGACCCGGTGGACGCACTCTCCGTCGCGCTCAGCGGCAGCGCGGAGGTCGACGGCGAGACGGTCGAGGCGGTGCCGGTCGGCGCGCTCGCCGCCCTGCGCGACCGGCTGACGGCGGGCCCGACGCCCGCGGAGCCGCCGCCCGGCCTCGCGGCCACTCTCCGGGACTACCAACTCCGGGGCCTGGCCTGGCTGGACCTCATGACGTCCCTCGGGCTCGGCGGCTGCCTCGCCGACGACATGGGACTCGGCAAGACGGTCACCCTGATCGCCCTGCATCTGCGGCGGGCCCGCAGCGAGCCGACCCTCGTCGTCTGCCCCGCGTCGCTGCTGGGCAACTGGCAGCGAGAGATCGCCCGCTTCGCCCCCGGCGTCCCCGTCCGCCGCTATCACGGACCCGACCGCACCCTGAAGGACCTGGACACGGGGTTCGTCCTGACGACCTACGGGACGATGCGGTCGGCGGCCGTGCGACTGGCCCAGCAGCCGTGGGGCATGGTCGTCGCGGACGAGGCCCAGCACGTCAAGAACCCGTACTCGGCGACCGCGAAGGCCCTGCGGACGATCCCGACCCCCGCGCGCGTGGCCCTCACGGGCACGCCCGTGGAGAACAACCTCTCGGAGCTGTGGGCGCTCCTCGACTGGACGACCCCCGGGCTCCTCGGCCCCCTCAAGTCCTTCCGCGCCCGGCACGCGCGCGCGGTGGAGAACGGCGAGGACGAAGAAGCGGTCGAGCGGCTCGCCCGGCTGGTCCGGCCATTCCTCCTGCGCCGCAAGAAGTCCGACCCCGGCATCGTGCCCGAGCTGCCCCCCAAGACGGAGACGGACCACCCGGTCCCGCTCACCCGCGAACAGGCCTCCCTCTACGAGGCGGTGGTGCGGGAGTCGATGCTCGCCATCGAAACGGCCGAGGGCATCGGCCGCCGGGGCCTGGTCCTCAAGCTCCTCACCTCGCTCAAGCAGATCTGCGACCACCCGGCGCTGTATCTGAAGGAGGACGCGAGGACGGCCGCGAACGGACCGGCCGCCCGCTCCGGCAAACTGGCCCTGCTGGACGAGCTGTTGGACACGCTGCTCGCCGAGGACGGCTCGGCCCTGGTCTTCACGCAGTACGTGGGCATGGCTCGCCTCATCACCTCCCACCTCGCCTCCCGCGCGGTCCCGGTCGAACTGCTCCACGGGGGCACGCCGGTGGTCGAGCGCGAGCACATGGTGGACCGCTTCCAGAGCGGGGCCACTCCGGTCCTCGTCCTCTCCCTGAAGGCGGCAGGCACGGGCCTGAACCTCACCCGGGCCGGTCACGTCGTCCACTTCGACCGCTGGTGGAACCCGGCCGTCGAGGAACAGGCCACCGACCGCGCCTACCGCATCGGCCAGACCCAGCCCGTCCAGGTCCACCGCCTGATCACCGAGGGCACGGTCGAGGACCGCATCGCGGAGATGCTGGAGGCCAAGCGGGCGCTGGCCGACGCCATCCTCGGCTCCGGCGAGGCCTCCCTGACAGAGCTCACGGACCGCGACCTGTCCGACCTGGTGTCGCTCCGGAGGCCCTCGTGAACGCTGTGGCGGACGGGGCGGGTTCGGGCGGGAAGGGCTCGGAGGGGATGGGTCCGGAGGAGGTGGGTCCGGAGGGGATGGGCTCCGACGAGAGGGGGCCGGACGAGACGGGTCCCGACGAGAAGGGTCCCGACGGGTCAGGTCCGGGCGGGGCCGGCGTGGAGGGGGTGCGTGCGGGTGGTGAGGTGCGGCCGCCTGTCGATGGGGTGCGGGCCGATGACGAGGCGCCGGCCGTCGATGAGTTGGAGTCCGCCGATGAGTTGGAGTCCGTCGATGCAGCGCGGCCTGCCGGCGAGGTGCGGCCTGCCGGCGAGGTGAGGGCCGCTGACGAAGCGCGGCCTGGTGACGAGGCGCGGCGGGCGTTGCGGGCCGCGCGGGAGCGAGAGGGCCGGGCAGCCGACGGTCACGGCGATTCGGTGGCGACGGATGCGGCCGTGCGCGGCGCCCGGGGTGAGTCGCGTACGACGGTTTCCGCGGTCGGTCCCATCGGCCCCCGCCCGGGAGACGTGGCACGGGAAGCGTTGCGGCGCGCCGCCAAGGCGGGGAGCGCCAAGAACTCCGGTGCCCCGCAGGACTCCGGTGCGCCAGCGGACTTTGGCGCTGCTCCACGGGACTCCGGTGCGCCAGCGGACTTTGGTGCTGCTCCACAGGACTCCGGTGCGCCGCAGGAATCTGGTGCCCCGGAGGACTGCGGTGCCGTGAGGGGCTTCAGTGCCCCGGAGGATTCCCGTGCAGTAAAGGGCTTCAGCGCCGCGAAGGACTCCGGTGCCGCAGACGACCTCCTCACCGCGAAGGACTCCGGCGCGGACTCCGCTTCGGTGCCCGTTTCCGACGGCATCTCCGACGGCATCTCCGACGCACCGGTGGGAAACGCCGCTGCCCCGGGGGAGCCCGCGGCCTCGGGTGGGCGTGGCGATGAGGGAACCTCGGGAGGCGTGCGGCCCGCTGACATCGCGCGCGAGGCGTTGCGCGCGGCCCGCGAGGGACAGGCGAAGCAGCGGAAGGGCCCCGGGGCCAAGGGAGTTGAGGCCCGGCGTCGAACTGCCCCGGAGGCGGCGGCCGGCAAGGGAGGTAGGCAGGAGCCGCGACGTTCGCGCACCGCGGGAAGCCGGGCCCAGGACGTACGGGACCTCCTTGCCGGCGCTTTCGAACTGCCCACGGACGCCTCGCTGGAGGAGCCGGCCCGTAGGACTCCAGCCGAGCGGCCCACAGCTGAGCCCCCTTCCGCGTACCGAACCGGTGGTGTCCCTCTCGGGCTGCCGCCGAGTGAGGACCCGGCCGAGCCGACGGCCGGTGCAGTTCCCCTCGCGGGGCCCGACCGCGAGGACTCCAACGAGGACTCCAACGAGGACTCCGGCCAGGACCCCAGCGGGGGCTCCGCGAGTGCCAACGACCGTACGGGGAGCGGGATTTCAGCGCCCGACCAGGCGGACGTCGCCAACAACCAGGAGCCGGCGTCCGAGCCGTCCGCGTCCCCGCACCCCGACCGCCCGGCACAGATCGACGGCGACCCGGCCGACGGGATGCCCCCGGCCGCGTCGACGGCGCGGTACGGCCGAGGCGGAGCGGGGGAGTCCGCGGGTGGGCGTGGGCAGCGGTCCATGGCTTCGCCGGGGCGGGACGGGGAGCTGCGGCGGACCTTCCCCGCGTTTCCGGCGAGGCCGGCCGGTGCGGCGGAGGCGTTCGCGGAGACGTGGTGGGGCAACGCGTGGGTGACGGCGCTGGAGGAGGGGGCGCTGGACCAGGCGCGGCTCGCCCGGGGGCGGGGGTACGCCGGGCGGGGGCACGTGGACGCCATCACCGTGACGCCGGGGCTCGTGCTCGCGTATGTGCACGGCAGCAGGCCACGGCCGTACCGCGTGCAGGTCCGGCTGCGGACGCTCTCCGACAGCGACTGGGACCGATTCCTGGACGCCGCCGCCGAGCGCCCCGGCCACATCGCGGCGCTGCTCGACAAGGAGATGCCGCAGTCCCTCGCCGACTGCGGAGTCTCCCTGCTGCCCGGTCCCCGCGATCTGGAACCGCACTGCAGCTGCCCCGACTCCGGCCACCCCTGCAAACACGCGGCCGCCCTCTGCTACCAGACGGCACGTCTGCTGGACGAAGACCCCTTCGTCCTGCTCCTGTTGCGCGGCCGCGGCGAACGCGAACTGCTCGACGCCCTGTCCCGGCGCAACGCCGCCCGCGCGGCCCGCGCCGCTCAGGAGCAGGGACCGGCGCCGCTGCCCGGCGTACGCGCCACGGACGCCCTGGCTGTCCGCACCTTCCCGCCGCTGCCGGCGCCCCTGCCACCACCGCCGCACCCCGAGCAGCCGCCGACGTATCCGGCGGCGCCGGGGGGACCGGATCCGTTCGCGCTGGACCAGTTGGCCACCGACGCGGCCGCCCGCGCGCACGCGTTGCTGACCGCCGCGCGGGACCCGGTGGCGGAGCTGACGCTGTGGCAGGACGCGGTACGGCTCGCCGCCGCTCGCCCCGGCTCCGGCCTCACCGCCGGGACCCGCGCCCTGTACTCCTCGCTCGCCACGGCCACCGGACGCAGTCCGGCCGAGCTGGCGCGCGCGGTGGCAGCCTGGCGGCAGGGTGGCATCGAGGGACTCGCTGTTCTCGAGGAGCCCTGGGATCCGCCGGCGGGACGTTTCGACCGCGCCCGTCCGCTCCTTTTGGCCGCCGACCTGCCCGCCTTCCGGCCCTGGCGCAATCAACTCACCCACCCCCGCGGCCATGTTCAGCTCCGCCTGGGCCACGACGGGCTCTGGTACGCCTACGAGTCCGAACCGGGACAGGACGACTGGTGGCCCCGAGGCACCCCCGACCTGGACCCGGTCGGCGCCCTGACCGGCCTCGGCACTCCGGGCGACCTCTGACCCGGGCTCGCCCAGCGGCATCCGCCCGCTCTGCCCGGCCATGCCACACCGGGACCCGCGGGTGGCGCGTTCTCGAGGCCCCGCACGCACCGGCGACGCCGGCCTCCAAGCCCCGCCCGCGCGGGAGTTCGCCGTCCCCGCCTCCGACTCGGCCGAATCCTCACCAGGCAGACGCTCAAGAGCGCCTTCGAACTCCCTTGGGACGCGGGCCTGCCCGCCGGTACCGAGCAGCGGCTGACCGGACGTTCCTGGTCGGGAGCGGGCGGCATCGTCCGGGTGGACGTGAGTACGGACGGCGGCAGCAGCTGGCGCAGGGCCCGGCTGCACGACGCCCCGCACCGTGGCTCGTGGGTCCGCTGGTCCGTCGACTGGCGGCCCGCGGCCCCGGGCCCGTACACCCTGCTGGCCCGCGCGACCGACACCACGGGCCGCACCCAGCCGGAGACGACCGTGCCCAACACCCAGGGGTACCTCTTCGACGCGGTGGTCCGGCATCCGGTGAAGGCCCTGTGAGGGTCTCCCGCTGATGTCCGGGAGATGTCCGGGAGGCGGTGGGGGCGACCTGGGGCCCCACGCCCGGGCTGGCGGCCCCGGCGGTTAGCGTGGTGCGGTGAGTGAGACGAATACGCCTGGCCTCCAGTACCGCTTCGACGGCCCGGAAGACGCCCCGGTCCTGATCCTCGGGCCTTCCCTGGGGACGACGTGGCACATGTGGGACCGGCAGGTTCCGGAGCTGGTGAACCACTGGCGGGTCTTCCGGTACGACCTGCCGGGACACGGGGGTGCCCCCGCGCACCCGGCCGGCTCCGTCACCGAGCTGGCCGGGCGGCTGCTCGCCACCCTCGACGCGCTCGGCGTGCAGCGCTTCGGCTATGCCGGGTGTGCGCTCGGCGGCGCGGTGGGCGTCGAGCTGGCGCTGCGGCACCCGGAGCGGCTCGCCTCGCTCGGGCTGATCGCCGCCTCACCCCGCTTCGGCACGGCCGACGAGTTCCGGCAGCGCGGTGTGATCGTCCGCTCGAACGGGCTCGATCCGATCGCCCGTACGTCTCCGGAGCGCTGGTTCACCGGCGGGTTCGCCGCGGCCCAGCCGGCGATCACCGAGTGGGCCGTGCAGATGGTGCGCACCACCGACCCCGGGTGCTACATCGCGGCCTGCGAGGCCCTCGCCGGGTTCGACGTACGGGCCGAACTCGGCCGGATCGGGGTGCCGACCCTCGTCCTGGTCGGCTCGGACGACCAGGTGACCGGCCCCGCCGAGGCGCGCACGCTGGTCGCCGGCATACCGGACGCCCGGCTCGCGGTCGTACCCGGCGCCTCGCACCTGGTCCCGGTCGAGCAGCCGGCCGCGGTCACCGACCTGCTGGTGCGGCACTTCTCCACCGCCTGGCAGCAGGGTTTCGAACCGACGACCGGCCAGATGGCGATTCCGGCGGCACCGGTGAAACCGGTGCTGAACCCGCCGCCGTCGGTCGCGCCCGTCGCCGAGATCGCCGCCCCCGTGGCCCAGCCGGAGGCGCTGGGGCGCCCCGACCCGTACGACGCCGGGCTCAAGGTGCGCCGCGAGGTGCTCGGGGACGCGCACGTCGACCGGGCGCTGACCTCGGCGGACGCCTTCTCCGGGGACTTCCAGGAGTTCATCACCCGCTACGCGTGGGGCGAGATCTGGGACCGGCCGGGCCTCGACCGGCGCTCACGCAGCTGCGTCACGCTGACCGCGCTGGTGGCGGGCGGCCATCTCGACGAACTCGCCTTCCACACCCGGGCCGCCCTGCGCAACGGCCTCACCCCCGACGAGATCAAGGAAGTGCTGCTCCAGGCGGCCGTCTACTGCGGTGTCCCGGCCGCGAACAGCGCCTTCAAGGTGGCGCAGGCGGTCATCCGGGAGGAGACCACTCCGCACGAGTGATCGCGTAACCGGGCAGCGAGAGCACCACGCTGAGCAGGCCGCCGCGGGACCCGGCGGGGCAGGATGGACGCATGAAGCTCACGAAGAAGTCGCATGCCTGCATCCGCCTGGAGAAGGACGGCCGCACGCTCGTCATCGACCCGGGAACCTTCAGCGAGGAGGACGCCGCCGTAGGCGCGGAGGCGATCCTGGTCACGCACGAGCACCTCGACCACTTCAACGAGGAACGGCTGCGGGCCGGTCTCGAGGCCAACCCGGCCGCCGAGATCTGGACCCTGAAGTCCGTCGCGGAGAAGATCTCCACGGCTTTCCCCGGCCGGGTGCACACCGTCGGACACGGCGACACGTTCACCGCTGCGGGCTTCGACGTCCAGGTGCACGGCGAACTCCACGCGGTGATCCACCCGGACATCCCGCGCATCACCAACGTCGGCTACCTCGTCGACGGCGGCCGCGTCTTCCACCCGGGCGACGCGCTCACCGTCCCCGACCAGCCGGTGGAGACGCTGATGCTCCCGGTCATGGCTCCGTGGAACAAGATCGCCGAGGTCATCGAGTACGTCCGCGAGGTGAAGCCCCAGCGTGCGTACGACATTCACGACGCCCTGCTCACGGACCTCGCCCGGCCGATCTACGACACCCAGATCGGCGCCCTGGGCGGCGCGGAGCACCTGCGGCTCACGCCGGGCGCCTCGGCCGAGGTCTGAGCCGCGCTCCCCGGGCACCGCAGGACCCGTTGTCGTACCCGCCGGGTAGGTTGTGAGGCATGCGCATTGCCACCTGGAACGTGAACTCGATCACTGCCCGACTCCCGAGGCTGCTGGCCTGGCTGGAGAGCAGCGGCACGGACGTGCTGTGCATCCAGGAGACCAAGACCACCGCCGAGGGCTTCCCCTCCGACCAGCTGCGCGAGCTGGGCTACGAGTCCGCGGTCCACGCCACCGGCAGGTGGAACGGAGTGGCGGTGATCTCCCGAGCAGGCCTGGAGGACGTGGTCAGGGGCCTGCCCGGCGACCCTGGTTACGAGGGAGTCGAGGAGCCGCGTTCCATCTCGGCCACCTGCGGCCCGGTCCGTGTCTGGTCGGTCTATGTGCCGAATGGCAGGGAGGTCGGCCACCCCCATTACGCGTACAAGCTCCAGTGGTTCGAGGCGCTGAAGGCGGCCGTCGCCGGCGACGCGGCGGGCAGCCGCCCGTTCGCGGTGCTGGGGGACTACAACGTGGCGCCGACGGACGACGACGTCTATGACGTGGCCGCCTTCGAGGGCATCACGCACGTCACCCCGGCCGAGCGTGCCGCCCTGGCCTCCCTGCGCGAGGCGGGCCTGTCGGACATCGTGCCGCGCCCCCTCAAGTACGACCACCCGTTCACGTACTGGGACTACCGCCAGCTCTGCTTCCCCAAGAACCGCGGCATGCGCATCGACCTCGTCTACGGCAACGAGCCGTTCTCCAAGGCGGTCAGCGACGCGTACGTGGACCGCGAGGAGCGCAAGGGCAAGGGCGCGTCGGACCATGCGCCGGTGGTGGTGGACCTCGACGTGTAGGTGACGGGAGCGGGAAGCCGACCGCCCGGCGATCGCAGCCGCGCCCCGGGCGCTCAGGTCCGGGGCACCAGAGCGTCGAGGTCCACCGAGTCCGCGAGCGCCGCCAGCCCCGCGTCCCCCGGGTGCAGATGGTCCCCGCTGTCGTACGCGGGGAGCAGCCGCGCCGGATGCGCGGGATCCCGTAGTACGGCGTCGAAGTCGAGCGTTCCGTCGAAGTCGTCGTTGTCCCGGATCCACGCGTTCACCGCGGTGCGCCGGGTGTCCGCCGCCGCGGTGCACAGGGACTCGCCCTCGCAGGGCGCGATGGTCGCGGCGAGGACCCGGATCCCGCGGGCGTGGGCCCGGTCCGCGATCTCGCGCAGCCCGGCGACGACCTGGTCCGCTGAGGCGCCCCAGCGCACATCGTTCACGCCCTCGAAGACGAGGGCCGTACGCGCCGACGTCTGCGCGAGGACATCGCGGTCCAGGCGGTGCAGTGCGCTCACCCCGCCGGTGTCGGTGGAGATCCCGTCGCCGGGATAGCGGTCGGTGACCACACGGTTCGCCGAGATGCCCTGGTTGAGGACGCCATAGTGCGGGACCACATGCTGGTTCCGCAGCCGGGTGGCGAGCACATCGGGCCAGCGGTGATTGGCGCCCTGCGCCGACTTCTCGCCGTCGGTGATGGAGTCGCCGAGCACCACCACGGAACCCGGTCCGCCGGCCACGTCCACCCCGGTCAGCAGGGGCCAGTTCGTGATCGTGGAGGTGTACGCGTCCGGGGCGGTGTCCGCCGCGTGGTCGCCGGGCTCGCTGACGTACGAGCGCTGGACCGCCAGTTGGTGCACGGGTGCCGCCGTCACCGTTCCCGGCAGATGGAAGCTGACGAGCAGGTTGGCGTCCGCCGGCACGTCGAAACCCAGCGGATCGCTGAACGCCTGGGCGCCCGCCGGGATCTCGGTCCCGGCCGCCCCGCGGAAGGACAGCGGAACCGGCGGTGCGGCCGCCTGCGCGCCCGTCGCCTGCACGGCCACGCTGGCCCCGCCGATCCGCACGGGAGCCGACGCGAAGGTGTTGTCGAGCCGGATCCGCACCCGCGGACCGCCCGCCGACGTGTGCACGACGAGCCGCAGCGTCCGGTCGGTCCAGGGCCCGACGGCGGTGTATCCGGAGGACGAGACCGCCCAACTCCCCGTCCAGCCACGCGTCGACGGGCGGACGGCCAGGGCGAACACATGCAGGTCCCGGTTCCGGGGCAGCCGGACCGAAGCGACCTCACGGCCGGCCGCGACCGGCACCGTCACCACGTACAGCTTCGCCTCCTCGGCGAGTGGGCCGCCGGGGGTGTTGATGTGCGGCAGCGCCACGGCCTTGGTGGCGAGCGGGCCGCCGCGCCAGTCCGGGGCGGTCAGCCGGTACGAGGAGCCGGTGCCGTTCGTGTACCGCACCGTGCCCGTGCCGCTCAGCTCGGAGCCGCCGGTGCCCGCGACGAGGAACGCGAGCGCGTCGCCGCGGCCCCGCACCCGCACGGACTGCCCGTCGGCACGCACGTTGTCGGGCTCGCCGGCGCCCGCGCGCGGCCAGGTCAGCCGCGCTCCCTGGACGGTCAGCGCACGCCCGGGCGTCCAGCCCGCGGCCGTCAGATCCTGCGCCGACAGGGAGCTGCCGGAGCCGTCGAAGTCCGCCTCGCCCGGCCGTGCGTCGTCGCCGGCCGCGGTGTTGTCGAAGAGCCGCGCCAAGGGACGCGGCTCCGTTCCGTGCGAGGCGGCCACGGTCCCGGCGTACGCCACCGGTGTGCCGCACACGAATGCGACCAGAACCGCGACCGCTCCCCAGAGACATCGGCGCACGCCCGGCTCCTCCCACAGCGGAAACTGACGTGATGACAGTGCCCCATGAAGCTAAGGAGACGACGCGTGCACGTCAATGAGACGCGGGTGAACGGGATTTGAACAGGCGCTTTGAACACGCGCTTTGGACACGCGCTTTGAACACGCACTTTGAGCACGCGCTGAGCGGGCTCTTTGAGCTCACCGGCACATCACGGCGAGGTCGACACCGGCAGCCCCGCGACCACCGGGTGATCGCGCTCGACCGGACCGAGCCCCGCGGCACCGCCGGGCGAGCCGAGGTCGGCGAAGAACTCGACGTCCGCCCTGCGGAAGTCCGCCCACTCCTCGGGGGTGTCGTCCTCGAAGAAGATGGCCTCGACCGGGCATACGGGCTCGCAGGCGCCGCAGTCCACGCATTCGTCGGGGTTGATGTACATCTTGCGGGGGCCTTCGTAGATGCAGTCGACGGGGCACTCGTCGACGCAGGCCTTGTCCTTCAGATCAACGCAGGGCTGCGCGATGACGTAGGTCATGGGAGTTCTCCACGGTCCAGGTGTCGTTGCCGGTCAGCAGGGCGGCGAGATCGCCCTTGCCGTACTGCTCCACGGCGGTGTCGAGCTGGTCGGCCATGAGCGTGTCGTAGGCCGGGCGCTCGACGTCGTGGAAGACGCCGATGGGGGTGTGGTGCAGTGTGTCGGGGTCGGCGAGGCGGGAGAGCGCGAACGCCGTGGTCGGGGAGGGGGAGTGGGCGTCGTGGACCACGATCTGCGACTCGTTCTCCGGCGTGACGGTGACGACTCGCAGATCACCGGTGAGTTGGTCGCGGACGACGCCCTTGGTGTTGTCGGTGCCGAAGCGGATCGGTTGGCCGTGTTCGAGGCGGATGACGGCTTCTTCGGCCTGTTGCTTGTCCTTGAGGACTTCGAAGGCGCCGTCGTTGAAGATGTTGCAGTTCTGGTAGATCTCGACCAGTGCGGTGCCGGGGTGGGCGGCGGCCTGGCGGAGTACCTCGGTGAGGTGTTTGCGGTCGGAGTCGACCGTCCGGGCCACGAAGGACGCTTCGGCGCCGATCGCCAGGGAGACCGGGTTGAAGGGCGCGTCGAGTGAGCCCATCGGCGTCGATTTGGTGATCTTGCCGACTTCGGAGGTGGGTGAGTACTGGCCCTTGGTCAGGCCGTAGATCCGGTTGTTGAAGAGGAGGATCTTGAGGTTGACGTTGCGGCGCAGGGCGTGGATGAGGTGGTTGCCGCCGATGGAGAGGGCGTCGCCGTCGCCGGTGACGACCCAGACGCTCAAGTCCCGTCGGGAGGAGGCGAGTCCGGTGGCGATGGCGGGGGCGCGGCCGTGGATGGAGTGCATCCCGTAGGTGTTCATGTAGTAGGGGAAGCGGGACGAGCAGCCGATTCCCGAGATGAAGACGATGTTCTCCTTCGCGAGACCCAGCTCGGGCATGAAGCCCTGCACGGCGGCGAGGATCGCGTAGTCACCGCAGCCGGGGCACCAGCGCACTTCCTGATCGGACTTGAAGTCCCGTGCACTGAGGGCGACTTCGCTCCTCGGTATCAGGGAGAGTTCCTCAATCGGCATGGATGGCCTCCGTGAGAGCCTGCGCGAGCTGTTCGACCTTGAACGGCATTCCGTTGATCTGCGTGTGGCTATGGGCGTCGATCACATAGGCGGCCCGGACCAGCGTGGCGAGCTGGCCCAGGTTCATCTCCGGGATCACGACACGGTCGTAGGAGCGCAGGACATCGCCGAGATTCCGTGGGAAGGGGTTGAGGTGGCGCAGGTGGGCCTGGGCGATGGACTCCCCGGCCGCGCGCAGCCGGCGTACGGCGGCGGTGATGGGGCCGTAGGTGGAACCCCAGCCCAGGACAAGGGTGTTGGCGGTGCCGGAGGGGTCGTCGACCGTCACGTCCGGGACGTCGATGCCGTCGATCTTGGCCTGGCGGGTGCGGACCATGAAGTCGTGGTTGGCGGGGTCGTAGGAGATGTTGCCGGAGCCGTCCTGTTTCTCGATGCCGCCGATGCGGTGTTCGAG
>NZ_JBHVXW010000015.1:0-208753 GCF_042881375.1 Streptomyces sp. NPDC058274
TGAGCAGATCCTGCAGGCTCTCGGACTCAGAGGGGTAGTGCAGCGCCTTCGCCAGCAGGACGGTGGCCACGGCTGCCCCGGCGGCCACCGCCGCGACCGCCCGCAAGGGGCGGTCGAGCCCCTCCCAGGAACACCTGATCAGCCGGGCGACGGGTCCGAGCGTCCGCCAGGGACCCGTGGCCTCCGTCGGCAGAGCCGGTGCCCGGCGCCGTACCGCGATCAGCGCGCACGCCCCCGCCAGGCACAGCCCGAGGAACAGCGCCTGCGAGTGCTTCACCGTGAAGAGCAGGAACAGGGAGCCGCCGACCAGCGCGGGACCGGCGCCGGCCCCGGCCCGCTCGCCGTCCTCCAGTGCCAGCGCGCAGCCCCAGAGCGCGGCCAGCGTCAGCGTCATCAGCAGGCCCTCGGTCATGGGGCGCATGGCGGTCGCGCCGCACGGCAGGACGTAGAACAGGGCCTGCCCGGTCAGGGCCACCACGGCGGGGGCGCGCAGGGTGCGCAGGACGAGGAAGGCGAGCACACCCCCGGCGACCGTGATGACCACGCCCGACATCCACAGGCCCCACTTCACGCCGAACACCGTGACGAACGGCACCAGCAGCGCCGGATACCCGGGCCGCACCTCGAAGATCCGCATGAAGCGGGCGGGCATGAACGGCACGGTGTGGCCGGATGTCTGCCCGGCCCGCATCCGCCGGTCCACCTGCCACCACTGGTCGCGCCGGCACTGCTCGGTGACCCGCCGGGTGGGGCTCGGGGCGTGAAAGCGGACCACGTCGACGCTCTGGTTGCGGCGCGCGATGGACGCCTTGCCGGCGCACACGTAGTTGATGGTCGTCGCGGCCGCCGTCTGCTTGCTGTCACCGCGCAGGCTCAGCGCGTACGAGAGGTAGTTCTTGGTGTCGGGGGTGTCCCGGCCGGTGGTGTTGGCGAGCTGGAGCACCGCGAAGACGGCCGCGAGCAGGACCACCCAGGTACCGGGCCGTGCCCGCAGCGCAGGCCACCCGCCGCCCGCCCCCCGGCCGTGCCACCACGCCCCGAGCGCGCCCCACCCGCCGTACCGGGCACGGAACGCGGACCACTCGCCGTACCGCGCCCGGAGCGCGGACCGGCCGCCGGACGCCGGCCGGAGCGCGGACCGTCCTTCGGGGGCCGCCCCCTCGCGGGGCCTCACGACGTCACGCGGACGTCGTGGCCCGCGGGCGCGGGCACCCGGACCGGGACCGGGGTGTCCCGCTCGCCCAGCATCAGCGTGCGGACCACCCGCTCCGCCGCCCGTCCGTCGTCGAACTCGCAGAACCGCTCCCGGAATCCGGCCCGCAGCTGCGCCGACTCCCCGTCCCGCCAGGCCCCGGACGCGAACAGCCACGCCAACTCCCGGTAGCAGGACGCCACATGACCGGGCGCGTCGGCCGTGATGTCGAAGTAGGCACCCCGGCTCGCCGCGTACGCACCCCAGTCGTCGGCGTGGATCACGATCGGCCGGTCGAGGTTGGCGTAGTCGAACATCAGGGCCGAGTAGTCGGTGACCAGCACGTCGGAGGCGAGCATCAGCTCCTCGACGTGCGGCTCGTCCGTCGCGTCGAGCAGGACCCCGCGCCGGTGCAGCTCGGCGAGACCGAGACCGCGGGCGGGCCCGTCCGCGAGCGACGGATGCAGCCGTACGACGAGGGTGTGGCCCTCGCCCAGGTCGTCGGCGAACCGGGCCAGGTCGATACGGTCGACGTGGCCGCCCCTGATGTAGTCGCGGCGCGTCGGCGCGTACAGCACCACCGTGTGGCCGTCCGGGACGCCGAGACGCGCGCGGACGGCGGCACCGGCGTCGGGGGTCGCCCGCACGAGGACGTCATTGCGCGGGCTGCCGGTGCGCAGCGAGGTGAAATGGCAGGGGTAGGCCCGGTCCCAGACCAGCTCCGAGTGGCGGTTGGCGACCAGGCTGTAGTCCCAGCGGTCGGCCCGGCGCAGCATCTGCGGCACGTCGAAACCGTGCCGGGCGCCGGGCTTGTCGAGCAGGTCGGCCGCCATGTGCTTGAGCGGGGTGCCCTGGTGGGTGTGGATGTGAACGCTGCCGGGGCGCTTGACCAGGGTGCCGGGCCAGTTGACGTTGTTGACGAAGTACGTGGCCCGGGCGGTGATCTGCCGGTAGCGCAGCGAGTCGGGTGTGACGTGCTCGATGCCCGGCGGCAGCAGTGGCACCTGGTCCTCGCGCACCACCCACACCGCGCGGATGTGCGGGGCGAGTTCGCGGGCCGCCCGGTGGACGGCCGCCGGATCGCCGAGCACCCCGCGGTGCGAGAACGCCGAGTAGACCGCCAAATGCGGGTCCAGCGGCCGGTGTTCCTGCACGGCGGACCAGCCGCCCCTGATCCGCTCGGCGGCCGCCGCGCGCACCCGCAGCCCGTGCTCGTCGAGCGCCCTGCCGATCCGGGCGGCCCCCTGCCGGACCCGGTAGCGGGCGTAGCCGCCCTGCAGGACCCGGAGTTCCCCGGGCACAGGACCACTGCCGTGCGTGCGGAACAGGGCGGCCGTACGCCGGAAGAACTCGCCCTTGTCCGACTCGGGCAGCCGGTCCGGCTTGGCGAGGATGTCCAGACAGTGCTCGCCCATCTTGCGGTGGAGATACGGGCGCCAGCCCGACAGCTCCGGGTGGGCGTCGAGATACGCGAAGACCCGCTCGTACTGCTCGTGGACGTCGAAGTGCTTGCGGCTGGTCGTGGACAGGATGTTGCCCTGGCGGCGCTGGCGGTAGGCGAGACAGATCCGGTCGAGGGTGGCGATCCGCCCGGCGCTCAGCAGCACCGGGAACGTCCAGGGCGTGTCCTCGTAGTAGCCGGGCGGGAACGCGAAGCCGTGCCGCTCGACGAAGTCACGGCGGTAGGCCTTGTTCCACACCACCATCAACAGCTCGAGGATTTCCGGGTGTTCAGCGGCCGTGAAGGTGCCGTCGCCCGCCTCGGCCAGCACATGCGCGAGGACGTTCCTGCGGGTGCCGCCCCACCAGTAGGTGCGCGCGTAGTCGAAGACCAGCACGTCCGGGTCGGCGGTCTCGTCGAGCCGGTCGGCCATCGCGCGCAGGGCGCCGGGTGTGAGCGTGTCGTCGCTGTCGAGGAAGAGGAGGAAGTCCCCGGTCGCATGCGGCATCCCGGCGTTGCGGGCGCGGCCGAGCCCCACGTTCTGCGGGAGGTGCAGCACCCGCACCCGCGGGTCTCGGGCCGCGTACTCGTCGAGGATCGCCCCGCAGCCGTCCGGCGAGCAGTCGTCGACGGCGATCACTTCGAGGTCCGGATACGACTGCTCCAGGACCGAGTCGAGGCACTCGCGCAGAAAACCCTGCACCTTGAAGACGGGGACGATGACGCTGAAGCGGGGCACGTCAGCTCCTTACGACGAGGGTGGAGGCGGCGGGGGCCGGAACGCGCTCGGCCAGGGGCACCACCGGGGGAATCGCCTCGGGCGGCTCGCCCAGCAGCACTCTGCGGACGACCCGTTCGGCGGCCCGCCCGTCGTCGAACTGACAGAACCGCTCCCGGAACCGGGCCCGCAGCGCCGCCGACTCCGGGCCCGCGTAGGAGCCGTCGCGGAAGACCCGGGCCAGTTCGCCGGGGGTGCGGGCCACCGGGCCCGGCGGGGCCTCCATCAGGTCGAAGTAGCTGCCGCGCGTCTCCTGGTAGACGTCCCAGTCGTCGGCGTACACGACGACCGGGCGGTCGAGGTTGGCATAGTCGAACATGATCGACGAGTAGTCGGTGATCAGCGCGTCGGCGGCCAGGCAGACGTCCTCGGAGGAGCGGTGCCCGGTCACGTCGATGATCCGGCCGCTGCCGCCGCTCGCCGGCCGGCCCGCGTCGTAGAAGTAATGCGCCCGCAGCAGGACGACGAAGTCCTCGCCGGCGGCCTCGCAGAACGCCTCCAGGTCGAGCCGCGCGTCGAAGCCGGTGCTGTAGTCCCGGTGCGTCGGCGCGTACAGCAGGGCCTTCGCGCCGTCGGGGACGCCGAGGGAGCGCCGGACGCGGGCCACGTCCTCGGCGGTCGCCGTGTAGTAGACGTCATTGCGCGGATAGCCGTATTCGAGGGCCTCGTACGTGCCCGGGAAGGCCCGCTCCCACATCTGGGTGGAGTGCCGGTTGGCCGAGAGGTTGTAGTCCCAGCGGTCCACACGGGTCAGCAGCTTGGCGAAGCTGCCCGTCGCCGCGGCCACCACCGGATACGTCGACTGGTCGACCCCCATCTTCTTCAGCGGGGTGCCGTGCTGCGTCTGCACATGCACGCTCCCGGGGCGCTTGACGACCGCGTCCGCGAAATTGGCGTTGTTGATCAGGTACTTGGCGCGGGCCAGCACCTCCCAGGAGCGGTGGCTGCCCAGCACCGCGTAGTCCAGGCCCGGCGGCAGCTCGGGCACCGCCTCCGGCTCGACCAGGAACACCGAGCGGATGTGCGGGGCGAGTTCACCGGCCTTGGCGTGGATCGCGGCCGGGTTGCAGGCGTAGCCGCGCCCCCAGTAGGCGCAGTACACGGCGAGGTTCTCGTCCAGCGCGCGCCGCAGGTTCGCCGCGTACAGCGCGCGGGTGCGCAGCATTCGCGGCCGGGGCACCCGCACGGCAGCCGTCGCCGCGGCCCGGTTGGCGCCGCGCAGCGCCCGGAAGGCGCTGTACGCGCCGGCCGCCAGCAGCCGGTGCTGCACACCGAGACTGCCCGGCGGGGGCCGGAAACCGGCCGGCCGGTACCGGCGGTAGAGCGCGCCGGCCCGGCGGAAGAAGGCCCGGCGCCGCCGCGCGGGCAGCCGCTCGGGATGCGCCGCCGTCTTCAGCACCACGGTGAACAGCTGGCCGAACAGCGGCCTGGCCCGCTCGGCGGGCAGCCCCTGTTCAACAGCCCGGGTGAGCACCAGCTCCACTTGGTCGAGGAGATCGAGCTGGTGCTCACCCGGCGCGTTGAGCCGGCTGCCCTGCCGGCGCACCAGATGCCGTACGACAACCGTCCGCAGCGTGGCCACCCGCCGGGCGGCGAGGGTGACCAGGCCGCCCCAGCCGACGTCCGTGAAATGCCGCGAGGGGAAGGCGAGCCGGTGCTCGGTGAGGAAGGAACGGCGGTAGGCCGCGCTCCACGCGGGCAGCGCGACACCGGTGAGCCGGGGCGCCTGCTCGGGGGTGAAGACGCCGCCGGGCGTCCCGGGCAACGGGGGTGTGCTCGTCTCCACGTCCCACCAGTGGACCCGCTCGTGCTCGAAGTACAGGACGTCGACGTCCTCCCCGAGCTCCTGGAGCCGGGCGTCCAGGGCCCCCAGCGCGCCGGGGGCCAGCACGTCGTCGCCGTCCAGGAAGAGCAGATACGCGCCGGTGGCCGCCCCCGCCCCCGTGTTGCGCGCCTCGCCGAGACCGGCGGACGGCGGGGACTGGACCGGGCGGACCCGGCTGTCCCGCTCGGCGTACCCGGCGGCGACGGCACCCGCAGGTGAGTCCGGCCCGTCGCAGACGGGGATCAGCTCGAAGTCGCCGAAGGACTGGCCGAGGACCGAATCCAGCGCCTGGGACAGGCGTCCGGCGACCGCATGGGTGGGGACGACGATGCTGAAGCGGGGCATTCTGCTCTTTCTCTCGGGAGACGTCGGGCCGGCGGTTCAGCGCCCGGGGCGCCCGGCCGGCCTCCAGGTGACGGGCCGGGTGGGCGTGGGCCGCGACGAGCCGGCGGGCATGGGTCCTCCGGTTCAGAGGCTGTCGGGGGCCGGCACCGGGACCGCCGCGCCGGGCGGCGGCACGGACGCCAGGGGTGGCGCGGGCCGGCCGGCCGCGGCCGAGGGCACCGGGTGGCGCTCCGCGAGCGGCGTCACCGGCGGCAGCCCGGCGCTCTCGCCCAGGACGACATGGCGGACGACGCGCTCGGCGGCGCGTCCGTCGTCGTACGGGCAGAAGCGCTCGCGGAACGCGGCGCGCAGCTGCGCCGAACGCGAGCCGCGCCAGTGGCCGGTCGCGAAGATGTCGATCAGCTCGTCCTCGCTGCGCGCGATCGCGCCCGGCGGGAAGGAGCGCAGGTCGAAGTAGGTGCCGCGGGCCGCCTCGTACGCCTCCCAGTCGTCGGCGTGGATCACGATCGGCCGGTCGAGGTTGGCGTAGTCGAACATCAGGGACGAGTAGTCGGTGACCAGCGCGTCCGAGGCCAGACAGAGGGACTCGATGCTCGGATGACCGGACACGTCGATCAGCCGGCCGCCCGAGGCCTGCGCGAGCGGGGCGCCGTACGAGGGGTGGGCGCGGGTCAACAGCACAAACTGCGGGCCGAGTTGGCGCAGGACGCGCTCCAGGTCGAGGGGGTGGCGCTGGCTGTGCCGGTAGTCGCGGTACGTCGGCGCGTACAGGACGGCGACCGCGTGCTCGGGGATGCCGAGGGACTCGCGCAGCCGGGCCACGTCCGCCGAAGTCGCCTGCTGGAACACGTCGTTGCGCGGCTGGCCGTACTCCAGGGTCGTGTAGCCGGAGGGGAAGACGCGCTCCCAGACGAGGGTGGAGTGGCGGTTGGCGGACAGGCAGTAGTCCCAGGCGTCGACCGAGCGCAGCAGCCGGGCGAAGTCCGTGCCGCGGGCGGCCGCCGGGCGGTCCTGGAGATCGAGGCCCATGCGCTTGAGCGGAGTGCCGTGCTGGGTCTGGATCAGCGTCTGGCCGCGCCGCTTGACCAGGCGGTGCTCGAAGTCGGAGTTGCCGACCAGATAGCGGGAGCGGGCCAGCGCGGTCCAGTACGCGGCCGACCCGGGCCGGACGCGCCGGGTCGCCGCCGGGACGGTGTGGTGGTGCTCGGGATGCGCGACCCAGGAGGTGCGCAGATGCGGGGCCAGGGTGCGGAACGCGGACTCCAGGGCGCCCGGGTTGCAGCCGTAACCGCCGCCCCGGTGACTGGCGAAGACGGCACGGTCGGCGAGCGGCAGCCGGAGCTGGAAGCGGTAGTGCAGCCGGAGCGCCGCGCCCCGCGTCCGGTTCCGTACGGCGGTCACGAGCCGCGCGCCCCGCCGGCGCAGCCGGGACGCCAGCGAGAGCAGACGGTACGTGCGGTGACTGCCGAGCCGGACGAGCGCGTGCCGGAACCGCAGGCCGGCGCGGACCGGGGCACCCGGGGTGCGGTAACGGGCGTAGTGGGACCGGGCCTTGCGCAGGAACTCGGGGCGCGAACCGCGCGGCAGCCGGCCGCCCCGGGTGAACACCGTGGCCAGGTGGTCGACCATGCGGCGGAACAGGACCGGCCGCCACCGCGCCAGCTCCGGGTGCGCGTCGAGATACCCGAAGACCCGGTCGTACTGCTCGAAGACGTCGAAGTGCTTACGGCTGGTGGTGCCGAGGATGCTGCCCCGGCGCCGCTGGCGGTAGTGGACGCAGACCCGGTCGAGGGTGGCGATCGTCCCGGCGGACATCAGCGCCGGATAGGTCCAGGGCGTGTCCTCGTAGTAGCCGGGCGGGAAGGTGAAGCCGGCGCGTTCGACGAACTCCCTGCGGTACGCCTTGTTCCAGACGACCATCAGCACCTTGAGCAGGCCGGGGCGGTCCACCAGGCGGAAGGGCGCCGGGCCCTGTTCGGTCAGCCGGGCCGCCTGCTGGTTGCGGACGGCCTCGCCCGACCAGTACGTACGGGCGTAGTCGTAGACGAGGACGTCCGGTTCGGAGGTCTCCTTCAGCCGGTCGGCGATCGACCGCAGCGCGTCCGGGGTGAGGCTGTCGTCGCCGTCCAGGAAGATCAGGTAGTCGCCGCTCGCGCACTCCAGACCGGCGTTGCGGGCAGGTCCCAGGCCCACGTTCGCGGGCAGGTGCACCGCGCGGACGCGGGTGTCGCGGGCCGCGAACTCGTCGATGATCGCACCGCAGGCGTCGGGTGAGCAGTCGTCGACCGCGATCAGTTCGAGATCCGGGCAGGACTGCTCCAGCACGGATTCGAGGCACTCGTGCAGGTACGCCTGAACCTTGTACGCGGGGACGATGACACTGAACCTGGGCAAGGGACATCCATGGGTCGGCGCGGGCATACTGCCCGGGAACGGCCGAAGGGGTGACCTGGTTACGCCAGATGCGGCATCCGGGGGACGCCGGGTGAACGAGGCCTCTCGGCCCCGTGGCGACACGGAGGGGCGGACCGGTGCCGGCCCGCCCCTCAAGTGCCCTTGCGCACGCGCTACTTCACCGCGCCCGCCATCACACCCGACACGAACTGCCGCTGGAACGCGAAGAACACGGCCATCGGGATCACCATCGAGATGAAGGCGCCGGGCGCCAGTACGTCGATGTTGTTGCCGAACTGGCGTACCTGGGTCTGCAGCGCGACCGTGATCGGCTGGCTGCCCGAGTTGGAGAACACCAGCGCGACCAGCATGTCGTTCCACACCCAGAGGAACTGGAAGATCCCCAGCGAGGCGATCGCCGGGCCGCCGAGCGGCATCACGACCCGTACGAACAGGCGCAGTTCACCCGCGCCGTCCAGCCGGGCCGCCTCCAGCAGCTCCCGCGGGATCTCCGCGAAGAAGTTCCGCAGCAGGAACACCGCGAAGGGCAGGCCGAAGCCCACGTGGAAGAGGATCACCCCGAAGATCGTCCCGAACAGGCCGAGCTTGCCGAAGAGCTCGGCGATCGGGATCAGGGCCACCTGCACGGGGACGACCAGCAGGCTGACCACACCCAGGAACCACCAGTCGCGGCCGGGGAACTCCATCCAGGCGAAGGCGTAGCCCGCGAGCGAGCCGATCACCACCACCAGGACCGTCGCCGGCACCGTGATCAGCACCGTGTTCACCAGCGAGCCGGTGATGTCGCTGTTCTCGAGGAGCTTCTGGTAGCTGTCCACCGTCAGCTGCGAGGGCTCACTGAGGACGTTCCACCAGCCGTTCGCGCTCATGTCCTCGGGCTTGCGCAGCGACGACAGCAGCAGACCGATGGTCGGCACCAGCCAGAACAGGCCGACCAGGACGAGGAAGAGGCGCAGAATGCCGCCGCCGACCCTGCCCGCCAGGCGGGAACCGAGCGACTGCTTCGGCCTCACCACCGTGAGGGGCGCCGCCTTCGTAAGACGCCCGGCGTCTGTCGTCATCGCCGTACCTCCCGCCGCAGCCGACGCACGTTGCTGTGCCTTCCCGGGGGACGGCCCCCGGACCCCCGGCAGAAAGACGGGCGTTTCCTCATCGCCGTACCTCCCGCCGCAGTCGACGCACGTTGAACAGCATCACCGGGATGACCAGGAGCAGCAGGAACACGGCGATCGCGCTCGCGACGCCCGGCTGGTCCTCCGCGAAGCCCTTGCGGTACAGCTCCAGGGCCAGCACGTTCGCGTCGTCCTGGGACGAGCCCGGCGGGATGATGAAGACCAGGTCGAAGACCTTCAGCACGTTGATCATCAGCGTGACGGCGACGACCGCGAGGACGGGTGCCAGCAGCGGCACCGTGACCCTGCGGAACACCTGCCACTCACTGGCGCCGTCCACCCGTGCCGCCTCCATGAGTTCACGCGGCACGCTCGCCAGTCCCGCCGCGATGAGCACCATCGCGAAGCCCGCCCACATCCAGACGTACGAGCCGATCACGGCTGGGGTGACCAGGGACGGGCCGAGCCAGTTCACGCCGTTGTACGGCTCGCGGAAGTTGCCCGCCGGCAGCCTGAGCAGGGCGCCGTCCGCCTGGTCGGACAGGGTGAACGTGCCGTCGTCGCGGACCGTCGTGGAGTCCACGACCTTGCCGTCCTTGACGGCCTCGACCTTCATGCCCGCGTAGCCGACCTCCGAGCCGTCGACTCCGTTGAGCTTGCCGACGCCCTTGCCGCGGGTGAAGTCCTGCCAGGCCGTGCCGGTGACCTTGCCCGGCTCGGACGTGGCCGCCACGGCCTTCTTCGCGCTGTCCGGCAGCTGGTCGGGGGCGACACCGACGAGGGGCAGCGTGACGGGATCGCCCGCGCGCACCGGCTGCCTGGTGATGAAACCGCCGTTGTCGGCCCGCAGCGGCGACTCCCGCCCCGGGTGGGCCTTCGGGAACGCGGACGACTCGGCGAAAGTGTCGTGCACCCCCACCCAGACCGCGTTGGCGACCCCCTTCTCCGGGTCCTGGTCGTACACCAGCCGGAAGATGATGCCCGCCGCGAGCATCGAGATCGCCATCGGCATGAAGATGACCAGCTTGAACGCGGTGCCCCAGCGGATCCGTTCGGTGAGCACCGCGAAGACCAGACCCAGCGCCGTCGAGATCGTCGGCGCGAACACCACCCAGATCACGTTGTTCTTCAGCGCGGTGCGGATGCCGTCGTCCGTGAACAGGGCCTTGTAGTTGTCGACTCCGGCGAAACCGTCACCGGTCTGGTTGAAGAAGCTGCGGATCAGCGAGTACCCGATCGGGTAGACCACGAGCGCGCCGAGCAGCACCAGGGCGGGCAGCAGAAACAGCACTGCCACGGTCCTGCGGGTGCCGGTCACGCTCTTGCGAGTGCGCCCCGCGGGAGGAGTCGGGGTGACTCCTCCCGCCGTTGCCGACGTCATCGCCGGATCAGTCCTTGTACGCCTTGGCGGCGTCCGACTCCAGTTGCGCCTGCGTACCCGCGACGTCCTTCGGGTTCTTCAGGAAGTCCTGGAGCGCCTTCCACTCGCCCTTCCCCGGTGTCCCGCCGAAGGCCTGCGGCGCCTGGTCCGACATGTCGAAGCGGAAGTCGTCACCCGCGGAGATCAGTGCCTGCGCCATCTTGCGCTGCACCGCGTTCGGGTACGCGGCCGAGTCGACGTTCTTGTTCGGGGAGAGGTAACCGCCCAGCTTGGCCTGGATGGTCGCCGCGTCGGGCGAAGCGAGGAAGGTCGCCAGTGCCTGCGCCGCCTTCGAGTCCTTCAGGATGACGGCCGCGTCGCCGCCGCTGACGACCGGTGCCTGGTCGCCGACCGCCGGGAACGGGAACACCTTCGCGTCCGTGCCCACCTTGGCCTTCGTCTCGGTGATGTTGACCTGCGCGAAGTCGCCCTCGAAGACCATGCCCGCCTTCGGCTGGTCGCCGCCGGTGAACGTCTGCGTCACGGACGCCGGGAACTCCGTCTGCAGCGCGCCGTCCGCGCCGCCGGCGATGTAGTCCTTCTTGCCCCACAGCTGCGCCAGCGTGGTCAGCGCGTCCTTCACGGACGGGTCCGTCCACTTGATCTTGTGCTGGGCGAGCTGGTCGTACTTGTCCGGGCCCGCCTGGGAGAGGTAGATGTTCTCGAACCAGTCAGTGAGGGTCCAGCCGTCCGCGCCACCGACGGAGACGGGCGTGACACCCGAGTCGTAGATCGTCTGGGCGGTGCTGAGGAGGTCCTTCCACGTCTTGGGCTCGCTCGCGCCCGCGTTCTCGAAGACCTTCGTGTTGTACCAGATCAGAGACTTGTTGGCGGCCTTGTAGTAGACGCCGTACTGCTTGCCGTCGACCTTGCCGAGGTCCTGCCAGCCCTGGGAGTAGTTCTTCTGCAGCTGCTCCTGGGCCGTCGCCCCGACGGGCTTGGCCCACTTCTTCTCGACGGCCTGCTTGATGGCGCCGACCTGCGGGAGCATCGCGATGTCCGGCGGCTCGCCGCCCGCGATCTTCGATCCCAGGAAGTTGATGATCGGGTCCTGGGCGGGTACGAAGGTGACCTTGGCGCCGGTGCGCTTCTCGAACTCGGAGAGCACTTTCTTGAAGTTCGCCTGCTCGGGGCCGGTCCAGACGGCGGCGACCTCCAGGCTCTCGCCGTTCAGCTTCGGGAGCGTGACGGAGGTGCCGCCGCTCTCCTTGGCCTTGCCGCCGTTGGTGTTCTTGTCGCCGTCGCCGCCGCATGCGGTGAGGGCGAGGGCGAGGGTGCCGGCGGTGAGCGCCGCGGCCACCGCTCGTGCGGGTCCTGTCGACTTGCCTGTACGGAGAGTGCGGTGTGCACGGAGGGTGCGGTGTGCACGGAGGGTGCGGTGTGTACGGAGGGTGCGGCCGGTGCGAGTTCTGGCGGCGCTGTGAGTGCTGCCGGTGCTGCGAGTGCGCATCTGTGCCCCGTTCTTCGTTCCTCGTCGAACGTCCGAGCGGTGTCCCGAGCGGTGTCCCGTGCGGTCTGGTCTACGCCCGGGTGCTTGGGGGCGGCAAGAGCGCCTGCGCTGTCAAGTGAGCGATCGTGACCGCGTCGTGACGTGCGGGTGCTGGCGTGGGTCTGGCGGGGGCGCCTTGAGCGGGGGTCGCTTTGTGCCGGTGGGTGTCGGTCACGGTGTGCCGGCCGTGGGCGTCGGTCGCCGTCCGGCGGTGTGTGGGTGGTTCGCCTGGCGCCGGGGGGTGGGTCGGGTCCGTGCCGGTACATCCGCCCGTCGCCCTACCGGCTGTGTTGTCTTCTGGGGGCGCTCGGTTGGGTGTTCTCGCGCATGGCGACGGGCATTTGATGTACCGGCACGGCCCCTTCGGCCGGCTCGCGACCGCGGGTGCGTGGGGGTTGCGGGCTGGGGCGGCCCGCCGTCGCTGTCTTGCGCTGCGGGCAGCGGCAACTGTCTTCGCTGCGGGCTGCGGGCTGCGGGCTGCGGGCTGCGGGCATGCGGTGGCGGCGGAGCCGCTCTAGCTGCGGGCATGCGTGCCGCTAGGGGCGGCACGGGTGGGCGCAGCGGCAACCCCGCGGCGCCGGGCTCGCCGACCCACCCCCGCGCCAGCACCCACGCCGGGTGCCCATGCAGGTACGGGACCGGGCCCACCCGGGCGACACCCCGCGACGCGGGGGTCGAAGACTCGCCCCACGCCGGCGCCAGCGGTGGGTGCCCCTGGAGGTGGGGGAGTGTGCCCAGCCGGCGGCACCCCGTAGGTGCCGGGTTCGTGTGCCCCCTCGGGGGCCGGAGTTACAGCAGGGAAGGGATTTGCGTGGCGGAGACCGAGCGGGACGCTCGGTCGAGGGCGCTGGCGAGGAGGGCCAGGTCGGTCGGGCCGTTGCCGAGTTCGCGGACGGGCCGACGGGTCGGCGGATCCCCCATGCGCTGCCACTCCAGAGCCACGACGGTGGGCCGCTGCGTGGCGGTACGGGGAATCCGCCCCGTGACCCGCCCGCCCTGGAAGGGCGTGACTCGGCCCCCGGAGTCGGTCAACCGCCCCCGCCCCGGCGCCGGTTCATCCGGCCCCGGCGTCACCGCGTCCAACGTCACCCGCAGCGCCGCCGAGCGAGCCAGCTCCGTCTCCGCCGCACGTCCGCCCACGGTGGCCGCGGCCACCAGGTGCACCCCGAGCCGCTCACCTTCCCGGACCACGGCCTCCAAGGCCCGTACGACCGATCCCGCGGAGGGCCGCCCCGGCGACCCCAACGCGGGTGCCAGCAACACGTCCAGGTCGTCGACCACCACCACGAGCCGGGCCAGCGGCGGCCCCGCCTCCGTACGCTCCCGGGTCGCCGCCGGCCGCAGCCGGAGCGTCGAGCTGGTGGGAGCGTCGAGATCCCCGGTGGGGGACGAGCCGGCCGCCGCGCGCGGGGCGATCATCCGGCCGGACACCTCACGGGTGGTGTGCCACTCGGCGAAGTCCAGCCGGCCGAGCAGCTCGGCCCGCCGCTTCAGCTCGGCGCTCAACGACTGGGCGAACTCCCGCATCCGTACCGGGTCGTTGGCGGTGAGATGCGTCGTGACGTGCGGAAGGTCCGTACAGGCGCCGAGGCCGTCGGCCGGTCCGCCGCCCTTGTCGCCGGTGTGGTCCCGCCCGTCTACGAGGACGATCCCGAGCCGGTCGGGGCGCTCCGCCGCCGCCAGCGAGGCGGCGAGCGACCGCAGCAGCTCCGTACGCCCGCTGCCCGACGGGCCCTCGACCAGCAGATGCGGGCCCTCCGCGGCGAGGTCCACGCAGACCGGACCGCGCGGTCCCGCACCGAGCACCGCCCGGGCCCGACCGCCCAGGGTCTCCGCGTCGTCGGCCGCGTCGGCCCAACGCGCCATCAGCGACGCGGGGGTGGCCCGGGCGAGCCCCAACTCGTCCAGCAGCCGGGCCGCTTGGGGCAGCGGAGCGGACACGCGCGTGTGCCGGTCCCCGGTGCCGTCCGTGCGCAACGGCGCCAGTGCCCGCGCGAACCGCTCGGCCCACGCCGCCGACACCGCGTCCACCGCGGCGACCGTCCCATGTCCCACGGGACCGCCGGCCGGCCGCTGCGGGGATTCGCCCCGGCCGTCCGGGACGCCGGGAACTCCGGTCCCCTGGGGAGCGGCGCCCGTGCCGGCCGCCGGGGATCCGCTGCGCGGGGCCGGCACCGCGCCGGAGGTGTCCGCCGGGCCGCCGGTCTCGGACGGGTCCCGGGCCACCCGCAGCAGCCGCAGAGCCGTGGCCACGTCACCGCTGAGCAGCGCGACCGCCCCGCACTCCCGGAAACCGGGCGCGACCTGGCACGCCGCCTCGTAGGTCTCCGTGACCGGCGAGGCGGGTGAGGCCGCCGCCGTCTCGGCGAGGCTCACCACGTGGATCCCGGCCGCCGCGCCCTCGCGGGCCAGCCGCACCACCGCGTCGCGCACCCCGGCACCACCGGGATCGCCGTCCACCACGAGGACGGTGTACGGCCCCGGGGAGTCCTCGTCGGCCGGGCCGTCGTCCCGCGCCCACGAGGGCCGATGGGCGCCGCCGCGGGTGCCCCCGACGGGGGACGCGGGACGGGCGGGTTCCCCCGGGCGTGCCGTCTCCGTGAGGTGGTCCTCCAGACGGCGCAGGAGTTCGTCCGCGCGAGCCGTGGCCTGGTCGCGGTCGTAGGCGAGGAGGAGGCGGCAGTCCTGGCCGTGGGTGGGGCGGACATGGGGGAGCCAGCCGAGCCAGGACCACTCGGCCGTGCGCTCCTCCACCGAACGCGCGCGGTCCGTACTGATCAGGACGATTTCCAGGGTGTCGGGGGAGTGCAGGGCGGCCAGCTGCGCGACGACCGCGCGGGCCAGCCCCGTCAGCCGGGCCCGGGGGCCGGCCAGGCCCAGCGCGCCGACCTCCCGCAGTCCCGTCGTCACCGGCACCGCGGGCAGCAGACCCGAGCCGTCGGGCGCCGGCCGGTCGGCCGTCCCGAGCCGCACGGTGAGCGCCTCCGGGTGGCCCGGCCCGCGCTCCCACAGCCGCGGGCCCGGCCCGAGCGCCGTCAGGAGCAGCGTCGCGGCGTCCGGCCAGGTCTCCGGCTGCTGCGCCGACGTGGCTGGGGACCGCGCCGCGGCGGATTCCAGCTCCTCGTACGCCTCGTGCCCGGTCCCCTCCGACTCGCCGCGGCCCCCGGTCAGCCGGCGCGCCCAGGCCGTGAACCCGCCGCGCCTGCGCACCCCCGGCGGCACATCGGTGCCGCGCGTGGGCGTGCCGGTGGCGACGTCGGGCGCGGCCGTGGTGTCGGGTGCCGGAGCTTCACCCACTGGTGCGCGACGGACGGCATCGGGCCGGGCCGGGGACGCACCGTGCTCGGGTGCGGCAGGGCGGTCCGCCCCGGAGGCGTCGGTCCGCCTGCTCTCGATGCCGGGCGCGCGGCCCTGCTCCGGGACGACGGCCGGTGTCCCGGACGGGGCGCCGGGGGCATGGTCCTGCGCGCCGGGCAGGCCTCCGGCGGAGCCCCAGCCCGCCGATCCGTAGCCGTGATGCGTGTCTCCGCCGGAGACGGGCGGAAAGCCCTGGCCGCCGGCGCTCGCCCCGGTGGGGGCCCCCGTGGCCGGGGTCTCGGCGGTGCCGCCCACGCGCGCGTGGGGCACGGCCGCCGTCCTGGCCCCCGGAGCCGGCACTCCGCGAGGTGACGTCCCGGGGGCGGCCGGGCCGTCCGCAGCGGCCGTACGACCGGATCCCGGGCCGGCGGGTCCACCTGGCGCGGCGGGAGGGGCGGTGTCCTGGCCGCCCTCGCCGGTCACGCGTACGTGCCCCTCGCCGTCGGGCGCCGTCCGCACGGCTTCCACGCCCGCGGGCGGGGCCAGCCGCAGGGCGGACTCACCCACTCGCAGCAGTGCCCCCGGGGCGAACCGGACCGGGCGGTCGCTCACCCGGATGCCGTCCAGCGTCGTGCCGTTCGTCGAGCCGAGGTCGGCCACCGCGACGCGGCCGTCGGGCTCCACCGTCACCGCGCAGTGCAGCCGGGAGACGTCCGGGTCGTCCAGCGGGACGTCCGCGTCGGCGGAGCGGCCGATGTGGACCCGGCCGCCGTGCAGCAGATGGACACCGCCCGCGTCCGGGCCCGCGATCACCTGGAGCTGGGCCGTGACGTCCGTCTCGTCCGGGCCGGGCTCCGCGGGGGCGCCCAGGGACAGCACGGCGCCGTCCGTCAGGGGAGGCTCACCCAGGGTGCAGCGCTGGGCGTCGAGCCGCTCGGAATCCGCGTACAGCACCACGGGTCCGTCGCCGCCGGCGACCACCGAGGCCAGTCCGGACGCCACCGCGGCCAGCGCCGTACCGGCGGGCGCGGTCACCAGCACATCGCAGGCGGCGGCGCGCCCCCGCGGCTCCGAGGGCGGGCCCAGCGGGTCTACGACGGTCAGCCGGATCTGCATCGCCGTCAGGGGTCCCTTCCGCGCGGGCGCCCGGCACGTGGACGAGACTGCGCTGCGGTCCCCCACCGCAGAATCCCCCACCGCACACGGGCACTTCGGCCAGTACTGGGGGCATCCTCGCACCTGCCACTGACAACACGCCCGGCCCCCACCCTCAAGTGATCTTGATTGGTCGGCTCTGCCCCCAAAAGTGCCTGACCAGTGGCCGACCGGTGTCCGCTTGAGATCGGTCACGCCCACCGTCCGGCAACCAAGGACCGACAGCGAGCGTCTTCTCATCGAACGCGCACGGCAGCGCGTACGTAGTGGCCCATGAGATGCGCCGGGGCGAGCACAGAGAGCTCGGGAGGACGACAGCCGGTACCGCGTTCCTCGGCACTACAGTGGGTCGGAAACACCTGAAGCGGTGGACAGTGGTCGACGGACCAGGCGAGCAATCAGCAGGGAGCGCATGACGTGCGGCCGGTAGGGAGCAAGTACCTCCTTGAGGAGCCGCTGGGACGCGGCGCCACAGGCACCGTCTGGCGCGCCCGCCAGCGGGAGACCGCGGGGGCCGAGGCCGCCGTGGCGGGCCAGCCCGGCGAGACCGTGGCGATCAAGGTCCTCAAGGAAGAGCTCGCGAGCGACGCGGACATCGTGATGCGGTTCCTGCGGGAGCGGTCCGTGCTGCTGCGGCTGACCCACCCGAACATCGTCCGGGTGCGCGACCTCGTCGTCGAGGGCGAACTGCTGGCGCTGGTCATGGACCTCATCGACGGCCCCGACCTGCACCGCTACCTCCGGGAGAACGGGCCCTTCTCGCCCGTCGCCGCCGCCCTGCTCACCGCCCAGGTCGCCGACGCGCTCGCCGCCAGCCACGCCGACGGTGTCGTGCACCGCGACCTGAAGCCCGCGAACGTCCTGCTCAAGCAGGACGGCGGCCAGATGCACCCGATGCTGACGGACTTCGGCATCGCCCGGCTCGCCGATTCCCCGGGCCTCACGCGCACGCACGAGTTCGTTGGCACGCCCGCGTACGTAGCCCCCGAGTCCGCCGAGGGGCGCCCGCAGACGTCCGCCGTCGACATCTACGGCGCCGGAATCCTGCTGTACGAGCTGATCACCGGGCGTCCGCCGTTCGCCGGCGGATCGGCCCTGGAGGTGCTGCACCAGCACCTGAGCGCCGAGCCGCGCCGTCCCTCGACGGTCCCGGACCCCCTGTGGACCGTCATCGAGCGCTGTCTGCGCAAGAACCCGGACGAACGGCCCAGCGCGGAGAACCTCGCGCGCGGGCTGCGTACGGTCGCCGCGGGCGTCGGCGTGCACGCGAACGCCGCGCAGATCGCCGCCGCCGAGGGAGTCGCCGCCCTGCTCGTGCCGGACCCGACCCCGGCGACGGTGCCGGGCATGGCCGGCGCCGCCGACCCCACGCAGGTGCTGCCGCACGGCGCGGGCGCCTACGACCCGAACGCCGCCACCAGCTATCTGCCCGGGATCTCGGGCGACGCCGACCCCACCTCCGTACTCCCGCACCACGGCGCGGCCGATCCGACCGCCGTGATGCCGCCGGTGCCGGGCGGGCAGCCGGGCGGCCCCGAGGACCCGCACCCCTGGCAGAACCAGCTGCGCGCGGCCCGCGACCGCAACGAACAGACGCAGGTCCAGTCGTATCTCGACCCGAACGAGGACCCGCTGCGCCGCCGCCCGCAGCGGCAGGTCGCCCGGCCGCAGCAGCGCCCGCAGCAGCAGCGGCCCCAGGGACAGCAGCCCGGATACGGCTATCCGCAGCAGCAGCCCCAGCAGTACGCACCGCAGCGCCAGCAGCCGCAGCGGTACGCCCCGCAGCCCCAGCAGCAGCAGCCGCAGCGGTACGCCCCCGCGCCGCAGCAGCCCCAGCAGCCTGCCCGGCAGGCGCGTGAGCCGCGGCAGCGCAGCGCCAACCCGATGAAGATCCCCGGGCTCGGCTGCCTCAAGGGGTGCCTGTTCACGATCGTCATCCTGTTCGTCGCGGGCTGGCTGGTCTGGGAGCTGAGCCCCCTTCAGGACTGGATCGGGTCCACCAAGAGCTTCTGGGGACAGCTCAGCAGCTGGTACCACACCGTGAGCGGGTGGATCGGGGACCTGAACGGGAACTCCGCCAAGCAGTAGCCGCGGCGGCTCTGGGGATTTGTCGACACCTGACGGGTGATTTCCGTCTCCGCGGTGAAGGTTGGCTCCTGTGGCGCGTAGTTTTAGCGACAACACGCGTCTGTAGGAGCAGTCTTGGCACGGAAGATCGGCAGCCGGTACACCGCGCACCAGATCCTGGGGCGGGGCAGCGCCGGCACGGTGTGGCTGGGCGAGGGGCCGGAAGGGCCCGTCGCCATCAAGCTGCTGCGCGAAGACCTCGCGTCCGACCAGGAGCTCGTGGGGCGCTTCGTCCAGGAGCGCACGGCACTGCTCGGGCTCGACGACCCGCACGTGGTCTCGGTGCGCGATCTCGTCGTGGACGGCAACGACCTCGCGCTCGTCATGGACCTCGTGCGCGGCACCGACCTGCGGACCCGGCTCGACCGGGAGCGGCGGCTGGCCCCCGAGGCCGCGGTCGCCATCGTCGCGGATGTCGCCGACGGACTCGCGGCCGCGCACGCCGCGGGCGTCGTCCACCGGGACGTGAAGCCGGAGAACGTGCTGCTGGACATGCAGGGCCCGCTCGGACCGGGCGGCGCGCACCCCGCGCTGCTCACCGACTTCGGCGTGGCCAAGCTCATCGACTCACCCCGGCGGACCCGGGCCACGAAGATCATCGGCACGCCGGACTACCTCGCCCCCGAGATCATCGAGGGCCTGCCGCCGCGGGCCGCCGTCGACATCTACGCCCTGGCGACGGTCCTCTACGAGCTGCTGGCCGGGTTCACGCCGTTCGGCGGCGGCCACCCGGGCGCGGTGCTGCGCCGGCACGTCACCGAGACCGTGGTGCCGCTGCCCGGGATCCCGGACGAGTTGTGGCAGCTGCTGGTGCAGTGCCTGGCCAAGGCGCCGGCGTCACGGCTGCGGGCGTCCGAGCTGGGCGCCCGGCTGCGCGAGCAGCTGCCCCTGCTCGCCGGGATGCCCCCGCTGGACGTCGACGAGCCGGACTCGGAGGACGCGGAGGACGCGTACGAGGAGACGGCGGAGCCGGTCGCCCCGCGGGAGCGGGTGCGGCGGGGCGCGGTACCGCTGGTGCCGGGGGCGGCCCCCGACTCGAACCGCGACACCCATACGTCGATGCGCGTGCCCGGGCCGGACGAGCTGGCCGGGGGCGCGCGCGGGACGGCGCGGGTGCCGCGGGCCGCTGGGGCGCCGCGTCCCGGCTCCGCCCGGCATCGCGCGTCCGCCCGGCGGCGTCGCATCACTCTGGGTGTGGCCGGGGTGGTCCTCGCCGTCGCGGCGGGGGTCGGGGCGTGGATCGCCACCTCGGGCGACGACGCCGGGGCGACGCCCCAGGACCCGAAGCACTCCGCGCCCGCCTCCCCGTGACCGGCCGGCCGGGGCCGGGAACCAGCCCTCCGGGGCGTCCGGCGGCGAGCGCGTCGGCGTGATGAGCGGCGCAGAGGCGAGGGGCGAGTGCCGGTTGCCGTAGCCGTTACGCTGGAGGCGTGGCAGTCGTCGATGTATCCGAAGAGCTCAAGTCCCTCTCCTCGACCATGGAGTCGATCGAGGCCGTCCTCGACCTCGACAAGCTGAGGGCAGATGTCGCCGTGCTCGAGGAGCAGGCGGCCGCGCCGTCCCTGTGGGACGACCCGGAAGAGGCGCAGAAGATCACCAGCAAGCTGAGCCACCTCCAGGCGGAGGTCAGGAAGGCCGAGGCGCTGCGCGGGCGGATCGACGACCTGAGCGTGCTCTTCCAGATGGCCGAGGAGGAGGACGACCCGGACACCCGCGCCGAGGCGGAGACCGAGCTCGTCGCCGTCAAGAAGGCGCTGGACGAGATGGAAGTCCGGACCCTGCTCTCCGGTGAGTACGACTCCCGCGAGGCCGTCGTCACCATCCGCGCCGAGGCCGGCGGCGTCGACGCCTCCGACTTCGCCGAGAAGCTGCAGCGCATGTATCTGCGCTGGGCGGAGCGGCACGGCTACAAGACGGAGCTCTACGAGACCTCGTACGCGGAAGAGGCGGGCATCAAGTCCACCACCTTCGCCGTCCACGTCCCGTACGCGTACGGGACGCTCTCGGTCGAGCAGGGCACGCACCGGCTGGTGCGCATCTCGCCCTTCGACAACCAGGGCCGCCGCCAGACCTCCTTCGCCGGCGTCGAGATCCTGCCCGTGGTCGAGCAGACGGACCACATCGAGATCGACGAGTCCGAGCTCCGGGTGGACGTCTACCGCTCCTCCGGGCCCGGCGGCCAGGGCGTCAACACCACCGACTCCGCGGTCCGGCTGACCCACCTGCCGACCGGCATCGTCGTCTCCTGCCAGAACGAGCGGTCGCAGATCCAGAACAAGGCCTCGGCCATGAACGTGCTGCAGGCCAAGCTCCTGGAGCGGCGCCGCCAGGAGGAGCAGGCCAAGATGGACGCCCTCAAGGGCGACGGCGGCAACTCCTGGGGAAACCAGATGCGTTCGTACGTCCTGCACCCGTACCAGATGGTCAAGGACCTGCGGACCGAGTACGAAGTCGGTAACCCCGAGGCGGTGTTCGGCGGCGAGATCGACGGATTCCTCGAGGCCGGAATTCGCTGGCGCAAGCAGCAGGAGAAGTAAAAGGCGCGCACTGACAGCGTTTTGTCGACAAGGCAACTGCCGTTCTTCGGACGGCAGTTGCCTTTTGTGTGTGGGTTGTCTGGGTTTTACGTCACAGTCACATGTCCGCACGGCAGGCAAATGATGTTCATCCGGACATCGCGTACGCAACGACCTTGACGTTGCTTTGAAAACTGGGGAGGGTGGCGCGTGGCATGCGTGTATCCGGGGCGCATGTGAACCGGGGGACTTGAGCAAGTCGCCTGTGACGCCGTGGCCCTGGGCGCTGCTCCATTGACGATGAGCTACTGGGGGTAGCAGACAGATGACCAAGAAGACGCGGATCCGCGTGGCGCGGATAGCCGCCGGCGCGGTGATCGCAGCCGGTGCTTCGCTCACGGCCGCGGGTGCCGCTTCGGCTCTCGACGTCGGCGTGAACGTGGGCGGTCTGAGCGTCGGCGCGAGCGCCGACGACAACGGTGTGGACGTCGGTATCGGTGTGGACGGGCCCTCGGGCGACCCGGGTCCGACCGGTATTCCGACGGGCGAGCCGACGGGCCTGCCCACCGACCCGCCGACCTCGACCGGGCCGTCGGACCCGCCGGAGCCCACCGACGAGCCCACCGAGCCGACCGAGGACCCGACCACCCCCGAGCCGACCCACGGCTCCGGCAACGGTGGCGGCACGGGCGGCAACGACACCGACCCCGACGGCGGCTCCAAGCCCGTCGAGCAGGGTCAGGGTTCCTCGCAGCTGACCGACACCGGCTCGGACACCTCGTCCGACACCTCGGCCCAGGGCACCAGTGACGGTGAGCTCGCCGAGACCGGTGCGGGCCAGACCACGTTCCTGCTGATCGGCGCCGCCACGATGATCGCCGGCGGCATCGGCTTCCGGATGCTGCCGCGCCTCATGGGCGGCCGCGGCGGTGCCGTCGCCTGACGGTTCCACCGATGACGTACGCGTGACATACGCACGAGAAGGGCCCGGAGCATGCGCTCCGGGCCCTTCTCGTATGCCTGGGAGAACCGTTTCCGCGTATCGCGGGGAAATCGCTCCCTCATGTGCCTGGGGGAACCGCTCCACCCCCTGGAGGTCCGTCCGGCGGCCCTGTGCGGCCGCCCAGTGGCGTCTGGAGCGCCGGTGGACGCCTCGGAGGTCCCCCGCCCGGCCCGGCTGCTAGCGGGTCATCAGCGCCACTGCCGCGATCAGCACCGCGAGCAGCGCGATCAGCGCCATCGGGTTCATGCCCGAGAAGGGGCTCTCCTGCTGGAGCCGCTCCCGGTTCGCGCGGCAGACGGGGCAGCGGCCCTCGCTCACGGGGGCCGCGCAGTTCGCGCACACCAGTCGGTCGTACGTCATGCGCTCGCCCTCCTTGCGCCTTCTCTCCGCGTGTACAACGCAGCGGGGAACGCGACCGTTCCCCTTCCACTGTGCCAGGTTCCACGGATTTCGGCGCGGCTCGCCTTATCCTGCCCGGTCCTGACGCCATCGAGGCGTGAAGTTGCCCGTCAATGCCCCTTCAGATCCGTGACAAAACGTGCAAGCCTCGCGCAACCCCGTACGCCGACTGCGCTCGCACACCCGGTTCGCGTATGGTCACGCTCACCTACCCCCGGCGACCCGTGGTGCATCCGTGATCCGATTCGACAACGTCTCCAAGCTCTACCCCAAGCAGACGCGCCCCGCCCTCAGGGATGTCTCCCTGGAGGTCGAGCGCGGCGAGTTCGTGTTCCTGGTGGGGTCCTCGGGCTCCGGGAAGTCCACCTTCCTGCGGCTGGTGCTCCGCGAGGAGCGGGCCAGCCACGGTCAGGTGCACGTGCTGGGCAAGGACCTCGCCCGCCTCTCCAACTTCAAGGTGCCGCACATGCGCCGCCAGCTGGGGACCGTGTTCCAGGACTTCCGGCTCCTGCCGAACAAGACCGTCGGCGAGAACGTCGCCTTCGCCCAGGAGGTCATCGGCAAGTCCCGCGGTGAGATCCGCAAGTCCGTGCCCCAGGTGCTCGACCTCGTCGGGCTCGGCGGCAAGGAGGACCGGATGCCCGGCGAGCTGTCCGGTGGTGAGCAGCAGCGCGTGGCGATCGCGCGTGCCTTCGTCAACCGGCCCAAGCTCCTCATCGCGGACGAGCCGACCGGAAACCTCGACCCGCAGACCTCCGTCGGCATCATGAAGCTGCTCGACCGCATCAACCGGACGGGCACCACCGTGGTGATGGCGACGCACGACCAGAACATCGTGGACCAGATGCGCAAGCGCGTCATCGAGCTGGAGAAGGGCCGTCTCGTCCGCGACCAGGCGCGCGGCGTCTACGGCTACCAGCACTGAAGTTCCACGGAAAGGCTTGAGCAGACGCCATGCGCGCCCAGTTCGTTCTGTCGGAGATCGGTGTCGGTCTCCGTCGCAATCTGACGATGACCTTCGCGGTCGTCGTCTCCGTCGCCCTTTCGCTCGCCCTGTTCGGCGGTTCGCTCCTGATGAGCGACCAGGTGAACACGATGAAGGGCTACTGGTACGACAAGGTCAACGTCTCGATCTTCCTCTGCAACAAGAGCGACGCGGAGTCCGACCCCCACTGCGCCAAGGGGGCCGTGACCGCCGAGCAGAAGGACCAGATCAAGAGCGACCTCGGCAAGATGTCCGTCGTCGACAACGTCACGTACGAGTCGGCCGACCAGGCGTACAAGCACTACAAGGAGCAGTTCGGCGACTCCCCGCTGGCCAGCTCGCTGACGCCGGACCAGATGCAGGAGTCGTACCGCATCAAGCTGAAGGACCCGGAGAAGTACCAGGTCATCGCGACCGCCTTCGACGGCCGGGACGGTGTGCAGTCCGTGCAGGACCAGAAGGGCATCCTGGACAACCTCTTCGGGCTGCTCAACGGCATGAACTGGGCCGCGCGCGCAGTGATGGCGATGATGCTGGTCGTCGCCCTGATGCTGATCGTCAACACGGTGCGTGTCTCCGCCTTCAGCCGGCGCCGTGAGACCGGGATCATGCGGCTCGTCGGCGCCTCCGGCTTCTACATCCAGGCGCCGTTCATCATGGAGGCCGCGGTCGCCGGGCTCATCGGGGGCGGTGTGGCGTGCGGCTTCCTGGTGGTCGCCCGCTACTTCATCATCGACCACGGTCTGGCGCTGTCCGAGAAGCTGAACCTCATCAACTTCATCGGCTGGGACGCCGTTCTCACCAAGCTGCCGCTCATCCTCGCGACGAGTCTGCTGATGCCCGCGCTGGCCGCGTTCTTCGCGTTGCGCAAGTACCTGAAGGTGTGACGCATGCCAATGGGGCCGTGCTGCCAACCGGCGGTACGGCCCCTTGCGTTGTCCTAGACTCACCGGCATGTCAGGCCGTGACCTGTTCTGTCAGCCCCGCCGCATCGGCCGCGGGGCGGCCCTGACATTGGTTTTCGCCGGCGTCCTCGCCGCCGGCGCCGCGACCGGCACCTTCCCCGAGCCCGGCCGGAAAGCCCCGCCCGCCTCGTCGCGGACGGCCCCGGCGGGCCACCACGCGGACGTCACGGAGGCGGCCGCGGAGGCGATGGCCCACGGCAAGTCCCCCATGGAGGCCGCCGAGCGCGCCGTCAGCCGCAGCGGCGACCGCTGGGGCGCGGTCTACTCCCAGGGCGAGTACGAGGAGTTCGAAGAGGCCCTCGACGGCCAGTACACCGGTGTGGGGCTGTGGGCCCGGCGCGAGCGCGACGGCAGCATCGAGGTCAGCCGGGTCCAGACGGGGTCCCCCGCGGCCGCCGCCGGGATCCGCAAGGGCGACCGGCTGCGCAGCGTGGACGGCCGGAGCGTCGACGGCAGGCCGGTGACCGAGGTCGTCGCCCTGCTGCGGGGCGACGCCAAGGACGCGGCCGCCGGTACGGAGGTCTCACTCGGCCTGGAGCGGGGCACGCGCGCGTGGAGCGAGACGCTGCGCCGGGCCCGGCTGTCCACGGACCCGGTGACCGTGCACAAGCTCGCGGGCCGCGTCACCGTGATCAAGGTCGCCTCCTTCACCAAGGGGTCCGGCGACCGCGTACGCTCCGCGGTCGCCGCGGCACCCCGGGGCGCCGGCATCGTCCTCGACCTGCGTGGCAACTCCGGCGGGCTGGTCGCCGAGGCCGTCACCGCCGCCTCCGCCTTCCTCGACGGCGGCCTCGTCGCCACGTACGACGTGAACGGGGCGCAGCGGGCCCTGCACGCCGATCCCGGCGGCGACACCACGAGGCCCCTGGTCGCACTCGTCGACGGCGGCACGATGAGCGCGGCCGAGCTGCTCACGGGTGCCCTCCAGGACCGCGGCCGCGGCATCGTCGTCGGCTCCAGGACCTTCGGCAAGGGCTCGGTCCAGATGCCGAGCCGGCTGCCCGGCGGCTCCGTCGCCGAGCTGACCGTCGGGCACTACCGCACCCCCTCGGGCCGCAGCGTCGACGGGCGGGGCATCACCCCCGACCTGGAGGCGGACGACGAGGCCGTGCAGCGGGCGGAGACCGTACTGAGCGGGCTCGGCGCCCCTTCGTAGCCGCCGCGCCGGTCCCGTGGGGCCGCGGCCCCGGAAATCGGGTTCCCCTGCCACCCCCCTGTAGTGCGAAAATGGCCAGCACTATGGCCAAGGGAATGTACGTACCGAAAGAGTCCCAGCAGAAGCAGGGCAGTCAGGGAGCCTCCTCCGGCAAGAAGGACGGCAAGCGCAAGATCGTCGCGCAGAACAAGAAGGCGCGGCACGACTACGCGATCATCGACACCTACGAGGCCGGGCTCGTGCTCACCGGCACCGAGGTGAAGTCGCTGCGCCAGGGGCGCGCCTCGCTGACGGACGGCTTCGTCCAGATCGACGGGAACGAGGCCTGGCTGCACAACGCCCACATCCCCGAGTACAGCCAAGGCACCTGGACCAACCACACGGTGCGCCGCAAGCGCAAGCTGCTGCTGCACCGCGAGGAGATCGACAAGCTGGAGTCGAAGTCCCAGGAGACCGGGCACACGATCGTGCCTCTCGCCCTGTACTTCAAGGACGGCCGGGCGAAGGCCGAGATCGCGCTGGCGCGCGGCAAGAAGGAGTACGACAAGCGGCAGACGCTGCGCGAGAAGCAGGACCGGCGCGAGTCGGACCGGGCGATCGCGGCGGTCAAGCGCCGGGAGCGCGGCGCGTAGCGGGGCCGCCGCCGGGAATACGCTGGCACCGGCGTACGTTGGTCACGTACGATGGCACCTGCACCTCACAGCGGGTGTGTGGATCGAGAGATCCGGCCGGGTCGTGAGATCCGGATTTGAAAAAACAACATGGGGATGATCGGTTTCGACAGCGGCTGTCGAAGCAGGGGAAGCGAGCCGAGGAAGCGGCAATGATCTCGTTAACCATATGTCGCAACCAATAATCGCCAATTCCAAGAGCGATTCCCAGTCCTTCGCCCTCGCTGCCTAATAACAGCGACTGAAGGACCCTAAAAGGGTGTCAGCCCGGGGGTGTTCCCGACCCGGATCCTGGCATAATCTAGGGAACTAAACCGCCGAGCCCGGTCACGGGGTTCGGTGGGAAATCAAACAGTGACTGGGCCCGTCGGAGACTTGTTCGCGAGATCACCGGGGCCGAGAAAATCACAGCGAACTGCGCTCGGAGAAGCCCTGATTCTGCACCGTTGGACGCGGGTTCGATTCCCGCCATCTCCACAATTCCCATGTGAGACGAAGGCCCGGTGGTCATGACGACCACCGGGCCTTCGTCGTGCTCCGGACCTCTTCTCCACCGGACGATGCCGGTCCGCGGCACATAGGAGAGGCCCGCGTTGTGGGGTCCTCCTCTATATCGGGAGGGCGTATGCGCTTCTACGGTCCCTCCCCATGACCGAGACCAGAGCCGCAGTACGTCTTTTTCTGCCGGTGGCCCTTCTGGCCGCCCTCCTCTCCGTCTTCCTGCCGCCGGGAAAGGCCTCGGCGGCCTCCCTCCAGGAAGTCACCGGCTTCGGAAGCAACCCCGGGGCCCTGAAGATGTTCCGCTATCTGCCCGACGGGCTCCCCGCCGGACGGCCCGTCGTCGTGGCGCTGCACGGGTGCACGCAGAACGCGGCCGGGTACGGAACCGGCAGTGGCTGGACAGAGCTCGCCGACCGCTGGGGCTTCTCCGTCGTGCTGCCGCAGCAGCAGCCGGCCAACAACGCCTCGTCCTGCTTCGACTGGTTCCAGAGCGGTGACATCGAGCGGGGCCGGGGCGAGGCGGCCTCGGTCGCGCAGATGGTGGACCGGCAGCTCGCCGACGTCTCCGGTGACGCCTCACGTGTGTACGTCACCGGGCTCTCCGCCGGTGGCGGCATGACGGCCGTGCTGATGGCGGCGTACCCCGAGAAGTTCGCGGGCGGCGGGGTCGTCGCGGGGCTGCCGTACGGCTGCGCGCAGGCCGCCGGGTCGCCGTACGTCTGCATGTACGTCGGCGCCACCCAGACCGCGCGGCAGTGGGGCGACCGGGTGCGGGCCGCCCGCCCCGGGTACACCGGACCCTGGCCGACGCTGTCCGTGTTCCAGGGCTCGGCCGACACCACGGTCAAGCCCGTCAACATGATCGACCTGATGAAGCAGTGGACCGACGTCCACGGCGCCGACCAGACGGCGGACGCCGCTGACACCGTCGCCGGCTATCCGCACCAGGTCTTCCGGGACGGTGGCGGCCGGGCGGTCGTCGAGACGTACGGCATCACCGGGATGGGGCATGGGCAGCCCGTCGATCCGGGGAGTGGGACCGGGCAGTGCGGCACGGCGGGGGCGTACATCCTCGATGTGAACCTGTGTGCCGCCTACCGGCTCGGGCATGCGTGGGGGCTCGGCTGACGCGGTGAGCGGCGATGGGGGAGGCACCCTGTCGGCGAGGCGGGTCTTCGGGGATGCTGCTGTGGCATGAAGAGACCCGTGAGCACATCCGCGAAACGTGTCAATTCCCGTCGGCGTGCCGGGAGTTGGGCCGCCGTGCTGGTCCTGGCGGCGGCCACCCTCAGCTGGAGCGCACCGGCCGGTGCGGAGTCGGACCGCAGCGGGCTGCCGGAGGCCATCGACACCGTGCTGGGGGACAGCCGCATGGCCGGCGGGACCGCGAGCGTGGTCGTCGCCGACGCCCGGTCCGGCGAGGTGCTGTACGCGCACGAGCCCACCACCCGTCTGATGCCCGCCTCCAACACCAAGCTGGCGACCTCGGCCGCCGCGATGGAACTCCTCGGCCCCGGCCACCGGTTCACCACGGACGTCCTCGCGACCGGCCGGCGCCATGGGTCCGTACTGGACGGTGACCTCTATCTGCGGGGGACCGGCGACCCCACCCTGCTCGCCGCCGACTACGACCGGCTCGCCGCCGCACTCGCGGAGTCGGGCGTCCGGCGGGTCGGCGGGCGGCTGATCGCCGACGACACCCGCTTCGACAGCCGGCGGCTCGGACGGTCGTGGGCCGCCGACGACGAGTCCTCGTACTACGAGGCGCAGATCAGCGCGCTCAGCGTGGCGCCGGACACGGACTACGACACCGGGACCGTGATCGTGCAGGTGGCACCGGGTGCGAAGGCGGGGGACGAGCCCGTCGCGACCGTCACACCGCGGACGGACTATGTCGACATCGACGTACGCGCCACCACCGTGGCTGCGGGCGGTGCGAACGATCTCACCGTCGAGCGGGAGCACGGCACCAACACCATCGTCGTCAGCGGGACGGTGCCCGTGGGCGGGACCGGCGCCAAGGAATGGGTGACCGTCTGGGAGCCCACCGGGTACGCCGCCGCCGTCTTCCGGGACGCCCTGACCGCGCACGGCGTCAAGGTTGTCGGCCCGACCCGGCTCGGGCGGGCCACTCCGCAGGGGGCGCGGCGGCTCGCCACCCATGAGTCCATGCGGCTGCGCGACCTGCTCATCCCGTTCATGAAGCTGTCCAACAACATGCACGCCGAGATCCTGACCAAGGCCATGGGCTACGAGGCCGTCGGCAAGGGCACTTGGAGCGCCGGGCTCGACGCCGTCAGCGGCTATCTGCGGAGCGTCGGCGCCGACCCGGGGACAGTACGGCAGGTCGACGGGTCCGGGCTGTCCCGGATGGACAACTTCCCGGCCGGGCAGCTCGCCGAGCTGCTGCTCGCGGTACGGGCCGAGCCCTGGTACGCGGACTGGTACCGGTCCCTGCCCGTGGCCTGCGACCCCGACCGGTTCGTGGGCGGGACACTGCGCTCCCGGATGTGCGGGACGCCCGCGGCCCTCAACGCCCGTGGCAAGACCGGGTCGTTGACGGGCGCCTCGGCCCTCTCCGGATACGTCACCGATGCCGGGGGACGTGAACTGGTCTACAGCGTCGTCCTCAACAACTTCCTCGTCTCCTCCGTGAAGCCACTGGAGGACGCCATCGTGGTGACACTCGCCGGCTCGACCGCGAAGCAGGCGGTGGGCGTGACACCGAAGTCCCCGCGCGGATCCGAGACGAACGGCGACCTGGAGTGCGCGTGGCGCAAACCGGCGCAGTGCTGAGGGGATGCGGGGCGCGGGCCGCGTAGGGGGCGGGGCCGCGTCGGACTCGGGGGCCCGGGGTGTGCGCCCCCGGGTCCCTTCAGCCGCGCGTACCGGGACTCGGGTCCCTTCACCCGCTCCGGCGCCGCCCGGCCCCTATCGCGCCCGCCCCCGCGGCCAGCAGCGCGACCGCCGCCGCGGAGACCGGCACGAGGTAGCCCGCCGTTGCCGACAGGTGCTCCACCACCCAGCCGCCGCTGGCCGAACCGCAGGCGATCCCGCCGAGGAGTCCGGTGACCGCCAGGGTCATTCCCTCGTTCAACCGCCCCTCGGGGGTGCGTCGTTGGACGAGGGTCATGCCGGTGATCATCGTGGGGGCGGTGGCCAGGCCGGCGACGAGCAGGGTGCCCGCGAGGATCAGGAGGGAGCCGGTCAGATGGGCCGCCAGGAGCGGCAGCGTCAGTAGGGCCGTCAAAGCGGCGACGCACCACGGGAACCGCCGTTCCGCGGGGCCGGCCGGTTTCAGGGCCCCGTACAGCAGCCCCGCCGCACAGGAGCCGGCCGCCTGCAGGGCGAGGACCGCTCCGGCCGCGGACCGGTGCCCCCTGGCGTCCGCGAACGCGATGGTGACGACCTCCATCGCGCCGAACACCGCGCCGACGGCCAGGAACACCACGAGCAGGGGGGCCATTCCGGGTGCGCGGAGCGGCGACACGTTTCTCGCCCCCGTACGTGTCCGCACGGGCGGTTCCGTCGAGCGCTGGGCGGCGAAGACGAGGACGCCGGTCAGCAGCAGGACGACACCGGTCAGCGTGCCCGCCTCGGGGAAGAGGGCCGAGCACAGGAAGGCCGCCAGCACCGGGCCGAGCATGAAGCACAGCTCATCCGCGGCCTGTTCGAAGGAGTTCGCGGTGTGCAGGGCCTTGGCGTCACCCTTGAGGAGGTGGGCCCAGCGGGCGCGTGACATACCGCCGGTGTTCGGCGTCGTGGCGGTGGCGGCGTACGCGGCGAAGAGGGTCCAGTCGGGGGCTCCGCTGCGCACGCAGAGCAGCAGCGCGAGCGAGCCGAGCGCGGCGATCAGTGTGGCGGGTACGGCGATGCGCGCCTGGCCGTAGCGGTCGACGAGCCGGGCGGTCCACGGGCCGACCACGGCGGTCGCCGCCAGACCGGCCGCCGTGACCCCGCCGGCGAGCGCGTACGAACCCCGCGACCCCGCGATCATGACGACGGCGCTGACGCTGAACATGCCCATGGGCAGCCGCGCGACGAGATTCCCCACAGTGAAGGCACGGGCGCCGGGTACGGCGAACAGACGCCGGTACGGATTGCGTTCGGAGCTTTTCCGAGCCGGGTCCGGGGCGTGTGCCTGGCGTTTCCGGGCCTGCCCGGCGGACCGGTCCCGGCGGCGCGGGCCGAAGTCGGCGGCCACCAGGCTGGCCCCGGTGACGGTGAAAAGGACCGAGGGAGCTTCCTCGGACGACGGTTGCGGCATGGATCAACCGTCGCCCGCCCGGGGAGCGGGGGTCCAACACCAGACCTGATGGCGATTGACGCACCTCGGTTGTAAGTTCGCGGGATGCTCGCCGACCCCCGCCTGCTGCGCGCCTTCCTCGCCGTCGCCGAAGAATTGCACTTCACCCGCGCCGCAGCCCGGCTGTACGTCGCACAGCAGGCCCTCAGCCGCGACATCCGCCGGCTGGAACGCGAACTGGGGGCGGAGCTGTTCACGCGGACGACCCGGCAGGTCGCGCTGACGGCCGGCGGCGCCCGCCTGCTGCCGTACGCGCGCCGGGTCCTGGAGGCCCAGGACGCGCTGCTGGCCGCCTTCGGACGGGCCGATCGCTCCGCGCCGGAGCGGACCCGGCCGGAAAGACCCCTGCTGGTCGACGTCAATTCCCCGGGGCTCGTCTCCGGCCGCATCCTCGACCACGCGCGCCGGCTCGCCCCGGACAGCGAGCTGATGGCCCGCTTCGAGAGCGGACTGACGGGCGCGGCACAGGAGATGATCGCCGGTCGCCTGGACGTGTCGTTCGGGCGGTTCGGCGGACTCGACCCGGCGCTGCGGGCACGGCTGGAGCAGCAGCCCGTGCGCTATGAGCCGATGGCCGTCGTGCTGCCGCGGGACCACCGCCTCGCCGCGCTGGACGAGGTCCCGCTGGCCGCGCTCGCCGGCGAGACCGTGTACGCCGGCGCCGGCAACCCGCGCACCCTGGAGTGGACCGACCTCGCCCAGCGCCTGTTCGCAGGACGGGGGATCGAACTCGCACCGCCCGCGCCGGTGGCCATCGGGCCCGAGGAGTTCCGGCGGGTGATGGCGAAGGAGGCCACGCCCGTCCTCGCCGTGGTGGACTTTCCGGCCATGCCGGACACCGTGCTGCGCCCGCTGGTCGACCCCGTCCCGCTCTCTCCGGTGTCGCTGGTCTGGCGGAAGGGACTGACGCACCCCGGGCTCGACGCGCTGCGCGAGGCCGCGGCGTGGCTCGCGTCGACGGGAGGGTGGCTGCAACGGCCCGTGGACGGATGGATTCCCGCCACCGATGCACTCATCATGATGAGTCTTTTCTGACTTATCGCAATGGCGCCGGTGCGCTGCGCTACATTGCGTGACCCGGGTGCAGTGTGACAAGGGGGGCGCCGGAACGGGTGGGGGCCCGGTCCGACCGACAAGTACCGACAAGTACGAGTGCCCGGGGTCGTGACGCGCACCTCGAACCTGTCCCAGGGGGATATGCGTGCGCGTGAAGAACTGGCGAAAAGAAGCCCAACCCGATCACCTTCGTGCCGATTCGGAAGCCGGCCGCGCGGTCGGCCTGTCGACTCGGGCCGAAGCGGTGGAACCCGCCTCTGCGGCGGCGGTGATATCGCTGCCCGAGCCGGTCAACTGGCCGGAAGCCGCCCGGACTTCCTCGTGGCCCGAGGCCCGCGAGGCCGACGGACTCGGCCGGGAGGCCGGCGGCGACACGGGCACCGGTCACCGAATCGGCACCGGCGGCGACGCGGGTGCCGGTCTCCGCACCGGCACCGGCGGCGACACAGGCACCGGTCACCGAATCGGCACCGGCACCGGCGGCGACGCGGGTGCCGGTCTCCGAATCGGTAGCGACACCCACCGGCCCGCCTGGGAGCAGCCCGGTGAACCGGGCCACTCGCACGACCCGAACGAGGTCACGGTCCAACTCGACGGCGCCGGGCGGGAGGTGAGCGGCCGGCCCGCCGGTGCCGCCCCGAGCGGCTCGGAGCGCTCCGACGGACCTGTGTTCGTCGACGAGTCGGGCCGCCGCAGTCGCAGATACCGCCGCCTCGGGGTGATCGTCGGCATCGCCTGCGCGGTGTACGCGGTGGTCATCGTCGCCACGCTCCTGTCGGGCAACTCCAGCGCGCCCTGGCTGCCGGTGCCCGGTCAGCAGAAGGACCGGCCGGCCGGCAAGGTCGAGACGTCGCCGCTGCCCGCCGACCCGGCCCGGCCGCCGGGCCCCGGCATCGGGTCGGGGATCGCGAGCCCGGTCCCGCGCGGCAGCACGCCCCGGCCGCCGGGCACCGGCGCGGCATCCCACCCCTCGGGCAGCGCCAAGGCCCCGGACGCCTCAGCGGATCCCAAGCCCCCGGCCGGCACCGGCAGGCCGAAGCCGAGCACCGGTACCAAGGGCCCGGACCCGGACCCCGAGCCGTCCGTCCCCGCCTCCGAACCGCCGGGCCCGGGCCCCTCGGCCGGCAGCGGCGGCCCCTCGGCCGGCCCGTCCTCGCAGCCGCCGCCCGCCGAAGCCCCCGGCTCCGGCCCCGGCACCACCACGGTGGCCGCCCCCGACACCGGCCCCACCGCGACGGCCGGCCCCAGCTCCTCGACCTCGGAGACCACCCTCTGATGGCAACCCGCACCAGCCGTCACGGCGGCGCCCCGCGCGCCCGCCGTCGCCGGGTGTCCCTGCGTTTCCTGCTGCCGTCGCTCGTCCTCGCCGCCCTGATGGCGATGCTGATGCTGCGCGGCTTCGTGCACAGCGAGATCCTCGCCGACCACCGGGTCCGGCCGGAGGCGGCCACCGACAAGGTGCCGGAGAAGATCCTGTCGGGCGGCCCGATCATCGACACCCGCGGTGGCCGCCAGACCAGCCTCGACCTCCCGGACCACCGGCTCGTCCTCACCTTCGACGACGGCCCGGACCCCGAGTGGACGCCGAAGGTGCTCGATGTCCTCAAGAGGCACCACGCGCACGCCGTCTTCTTCGTCACCGGCACCATGGCCTCGCGCTACCCGGAGCTGGTCCGCCGCATGGTCCGTGAGGGCCACGAGATCGGCCTGCACACCTTCAACCACCCCGATCTGTCGTACCAGTCCAAGCGGCGCATCGACTGGGAGCTCTCGCAGAGCCAGCTCGCGCTCGCGGGCGCGGCCGGCATCCGTACGTCGCTGTTCCGGCCCCCGTACTCGTCCTTCGCGGACGCCATGGACGACAAGTCCTGGCCGGTGACCCGGTACATCGGCAGCCGGGGCTACCTCACGGTCGTCAACAACCGGGACAGCGAGGACTGGCAGAAGCCGGGCGTCGACGAGATCATCCGGCGGGCCACCCCGCGGGACGGCAGGGGCGCCGTCGTCCTGATGCACGACTCCGGCGGCGACCGGCACCAGACCGTCCAGGCGCTGGACCGCTATCTGCCCCGGCTCCAGCACCGCGGCTACGACTTCGAGAACCTCACCGAGGCCCTCGACGCACCCAGCGCGCACACCCGGGTGACCGGCCTCGACCTGTGGAAGGGCCGGGCCTGGGTCTTCGCCGTGCGGGCCTCCGACGAGACCACGGGCGTGCTGGTGGTGTGCCTGGCGGTGATCGGCGTCCTCGTCCTCGTCCGCTTCGGGCTGATGTTCGTCCTCTCCTGGGCGCACGCGCGCCGGGTGCGCCGCCGCGACTTCCGCTGGGGGCCGACGCCGGTCACCGAACCGGCGTCGGTGCTCGTCCCCGCGTACAACGAGGCCAAGTGCATCGAGAACACCGTCCGTTCACTGATGGCGAGCGAGCACCCCATCGAGATCATCGTCATCGACGACGGCTCGAGCGACGGCACGGCCCGCATCGTGGAGGGCCTGCACCTGCCCGGCGTGCGGGTCGTGCGCCAGCACAACGCGGGCAAGCCGGCGGCACTCAACCGCGGTCTGGCGAACGCCCGGCACGACCTCGTCGTGATGATGGACGGCGACACGGTCTTCGAGCCGGCCACCGTCCGCGAACTGGTGCAGCCCTTCGCCGACCCCGGGGTCGGCGCGGTCGCGGGCAACGCCAAGGTCGGCAACCGCGACTCGATGATCGGCGCCTGGCAGCACATCGAGTACGTGATGGGCTTCAACCTCGACCGCCGGATGTACGACATCCTGCGCTGCATGCCCACCATCCCGGGCGCGGTGGGTGCCTTCCGCCGCTCGGCCCTGGAACGCGTCGGCGGCATGAGCGACGACACCCTCGCCGAGGACACCGACATCACGATGGCCCTGCACCGGGACGGCTGGCGGGTGGTGTACGCGGAGAAGGCGCGCGCCTGGACCGAGGCCCCGGAGACGGTCCAGCAGTTGTGGTCGCAGCGCTACCGCTGGTCGTACGGCACGATGCAGGCGATCTGGAAGCACCGGCGGGCGCTCGTCGAACGGGGACCGTCGGGCCGCTTCGGGCGGGTGGGCCTGCCGCTGGTGTCGCTGTTCATGGTGGTGGCGCCGCTGCTGGCCCCGCTGATCGACGTCTTCCTGCTCTACGGCGTCGTCTTCGGGCCGACCGGGCGGACGGTCCTCGCCTGGCTGGGGGTCCTCGCCGTCCAGGCCGTGTGCGCCGGGTACGCCTTCCGGCTGGACCGCGAGCGCATGACGCACCTCGTCTCGCTGCCCCTCCAGCAAGTTCTCTACCGGCAGTTGATGTACGTGGTCCTGCTCCAGTCCTGGATCACCGCGCTCACCGGCGGCCGGCTGCGCTGGCAGAAGCTGCGGCGCACCGGCGTGGTGGAGGCGCCGGTATCGATGCCGCGCCAGCGCGTCGGAAGCGGAAATGATCGGAGGCCGGTCGGATGACCCAGCACTTCACCACGGGCGCGACGCCCCCTGCGGGCGTACCCACCGTATCCCCCGCGGGCGTACCCACCGCATCCCCCGCGGGCGTACCCACCGCATCCCCCGCGGGCGTACCCGGCGCATCCTCCGCGGGCGCACCCGGCGCGCCCCGCACACCCCCCGTGGGTGCCCCCGCCGGCGTCCCGCCTCAGGCGCCCGCCGCGGCAGGGAAGATCCCCGGCCGTGACCGCTATCTGGATCTGCTGCGCTCCATCGCCCTGGTGCGCGTGGTCGTCTACCACCTCTTCGGCTGGGCCTGGCTGTCGGTCCTCTTCCCGTCGATGGGCGTGATGTTCGCACTGGCGGGCTCTCTGATGGCGCGGTCGCTGAACCGCCCCGCCCTGAGCGTGATCCGGGGCCGGGTCCGCCGGCTCCTGCCGCCGCTGTGGGTGTTCAGCGCGGTGGCCCTCACCCTGCTGTTCGCCGGCGGCTGGAATCCGGCGAAGGATCCCGACCAGGGCGGCACCTGGGGCATCGTCGAGCTGGTCAACTACGTCATCCCGATCGGCGCGCCGGCCTACCCCTGGCACATCGGGGACGCGGCGGGCCTCCTGGAGGACACCTGGGCGGACCAGGCGGTGGGCCCGCTCTGGTATCTGCGGGCGTACCTCTGGTTCGTGCTGGCGTCACCGCTGCTGCTGTGGGCGTTCCGCCGCATGCCCTGGGCGACACTGCTGGCCCCGCTCGCCCTGACGGCGGTGGTCGGCACGGGGCTGGTCACCATCCCCGGTGAAACGGGCAATGCCGTCACGGACTTCGCGGTCTTCGGCAGCTGCTGGATCCTCGGCTTCGCCCATCACGAGGGCGTGCTCCAGAAGGTCCCGCGCTACGCGGCCATCTCCGGCGCCACCCTGCTGATGGCCTTCGGGCTGTGGTGGGCCTCGGGCCATCTGGGCGAGGACGGCTGGGATCTGAACGACATCCCGATGGCCCAGGCGGCCTGGTCGCTCGGGTTCGTCGTGATCCTGCTCCAGTACGCCCCGTCCTGGCAGCAGTTGCCCGGCCGGCTGGCCCGCTGGGACAAACTCGTCACGCTCTCCAACAACCGCGCCGTCACGATCTACCTCTGGCACAACCTGCTGATCATGGCCACGGTCCCGATCATCGACCTGGCGTACAGCGTCCCGTTCCTCCAGAGCGAGGGAGCCACGGCGGCGCTGGACTCGACGTACACGCTGTGGATGTTCGTGCTCGTGTGGCCGCTCATCGCGGTCACGCTCGTCGCCCTCGGCTGGGTGGAGGACGTCGCGGCGAAGCGGCGCCCGCGGCTGTGGCCGACCGGCACGAAGCCCCGGAAGTCCCGGCACCGGACCTGACCGCGGCGGGCGGCGGCGCGAACTCACCGCCGCCGCTCGCTCCACGTGAGAGCAACGTTCCCTTCCGGTCACCCACAGGCACAGGCCGGAAACGCACCCTCCCTACCTTCGGGTTCATCGTCAGGCAGGACACCTGAGCACCGGAGAACCGTGGAGGCGTCATGACAGCCCCGAGTACAGCCCCCGCCGTGGGCGGGGGAGGCCGCTGGATCGACGAGTGGGACCCCGAGGACGAGACCTTCTGGAAGACGACGGGCGAGAAGATCGCCCGGCGGAATCTGCTCTTCTCCGTGCTGTCCGAGCACATCGGGTTCTCGATCTGGACCCTGTGGTCGGTGATGGTGCTCTTCATGGGACCCGAGTACGGGCTGACCCCGGCCGACAAGTTCCTGCTCACCTCGATGGTCACGCTCGTCGGGGCGGTCGTCCGGGTGCCGTACACCTTCGCGGTGGCGCTCTTCGGCGGCCGGAACTGGACGATCGTCTCGGCGAGCCTGCTGCTCGTCCCGTCGATCGCCGCGTTCGTCGTGATGGAGCCGGGGACCTCGTTCTCGACGTTCCTGCTCGTCGGACTGCTCGCCGGCATCGGCGGCGGCAACTTCGCCTCCAGCATGACCAACATCAACGCGTTCTTCCCGCTGCGGAAGAAGGGCTGGGCGCTCGGACTCAACGCCGGGGGCGGCAACATCGGGGTGCCCGTCATCCAGCTGGTGGCGCTCGCCGTCATCGGGGCGAGCGGCGGGCCGCGGGTGCTGCTCGGCATCTACATCCCGCTCATCGTCCTCGCCGCCACCCTGGCCGCCTTCTTCATGGACAACATCTCGTCCGTGAAGAACGACACCGGCGCCGCCAAGGACGCCGCGCGGGACGGGCACACCTGGATCATGTCGTTCCTCTACGTCGGGACGTTCGGGTCGTTCATCGGATACAGCTTCGCGTTCGGCCAGGTGCTGCAGAACCAGTTCGGGCGCACCCCGCTGGAGGCGGCGTACGTGACCTTCATCGGCCCGCTGCTCGGCTCGCTGATCCGGCCCGTGGGCGGCCGGCTCGCCGACCGGTACGGCGGGGCGCGGATCACGCTGTGGAACTTCGTCGCCATGGCGGCGGCGACCGGCGTCATCGTCGTCGCCTCGACGCAGAAGTCGCTGCCGCTGTTCACCGTCGCCTTCATCGCGCTGTTCGTGCTCAGCGGGCTCGGGAACGGGTCGACGTACAAGATGATTCCCGGCATCTTCCAGACCAAGGCGGTGGCCAAGGGGCTGAGCGGTGAGGCGGCGGCCGCGTACGGACGGCGGCTGTCAGGGGCGTCCATGGGGCTCATCGGGGCGGTGGGCGCGCTCGGCGGCGTCGGCATCAACCTCGCCTTCCGGCAGTCCTTCCTCTCCTACGGCTCCGGCACCGGTGCCTTTGTCTCCTTCCTCGCCTTCTACGCCCTCTGCTTCCTGGTCACCTGGGCCGTATACCTTCGCCGCCCGGCCGGGTCCGAAGCGCCCGCCGCCACCACCTCGGTGGCGAAGTCGCAGCTCAGCTACGCCGAGGTGTGACGTAACACAGGTGACACGTGACTGATCCGGGCCTGTCATGGGGCGTTGACAGGCTCGGTTCGGCCGTGACCGCACGACGACTCGAGCGCAGACGAGAGCCGGGACGAAAGCCATGTACGACGGAGAACAGCGACCAGACCACGGCCCCCTCGCGGGCTTCACCGTGGGCGTGACGGCCGCGCGTCGGGCCGACGAGCTCGGGGTCCTGCTCCAGCGGCGCGGCGCCTGCGTGGTGCACGCGCCCGCCCTGCGGATCGTGCCGCTCGCCGACGACAGCGAACTGCTCAGCGCCACCAAGGAACTGATCGACCAGGCACCGGACGTGGTGGTGGCCACGACCGCCATCGGCTTCCGCGGCTGGGTCGAGGCGGCCGACGGATGGGGCCTCGGCGAGGACCTGCTCGCCCGGCTGCGCGGGGTGGAACTGCTCGCGCGCGGCCCCAAGGTCAAGGGCGCCGTCCGGGCCCAGGGGCTGACCGAGGAGTGGTCGCCGTCCTCCGAGTCCATGGCCGAGGTGCTCGAGCGGCTGCTGGAGGAAGGCGTCGAGGGACGCCGGATCGCCGTACAGCTGCACGGGGAGCCGCTGCCCGGGTTCGTGGAGTCGCTGCGGGCCGCGGGGGGCGAGGTCGTGCCCGTGCCCGTGTACCGGTGGATGCCGCCGGAGGACATCGGGCCCGTCGACCGGCTGCTCGACGCGACCGTCACCCGCGGCCTGGACGCGCTCACCTTCACCAGCGCGCCCGCCGCCGCGTCCCTGCTCTCCCGGGCCGAGGACCGGGGGCTGCTCCCCGAACTCCTCGCCGCCCTGCACCACGACGTGCTGCCCGCCTGCGTCGGCCCGGTCACCGCACTGCCGTTGCAGGCCCACGGCATCGACACCGTCCAGCCCGAGCGCTTCCGGCTCGGCCCGCTCGTCCAGCTGCTGTGCCAGGAACTGCCCGGCCGGGCCCGCGTGCTGCCCATCGCGGGCCACCGGGTGGAGATCCGCGGTCATGCCGTACTGGTCGACGACGCGCTGCGGCCGGTGCCGCCGGCCGGGATGTCGCTGCTGCGGGCCCTGTCGCGGCGGCCCGGCTGGGTGGTGGCCCGGGCCGAACTGCTGCGGGCGCTGCCCGGCGCGGGCCGTGACGAACACGCGGTGGAGACGGCGATGGCCCGGCTGCGTACGGCACTTGGCGCACCCAAGCTCATCCACACCGTGGTCAAGCGCGGTTACCGGCTCGCGCTCGACCCGGCCGCCGACGCCAAGTACGCGGACGCCTGACGCCGGTTGAGCCGCCCGTACAGGACGAGTGCCCTGACCAGGCAGCCGAGCGCGAGGGTGCACAGCAGCGCCCGGACGACGTTCCAGGCGACCCAGGTGTCCTCGAACCGGTCCCGTACGGCGGCCGGATCGGCGATCCTCGCCGGGTCGCCTGCGTCGGCGAGCCCGTCGTTGAGCGGGATGTTCACGGCGACGGTGAAGACGAAGGCGAGGACGTAGGCGAGCAGCGCCGCCCAGACCCACCAGCGCAGTCCGCCCGAGCCGCGCAACTGCCAGGCGGAGACGGCCGTGAGGACGAGGGCGCCCAGGAAGCTGAGGAAGAACACCGGGTTCTGGATCACGTCGTTGATGTTCTGCATGACCTCGATGTAGACGCGGTCGTCGCTGCGGGCCAGCGACGGCATGATGGCGCAGGCGAAAACGTAGAAGACCCCGGCAATCAGGCCCATGGCGACCGTGGCCGCACCCAGTACACCTCCGGCGGTGGTCCGCCGCCCCGTGCTGTTGTCTGTCATGCGGACCAGTCAACCGGCGGGGCGCGGCACGGGACATGGCCGAGGCGCGCGGCCGCATAAGCGGACGTCCAGCGACGTCCGGCGCGGGGGTTCCCGCGAGGGGCGGGGAAAGGCACTGTAGGGGTTACAGACCCCGCACCGACCCTTCCCCGCACGATCCACCGACCCCTCACGGCTCAACCCAAGGCGTAACCAAGGCGGTGACAGGCACATGGCATCGGGCACGGCCACGGCCTCGTACGAGATGCGGTTCGACTCCGGGCGGATCTGCCTGGACCTCGCGGCGACCAGCCATCCCGAGGAACGGCTCTGCTCGGCCGAGCGGCTACGGGCCTGGATCGCCGGATCAGGGCTCGTGCCCGTCGGGACGCCCCTGGCGGCGGTCGACGGGACCTGGCTGCTCGCCTTCCACGAACTGCGCGGCCACATCGCGCGGTTGGTGGCCGGGGAGCTGGACGGGCGGCCCGCCGACGCGGCGCTCGCGCGGGTGAACTCCCTCGCGGTGCACGCGCCGCCCGCGCCACGCGCCGTACGCACGGACGACGGGATGCTGATGCGCCGGCTGCACGGGCCGTTGCGCTGTGCCGATCTGCTCGCCACGGTCGCCCGCGACACCGTGGAGCTCCTCACCGACCCCGTCGTCCGGGCCGGCTTGCGGCGCTGCGAGGGGGACAACTGTGCGATCGTTTACCTGGACACGTCACGGGGGCGGCGCCGAAGGTGGTGCTCCAGTGAGGTGTGCGGAAACCGGGAGCGGGTGGCCCGGCATCGCCGCCGCGCAGCGCTCGCCCGAGCGTGAACTTCACCCACGTCACATACGGACCAAGAAATATGTGCGACCTCTTTGAACACACCCACGCCGAAAGCCGTATCCCGTGGTGAGCGACCGACTGGGGGACCCCGGTCGAATCGGGGACACCGGAGGTAGGCGTGCGCAAGGATTCCGCCGTGGCTGATGAACGCCCGCCAAGGGCACGACATCGCGCGTCACAGCCCTCGGAACCTGACGAGGAGCTGATGCGTGCGCTGTACCGCGAACACGCCGGACCTCTGCTCGCCTACGTGCTGCGACTGGTCGCGGGTGATCGGCAGCGGGCCGAGGACGTCGTGCAGGAAACACTCATCCGTGCCTGGAAGAACGCCGGTCAGCTCAATCGTGCGACCGGTTCGGTACGCCCCTGGCTGGTGACGGTCGCCCGGCGCATCGTCATCGACGGCCACCGCAGCCGGCAGGCCCGGCCGCAGGAGGTCGACCCGTCGCCGCTGGAGGTCATCCCCGCGGAGGACGAGATCGACAAGGCGTTGTGGCTGATGACACTGTCGGACGCGCTGGACGACCTGACCCCTGCTCACAGGGAGGTTCTGGTCGAAACGTACTTCAAAGGGCGTACGGTCAATGAGGCCGCTGAAACGCTCGGCATCCCCAGCGGCACGGTGCGCTCACGGGTGTTCTACGCACTGAGGTCGATGAAGCTTGCGCTGGAGGAGCGGGGGGTGACGGCATGAGTATTTACGGGGGTTTCGGAACGGGTAGTCCTGGTTCCATGCAGGGATCACAGGGCCCTAACGAACACGAGACCGTCGGCGCCTACGCCCTCGGCATTCTCGACAACGCCGAGGCGACCGCCTTCGAGGCGCACCTCGCCACCTGCGAGTGGTGCGCCCAGCAGCTCGACGAACTCGCCGGGATGGAACCGATGCTGGCCGCGCTCGCGGACCTGCCCGGTTCCCAGGGCAGCCCGGCCATCGGCGAGTCCCTGGCCGCCAAACCGAGCCCACGGCTCGCGGACCGGCTGGTCGACGAGGTCTCCGAGCGGCGGGCCGTGAAGCGCCGGCGCGGGATGTACCTGGTGGCGGCCGCGGCCGCGCTGATCATCGGCGGCCCGTTGACGGTGCTGGCGGTCAGTGGTGGCAGCGACGGGAGCACGAGCCCCCAGGCGCACGCCACCAGCCCCGCCAAGGCCGCCTTCGAGGACATGCACGACCGGGTCCAGGCCACGGACCCGACCACCAAGGTCAACGCCGTGGTCGCCGTCGAGAAGAAGGACTGGGGCACCCACGCGGTCCTCCAGCTCAAGAACGTCACGGGCCCGCTGAAGTGCTCGCTGATCGCCGTCGGCAAGAACGGCGAGCGGGAGACGGTGACGTCCTGGGCGGTCCCGAAGTGGGGTTACGGCGTCGCCAACGCCAAGACCGAAGAGGCGAAGAACCCGCTCTATGTGCACGGCGGCGCGGCCTTCACCCCGAACGAGATCGACCACTTCGAGGTCATGACCTTCGAGGGCAAGCGGCTCGTAGAAGTGGACGCGTGAGCGAACCGAAAGCGCGCGCGTAGCTTAAGGGCCCCCCTTCGCGTACGGTTGACGGCTGCCCAGCACGTCAGAAGGGGGCCCGGTGGCCGCTCAGGCTCAGCAGGAAACCGCGCTTGGCTCGGTCCATGAATCCGTACGGCACGACGCCGCCAAGGACGACTCCGTACGGGACCGGGAAATCAGCGTCGAACAGGAGCACCTGGACCGGGTGTACCACCGTCTCGAGGAGAAGATCCACGAGGCGGAATTCCTGATGAACGACGCCGCCAAGCGCGGTCAGGTCGGGACACCGGGGGCGCTCGCGGAGCGCGACGCCCAGGTGTTCCGGGCGGGAATTCACCTCAACCGCCTGAACAACGAGTTCGAGGACTTCCTCTTCGGCCGGATCGACCTGCTTCTCGGGAAGGACGGCGAGAAGGGTCCGGACGGCGCGTACACAGCGGTGGAACCGGCCGACGGCGCTGTCCGCGAGGACAACACGGCCGACATCGCGGAAACGCTTCACATCGGCCGTATCGGCGTCCTGGACGCCGACTACGCGCCGCTGGTCATCGACTGGAGGGCGCCCGCCGCGGCACCGTTCTACCGCTCCACCCCCGTCGACCCGGGCCGGGTGGTCCGCCGCCGGGTCATCCGCTCCAAGGGCCGCAAGGTGCTCGGGGTCGAGGACGACCTGATGCGCCCCGAGCTCCGGGCGACGCTGGACGGCGGTGAGCTCCCGGTGATCGGCGACGGCGCACTGATGGCCGCCCTCGGCCAGGCCCGCAGCCACACCATGCGCGACATCGTGGCGTCGATCCAGGCGGAGCAGGACCTGGTGATCCGGGCCCCCGCCGCCTCGGTGACCTACGTCGAGGGCGGCCCCGGCACCGGCAAGACGGCGGTCGCCCTGCACCGGGCCGCCTATCTGCTCTACCAGGACCGCCGCCGGTACTCGGGCGGCATCCTCATCGTCTCGCCGACCCCGCTGCTCGTGGCCTACACCGAAGGCGTCCTGCCGTCCCTCGGCGAGGAGGGCCAGGTCGCCATCCGCGCCATCGGCTCCCTGGTCGACGGGGCGGAGGCCACGCTGTACGACTCCCCCGCGGTCGCCCGCGCCAAGGGCTCGTACCGGATGCTGAAGGTGCTGCGGAAGGCGGCACGCGGGGCCCTGGAGGCCTCGTCGGGCTCCGGCCGGCCCGGCAGGGAGTCCTCCGGCCGGTCCCCGGCCGGGGCGGAGCAGCTCGCCTTCGGGGAGGAGACCGACCGGCCGCAGCCGCCGGCCGGTCCGCCCACCCGGCTGCGGGTCGTCGCCTTCGGGCGCCGGATCGAGCTGGAGGGCGGCGAGCTGGAGCGGATCCGCGACAACGCGCTCAGCGGAACCGCGCCCGTCAACCTGTTGCGTCCCCGGGCGCGCAAGCTGCTCCTGGACGCCCTGTGGGCCCGCTCCGGGTCGGGGGCGCGGCACACGGACCCCGAGCTCGCCGCCGAGCTGCGGTCGTCGTTCGACGAGGACATCACCTCGGAGGACAGCTTCATCGAGTTCCTGGACGCCTGGTGGCCGGAGCTGACCCCGCGGGGCGTGCTGGCCGCCATGGCCGACGAGAGGCGGCTCGGCCGGTGGGCGCGGCGGATCCTGAACCCCGGCGAGGTCCGCCGGGTAGCCCGCTCGCTCAAGCGGGACGGGCTCTCCGTGCACGACGTGGCGATGCTCGACGAGCTGAACTCCATCCTCGGCAGCCCCGCCCGCCCTCGCCGCAGGCGTGACCTCGACCCGCTCGACCAGCTCACCGGCCTCGACGAGCTCATGCCGGTGCGCGAGGAGACCCAGCGCGAGCGGGCCGAGCGCCTCGCCCAGGAGCGGACCGAGTACGCGCACGTCATCGTCGACGAGGCGCAGGACCTCACGCCCATGCAGTGGCGCATGGTGGGCCGCCGGGGAAGACACGCCACCTGGACGGTGGTCGGCGATCCGGCCCAGTCCTCGTGGTCCGAGCCCGAAGAGGCCGCGGAGGCCCGGGACGAGGCCCTGGGGACCCGCCCCAGGCGCCGTTTCACCCTGACGGTGAACTACCGCAACCCGGCCGAGATCGCCGAGCTGGCGGCCAAGGTCCTCGCCCTCGCCATGCCCGGGTCCCAGTCGCCGTCCGCCGTCCGCTCCACGGGCGTCGAACCGCGCTTCGCGGCCGTACGGGACTCGCTCGCCCGGACCGTCCGGGCGGAGGCCGCCCGGCTGCTCGACCGGGTGGACGGCACCGTGGGCGTCGTCGTGGCCATGAACCGGCGGGACGAGGCCGCCCGCTGGCTGTCCGGACTCGGCGACCGCGTCGTGGCGCTCGGCAGCCTGGAGGCCAAGGGCCTGGAGTACGACGCCACGGTCGTCGTCTCGCCGGCGGAGATCGCCGACGAGTCGCCCGCGGGCCTGCGTGTCCTGTACGTCGCCCTGACCCGCGCGACCCAGCAGCTGACGGTCGTCTCGGCGGACCGGGACGAGCCGGACGGGAACGGGGTGCCGGACCTGCTGCGGGACTGAGGCGGCGGCCGGGGGCGGCGAGTGACAGGCCCCCGGAGCAGCGAAGAGGCCCACGCCATGTGATGGCGTGGGCCTCTTGCACGTTCACGACACCGACCCGCCATGCTCGCCTCGCGGCAAGTGGTCGCTCGTAGCGACGAAGGTTGGGCCCGGGGGCTTGGATCGGGCCGGTGTCACGTCCACGGTAACAAACGATCCCCGCAAGGCAATTCCCGTCCCGAAAGTTCATTTCCGCGGCGCGGCTCCACCCGGGGGCCGGGGCTTCCACCGGCAGGCTACTTCTCGTATGGTGGAAGTTGTTTTCCGAAAGTCTCCCGGCCGCTGCGAACAATACGTTCGCAACCCGGGGCGGCTACCACGTACTCCGCGGTAGGTGCGACGATCGGACGACGCCGCCGGGGCGATTCCGCTCCCGCGGCGTACGCAGCGAACACGGTGAAAGCAGAGGAAGTCGGCCATGGCAACGGCGCCCAGCGTCTCCTACTCGATTACGGTCCGGCTGGAGGTGCCCGCGAGCGGTACCGCGGTCTCCCAGATCACCACGGCCGTGGAGTCCCTCGGCGGCTCGGTGACCGGCCTCGACGTGACCGCGTCCGGACACGAGAAGCTCCGGATCGACGTCACCATCGCGGCCAGCTCGACCGGCCACGCCGACGAGATCGTCGAGAAGCTCCGCGGCATCGAGGGCGTCACGCTCGGCAAGGTCTCCGACCGTACGTTCCTGATGCACCTCGGCGGCAAGATCGAGATGCAGTCCAAGCACCCGATCCGCAACCGTGACGACCTCTCGATGATCTACACCCCCGGCGTGGCCCGGGTGTGCATGGCGATCGCCGAGAACCCCGAGGACGCCCGCCGCCTCACCATCAAGCGCAACTCCGTTGCGGTCGTGACGGACGGCTCGGCCGTCCTCGGCCTCGGCAACATCGGCCCGAAGGCCGCCCTGCCGGTCATGGAGGGCAAGGCCGCCCTCTTCAAGCGCTTCGCCGGCATCGACGCCTGGCCGCTGTGCCTGGACACCCAGGACACCGACGCCATCGTCGAGATCGTCAAGGCCATCGCCCCCGGCTTCGCGGGCATCAACCTCGAGGACATCTCCGCGCCGCGCTGCTTCGAGATCGAGGCCCGGCTGCGCGAGGCCCTCGACATCCCGGTCTTCCACGACGACCAGCACGGCACCGCGATCGTCGTCCTCGCCGCCCTGACCAACGCGCTGCGCGTGACGAACAAGGCCATCGGCGACATCCGGGTGGTCATGTCCGGCGCCGGCGCGGCCGGTACGGCCATCCTCAAGCTGCTGCTGGCCGCCGGCGTCAAGAACGCCGTCGTCGCCGACATCCACGGCGTCGTGCACGCGGACCGCAAGGACCTGGTGGACACCGAAGCCGACTCGCCGCTGCGCTGGATCGCCGACAACACCAACCCCGAGGGCCTCACCGGCACCCTGAAGGAAGCCGTGCGCGGCGCCGACGTCTTCATCGGCGTCTCCGCCCCGAACGTGCTGGACGGCGCGGACGTGGCCGCCATGGCCGAGGGCGCCATCGTGTTCGCGCTCGCGAACCCGGACCCCGAGGTCGACCCGGCAATCGCCCGCCAGACCGCGGCAGTTGTCGCCACCGGCCGCTCCGACTTCCCCAACCAGATCAACAACGTGCTGGTCTTCCCGGGCGTCTTCCGCGGCCTCCTGGACGCCCAGTCGCGCACCGTCAACACGGAGATGATGCTGGCCGCCGCGACCGCCCTGGCGGACGTGGTGACGCAGGACGAGCTCAACCCGAACTACATCATCCCGAGCGTCTTCAACGACAAGGTCGCGGGCGCCGTCGCCGGCGCCGTGCGCGACGCCGCGAAGGCCGCCGGGGTGACCGAGAGCAACACGACCGCGTGAGAATGGCCCTGACGGGTACTGGGACGGTCTGAACAGCCGGCCGCGACGGACGCGTGACTGCCGGAGCGGTCGGCTGTGACGGTTGCCACGACCGCCTGGGCACCGGCGCGTCGCGGGCCGCGGCGCCCACGGCCGCCCTCTATGGTGGCGGCCAGGCTCAGGCCTTCCCAGGCCCTGCGGTCCGCTGCCGGGAGCGGACGGAGCGTCACCACACCGAGGCAGTGGCGCTTTTCGTGTGACTCCCAAGGGTGTTCGTGTGACTCCCAGGGGTGCCGGATTGGCTTTCCCGCCGCAGGTGGGGGCAGGATGCGTCTTCGGGCGCGAGGGTCTGGCTTCGGACCCGGGTCCGGGGACCGACCGAGGACCCTGGCAGCATCGGCTTCGCCGCATCCAACGTGCGGCTTCGCCGCGTGGCACGCCTCAACGGCAAGAAGAACACGGGAGTAACAACATGAACCGCAGTGAGCTGGTGGCCGCGCTGGCCGACCGTGCCGAGGTGACCCGCAAGGACGCCGACGCCGTTCTGGCCGCGTTCGCCGAGACCGTCGGCGAGATCGTCGCCAAGGGCGACGAGAAGGTCACCATCCCCGGCTTCCTGACCTTCGAGCGCACCCACCGTGCCGCTCGCACCGCGCGCAACCCGCAGACCGGCGACCCCATCCAGATCCCCGCCGGTTACAGCGTGAAGGTGTCCGCGGGCAGCAAGCTCAAGGAAGCCGCCAAGGGCAAGTAAGGCCTACGCCGCCCGCGTCACGGGAGGCGCACGGCAGAGCAGTACGCCAATGGGGCGGCCCCCTTCACCAGGGGCCGCCCCATCGTCGTACGCGCGGTACGGAGCCCGGGAGGCCCCGGAGCCACGTACCCGCCGCACGGGGCTCCGGGCGATCCCGGAACCCCGTACCCGGGCCGTCTAGCCGAGTGCCTTGCCCGGCAGCTCGACCTTCGCACCGAGCTCCACGAGCTTCTCCATGAAGTTCTCGTAGCCGCGGTTGATCAGGTCGATGCCGTGGACGCGGGAGGTCCCCTGGGCCGCGAGGGCGGCGATCAGGTACGAGAAGCCGCCGCGCAGGTCGGGGATGACCAGGTCGGCGCCCTGGAGCTTGGTGGGGCCCGAAACGACGGCGGAGTGCAGGAAGTTGCGCTGGCCGAAACGGCAGACCGAACCGCCGAGGCACTCGCGGTAGAGCTGGATGTGCGCGCCCATCTGGTTGAGCGCCGAGGTGAAGCCGAGGCGGGACTCGTACACCGTCTCGTGGATGATCGACAGGCCCGTGGCCTGCGTCAGCGCCACGACCAGCGGCTGCTGCCAGTCGGTCTGGAAACCGGGGTGGACGTCCGTCTCCAGCGCGATCGACTTCAGCTGGCTGCCCGGGTGCCAGAAGCGGATGCCCTCGTCGTCGATCTCGAAGGCGCCGCCGACCTTCCGGTAGGTGTTCAGGAACGTCATCATCGAGCGCTGCTGGGCGCCGCGGACGTAGATGTTGCCCTCGGTCGCCAGCGCGGCGGACGCCCACGAGGCGGCCTCCAGGCGGTCCGGGAGGGCCGCGTGGGTGTAGCCGCCGAGCGAGTCGACACCGGTGATCCGGATCGTCCGGTCGGTGTCCATGGCGATGATCGCGCCCATCTTCTGCAGGACGCAGATGAGGTCCTCGATCTCGGGCTCCACGGCCGCGTTGGCGAGCTCGGTGACACCCTCCGCCAGCACGGCGGTCAGCAGCACCTGCTCGGTCGCGCCCACCGACGGGTACGGCAGCTGGATCTTCGTGCCGCGCAGCCGCTGCGGGGCCTCCAGATACTGCCCGTCCGCCCGCTTCTCGATCTTCGCGCCGAACTGCCGCAGCACCTCGAAGTGGAAGTCGATCGGCCGGCCACCGATGTCACAGCCACCGAGACCGGGGATGAACGCGTGCCCCAGCCGGTGCAGCAGCGGGCCGCAGAACAGGATCGGGATACGCGACGAACCCGCGTGGGCATCGATGTCAGCGACGTTGGCGCTCTCGACGTGCGACGGGTCCATCACCAGCTCGCCCGGTTCCTCGCCGGGGCGGACCGTCACGCCGTGCAGCTGGAGCAGTCCGCGCACGACCCGCACGTCACGGATGTCCGGGACGTTGCGCAGCCGGCTCGGAGCGCTGCCCAGCAGCGCCGCGACCATGGCCTTCGGTACGAGGTTCTTCGCACCGCGGACACGGATTTCGCCCTCGAGCGGGGTTCCGCCGTGGACAAGCAGTACGTCATCAGAGCCGTTGACGGTCATGAATCTCGCGTTCCGGTGAGGTGGGCAGGGCCGAAGACGTAAGCGTAATGGCCGTCCACCCCCCTTAAGTAAGCCCAAGGACCTCCCAGGTACGTCATAGCTTTGCCACAACACGAACCGCTCCGCACCGGGCACACGGGGTCACCGACCGCAAAGTGCGCGGGGCCCGCTCCTGTGCGCCCTGAGCTGCATTCACTCGCGTACCGGCATTGGCTCCCCACGCGGCGGGAAGATGCGGGATCATGTCTGGCATGACCGAGGTGTCCTCGCTCACAGGGCGACTGCTCGTGGCCACGCCCGCCCTGGCGGACCCCAACTTCGACCGTGCGGTGGTGCTGCTCCTCGACCACGACGAGGAGGGCTCCCTGGGCGTCGTCCTCAACCGGCCCACACCGGTCGACGTCAGCGACATCCTCGAAGCCTGGGCGGACTTGGCCGGCGAGCCCGGTGTCGTCTTCCAGGGCGGTCCGGTCTCCCTCGACTCCGCGCTGGGCGTCGCGGTCATCCCCGGGGACGTGGCGGGGGAACAGACACCGCTGGGCTGGCGCCGGGTGCACGGCGCCATCGGACTCGTCGACCTGGAGGCCCCGCCCGAACTGCTCGCCGCCGCCCTCGGCTCCCTGCGGATCTTCGCCGGATACGCGGGCTGGGGCCCGGGCCAGCTGGAGGACGAACTCGTCGAGGGCGCCTGGTACGTCGTGGAGTCGGAACCCGGAGACGTCTCGTCCCCGTCACCGGAACGCCTGTGGCGCGAGGTCCTCCGCCGCCAGCGCAACGAACTGGCGATGGTGGCGACGTATCCGGACGACCCTTCGCTGAACTGACGGGCTCGCGCTTCAGTACCCTTGGCGTCATGAGCACTCTTGAGCCTGAGACCCAGCCCCAGCGAGGTACTGGGACGGGGACCCTCGTAGAGCCGACGCCGCAGACGTCGCACGGCGACGGTGACCACGAGCGCTTCGCCCACTACGTCCAGAAGGACAAGATCATGGCGAGCGCCCTCGACGGCACGCCCGTCGTGGCCCTCTGCGGCAAGGTGTGGGTCCCGGGACGCGACCCGAAGAAGTACCCCGTGTGCCCCATGTGCAAGGAGATCTACGAGTCCATGGGCGCCGGCGGCGACAAGGACAACGGCAAGGGCGGCGGCGACAAGAAGTAACGCCCTCGCGTCCGGGGACGGGACGCGGCACGCCGCGCGGACGAGCACGACCGCGGTGCCCGATGGAGGGCGCCGCGGTCTTTGTCGTACCCGGGGGCGGTGTCGCGCCTCCGGCCGTTGCACGGAGTGCGTCTCGGGGTCACAGAGTGGTAGAGACCTCTTGTGGGCATGTTCATGTACTCCATAGCCTCCGGTGTGTTGTGCAGGGCAAAACCGCCATTGCGTATGTTGCAACGCACCCCCACCGGAGGATGCTCGATGAAGCTCTCTGTCCGAATGGCCGCGCCCCTGGCCGCCCTTGTGGCCGCCGGTCTGACCGTCACCGCCTGCGCCCCCCAGACGTCCGACAACTCCTCCTCCGGCAAGGACGACAAGAGCGGCACCCTGCGCGTCTGGCTCTTCCAGGAGGTCAGCAACGCGCCCAAGGAGAAGGTCGTCGACGCGGCCGTGGCCGACTTCGAGAAGGCACACAAGGGCGCCGAGGTGAAGGTCGAGTACATACCCGTCGAGACCCGGGCCCAGCGCATCAAGGCCGCCTTCAACGACCCCAGGAGCGCGCCGGACGTCATCGAGTACGGCAACACGGACACGGCCGGATACGTGAAGGACGGCGGACTCGCCGACGTCACCAAGGAGTTCACCGACTGGAAGGAAGCCAAGGAAACCGACCCGACCGCCAAGCAGTCCGTGACGGTCGACGGAAAGATCTACGGCGCGCCCTTCTTCGTCGGCGTCCGAGCCCTCTACTACCGCACGGACGTCTTCGAGGAACTCAACCTCCAAGTGCCCAGAACGCAAGGCGAGCTGGCCGACACCGCGCACGCCATCCGGGCGGCCAGGCCCGACCTGTACGGGCTCGCGGTCGGCGGCGCGTACACGTACGGCGCGATGCCCTTCATCTGGGCGAACGGCGGCGAACTCGCCCAGGGCAAGGGCGGCTCGTACGCCTCCACCATCGACAGCGCCGACGCCCAGAAGGGCATCAAGGCCTACACCTCGCTCTTCGGCGACACCAACTGTCCGGCCGCCAAGTGCGCCGGCATGGGCGGCAACGACACGGTCACCGCGTTCGCCTCGGGCAAGGCGGGCATGGCCATCGGCGGCGACTTCAGCCACGCGGCGATCGAGGCGGGCAAGGTCAAGGGCAAGTACGCCGTCGTACCGCTGCCGGGTCTGAAGGCGGGCGAGATCGCGCCGGCGTTCGCGGGCGGCAACAACGTCGGCGTGCTGAAGAGCACCTCGCACCGCACGCTCGCCGTCGACCTGATGAAGCAGCTCGCTTCGAAGAAGACCCAGGGCGAACTCTTCGACGCCATGGGCTTCCTGCCGACGTACACCGATGTGCGGGACGACGTCGCCAAGAAGGAGCCATTCGTCGAGCCGTTCGTGAAGACGCTCGCCGCGGGCGCCAAGTTCGTCCCCGCCTCGCCCGCCTGGGCGCAGATCGACGCGTCGCTCGTCCTGCCGACGATGTTCCAGGAGGTCGTCAGCGGCAAGAAGGACGTGCCGGCGGCCTCGAAGGACGCGGCGAAGAAGATGAACGACGCGTTCAGCTCCGTGGGCTGAGCCGATGGCAGCGCACGACACGCTCACCGAACGGGCCGGCGCGGGCGGCCACACGGCCGCCAGGGCCGCGCCGGGTCCTCGCCCGGACCGGCGCGGGCGCGCCGGCTGGACCCCCTGGCTCTATCTCGCCCCCGCCCTGGTCGTCCTCGGCGGCCTGCTCGTCTACCCCATCTACCAGCTCGGCCTGATCTCGTTCCTGGAGTACACCCAGGCGCAGGTCAGCGGAGGCGAGCCGACCACCTTCGAGGGCTTCGGCAACTACGCGGCGCTCTTCGGCGACGACCAGTTCTGGCAGGTACTCCTCGCCACCGTGGTGTTCGCGGCCGCGTGCGTCGTCTCGACGCTCGCGGTCGGCTGCGCGCTGGCCGTGCTGCTCACCCGGGTCCGCGCGCTGCCGCGGCTGGCGTTGATGCTGGCGGCGCTCGGCGCCTGGGCGACGCCGGCCGTCACCGGCTCCACGGTGTGGCTGTTCCTCTTCGACCCCGACTTCGGCCCGGTCAACCGGGTCCTCGGGCTCGGCGACCACTCCTGGACGTACGGGCGCCTGAGCGCCTTCGCCCTCGTCCTGCTCGAAGTGGTCTGGTGCTCCTTCCCGTTCGTGATGGTGACGGTGTACGCGGGGATCAGGGCCGTACCGGGCGAGGTGCTCGAAGCGGCGTCGCTGGACGGTGCCTCGCAGTGGCGGATCTGGCGCTCGGTGCTGGCGCCGATGCTCCGGCCGATCCTGGTGGTCGTCACCATCCAGTCGGTCATCTGGGACTTCAAGGTCTTCACGCAGATCTACGTGATGACCAACGGCGGCGGGATCGCCGGGCAGAACCTCGTACTGAACGTGTACGCGTACCAGAAGGCGTTCGCGTCGTCGCAGTACAGCCTCGGCTCGGCGATCGGTGTGGTGATGCTGCTCATGCTGATGGCGGTCACGCTCGGGTACCTGCGTCTGCTGCGGCGGCAGGGGGAGGAACTGTGACACTCGTGCCCGGGTTCGTACGGCGCCCGCGGCGGCCGTGGCGGCTGGCCGCGGAGGCCTCGGCGCTGCTGATCGCGGTGGTCGTGGCCTTTCCCCTGTACTGGATGGTGCTGAGCGCCTTCAAGCCGGCGGGGGAGATCGAGTCCAGCCAGCCGCGGCCCTGGACGCTCTCGCCGTCGCTGGATTCCTTCCGGCGCGTGTTCGGACAGCAGGAATTCGGCCGTTACTTCGTCAACAGCCTGGTGGTGGCCTGCTCGGTGGTCGTCGTCTCGGCGCTTGTCGCGTTTCTCGCGGCGACGGCGGTGACACGATTCCGCTTCCGTTTCCGGACCACTCTGCTGATCATGTTCCTCATCGCGCAGATGGTGCCGGTGGAAGCGCTGACGATCCCGCTCTTCTTCCTGATGCGGGACTTCGGACAGCTCAACACGCTGGGCTCGCTGATCCTGCCGCACATCGCCTTCTCGCTGCCGTTCGCGATCTGGATGCTGCGGGGTTTCGTGAAGGCCGTTCCGGACGCGCTGGAGGAGGCCGCGTACATCGACGGGGCGAGCCGGGCGCGATTCCTCTGGCAGATCCTTTTCCCGCTCGTCTTCCCGGGGCTGGTGGCGACGAGCGTCTTTTCGTTCATCTCGGCCTGGAACGACTTCCTGTTCGCCAAGTCCTTCATCATCAGCGACACCTCGCAGTCCACTCTGCCGATGGCTCTTCTCGTCTTCTACAAGCCCGACGAGCCGGACTGGGGCGGCGTGATGGCGGCTTCCACGGTGATGACGATTCCGGTGCTGGTCTTCTTCGTACTCGTACAGCGATGGCTGGTCTCCGGACTGGGCGGCGCGGTTAAGGACTGACGTGAGTGATGTGATTCCGGCGCCGCGTGCCGTCGAGGGCCCGACGCACGGCGGTGTCTCCCTGGGCGCGGAGACCACCCTGTGGGCCGCGCCCGGCACGGGCACCGCGGAACGCCTCCTGCGCTCCACCCTCGGCGCGGCCCTCGGCCTGCCGCTGCCGCCCGGGCCGGAGGATGCCACCGACTCCGTGCGGCTGCGGCTTGACGACTCGCTGGAACGGGAGGCGTACCGGCTCGACGTGGTCGCCGGCTCGGGCATCGAAATCACCGGCGGCAGCGCGGCCGGGGTGTTCTGGGGCGCTCAGACACTGCGTCAGCTCCTCGGCCCCGATGCCTTCCGGCGCGCTCCCCTCCGCCCGGGCAGCACGTACGGCATCGCGCACCAGACCATCGAGGACGGGCCACGCTTTCCCTGGCGCGGTCTGATGCTCGACGTCTCCCGGCACTTCATGCCCAAGGACGGGGTCCTGCGCTATCTCGATCTCCTGGCCGCGCACAAACTCAACGTCTTCCACTTCCATCTCACCGACGACCAGGGATGGCGCGTCGAGATCGAGCGGTATCCGAAGCTGACGGAGGCCGGATCCTGGCGGGCGCGGACAAAATCCGGCCATCGCGCCTCGCCGCTGTGGGAGGAGAAGCCGCACGGGGGCTTCTACACGCAGGACGACATCCGCGAGATCGTCGCGTACGCGGCCGAGCGGCATATCGCCGTCGTCCCCGAAATCGACATCCCGGGGCACTCGCAGGCCGCCATCGCCGCGTATCCGGAACTGGGCAACACCGACGTCATCGACACGACCTCCCTCTCCGTCTGGGACAACTGGGGCGTATCCAAGAACGTACTCGCCCCCACTGACAACACCCTGCGCTTCTACGAGGGGGTGTTCGAGGAACTCCTCGGTCTGTTCCCGGCGGACGCGGCGCCGTTCTCGGAGTTCTTCCACATCGGCGGCGACGAGTGCGCCAAGGACCAGTGGCGGCAGTCGCCCACCGCGCAGGCCCGCATCAAGGAACGGGGGCTCGCGGACGAGGACGAGTTGCAGTCCTGGTTCATCCGGCACTTCGACAACTGGCTCTCCGCGCGCGGGCGTCGGCTGATCGGCTGGGACGAGATCCTGGAGGGCGGCCTCGCGCCGGGGGCCGCGGTGTCCTCGTGGCGCGGCTACCGGGGCGGCATCACGGCCGCCCGCGCGGGCCACGACGTCGTCATGTGCCCGGAGCAGCAGGTGTACCTGGACCACCGTCAGGACGGCGGCGCCGACGAGCCGGTGCCCATCGGATACGTGCGCACCCTGGAGGACGTGTACCGCTTCGAGCCCGTACCGCCGGAGTTGACGCCCGAGGAGGCGCGGCACGTGCTGGGCACCCAGGTCAACGTGTGGACCGAGGTGATGGAGGACCACGCGCGCGTGGACTATCAGGTGTTCCCCCGGCTCGCGGCCTTCGCCGAGGTCGCCTGGAGTGTCCTGCCCGCCCCCGCCGAGCGGGACTTCGCGGACTTCGAGCGCCGGATGACCGCCCACTACGGGCGACTTGACGCCCTGGGGGTGGCCTACCGCCCGCCCGCGGGACCGCATCCGTGGCAGCGGCGGCCCGGGGTGCTCGGACGCCCGATCGAGGGGGCGCCCCCGAACGTGTGAGGGGAGTGGCGAGCGGCGTGTCCCGGGGGCCCCGCCCTGGGACGGTGGTCCCACAAGGCGAAAAGCGGCACAAGGGTCACCGAAGAGTGCCAATCGGCGTGGACCGGTGATGCCGTCCTAAAACGGACCATCTCCCTGGTGAGAGGGGCGAATGCCTCCTAGCGGACCCCCGCGTCGGGGACCGGGGAAGATGTGCCAGAGTTGCCACGTCCGCCCTGTCAGCACGTACCGTACGCGCAACACAGGTGGGACCAGGTGGGGCAGCGGGAAGGGGCAGCCGGTTTGACCACGCACGCACCGCAGGCGGCGCAGGCCGTCACGCTGCCCGCCTCGCTGGACGAGGCGGTCGCGGCGCTCGCCGCCACGCCTGCCGCCGTTCCGGTGGCGGGCGGCACCGATCTCATGGCCGCGGTCAACTCCGGGCAGCTCAGGCCCGCCGCACTCGTCGGCCTCGGCCGGATCAGCGAGATCCGCGGCTGGCAGTACCAGGACGGCCACGCCCTGCTCGGCGCCGGCCTCACCCACGCGCGCATGGGGCGCCCCGACTTCGCGGCCCTGATCCCCGCGCTCGCCGCCGCCGCCCGTGCCGCGGGCCCGCCGCAGATCCGCAACGCGGGCACCCTGGGCGGCAACATCGCCTCGGCCGCTCCCACCGGGGACGCGCTGCCCGTACTGGCCGCCCTGGAGGCCACGCTGATCATCGCGGGCCAAGGCGGAGCCCGCCGCGAGATCCCCGTGTCACATCTGCTCGCGGGCGTGGAGATGCTCCGCGGCGGCGAACTCATCGGCTACGTGCGTGTGCCGCTGCTGCACGCCCCCCAGGTCTTCGTGAAGGCGACAGGACGCACCGGGCCGGGGCGCGCGATCGCGTCCGTGGCGCTCGTCCTCGACCCCGCCCGGCGCGGAGTGCGGTGCGCCGTCGGTGCCATAGCGCCGATGCCGCTGCGGCCCCTGGACGCCGAACAGTGGGTCGCCTCGCTGATCGACTGGGACAACAACCGCGCCCTGGTGCCCGAGGCGCTGGGCGCCTTCGGGGACTACGTCGCCGCGGCCTGCATCCCCGACCCGCTGCCGGCCGAGGACGGTTCCGTACAGCAGCTTCCGCCGGCCGTACTGCACCTGCGGCGCACCGTCGCCGCGCTGGCCCGACGAGCACTGGGGAGGGCACTGTCATGACCGACGAGCAGCACGGGGAGGGCGCCCCCCGCAGCGGCACCCACGGAGGCTGGGAGCGGCTGCCGCAAGGCGACTACGACGACGGCGCCACGGCCTTCGTCAAGCTCCCCGAGGGGGGCATCGACGCCCTCCTGGCGGACCGGGACAGCCCGCTCGCGGCGCCCGGCCACGGCTATGTGCCCCCGCAGATAACGGTCACACCCACCACCTCCGCGGGTACCGACCCGGCGTCCACCGGCAGCTGGGCCGTACCGGCCGAGGGCGTCCAGTGGCCGGACCCGAACGCCGCGCCCAGGGAAGCGGCCCCCGACGGTTTCTCGTACCAGCAGGGAGCCACCGGGCAGTGGACCTTCGCGGACGCGGAGGGAGCGCACGCATCCGAGCGGCCGCACGCGCCCGGCGGCGCCTACGGGCAGGGTGCCTCCGGCCATGACGTCACCGGACAGTGGTCGATCCCGGTGGCCAACGGCGATCTTCCGGACGAATCGGGCGAGTTCACCACATCGGCACTGGTCGAGCAGTGGGGCGGCACCCCGCCGGCCACCCTCCCCGGAGGCGCGGCCGCGCCCTGGGCGACGGAGACCATCGGGCAGCCCTGGTCCGCCGGGCCCCCCGCCGGGCCGGAGCGGCACGCCGACGCGCCTTCGGACGGACACGCCGGCGCGCCCGCGGGGCTGCACGGCAGCCACCTGCCCGGCGGTGCCGGCGGCGAGAGGGCCACAGGGCCGTCTGACGGCGCGTACGCGGACGCGACGGCTCAAGCGGCACAGGAGGCCTCCGAGCGCGTCCACGGGGCCGCTGAGGCCGCTGAGGCGGCCGCCACGGAGTCTGACGGGTACGACTCCGGAACGGACGAGCCCGACGGGTACGGCCCCGGCGCGCGCGAGTCCGACGGATACGGCTCCGGCGCGGACGAGTTCGACGGGTACGACTCCGGCGCGGACGAGTCCGACGGGTACGACTCCGGCGCGGAGGCGCCGGCCGACGAGGGCGTCGAAGCCGGGCAGGCCGCCGAAACCGACGCGGCCGCGGCCGAGTTCTCCGAGGACACCCCGGAGGACGAGAACGCCGCGCACCCGGCCCCCGCGCACAACGAACACCCCATGGCGTCGTACGTCCTGCGGGTGAACGGCGCCGACCGCCCGGTCACCGACGCCTGGATCGGCGAGTCGCTGCTCTACGTCCTGCGCGAGCGGCTCGGTCTCGCCGGCGCCAAGGACGGCTGCTCGCAGGGCGAGTGCGGCGCGTGCAACGTGCAGGTGGACGGGCGGCTCGTGGCGTCCTGCCTGGTGCCCGCCGTCACCGCCGCCGGCAGCGAGGTGCGCACCGTCGAGGGCCTGGCCACCGAGGGGCAGCCCTCGGACGTGCAGCGGGCGCTCGCCAAGTGCGGCGCGGTCCAGTGCGGCTTCTGCGTGCCGGGCATGGCCATGACCGTGCACGACCTGCTGGAGGGCAACCCCGCGCCGACCGAGCTGGAGACCCGCCAGGCGCTCTGCGGCAACCTCTGCCGCTGCTCGGGCTACCGCGGCGTCCTGAACGCCGTACGCGAGGTCGTCGCCGAACGCGAGGCGCACCACGCGGCCGCCGACCCGGCGGCCGACGGCGACGAGGCACGTATTCCGCACCAGGCGGGTCCGGGCGCCGGTGGCGTCAACCCCTCCGCGTTCGAGTCCCCAGGTCCGCACGACCAGCCGTACGGCCAGGACGGAGGCCAGGCGTGAGCAACGAAGCCGCGACCGCGACCACCCCGGCGGCCGCACCCGCCCCCGAACCGCTCCCGCACGGCCTGGGCGTGTCCCTGCCGTCCGTGGAGGCCCGCGCCAAGACCGAGGGCACCTTCCCCTACGCGGCCGACCTGTGGGCCGAGGGCCTGCTGTGGGCCGCCGTGCTCAGGTCGCCCCACCCGCACGCGCGCATCGTGTCCATCGACACCACCCACGCGCGCGAGATGCCCGGCGTCCACGCCGTCGTCACCCACGAGGACGTGCCGGGCGCCGCGCTGCACGGACGCGGCAAGCCCGACCGCCCGGTGTTCGCCTCCGAGGTCGTACGCCACCATGGGGAGCCCATCGCGGCCGTCGCCGCCGACCACCCGGACACCGCGCGCATGGCCGCAGCCGCCGTCATCGTCGAGTACGACGTCCTCGAACCGGTGACCGACCCCGAGCAGGCCTTCGAAGCCGAACCGCTGCACCCCGACGGCAACCTGATCCGCCACATCCCGCTGCGCCACGGCGACCCCGACGCGGCCGCCGAGGTCGTCGTCGAGGGCCTGTACCGCATCGGCCGCCAGGACCCGGCCCCCATCGGCGCGGAGGCCGGCCTCGCCGTGCCCCGCCCCGACGGCGGAGTCGAGCTCTACGTGGCGTCCACCGACCCGCACACCGACCGCGACACGGCCGCCGCCTGCTACGGCCTGGAGCCCGAGCGCGTGAAGGTCGTCGTCACCGGTGTCCCCGGCGCCACCGCGGACCGCGAGGACCAGGGCATCCAACTCCCGCTCGGTCTGCTGGCGCTGAAGACCGGCTGCCCGGTGAAACTCACCGCCACGCGCGAGGAGTCCTTCCTGGGCCACGCCCACCGGCACCCCACGCTGCTGCGCTACCGCCACCACGCGGACACCGACGGCAGGCTGGTGAAGGTCGAGGCACAGATCCTGCTGGACGCGGGCGCCTACGCCGACACGTCCTCCGAAGCGCTCGCCGCCGCCGTCTCCTTCGCCTGCGGCCCGTACGTGGTCCCCAACGCCTTCATCGAGGGATGGGCCGTACGCACCAACAACCCGCCCTCCGGCCATGTGCGCGGCGAGGGCGCCATGCAGGTGTGCGCCGCCTACGAGGCGCAGATGGACAAGCTCGCCAAGAAGCTCGGCGTCGACCCGGCGGAGCTGCGGCTGCGCAACGTGATGTCCACCGGCGACATCCTGCCGACCGGCCAGACGGTGACGTGCCCGGCCCCGGTCGCCGAACTCCTCCAGGCGGTACGGGACTTCCCGCTGCCCGCCCTCCCCAAGGACACCCCCGAGGACGAGTGGCTGCTCCCGGGCGGCCCCGAGGGCGCGGGCGAGCCCGGCGCCGTACGCCGTGGTGTCGGGTACGGCCTCGGCATGGTCCACATGCTCGGCGCCGAGGGCGCGGACGAGGTCTCGACGGCCACGGTCAAGGTCCACGACGGCGTCGCCACCGTGCTGTGCGCGGCCGTGGAGACCGGCCAGGGCTTCGCCACGCTGGCCCGGCAGATCGTCCAGGAGACGCTCGGCATCGACGAGGTGCTCGTGGCGCCCGTCGACACCGACCAGCCCCCGGCGGGCGCGAGCTGCCGAGGCCGGCACACATGGGTGTCGGGCGGCGCGGTCGAACGGGCCGCCAAGATGGTGCGTACGCAGCTGTTGCAGCCCCTGGCGCACAAGTTCGGCATGTCCACGGAGCTGCTCCAGATCACCGACGGCAAGATCACCTCGTACGACGGCGTGCTCTCCACGACCGTCACCGAGGCGATGGACGGCAAGGAACTGTGGGCCACCGCCCAGTGCCGCCCGCATCCGACGGAGCCGCTGGACGCCGCGGGCCAGGGCGACGCCTTCGTGGGCCTCGCGTTCTGCGCGATCCGCGCGGTGGTGGACGTCGACATCGAGCTGGGCTCGGTCAGAGTCGTGGAACTCGCGCTGGCCCAGGACGTGGGCCGGGTGCTCAACCCCGCCCAGCTGGCGGCCCGGATCGAGGCGGGCGTCACCCAGGGCGTCGGCGCGGCGCTCACCGAGAACCTGCGCACCGCGCGGGGCCTGGTCCGCCACCCCGACCTCACCGGCTACGCCCTGCCGACCGCCCTGGACACACCCGACATCCGCATCGTCAAGCTCGTCGAGGAACGCGACGTCGTCGCTCCGTTCGGCGCGAAGGCGGTCAGCGCGGTGCCGGTCGTGACGTCCCCTGCGGCCATCGCGTCGGCCGTCCGCGCGGCGACCGGCCGCCCGGTCAACCGACTGCCCATCCGCCCGCAGGCGGCGGTGGTGACGACCCCGTGAGCACGGACGACACGCGGGAGCCGGCCGAACCCGGCTCCGCCGCGCGGGAGTCCGCTGTGCGGGAGTCCGCTCCGGAGGAGCCCCGTTACGAGCCCGCGCCGAGCGTCGGCAGGCTGATGCTGGTCCTGCTGGTATTCGTCGTGGCCGCGGTGGTGGTCGTGGCGGGCGGCGTGTACTTCACCTGAGCCGGCGGTGGCTCTTCATCGTGGACGGTCGAGGAGCTCGACCACGAACTGCGCTCGGCGACCCCGCGTATCGGGCTGTGGCTGGACAGTTCCGAACTGGACGTGGCCCGGACGGTGGACGCGATTCTGGCGGGTCGTGAGCAGGCCCGGGTGGCGTGAGAACCGGTGTTCCCGCGGTGTGCGGGGGCCGTACCTGTGCGTTTCCGGTGTTGTCAGTGGTGCGGCGTATGGTTCTGCTCCATGGGGAACCGCCGCTGGGCAGTGGGGTGTTCCTCCTTCCGGGGGGAAGCACGAATGCGTTCATATGCGCGGGGGAGCCATGAGCACGACTGACACCGATGTCGGTGGCACGATCACACTGACCGACGACGAGCTGGACCCGTACGTCACGCACGCGGAGACGCGCCACCGCCTGACCGGACCCGGACTGCCCCGCGAGGGTTCGCTGTTGGGGTTCGGCGTGCTGCGGGATGCCGCGCCGCGCCGGGTGGCGGACCTGGTGGACACCATCGACAAGCTCGCCGAGGAGCTCCGGAACCAGCTGGTCATAGGGACCGTCCGCACGTACGACAGGGACCTGGAGTCGATCGTCCTGGACGGGGCGACGGGCGAGATCTGCACCACGCGCCTGGACCGCGTCCCCGGCCTCATGGGCCTCGCCCCGCTGGCTCCCTCACTGGAGGCGCTGCTGCGGTTCGCGGCGGCGACGGAGGAACTGGCGGCGGCGCGCGGGGAGTTCGCCTCGCTCAGCGGGCGCTTCGGCCCCAAGGCGGTCGCAGAGGCGTCCGAGCGGCTCTCCGCCGTCTTCGAGAAGGGCACCGAAGGCGCCGTCCCGCCGTACTGGCGGATGGCCGCGATGATCCGCCCGCTCGCCCGGATCGCGGGCCCCGGGACGGGCCTGCGCCTCGACCTGCCGCCGCGCCTGCTGGAGGAGGAGTTCGGCTCCGGCGAGATCATGCGCTTCGAGGAGGTCGACTTCCCGGCGTCGCTCACCCATGAGCCGAGCCGCCGCTTCCTGCGTGAAACGGGACTCCCGGAGGACGGTTTCATGTTCCAGCTCGACACCGAGGTACCACTGCCGACCCTCGCCGAGTACTACGCCGACGAGCGCCCCGGTGAGTTCACCGACGACGACCTCCCGGACGAGGCGCGCCGGCTGATACGCCTCGGACACCTCATGGAGGACACCAGCCTCGTGGTCGAGGGCGGCACGGGCACGGTCCTCGCCTGGAGCGAGCCCGACTTCACCCTTCGCCCCCTCAACGCCGACCTCTCCACCCTGGCGTTCACCGTCTGGCTCCTCCACCGCGAGAAGTCACTCGCCGCCACCCACGACCTCACGGCCTCCTACGGCCAACTGGCCGCCACCATGACCCAGACCCTCGCCACGGTCGACCCCCTCGCCTGCGACCCGTCCCCGGCCTTCCTCACGGACGACGGCCGCCGCCACTGGCCGGAGACGTTTGCGGATCAGGGGGTTGGGGTGCTGTACGCGTAGCGGGGCTGCCGGGCTGCCGGGGTGCTGCGGTGCCGGGGTGGCGGGGTCGCGGGATCCGCGGGCGTCGGGCCGCGAGGGTGCGGTCGACACCGGCTGAGGCCGCGACCCCGGCAACTCCGCACGTACCAAAGGGCGGCACCCTCCTGGGGCACCGCCCTTACGCCGCCTGCTGAAGGCGCTGGAGGCCGTGGCGGGAAACGGAAACAGCCCGGCCAGAGCGGGCGCGAAGGGTGAGTCGTCGGGTGTCTCCCGAGCCGTCACCCACGCTTCGGGACCCCGCCCATCTGCTTCCGTTGCGCCCTATTCGCGCCCTGTCCCACGCCCGTAAGCCACCCGCACGCTCTAACTCATGGGGGATACAGGCGAATCGAGCATCATCCCGATATCCGGCCCCGACGGACACCGCCATCCGCCGTCGGATGCGCCGCAGCCGTGGGAGAACACCGACCGTGCCCAAGCCGCGATGGAGGGTGCCACAGGGCCGGAGCCGCCGGCTACCCCCATCTGCCCCAACTGTGGGCTGGTCGGTGATCGGCATGTCACCTACTACGGCATGCATGTTCTCCTTGAGCCGGGCATGCCCGTGCTCGCGCACATGGTGCCCGCCTGGCACCGCTGGTACATCGACTCCAATGGGACGGCGTGGAACAGCCGCGAGGACGAGCCCGGGCCTGGCGCTGTGTGCCGGATACCGCATCAGATCGCCTGTCCGGGCCTGAAGCCGGAGGAGATCGGGCTGTGGCGGTGGTTGGACGCTGTGCGCGCGGAAAATGCGCGTCGTGCACAGCGGAAGGCGGACGAGGAAGACACTCCAGAAGCGCTGCCGGACGTCGGTTGAGCGGCCAACTGAGACGGACGGCCAAAAGGGCGGCACCCCGGATGGGGTTCCGCCCTTTTGTTTTGCCAGGTCAGGCCATAGAGGCCGTGGCGGGAATCGAACCCACGTAACTCGCTTTGCAGGCGAGTCCCTAAACCACTCGGGCACACGGCCGGGCCGGGAACGATGTGCAGTTCCGAACTCGGTGTACCGACCGTAGGCGGACGGGACGCGGGGCTCAAGGGGGACGGGCGCCGTGCAACGGGACTGCCACACGGCGTTCATGAAGAGCGTCGTACGGCCCAGGAGACGTGTGTGTCGTACGAGCCAGGACGCGTCGACCGGCCGGCAGCGCGTCCCTGTGTCGTACGAGCCAGGAACCCGTCGGCCGACCGGCAGCGCGTCCGTACGGCCGGCAGCGCGTCCATACGGCCGGCGGCGGGGGCGTACGACCAAGGTCGCAGGTGATCACGGCCTTCTGACAGGGGTCAAACGGGGCTACGCCTCTTACTCTGGCGTGTATGAGCACCCTGGACCCGAGGGACGACGACGTCACCGTCACCGTCACTCCGACCATGCTCCCGGATGCCGCTGAAACAGCCGTGCTCCCGGAGGCCGCTGAAACGACGGTGCCGCCGGAGGCCGCCGAGGTGACCGGACGGGCGGTGGTCGCCGAGGTGACCGTGACGGACGGGGTCGGCGGGGGAGTGCTGAGCCGGGATCACCGGGCCCTGAGCATCGGCATCGTCTCCGTCGTGCTGCTGATCGCCTTCGAGGCGACGGCGGTTGGCACGGCCATGCCGGTCGCGGCGCGCGAACTCCACGGTGTCGCCCTCTACGCCTTCGCCTTCTCGGGGTACTTCACGACGAGCCTGTTCGGCATGGTGCTTGCCGGCCAGTGGTCCGACCGGGCCGGGCCGCTGGGTCCGCTGGCCACCGGGATCGGTGCCTTCGCGGCGGGCTTGCTGCTGGCCGGTACGGCCGGAACCATGTGGATGTTCGTGCTGGGCCGGGCGGTGCAGGGTCTCGGCGGCGGACTGGTGATCGTCGCGCTCTACGTGGTCGTGGGCCGCGCCTACCCGCAACGGCTGCGGCCGGCCATCATGGCGGGGTTCGCGGCGGGCTGGGTGGTCCCGTCCGTCGTCGGGCCGCTCGCCGCGGGTGCGGTGACCGAACACCTCGGCTGGCGCTGGGTGTTCATCGGGATACCCGTCCTGGTCGTCTTCCCGCTGGCGCTCGCCCTGCCGCAGATACGGCGCCGGGCGTCCGGCCCGGCGGACGGCACCGTCCCCGCTCCCTTCGACCGCCGCCGTATCCGGCTGGCGTTCGGCATCTCGCTCGGCGCGGGGCTCCTCCAGTACGCCGCCCAGGACCTGCGTCCGCTCGCGCTCCTCCCGGGCGCCGTGGGAGCCGCCCTGCTGGTCCCGGCCGTCCTCGGTCTCCTGCCGCCCGGCACCCACCGGGCGGCCCGCGGGCTGCCGTCCGTCGTGCTGTTGCGCGGAGTCGCCGCGGGTTCCTTCATCGCCGCCGAATCCTTCGTGCCGCTGATGCTCGTCACCCAGCGGGGGCTGTCACCGACGCTCGCCGGGTTCTCGCTCGCGGCGGGCGGCGGGACCTGGGCGCTGGGCTCCCTCGTACAGTCCCGGCCGCGTGTGGAGCCGTACCGGGAACGGCTGATGCTCCTCGGGATGCTGCTCGTGGCGGCCGCCATCGCCGCCGCGCCCAGCGTGCTGATCCCCTCCGTGCCGGTGTGGACCGTCGCCGTCGCCTGGGGGTTCGGCTGCTTCGGGATGGGGCTGGTGACCGCCTCCACCAGTGTGCTGCTGCTCCAGCTCTCCGCGCCCAAGGACGCCGGTGCCAACTCCGCCGCCCTCCAGATCTCCGACGGTCTCTCGAACGTCCTCCTCCTCGCCGCGGGCGGCGCCGCCTTCGCCGCGCTCGGCGGCGGGGCGGTCTCCCACACCGCCGCCGACTCCGCCGGCTCCCACCCGGCGGCCTTCGCTGCCGTCTTCCTGCCGATGGCCGGGGTGGCGCTGGTGGGCGCCTGGGTGACTACGCGGCTTCGGGAGCGGTGATGCGAGAGAGCGGTGCTCGCTAGGGGGAGCGGTGCTCCGAACTGAGAGCGGTGCTCTCGATGGAGATCGGTGCTCACGTCTGGGATCGGTGTCCGCGTTGGAGAGCGTCGCTCGCGACGGGGCGGTGCTCCCGGCTCGGTGCCTGGGTGACCACGCGCCTTCGGGAGCGGTGATGCGAGAAGAGAGCGGTGCTCACCACGGAGAGCGGTGCTCTCGACGGAGATCGCTGCTCCCCACCGAGAGAGTCGCTCGCGACAGAGGTCGGTGCTCTCGACGGAGATCGCTGCTCCCCACCGAGAGAGTCGCTCGCGAGAGAGGTCGGTGCTCTCGACCGAGATCGCTGCTCCCCACCGAGAGCGCCGCTCGCGACAGAGATCGGTGCTCGCGACAGAGATCGGTGCTCAAGATGGAGAGCGGTGCTCACGGCGGCGGGCGCGCTCTGTGACCTGAGTCCCATCCATGGGTGCCCCCGCGTCGTCCGCCCGTTGACACGTCCGGGGCGCCGGTAGGGTGGCCCGGTTGTCATACGTAGCCGAGCCGCCCGCCCGTCTCGCATCGCCGCCCCACCCGAGGCGCAGCGCGCGGCCCTTGATTCGACCACCCACGGAGACCGTGACTACCACCGCCGCCAGTGCCGCCTCCTCGCACCACCTCTCACCCGCCTTCCCCGGCCGGGCCCCCTGGGGTACCGCCAACAAGCTGCGCGCCTGGCAGCAGGGGGCGATGGAGAGGTATCTCCAGGAGCAGCCGCGCGACTTCCTGGCCGTCGCCACACCCGGCGCCGGCAAGACGACCTTCGCGCTGACGCTCGCGTCCTGGCTGTTGCACCACCACGTCGTGCAACAGGTGACCGTGGTCGCGCCGACCGAGCATCTGAAGAAGCAGTGGGCGGAGGCGGCCGCGCGGATAGGGATCAAGCTCGACCCCGAGTACAGCGCGGGCCCGCTCGGCAAGGACTACCAGGGTGTCGCCGTGACGTATGCCGGTGTCGGCGTGCGGCCCATGCTGCACCGCAACCGCGTGGAGCAGCGCAAGACCCTGGTCATCCTCGACGAGATCCATCACGCCGGCGACTCCAAGTCCTGGGGCGAGGCCTGCCTGGAGGCGTTCGAGCCCGCCACCCGCCGGCTCGCGCTCACCGGTACGCCGTTCCGCTCCGACACCAACCCCATCCCGTTCGTGGCGTACGAAGAGGGGAACGACGGGATCCGGCGATCCGCGGCCGACTACACGTACGGCTACGGCAGCGCCCTGGGCGACGGGGTCGTGCGGCCCGTCATCTTCCTCTCCTACAGCGGCAACATGCGGTGGCGTACGAAGGCGGGCGACGAGATCGCCGCGCGGCTCGGCGAGCCGATGACCAAGGACGCCATCTCGCAGGCCTGGCGCACCGCACTCGACGCGCGCGGTGAGTGGATGCCGAGCGTGCTGCGCGCCGCCGACCAGCGGCTGACCGAGGTCCGCAAGGCGATCCCGGACGCGGGCGCCCTGGTCATCGCCTCCGACCAGGACTCGGCACGCGCGTACGCCAAACTCATCCGCGAGATCACGGGTACGAAGGCGACGCTGGTGCTGTCCGACGACACGGGCGCGTCCAGCCGGATCGACGAGTTCAGCCAGAGCAACGACCGGTGGATGGTCGCCGTCCGCATGGTGTCCGAGGGTGTCGACGTGCCCCGGCTCGCAGTCGGGGTGTACGCGACCACCATCTCCACGCCCCTCTTCTTCGCGCAGGCCGTGGGCCGTTTCGTACGGTCCCGGCGCCGTGGCGAGACCGCCTCCGTCTTCCTGCCGACCGTCCCCGACCTCCTCACGTTCGCCAATGAGATGGAGGTCGAGCGCGACCACGTCCTCGACAAGCCGAAGAAGGACGGCGAGGAGGACCCGTACGCGGAAGAGGACAAGCTTCTCGAGGAGGCCGAGAAGCAGCAGGACGAGGACACCGGCGAGGACATGCTGCCCTTCGAGGCGCTGGAGTCCGACGCCGTCTTCGACCGGGTGCTCTACGACGGCGCCGAGTTCGGGATGCAGGCCCATCCGGGGAGCGAGGAGGAGCAGGACTACCTCGGTATCCCCGGGCTCCTCGAACCCGATCAGGTCCAGCTGCTGCTGCAGAAGCGGCAGGCCCGGCAGATCGCGCACAGCCGCAAGAAGCCGGACGACGAGGCCGACCTCCTCGAACTCCCCGCCGAGCGGCGGCCGGTCGTCTCCCACAAGGAGATGCTCGAACTGCGCAAGCAGCTCAACACCATGGTCGGCGCGTACGTCCACCAGACCGGCAAGCCGCACGGCGTGATCCACACCGAGCTGCGGCGCGTGTGCGGCGGTCCGCCGAGCGCGGAGGCCACGGCGGGCCAGTTGCGGCAGCGGATCGCCAAGGTGCAGGAGTGGGCAACGCGGATGCGGTGACTCCGGGGGCTCGGCGGCTTCGGTGCCTCCACCGACTCCGGTCCCTCCAGCGACCCCGGTGCCTCCACCGACTCAGGTCCCTCCAGCGAGCCCGGTGCCTCCACCGACTCCGGTGACTCCCGTGTCTTCGGCGCGCGCCGCGCCCCAGGGAGCGCGCGGTTGAGTGGTGCGCCTGGGGGTGCGCGCCGTGTGCAGGGGTGGCGTACGCCGAGTGATCCGCTCCGTACGTACTGGGGCAAACGGAATCACCGTACCCCGGCAGGTGACCGGATTCTGGACGGTGCCTTCCGCTGAGCGGACCGGCTCGCTACTGTCCCGCTACGCACACGCCCCGTGGCAGCGCCGCCGCGGAGCGCAGCCGTGAAGCGACTCCGCCCGGGAAAGCCCGGGTCGCTTGCCGACCGGCGGCCTCTGTAGCGCGTCGCCGACGGGACCGGTGACGCAACCGCCGCGCAGGGACCGCCGACCCTCACCACGAAGGAGTGGGCGTCGTGACCGCGGAGACCTCCCAGACGCTCGACCGGGGACTGCGCGTCCTCAAGTTGCTCGCCGACACGGATCACGGGCTGACCGTCACCGAACTCTCGAACAAGCTCGGGGTGAACCGGACTGTTGTGTACCGGTTGCTTGCGACGCTGGAGCAGCACGCACTCGTACGCCGTGATCTGGGGGGCCGTGCCCGGGTCGGGCTGGGAGTACTGCGCCTGGGCCGCCAGGTGCACCCCCTCGTCCGGGAAGCCGCGTTGCCCGCGCTGCGCTCGCTCGCCGAGGACATAGGAGCGACCGCGCACCTCACCCTCGTCGACGGGGCCGAGGCGCTCGCCGTGGCCGTCGTCGAGCCGACGTGGACCGACTATCACGTGGCGTACCGCGCCGGGTTCCGTCACCCGCTGGACCGTGGTGCCGCGGGCCGTGCGATCCTCGCCGCCCGGCAGGCCGTGGCCGAGCCCGGATACACGCTCACGCACGGGGAGTTGGAGGCGGGGGCGAGCGGAGCCGCGGCCCCGTTGATCGGCGTGACCGGGGTCGAGGGCAGCGTCGGTGTCGTCATGCTCACGGACTCCGTACCGGAGAGAGTGGGACCGAGAGTCGTGGACGCGGCCCGCGAGGTCGCCGAAGCGCTCCGCTGACCCACCCCGAACCCGCACCCACGCCCCCGGCTCCCGGCTCCCGTATGCACCACCCCACCCGATACGGGATCTCAGCTCCCCTGGCCGGGTCCGGGGTGGTCAGCTGCTTCGCTCGACCTGTTGCGCCGGCCGCCGCGTGGCGAACGTTCCACTGATCGCCGGCCGCTGCGTGGCGGACGTTCCGCCGGCAGCCAGCCGCTGGGTGATCCGGTCGAACAAGTCCGTCAGTGGCTCACCGACGTCCCGGCCGAACTCGGTCAGCCCGTAGGTGACTTGGGGCGGCGTCGTCGGCGCGACCTCCCGCCGGACCAGGCCGTCCTGGACCAGGGCGCGCAGGGTCTGCGCGAGCATCTTCTCGCTGATGCCGTGGATGCTGTCGCGCAGCTCGTAGAACCGAAGGTCGTTGCTCCGCAAGGAGATCAGCACCCAGATACCCCACCTGCTGGTCACGTGGTCGACCATGTCGCGCGCGGGGCAGTCCGTGTGAAACACCTCATACCGAGGGCCCGCCTCGGCCCGCGCCAGCTGCGCACCTTCTGTCATGTCAGGAGCTTACCTTTAGGTATGTTCTTACGAAAAGTAAGCCCGGCTCCTAGTGTCAGCCACCGCAGTGCACAACGGACTAGGAGCTGAAGATGATCGTGGTAACCGGGGCTACCGGGAATGTGGGCCGGCCTTTGACGCAGGCCCTGGCCGAAGCCGGCGAGCAGGTGACGGCGGTGTCGCGGCACGCGGCGGTGGTGCCGGACGGGGTCCGGCACGTGTCGGCCGACTTGACCGAGCCGCAGGGCCTCGCCCCCGTGCTGGACGGGGCGAAGGCACTGTTCCTGCTGCTGTCGGGCGACCTGCACGCCCCCGAAGCCAGGCCGGCCGACCTCATCGACCTGGCCGCGGCCGGCGGGGTCCGCCGGATCGTCCTGCTGTCTTCTCAGGGCGTGGCGACCAGGCCGCTCGGCCCGTCGCGGATCGCGATGCGCGCGGTGGAGGACGCGTTGAAGGAGTCCGGCTTGGACTGGGCCGTCGTACGGCCGGGCGGTTTCGCCTCCAACGCCTTGGCCTGGGCGGAGTCCGTCCGCACGCAAGGGACGGTCGCCGCACCCTTCGGTGATGTCGGGGTTCCGGTCGTCGACCCGGCGGACATCGCCGAGGTCGCGGCGGCCTGCCTGCTGGACGACCGGCACGCCGGCAGTGTCCTGGAGCTGACCGGGCCCGAGGTGATCACGCCGCGTCAGCAGGCGGAGGCCATCGCCGCCGTGCTCGGCTCGCCGGTGCGGTTCCATGAACTCACCCGCGAGGAGGCCAGGGCCGCGATGACCCGGTTCGTGCCGCCGGAGCTCGCCGACGACACCCTGGACATCATCGCCGCCCCGACCCCCGCCGAACTGCGGATCAGCTCGGACGTGGAACGAGTCCTCGGCCGCGCCCCGCGGCCCTTCAACGACTGGGTCGCCCGTAACGTCGCCGCTTTTCGCTGAGAAGCGGTGCCTGAACCCCTTCCTACTGGTCACAGGGGTGTGCAGCGGGTAGGCCGCGTGCTCGCCGTTGGGATCGGCATCGACGGGCAGTGTTTCGGAGAGCGTTGGGAGCGCGCTGAGGGTGGCCGGGACGGAGGGGAGGGACGGCCGGTGTCCGGGTGCGCATCTCGGGCGGCGGCCGTGGCCGGCCGGCGCGTCGACCGCTATTCAACCAGTTGGTTGACAACGCCATGGCTCGGCCATAGGTTTAATCAACCAATTGGTTGAGGATGCGAGGTCGAGATGGCCAACGACCGGCTGTCCCGGGTGTTCTCCGCGCTGGCCGACCCGACCCGGCGCGACATCGTGGCCAGGCTGGCCGCCGGGGATGCCACGGTCAACGAACTGGCCGAGCCGTACGACGTGACGGTACAGGCCGTGTCCAAGCACATCAGGGTCCTGGAAGACGCCGGTCTGATCAGCCGCAGCAGGGACGCTCAGCGGCGGCCCTGCCGCCTTGAGGGCGAGGTCTTCGACCTGATGACGCAATGGATCGAACGCTACCGACGCGAGGCGGAAGACCGTTTCCGTCAGCTCGATGGCGTCCTTGAGCGGATGGAACAGCCGGTGACGGGCATCCCGGCGAAGGAGGCGGCATCATGAGCACCACAAAGGCGAACCGCCGGCACGAGACACAGATCGTGGCCGACCCGGCTCTGCCCACCATCCTCATCATCCGGGAGTTCGACGCTCCGCCGGGACGCGTGTTCCGGGCATACACCGACCCTGACCTGGTCGTCCAGTGGCTCGGCCCGCGTCGGCTCACCATGCGGATCGACCAGTACGACGCGCGCACCGGCGGGTCGTACCGCTACGTGCATCGCGAGGACGACGGGACGGAGTACGGCTTCCGCGGTGTGTTCCACGAGGTACGCCTCAACGAGCGCATCGTGCAGACCTTCGCCTTCGACGGCTTCCGGGACGCCGTCAGCCTGGAGACAACCGCCTTCGAGGACCTCGGCGGCCGCACCCGGGTCACCACCAGATCCCTCATGGACTCCATCGAAGCCCGCGACTCGATGATCAAGAGCGGCATGCAACGCGGTGTCCGGGAAGGCCACGAGCGGCTCGACGAACTGCTCGGCGGCCCCCAGAGCGGCAACGCCGACCGACGTACCGAGACGGAAGGCCTGGGATCATGACGAGGGCAGCCGATGAACACCGCACCGTCACAGAGGTATTCACGGACCGCGTGCGCGCAGTGCGTCCCGGGGCGTGGGACAGCCCAGCGCCGTGCGAGGGGTGGCTCGCCCGGGACGTGGTGCGCCACCTCGTCGAGTGGTTCCCGGACTTCCTGAAGGCCGGCGCCGGAGTCGAACTGCCGAAAGGCCCGTCGGTGGACGACGACCCGGTGGCGGCCTGGACGGTGCACAGCGACGGAGTGCAGGCCCTCCTCGACGACCCGGCCACGGCACAGAGGATGCTGTCGAACCCTCACATCGGAGAGGTCCCGCTGGACCAGGCGGTCGACCGGTTCTACACCGCCGACGTCTTCATGCACACCTGGGACCTGGCTCGGGCCACCGGCCAGGACGAGCGCCTCGACCCAGGCAGGTGCGCCCAGTTGCTCGACGGGATGCTGCCGCTCGACGACGTGCTCCGCAAGAGCGGGCAGTACGGACCACGGGTCGAGGTACCCGAAAACGCCGACGTACAGACTCGCCTGCTTGCCTTCATCGGCCGTACCCCCTGAGGTTCCGGTACTGGAAGCTGAGGCGCGACTCGGCTGAAGCGCCCGGGCAGTCTCGTGCGACTACGGCCGCACGGGGCGGCCCCGTGGCGCCACCGCCCACCCCACGCCCCACCCCACCCCACGCCCCACCCCGCTCCGAGCCTCCACCCCACGCCCCAGCCCCCGCACGCCCCACCCCGCTCCGAGCCTCCACCCCACGCCCCAGCTCCCGCACGCCCCACCCCGCTCCGAGCCTCCACCCCACGCCCCAGCCCCCGCACGCCCCACCCCGCCCCGGACCCCCACCCGCGCCCCCCGCCCCGAGCCCCAGCCGATGCGTGGCGTCACGTTAGATTGATCCCGTGCTCTCTCGCCTCACGCGTCCCCAGGCCGTCGTCGTCTGCGCCGTACCTTTCGTGGCTCTGCTCGCCACGGCGGTGTTCGCGCCGCTGCCGTTCTCCCTGGCGCAGCCCGGCCTGACGGCGAACGTCCTCGGTGAGAACAAGGGCGACCCGGTGATCACGATCACGGGTGCGGCCACGCGCGCGACGAGCGGCCAGCTCCGTATGACGACGATCGAGGCCACGGGCCCGGACGCGCACGTCGGTCTCGGCGAGGTCGTGGACAGCTGGTTCCGTACGGACCGGGCGGTGATGCCGCGCGACTCCGTCTATCCGAGCGGCGACAGCGTCGAGGAGATCGAGCAGCACAACGCCGAGCAGATGCAGGAGTCCCAGGGCACCGCCACCGAGGCCGCGCTGTCCTACCTCCACGAGAAGCACGTGAAGGTCACGCTCAAGCTGGCCGACGTCGGCGGACCGAGCGCCGGGCTCCTCTTCTCGCTCGGCATCGTCGACAAACTGGACGGCGACGGCAGCGGCGGCGACCTCACGGGCGGCCGCACCATCGCGGGTACGGGGACGATCGACCCCGACGGCAAGGTGGGCGCGGTCGGCGGAGTGGCCCTCAAGACCCAGGCCGCCCGGCGGGACGGCGCCACCGTCTTCCTCGTCCCTCAGGCGGAGTGCTCGGACGCCGAGTCGGAGCTCCCCAAGGGGCTGCGCCTGATCCCGGTGACCACCCTGAAGGGCGCGGTCGACGCGCTGGTGGCCCTGGAAAAGGGCAAGGGCTCCATCCCGAGCTGCTGAGCCGGGCGCCCCAGCCGGCCGCCACGGTCAAGCCGAACCGGGCTCCTCACCGAGCCGGCACGCTCACGCCGAACCGGGCTCCTCACCGAGCCGGCACGCTCACGCCGAACCGGGCGCCCCAACCAGCCGGCACGCGACGCCCAACCCAGCCCCGCCCGCCCGTCCGGCACGGACGCGGCACGCGTACCGTCACACTCAACCCCCCTTCACGAACCCCTCCTGCTTCATCCAGTCCAGCGCCACCTGGTGGGGATCCTCGCCATCCACGTCGACCTTGGCGTTCAGGGTCTGGGCGACGGAGTTGTTGAGCTTCTTGGTGATCGGGTCGAGGACGGTGGCGATCGCCGGATACTCGTGCAGGGCCTTGGTGTTGATCTCGGGGGCGACGTTGTAGTTGGGGAAGAACTTCCTGTCGTCCGCCATGATCGTCAGGTGCATCGACTTGATGCGTCCGTCGGTGGTGAACACCTCGCCGTAGGTGCAACTCCCCTTGGCCACCTGGGTGTAGATGATCCCGGTGTCCATCTGGGTGACGTTCCCGGCGGGCACGCTCATGCCGTACGCCTTCTCCATGCCCGGCAGCCCGTCGGCGCGGTTGGCGAACTCGCTCTCCACGCACAGCGTGACGGCCTTGGGGTCCGACCTGGCGAGCGCGGCGACCTCGGAGAGCGTCCTGGTCCGGTACTTCTTGAAGTTGGCCTCGTTCATGGCGAGCGCGTAGGTGTTGTCGAGGGCGGACGGCGGCAGCCAGGTGAGGCCGTTCTTCGCGTCCGCCTCACGCACCGCCTGCCACTGTTGCTGTGGGTCGGTGATGGGGGTGCCGTTGCCGAGATACGTGATCCAGGCGGTGCCCGTGTACTCGTACATGGCGTCCGCGTCCCCGCTCTTGACGGCCTCGCGGGCGCCGATGGAGCCCTGGATGCCGGTCCGGTCGAGGACGTCCGCGCCGGCCGCCTCGAAGGCGATGCCCATGATCGCGCCGAGGACCAGCTGCTCGGTGAACTCCTTGGAGGTGACGGTGAGATGGGCCCCCTTGAGCGGCTCGCCCCGGCCGATCGTCCCGGGACCGACGTCGTCGACCATGGGGGAACCGCTGGTCAGCCCGCAGCCGGAGACCAGCACCAGCGTCCCGGCCAGCGACAGGGACAGCGACACAGTCGCGGCCGGCCTCGGACGCCGTACCCCGCTCGCCCCCACCGCTCGGCCCCGCCTCATGACCCCGCCTCCAGTCCCCGTGGCCGCAGCAGCAGTTCGGCCAGCGAGGCGAGCCAGTCCACCAGCAGGGCGAGCGCGACCGTGAGGATCGAGCCGAGGACCAGGACCGGCATGCGCTGGGTGGTGATCCCGGTGGTGATCAGGACGCCGAGCCCGCCTCCGCCGCCGAAGGTGGCGAGCGTCGCCGTACCGACGTTCAGCACGAGGGCCGTCCGCACGCCCGCGAGGATCAGCGGTACGGCGAGCGGGAGTTCGACGCGGGACAGGACGCCGAGGGAGGACATGCCGATGCCGCGGGCGGCTTCCAGCAGGGTGGGGTCGTTGGCCTTCAGGCCCGCGATCGTGTTGGAGAGGACCGGCAGGACCGCGTAGATGATGATGCCGATGAGGGCCGCCTTCTGGCCGGTGCCGAGCCAGATCACCAGCAGCGCCAGCAGACCGATCGCCGGAGTGGCCTGCCCCATGTTGGCGAACGTCATCGCCACCGGGGTCGCCTTGCGGAAGGCACCGCGGGTCAGCAGGATGCCCAGCGGGATGGCGATGATCAGCACGAAGAACGTGGAGATGACCGTCAGCTGGATGTGCTGGCGCAGCGCCTTCCACACCTGGCCGTTCGACAGCGCGTTCTCGGAGATCGAGTCGAGGTCGGCCTGCCGGAACCAGAGCCAGGTGGCGAGCAGCAGGATGACCAGGACCGTGGGCAGAAAGGTCAGCTTCTGCCAGCTGACCCGCCGCCGGGTGGCCGCCGGTGACGGCGGCGCCCCGCCCCCGCCGTCCGCCCCGTGATCCTCGCGGTCGCGGTCGCGGTCGTGGTCGCCGTTGCCGTCACCGTCGTCACGGAAGGCGAGCCCCTTGACCTCGTGCTCGCCCGCCGGGCGCCGACTCGCCCAGGGAGTGCTCACGCCTTCGCCTCCCCGTCCTCGGCGCCCTCCTGCGCGAGGTGGGTCTGCTGGGCGCGCGCCTCCTCCAGCTCGTGCTGGTGCTCCATCGCGTCGAGCCGGTCGGCTTCGAGGAGTTCCTGCACGGAGTTCATCAGCGTCTCCATGTCGACGACTCCGATGTACTCGCCGCGCCGTCCGGTGACCGCGACCCGCCCCGTGTTGTCCGTGAGGACGGCTTCGAGGGCGTCCCGCAGGGTGGCGTCCCGGGTCACGGTGTCGTGCACCAGCGTGCCGGCCCGGGCAAGCGAGCCCCGCGCCCGCATCAGGTCGCCCCGGCGCAGCCATTTGTAGGGGCGGCCCCGCCGGTCGAGCAGCAGGATCTCGTTCGTACCGCTCGACCGGAGTTTGTTGAAGATGTCCTGGAGCGGGTCGTCGACGGTGACCGTCGGATAGTCGGTGATCCCCACGTCCCGTACGCGGGAGAGGTTGAGCCGCTTCAGGGCGGCGCCCGCACCGACGAAGCCGGAGACGAAGTCGTCGGCCGGGTTGGTGAGGATCGCCTCCGGGGTGTCGAACTGGGCGATGTGCGAGTGCTCCCGCAGGACGGCGATCCGGTCGCCCAGCTTGATGGCCTCGTCGAAGTCGTGTGTGACGAAGACGATCGTCTTGTGCAGCTCGTGCTGCAGGCGGATCAGCTCGTCCTGGAGGTGGTCGCGGGTGATCGGGTCGACCGCGCCGAACGGTTCGTCCATCAGCAGGACGGGCGGATCGGCCGCCAACGCCCGTGCCACACCCACGCGTTGCTGCTGGCCGCCGGAGAGCTGGCGCGGATACCGGCCGTGGAACTCGCCCGGGTCGAGGCCGACCAGGTCCAGCATCTCCTCGACCCGCGCCGTGATCCGCGTCCGCGGCCAGCCGATCATCTTCGGGACCAGGGCGATGTTCTGCGCGACCGTCATGTGCGGGAAGAGCCCGGACGCCTGGATCGCGTAACCGATCTTGCGGCGCAGCTTCACCGGGTCCATGTCGGTGACGTCCTCGCCGCCGATGCGGATGCGCCCGCCGGTCGGCTCGATCAGCCGGTTGATCATTTTGAGCGTCGTGGACTTCCCGCACCCCGAGGGGCCGACGAAGACGACCAGCTCGCCCGCCTTGATCTCCATGCTGACGGCGTCCACCGCGGGTTCCCGGCTGCCCGGGTAGCGCTTGCTGAGGTTCTCCAGCTCGATGGTGGCGCCCGTGGTGGGCGCCCTGACCGGCGGGGGAGCGGCGTCGGAGACGGGCGCGGAAGGCTCAGGCACGGATCCCCCTCGGGATGGTCAGCCGCCCGACGACGACGTACGCGGCATCGAAAAGGAGCGCCAGGATGATGATCCCGAGCGTCCCGGCGAGCACCTGGTTGAGTGCGTTCTTGCTGCCCAGGGAGCTGATGCCACGGAAGATCTCGTTGCCGAGACCCGGCCCCGAGGCGTACGCGGCGATCGCGGCGATGCCCATCAGCATCTGCGTGGAGACCCGGATGCCGGTGAGGATCGGCGGCCAGGCGATCGGCAGCTCCACCTTGAGCAGCCGGGTGATGCGTGACATCCCGATGCCGGTCGCCGCGTCCACGAGGGAGGGGTCGACGCCACGCAGGCCCACGATCGAGTTGCGCACGATCGGCAGCAGTCCGTAGAGGGTCAGCGCGGTCACCGTCGGCGGGACGCCCAGACCCACGATCGGGATCAGCAGACCGATCATGGCGAGCGACGGGATGGTCAGGACGGTGGAGGTGGCGGTGGTGGCGAGGCTGCCCGCCCACTCGCTGCGGTAGGTGACGACACCGATCAGCACGCCGATGAGGGTCGCCACGACCATGCACTGGAAGACCGCGCTGGCGTGCTGGTACGCGTCCGTGAGCAGCTGCTGATGGCGGCTGCTCAGGTACTCCCAGAAGTTCACGGACCCTCACCTCACGACGGTGTGCGCCCGGAGTCGGCCCCCTCCTCGACGGGTCGTCCGCGCGGAGCCGCGTCAGGAGTCTCCCGACGCCTGCTCCACCAGCGGGATGATCCGCAGCGGAACGGGGTTCTCCATGACGATCGCCGTGGAGGCCCGGACGATGCCATCAAAACCGACAACCCGGTCGATCACCCGCTGGAGATCGGCGTTCGAGCGGGCCACGAGCCGGCACAGCATGTCCCCGGTGCCGGTCGTGGTGTGCAGCTCCAGGACCTCGGGGACGGTCGTCAAATGCGCCCGTACGTCGGCACCTTGTCCCTGCCGGATCTGCAGGGTCGCGAACGCCGTCACCGGGTAGCCCAGCGCGGCGGGGTCGACCTGCGGGCCGAATCCCCGGATGACGCCATTCGACTGAAGCCGGTCGAGCCGGGCCTGCACCGTGCCGCGCGCCACTCCGAGCCGCCGGGACATCTCCACGACCCCGATCCGCGGCTCCCGCGCCAGCAGCACGATGAGCCCGCCGTCCAGATGATCGATCGCCATACGTGCCTCCGGGGCCTCTCCGAGGTGGTCATCCTGTACAGAACGCCCGACCTTCCGGGCCTGCTATTGAGCATATTGCTCAGCGATTACGCAAACTATTGCGCACCTTGCGGAACGGGGTGACGCTTTCGCCATGACTCAGACCACCCACCACACCCCCAGCACCGCGCGCGAGGCCGACCCCTTCCCGGTCAAGGGCATGGACGCGGTCGTCTTCGCCGTCGGCAACGCCAAGCAGGCAGCGCACTACTACTCCACCGCCTTCGGCATGCAGCTCGTCGCCTACTCCGGTCCGGAGAACGGCAGCCGGGAGACAGCGTCGTACGTCCTGACCAACGGTTCGGCCCGTTTCGTCTTCACCTCCGTCATCAAGGCCGCCACCACCTGGGGCCACTTCCTCGCCGAGCACGTCGCCGAGCACGGTGACGGAGTGGTCGACCTCGCCATCGAGGTCCCGGACGCCCGCGCCGCCCACGCGTACGCCGTCGAGCACGGCGCCACCTCGCTCGCCGAGCCGTACGAGGTCAAGGACGAGCACGGCACGGTCGTCCTCGCCGCGATCGCCACCTACGGCAAGACCCGCCACACGCTGGTCGACCGCTCCGGCTACGACGGCCCCTATCTGCCGGGTTACGCGGCCGCCGCCCCGATGGTCGAGCCGCCGGCCCGCCGCACCTTCCAGGCCGTCGACCACTGCGTCGGCAACGTCGAACTCGGCCGGATGAACGAGTGGGTCGGGTTCTACAACAAGGTCATGGGCTTCACGAACATGAAGGAGTTCGTGGGCGACGACATCGCGACCGAGTACTCGGCGCTGATGTCGAAGGTCGTCGCCGACGGGACGCTGAAGGTCAAGTTCCCGATCAACGAACCCGCCATCGCCAAGAAGAAGTCCCAGATCGACGAGTACCTGGAGTTCTACGGCGGCGCGGGTGTCCAGCACATCGCGCTGAACTCGAACGACATCGTCGAGACGGTACGCACCATGCGCGCCGGGGGAGTCCAGTTCCTGGACACGCCGGACTCGTACTACGACACGCTCGGCGAGTGGGCCGGCGAGACCCGCGTCCCGGTCGACACCCTGCGCGAGCTGAAGATCCTCGTCGACCGCGACGAGGACGGCTATCTGCTGCAGATCTTCACCAAGCCGGTCCAGGACCGGCCGACCGTCTTCTTCGAGATCATCGAACGCCATGGCTCGATGGGCTTCGGCAAGGGCAACTTCAAGGCCCTCTTCGAGGCGATCGAGCGGGAGCAGGAGAAGCGCGGCAACCTGTAACGCCCCGCGCAGCCGGCCGGCCGCGTCGTAATCTGACCCCATGGCCAGGATCAACGACGTGGGCGGCATGCAGGGGTTCGGTGCCGTCGACACCACCGACGACACCGAGCCCTTCCGGGCCGACTGGGAGGCGCGGGTCGTCGGACTCTTCAACGCCCTGCGCGGGCAAGGGCTGTTCAACACGGACGAGTTCCGTGACGCCATCGAGTCGATGCCACCGGCGGAGTACCTCGCGGCCTCGTACTACGAGCGCTGGTTCCACGCGATCTGCACGCTCCTGCAGCGCAAGGGCGTCCTCGCTCCCGGCGAGCTGGACCTCGCGTCGGACGGCGCCTCGCATGGCTGACCGCTTCGCGCCGGGCGCGCACGTGCGGACGTACCGCCACGACCCGCCGCACCACACCCGGCTGCCGCGTTACGCGCGCGGAAAGCACGGTGTCGTGGTCGAGCCGGAGGGCCGCGCCGCCCTCGCGGACGTCAGCGCGGCCGGGCACGACGACGCACCCGTCGAGCAGGTGTACGCGGTCCGGTTCGCGGCCCGCGACCTGTGGGGCACGGGCGACCACCACGTCGTACTGGACCTGTGGGAAAGCTACTTGGCAGACGACGCAGACGACGCAGACGACCCAGACGACCCAGACGACCCAGCGCACCCAGACAACGCAGAGGACCCGGGCCATGAGCGGTGACCACCACGACGACGCGCTGATCTCCCGGCGGGTACGGCGCCTGGAGACCCTCCTGGAGGAGAAGGGCGTGCTCTCGGGCGGTGCGCTGGACGAGGTGATCGACGCGTTCATGGCGGCCGCGTCGCCGGCGAACGGGGCGCGCGTGGTGGCCCGCGCCTGGGTGGACCCGGCGTACCGGTCCCGGCTGCTCGCGGACGGTACGGCGGCGGTGCAGGAACTCGGCCTCATGGAGGGCTCGTTCCAGCGCCTGCGCGTCGTCGAGAACACGGAGTCGGTGCACAATGTCATCGTCTGCACCCTGTGCTCCTGCTACCCGCTGCGCCTCCTCGGCCCGTCCCCGAGCTGGTACAAGTCCGAGTCCTACCGCTCCCGCGTCGTCCGCGAACCCCGCACCGTGCTGGCCGAGTTCGGCCTCGCCCTTCCCGCCGGCACGGAGATCACGGTCTGGGACTCCAGCGCGGAGACCCGCTACATGGTCCTGCCCCGCCGCCCCGCGGACACGGACTCCCTCGGAGAGGCGGAACTGACCGGACTGGTCACGCGCAACGCACTGATCGGCACGGCGGCCGTCTGACCGCCCGGGCCCCCGGGGTCAGCGCGTCCCCGAGCGCCGTGGAGCGGGCGCCGACGGGGAGCGGGGCGGCCGGGGCGCGGCCGGCGCCGCCGCGACCGGCTCCGGCGCGGACGCCGCCGGAGTCTCCGCCGTCTCCTCGGGCAGCCCCTCCGCCGGGGGCTCGCCCAGCGCCGCCAGGGCCTCCTTCGCCGACGGGACGAGGAGCGGGGAGAAGTACGGGTTGATACGGAGCGCCTCCGCGAGATGGCGGCGGGCCGGCCCGAACCACTCCAGATCGCGTTCGATCTCTCCGCGGTGGTAGGCGTACAACGCGTTGCGCACCCCGCCCCCGTGCTCCTTGTCCATGGCCTTCGTCGCGAACTTCACCGCTTCCTGGTTCTCCCCGGCCCGGTGCAGCGCCCAGCCCAGCGCGTCCGCGACGGCGATGCCGGGCCGCCGCTTCCACTCCTCGCGCAGCCGGCGCACGGCCGACTCCGCGTCCCCGTGGTCGGCCTCGAAGAGCCCGAGCACCAGTTCGTCGTGCACACCGCCCGCCTCCTCCTGCTGCACCCGCGTCCGCAGCAGGTCGTACTGCACCTGGGCGGCCCCGGCGAGCCCCAGCGACTCGTACAACTCGCCCAGCTCCAGGGCGTACTGCGGAGACGGCTGCTTGGTGAGCGCGGTCTGGTACGCCCGCAGCGCCTCCGAGGTACGGCCCAGCGCGGCCAGCGCCCGCCCCTGCCCGGCGACGGCGGAGTGCTCGTCGGGGTCGGTGACCAGCGCGGCCGCGTACTGGCGCAGCGCGTCCTCCGGCTCGCCGCGCTCCCAGGCGAAGTCGCCCGCCCGGGACAGCCAGGCCGCCTGCTCGGCGGGCGTCGTCGCGCCCGCGGCCGCGTCGGCGAGGGCGGCCGCCGCGTCCTCGCGCCAGCCGCGGTCCCAGTACACCTGGGCGGCCCGCGCCATGACCGTCGGCCCGGACCGCAGTTCGAGGAGCTTGTCGAGCGTCCTGCGGGTGGCCTTGTAGTCACCCAGCGCGTCGTACGCCTCGATCAGCTGCGGATACGCCGTCCACCGCTTCGGCGCCCGGGCGACCGCCGTCTCGCCCCACTTCTTCGCCGCCGGGAAGTCACCGCGCGCGTTGGCCAGCGCGGCCAGCCCGTTCAGCGCGTCCACGTTGCTCTTCGGGCCGGCCTCCAGCGAGGTGCGCAACGCCTTCTCGGCCCGCGGGTAGTACGCGGGCGTGGCCGTCCGCCGTCCCTGTTCGACGTACGCGGCACCGAGCACCGCCCACGCCTGCCCGTCACCCGGATGGGCCCGCAGATGCGCCTCGTGATCGCCGATGAGCGCCGCGAGATCGGGTAGCGCCACGGGCACCCCGGCGCCCACCGCCGTCACCGCCCGGGCCACCGGACCCGGCGCCGGAGGCGCCGTCCGGTGCCGGTCGGGAGGCAGCAGCACCAGCACCCCGCCGAGCACCGCACAGCCCGCGACCGCGCCGATCAGCGCGCGCTTGAGGACGGGGGAGCGGCGCGGGCCGGCCAGAGACAGCTGTCGCGGTTGGATCTCCATGCCGCTCACTGTGCGTCAATACGAAGACCACATCCCGGCACGCGAAGGGTGCCGTAGACGGGGTTCACACCGATGGCCCCGAGTGCGAGGCTGTGATCATGAGCCGTATCGAAGCCCCGCGCGAGGACGTCACGGGGAACCTCGTCGACCTTCTGCTGGCGGGCCTGCCGGCCGAGGCCGTCCTCACCGACCCGGACGTCACGGCCTCCTACGCGAACGACATGGCGAGCTTCTGCGAGGCCGGCACACCGGCCGTCGTCGTCCTGCCGCGCACCGCCGAACAGGTCCAGCACGTCATGCGCACCGCGACCGCGCTGCGCCTCCCGGTCGTCCCCCAGGGCGCCCGCACCGGTCTGTCGGGCGCCGCGAACGCCTCCGACGGCTGCATCGTGCTGTCCCTGGTGAAGATGGACCGGATCATCGAGATCAACCCCGTCGACCGCATCGCCGTCGTCGAGCCCGGCGTCATCAACGCCACGCTCTCCCGCGCGGTGGGCGAGCACGGCCTCTCCTACCCGCCGGACCCCTCCAGCTGGGAGATGTGCACCATCGGCGGCAACATCGGTACGGCCTCCGGCGGCCTGTGCTGTGTGAAGTACGGGGTGACGGCCGAGTACGTCCTCGGCCTGGACGTCGTCCTCGCCGACGGACGCCTGATGAGCACCGGCCGCCGTACGGCGAAGGGCGTCGCCGGGTACGACCTCACCCGCCTCTTCGTCGGCTCCGAGGGCTCCCTCGGCATCGTCGTCCGCGCGGTGCTGGCCCTGAAGCCGCAGCCGCCCCAACAGCTCGTGCTGGCCGCCGAGTTCGCGTCGGCGAGCGCCGCCTGCGACGCCGTGTGCCGGATCATGGAGGGCGGGCACGTCCCGTCCCTGCTGGAGCTGATGGACCGTACGACGGTGAAGGCGGTCAACTCGCTGGCCCGGATGGGCCTCCCGGAGACCACCGAGGCGCTGCTGCTGGCCGCCTTCGACACCCACGACCCGGCGGCCGACCTCGCCGCGGTGGGCGCCCTGTGCGAGGCTGCGGGTGCCACCCAGGTGGTGCCGGCCGAGGACGCGGCGGAATCCGAACTCCTGCTCCAGGCACGGCGGTTGTCGCTCACCGCGCTCGAAGCCGTCAAGGGCACGACGATGATCGACGACGTCTGCGTGCCGCGCTCCCGGCTCGGCGAGATGCTGGAGGGCATCGAGGGCATCGCCGAGAAGTACGCCCTCACCATCGGCGTCTGCGCCCACGCCGGCGACGGCAACACCCATCCCACCGTCTGCTTCGACGCGGACGACCCGGACGAGTCCCGGCGCGCCCGCGAGTCCTTCGACGAGATCATGGCCCTCGGTCTGGAGCTCGGCGGCACGATCACCGGCGAGCACGGCGTGGGCGTCCTGAAGAAGGAGTGGCTGGCGCGCGAGATCGGCCCGGTGGGGGTGGAGATCCAGCGCGGTATCAAGGCCGCCTTCGACCCCCTGGGCATCCTGAACCCGGGGAAGGTCCTGTAGGGGCCGCGGATGACGGGGACACCGGATCACTCCCCGTCCTTCGACTCGTCCGACGGCCACGGGTCGCGCAGCCACAGCTCGTCGGGACAGCCCGGTGTGGGAGCGAGCAGCTCGGCGAGGCCGTCGTCGATACCGAGCTGCTCGGCCTCAGAGCCCGGGGGGACCGCCCGCAGGGTGCGTTCCAGCCAGGCGGACACCTGCGCGGCGGGCGCTTCGAGCAGCGCGTCGCCGTCGGGTGAACTCAGTGCCATCAGAACGACACTGCGGCCCGCGACCTTCGTCGGCCACACCCGCACATCACCGTGTCCGCACGCCCGGAACACCCCCTCGACCAGCAGCTCGCGGGCGAAGGTCCAGGCGACGGGATGGTCGGAGCCGACGTGGAAGGTGATGTGAACGGCGTACGGATCATCGGTGCGGTACATCAGCCGGGCCGGGACCGGGATGCTCCGCTCCGGCGACAGGACGAGTTTGAGCTCCAGCTCGCGTTCCACCACGGTGTGCATGTCGGGCACTTCCTTTCCGGGTACGGGGCCCTGAGGGCGGGCCCGTACGAGTGGAGAGCGCGGGAGGCCGGAATCATTACGCGGGTCCGGAGAGATTTTTTCCGTTCGGCTTCCGCCGGCTTGATCCGGGCCGTCCCGGCTGCCGCCGCCGTGGTGCACACCGGCCGGCCCGGGGGCGCGCGAGGTGGCGGATCCTTGCCCGAAAGGGGTGGGTACGGCGGGAGCGCCAGTGACGCGCGCGCCGGTCTGATAGATGTGGAGCCCCCAAAAGACCCCCGAGCAGATACGGGACGACGGACATGAGCGCCCCAACCCCGGCCCCCGGTGACGACAGGCCCCGCGAAGGGTATTACCCGGACCCCTCCATTCCTGGATATGTCCGGTACTGGAACGGCACCGCGTGGGTGCCGGGCACGAGCCGCCCGGCCCCGAACGACGGCGTGCCCCTCGCGCCGCCGCCCGGTGGGCGCCCCGCGTCCGCGTCCGTGCCCGCGCCGAGTCCGGCTCCGGCGGAGGAGACGGGCCCGCACTTCTTCGACGAGGACCCCGGGTCCGCCGCGGAGCCGCAGCGGGTCAGCCCGGCGGAGGCCCAGCACGGCAGCCGGCCCGAGCCGGCGTCCGCCTGGGGCGCCGACCGGTCCCGGCAGACGGGCTTCGGCGGCGAACAGGACCGCCGGGTCTCCTGGGGCGCGGACCGGGGTGCCGACCCGCGCGTCCCGCACGCGGCGGAACCGGGCGACGCGGTCGTCCAGCCCGACGGCAGGTCAGCGCGTACGGACGGCACGGCGACGATTCCCCCGGCCGCATCCGACCCGCGCTCCCCGCAGCCGCCGGCCTCGGGCGGCACGGTGGTCTTCCGTCGTCCCACGGGCGGTTCGGGGAGCACGCACGCGCCGTCCGCCGCCGGACCCACGGCCGGTTCGGGGAGCTCGCCCGCGCCGTCCGCCGCCGGACCCGCGGCCGAGAACACTCCCGGCGTCCCCGGCACCCGTGCCCCTCTCGCCGCCGGGGGCAACTCGGCGTTCCGCGCGCCGTCCCCGCGCACGGAGCAGCAGGGCGGGGCGCAGAGCGGGGGCACGGGAGCGGCCGCCGCGTCCCCGGCGCCGGCCGGCCCTCGGGTGACACCCGCGCCCGTTCCCCAGCAGACGCCGCCGACGGCTGCCCAGCAGGCCGGCGGCCCGATGAGTCCCGGCGCCGGCGGCGGTCAGCCGTCCTGGGCGCAGCAGGTGCACCGCCTCGCGGGGGCCGGCGGCGAGGGGCAGCCCGTCGCGCCCTGGAAGCCGCCCGTCGACGACGTGTTCCAGGCGGCCGCGCGGGCCCAGGCGGCGGTCAGGCCCGCCGCGCTCGGCAAGCGGCTGGCCGCACGGCTGGTGGACACCGTCGTCCTGGCCGGTGTCACCGCCGTGGCCGCGGTGCCGCTGGGCACCAGGGCGATCGACCACGTCAACGAGAAGATCGACGCGGCGAAGCTGTCCGGCGAGACCGTCACCGTCTGGCTGCTGGACGGCACGACCACCGCCTATGTCGGCGTCATCCTCGCCGTCCTGCTTGTCTTCGGCGTCCTCTACGAGGCGCTGCCCACCGCCAAGTGGGGCCGCACGCTGGGCAAGAAGCTCTGCGGCATCCAGGTGCGCGACATCGAGGGCGCCGAGCCGCCGACCTTCGGCCGGGCCCTGCGCCGCTGGCTCGTCTACAGCATCCCGGGCGTCCTCGCCATCGGCGTGGTCGGCGTCCTGTGGTGCCTGTTCGACCGCCCGTGGCGCCAGTGCTGGCACGACAAGGCGGCCCACACCTTCGTGGCCGCCTGAGAGGGCTGCCCGCCGGTCCGGCGGGTAGCCCGGACGGACCCGTGCCGGATGCGGAGCCGGGGTGTTCGCGGTCGACTCGGGCCATGAGCACCGAACCGCCGCCCCCCGGCTCCGGTCAGTCCCCGGACGACGACCCGTTCAAGAAGCAGCCGCCGCCCGCCGAGGGCGGCGGCTCTCCGTACGACGCCCCGCCGCCCTTCGGCGACCAGCCCGGCGGCCGGCCCCCGAGCGGTGACCCGTACGGGAGCGGTGGCGGCCCGTACGGAGGCGGCGGTGACCCCTACGGCGGGGGAGGTGATCCGTACGGCGGCGGTCCCGGTGGTGGCCCCTACGGCGGCAACGACCCTCTCAGCGGCATGGCCCCGCTCGCCGACAGCGGCAAGCGGGTGCTCGCGCGGATCATCGACATGATCCTCGTCGGAGTCGTCGTCTGGCTGCTGACCTGGGGTTTCGGGTTCGGCCAGTACACGGTCGACTCGGACAAGCTGGAGTTCGGCAAGTCCTTCGGACAGGAACTCCTCGCCGCGGTCCTCTACATCGCGTACGACACCTTCATGACCAGCAGGACGGGCCAGACGCTGGGCAAGAAGCTGTTCCATCTGCGCGTGGCCAACCTGGACAACGGCGCGACGCCGTCCGTGCAGACCTCGCTGGTGCGGGCGTGTGTGCTGTGGATCCCGTTCGCCTTCTGCTGCGCCTGTGTCTGGACCGCGATCGCGGGCGGCTGGAGCTTCTTCGACAAGCCCTACAAGCAGGGCCTTCACGACAAGGCGGCCAAGACGGTGGTGGTCAGCACCGGTTGAGACCGGCGAAGGTCAGCGCCGGCCGAGCGGCAAGGACCAGCACCGGTCGAAGCGGGACGTCGGCACCGGCCCTACGGCGAGCCGGTGCGACAGGGGCCGGCGGATCCGTGGTTCACGGGCCCGCCGGTTCGCGTACGTGCTCGGCGGAACCGACGGATGCCGTGGCCCGCTGCACCGGCACCCGCTCCGTCACCACGGCCTGAGTCACCACCGGCTCCGCCACGGCGGGCGGCGCGGTCTTCGGCAGCGGAACGGTCAGGGCCACGAGCAGCCCGAGGACGAGCGCGCAGAGCGCGATCACCGCGATGGCCAGGCCGGAACTCGTCTGTGACAGCAGCAGCATGGCGAGGGTGGAGAAGATCACGGTGCAGGAGCCGTAGACGAGCTGTGCGGCGGTCGGACGAGACGTTGCGGTCATCAGACGTGGCCTGGCAGTCGGACGAGGCATGGCAATCGTGTCCTCGGGTGGGGTCTCCCCCCGGGTGCCTCTCGCGACGGGGGAGGTGCGGATGAAGAAAGGGGGGTGAGACAACGGTGTCGACTTGGCATTCCGCCGACATTCCGACGCTCCGCCAACCGACTCTATTCCGCTGCATGCCCGACTGGAACGACTAGTAAGCGTGACCTTACCCACGGTGCCGGTGCACAGGGGGCGCACGGAGTCATGCAGTCCACCAACTGGACACAGTGGCGCGCCCGTTGCGGACCTGTGGACCGTCCGTATAGCGAACGATCGCTTCGCATAGTGCACTTGGCCTGTTCAAGTCAAGGTCTGTCTTTTCTTTCATAACTCCGGTCGAATGTCGTCACTTGAATCGCGTATACGGCGCGCGGACCCCCGAATACCAGGACTCCCTCCTCTTCCGCGTGCACGGGCGCGGGGGAGGAACATCAAGTGACCAGCAGACCCTGGACGTTCAGAGCGGCCGCGGTGGGCGTCGCCCTCGCGGCGGCCACCGCCACGTTCTCGACGTTCGCCGTGGCCCAGGCCGATGACGCACCGTCGTCGGCGAGCGTGGACCGCCACGATCCGCAGCCGGCCAAGAGCAACGTCGAACACGACCTCGACGGCCCGCTGAGCAAGACGCAGGACGCACAGCGCCAGGAGGCCCTCAACCAGGTCATATCCGGCGACGCCAAGGTCAAGGACCGCAACGGCTCTCAGGTCGTACAGCTCGGCAAGAGCAAGTACGTGGAGCTCGGCCGGGAGAAGACCGACCAGATATTCACGATCCTGGTCGAGTTCGGTGACCAGGTCGACAGCAAGTACGGCGGCACCGCCGGCCCGCAGCACAACAAGATCGCCGCCCCGGACCGCACGAAGGACAACAGCACGGCCTGGCAGGCGGACTACAACCAGAAGCACTTCCAGGACCTCTACTTCGGCACCGGCAAGAAGACCGAGTCGCTGAAGAAGTACTACGAGAAGCAGTCCTCGGGCCGCTACTCGGTGGCCGGCGAGGTCACGGACTGGGTCAAGGTCCCCTACAACGAGGCCCGTTACGGCAACAACGCCTGCGGCGAAACGAACTGCGCCAGCGTGTGGAACGTCGTCAGCGACGGCGTCACCGCCTGGGTCGCCCAGCAGCAGGCGGCCGGCAAGTCCGACGCCGACATCAAGGCGGACCTCGCCCAGTACGACCAGTGGGACCGCTACGACTTCGACGGCGACGGCAACTTCAACGAGCCCGACGGCTACATCGACCACTTCCAGATCGTGCACGCCGGTGAGGACGAGTCCGCGGGTGGCGGCGTCCAGGGCGAGGACGCGATCTGGGCCCACCGCTGGTACGCGTTCGGCACCGACGCGGGCGCGACCGGCCCGACGGGCAACAAGCTGGGCGGCGCGCAGATCGGCGACACCGGCATCTGGGTCGGCGACTACACCATCCAGCCGGAGAACGGCGGACTCGGCGTCTTCGCCCACGAGTACGGCCACGACCTGGGCCTGCCGGACGAGTACGACACCTCCGGCGGCGGCGAGAACGGCACCGGCTTCTGGACGCTGATGTCGGCCGGCTCCTGGCTCGGCACCGGCAAGGAGGCCATCGGTGACCTCCCCGGCGACATGAACGCCTGGGACAAGCTGCAGCTGGGCTGGCTCAACTACGCCAAGGCGAAGGCCGCGACGAAGTCGCAGCACAAGCTGGGCGTGGCCGAGTACAACACCAAGAACAAGCAGGCGCTGGTGGTCTCGCTGCCCGACAAGGCGGTCACCACCGAGGTCGTCGCCCCGGCTCAGGGCGCCACCCAGTGGTGGAGCGGCAGCGGTGACAACCTGAAGAACACGCTGACGCGTCCGGTCGACCTCACCGGCAAGTCGAAGGCCACCCTCACCCTCGACGGCTGGTGGGACATCGAGGGTGGCTACGACTATCTCTACACCGAGGTGTCCACCGACGGTGGCTCCAACTGGACCGCCCTGGACGGCACGGCCGACGGCGCCGCCCTCCCGCGCGACGGCAGCGACAAGCCCGCGCTGACCGGCAGTTCGGCCGCGTACAAGAAGCTGGCCTTCCCGCTCGACGCCTACGCCGGCAAGAAGATCGCTCTGCGCTTCCGCTACCAGACGGACGGCGGAAAGGCGCTGAAGGGCTTCGCGGCCGACGAGATCTCCGTGTCGGCCGACGGTTCGCCGCTGTTCTCCGACAACGCGGAGAGCGCGGACGCCGCGTGGACCGCCACCGGCTTCTCCCGCATCGGCGCCTCCTTCACCAAGGACTACGCGCAGTACTACATCGCGGAGAACCGCCAGTACGTGTCGTACGACAAGACCCTCAAGGTCGGCCCGTACAACTTCGGCTTCTCGACGACGCGTCCGGACTGGGTCGAGCACTACCCGTACCAGAACGGTCTGTTGATCTGGAAGTGGGACACCTCGCAGGCGGACGACAACACCAGCGCCCACCCCGGCGCGGGTCTGATCCTGCCGGTCGACGCGCACGCCAAGGCACTGAAGTGGGCCAACGGCACGCTGCTGCGCAACAAGATCCAGACCTTCGACTCGACCTTCAGCACGTACGCGACCGACGCGTTCACGCTCCACAACGCGGACGTCAAGCTGAAGATCAAGTCCAAGAAGGGCGTCTCGGTCTTCGACGACCGCAAGGGCTCGTACCACGACCCGGCGAACCCGACCGGCAGTGTCAAGGTCACTGACACCAACACCAAGATCAAGATCGTGAAGGAGCCGAAGGATGGCTCGACGATCACGGTCCAGGTGGGCCGCTCGACGAAGTAACTGACGTTTTCGCAGGTCAGAGCGTGATCGGCCGCGGCCCCCTGGCGGGTCGCGGCCGATCGTGTTTAGGTGCCTCCTGTGGTTCTCTTATTGACACCGGTTCTCACGGGGGTGTGACTGCATGGCCGCAGGAGGTTTCTGCAAGCTGCCCAACGGCAGCGTGGTGGTGGCGCTGAATCTGCCCAGCCCGTCGGGTCCGGGCGGCGGCAGCGTGCGCTTCCTGGTGCTCGCCCAGAATCGCGCCCGAGCCCTGACCAGGCTGCGCAATCTGGGGATGCGGGCGGTCTACCTGCGCGGCAACGCGGAGCCACCGACCCCGGACGAGATCACCGCGGTCCTGCACCATCCCGACGGCCTGATATGGCGCACGGCGCCTGACAACGGTGTCTCGGGCCCGGAGCTCGCCCAGGAGCTCTGGCACCCGATCCGGGCCCTGTTGCGGCAGCCGGCCGCACCGGCCTGACCCGCGCCGCCCGCCGGGGTGCAGGGCGGCCCAGGCGCAGCCCAGGAAACTCCTGCCGGTACCGAACGTTTCGGGTCCCTCCGCCGTCTCAGTAGCGATGGTGTCGTCGAGATGGCTTGGGGGGACCGTGCCGGCGGAGGACGAAGACCTGCTCAGCCCCGCTCAGGTGCGTCGTGTGACGGCGGTCCTGGCGCTGGGCGGGGTGCCGCGCGAGGACCGCGCCGACGGAGTGCAGCAGGTGCGGCTCCGGCTGATCGAGCGGCTGTCCAAAGGTGCTGAGGCACCCCGGGACCTGGCCGCCTGGGCGGTCGTGGTCGCCTCGAACCACGCGGTCGACTGGCACCGCAGCCGCAACCGGCAGGAGCTGGTCAGCGAGCGGCTGCGCAGCACAGGCGAGTGGCGCCGGACCGTGCCCGGCCCGGAGACGGAGCTGCTCACCCTCGCTGTCGCCGAGGTCTTGGACGCGCTGCCGGCGCTCCAGCGGCAGGTGCTGGTCCTGCGGTACTACGCCGACCTCACCGTGCCGCAGATGGCCGATGTCCTGGCGGTGCCCGTCGGCACCGTCAAGAGCCGTCTGCACGCGGCCGGCCGGGCGATGAAGGCACGTCTGGAGAACGAGGCGGCGGTGGAGGCGCGATGAACGACGGCTGGGGCGGCAAGGACACCGAGGACCTCGTGGCGGATCGCCTGAAATTCATCGGGGCACTCCTGGAGGATGACGCTGAGACGACGGCGGCCGACGCGCCCGCGACGGGGGCCGCCGGTCTTCCCCCGGAGCCCGGCGGGCAGCCGCTGCCGACGGCTGCCCGCCGGCGCCGGCGGGCGCTGGCGGCCGTCCTCGGGCTCGCGGCGGCCGTGGGCGGAGTGGTGGTCCTCGCCGCCGTATGGGCGCCCTGGTCCCCGGGTGAGGAGGCGGCGGAGAAGCCCGACCAGTCGGGGATCGTGGCCTGCGCGAAGCTCATCGTGGAGGGCACGGTGGCCGGCACCGACTCCGCCGGGCCGGGCAAGGTCGGCGTCCGGCTGGACGTCGAGCGGTACGTGAAGCCCGGCAAGGGACCCGGCGAGGTGCGGTTCGTGGTGCCGCGGGAGGACGGCGCGGCCTATCGGACCGGCTCCCGGGTGCTGGTGAGCGTCTCGCGCTTCGACGACGAGGTGCCGTTGCTATTCACCGGAAGCGAAATCGCGTCCGCCGAGGAATGGATGACGGCGGAGGCCAACAGGACGGACGGGCCCGCCTGCCCGGGGCGCGGATAGCGGCGGCCTTTTTCTCCAGATACTTCTACCTTACTGATCGCTTACCTGTTAGCCTGACCGTCGATCACCGGGGAATGCAAGTTCCCCTCTGAATCTGTGGGGGGCTTGGCAAGTGAAAACGGGCTATTTCGTGCGCGCCGCCGTTGCTGCGGCGGCCGGTGCTATGGCCGCGATCATCGTGACTTCGCCGGGATCGGCGCAAGGCGCATCGGCCCACCGCGACGCGCGTCCGGAACGCATTGTGCACGGTCGTGAGGATTTCAGTTTCTCCACCGTCAACGCTCTGGTGGGCACCGCTCCGGTCATCATTCGGGGCACGGTACTGAGCACCGCTCCGGGCCGGACGGTCGGCACCGCCGAGAGCGGCGGCACGGATCAGGCGCGCGATGTGACGCTCCGTGTCGACGCACCAAGGCGATGAACCACGGCAAGAGCCAGCTGGAGCGCAGCGTCGTCACCACGTCCTGGGGCGGCGGTGACATCGAGGTCTACGACGGCAACTACGGGGACAGCGGCTGGCACGGCCGGACCGACTGCACCGACTGGAACGTGTTCATGACGTCCTGCGACATCATCCGGGTGCGTTTCAACACCTACCAGTACAAGACCGCCAGTCAGTGGCGCAGCCTCGGCTGCCATGAATTCGGGCACACCGCCGACCTCGGCCACCGCGGCAAGAGCAATGACACGGACAACAATTCATGCATGCGGGTGGAAATCTGGCCCCAGTATTATGACCAGCACGACCTCAACGCGATCAAGGCGGGGACGTGATGGGGAAATTCTGGCGCATCATCTGCTATATCGCGGTGGCGGTCGTTTCGTTCGCCGGAGTGTACGCGCTGCGGTCGGGTGACAATGGCCCCGATGCCGAGTCTTTCCGGAATTCAAAGGAGCAGCCGAAATTCTGCGAGGAGGCAGAGCCGCTCGATTTCTCGAAGTCCGCGGAATTGTCGGCGCACCGCCGTGCTCATCTCCTCGAGGACCTGGGCGAGCTGGCCCCGGACGACATCGCGGGCGAGTTCAACCGGCTGATCTCCTGGTACGAGCATCCGAGCGAGGCGGAGCAGGACCGGTTCCGGCAGGCCACCGTACGGGTCGGCGAGTTCATCGAGCGGAGCTGCGACGGGATCAACCTCGGGGGCATCAGGACCTGACCGGGCCCCGGACGGGCCGTACACCGGCCCGTCCGCCGGCCTGTTCAGACGACCGGCTTGCCGGACAGGTCCACGCCCGCCTCCCGCAGCTCCTCCAGGGTCCGCTCCGTGCTCTCCTCGGCCACCCCGGCGGTGAGGTCGAGGAGCACCTGCGTACGGAAGCCCTCCCGCACGGCGTCCAGCGCGGTGGCCCGTACGCAGTGATCGGTGGCGATGCCGACGATGTCGACCTCGTCGATCTCGCGGGCCTTCAGCCAGTCGCCGAGCGTGACGCCGTTCTCGTCGGCGCCCTCGAAGCCGCTGTACGCGGCAGCGTAGGCACCCTTGTCGAAGACGGCGTCGATGGCGCCGGAGGCGACGGCCGGGGCGAAGTTCGGATGGAAGCCGACGCCCTCGGTGCCGGCCACGCAGTGCGCGGGCCAGGAGTGGACGTAGTCCGGGTTGTCGGCGAAGTGACCGCCGGGGGCGATGTGGAGGTCACGGGTGGCGACGACATGGCGGTAGCCGGCGGGCGCCTGGCCGATCAGCTCGGTGATCGCGGCGGCCACGTCGGCACCCCCGGCCACCGCGAGGCTGCCACCCTCGCAGAAGTCGTTCTGCACATCTACGACGATCAAGGCGCGGCGCATGGTCGGTGTCCTTCGGCTCGGCGAGAGGTCGGTGAGGTGCGGCCCGGCCGTTGAAACACCGAGCCTAGAGACTTCACGTGCCCGCGGGGAGGGGGCAGGCGGCTTCCGCGCGATGCTCGGGCACGCTGCCGTTGCATTCCCGCTCACCGGTCGTTCATGCCTGGCGCGCGGCCGGGACCCGTGGGGCGCCCCGGTTGTGCCCCGTTGGGCGCCGCCGGGACGGTGCCCCGGCGGGCCCGCGTCAGACGTACTGCGTCGGGATGACCGGCTCCCCGCGGGAGAGCTGTGCGGCCGACAGCGGGAGGTTCGCGCGGGCGGCCGCGTGCCGCTCACGGACGGCGTCCAGCGGCTCCCGGGCGACGACCTGGCCGCCCTTGACCAGCTCGACCAGTAGCTGACGGTCGGCGAGCTCGGCCGGCACCGGGCCCGTGCCGATCACCTCGGCCTCGGCGACCCCCTGCTCGTCCAGCCGCCGCGCGGCCCACTTGCGGCCGCCGATGGACGTCTTGCCGCCGGACGACTTCTTGGCCACCGGCTCCAGCGGAGCCTTCGGGTCCGCCGACGTGGCGCGGGCGACCAGTTTGTAGACCATCGAGCACGTCGGGTGGCCGGATCCCGTCACCAACTGGGTGCCGACGCCGTACGCGTCCACCGGCGACGCCGCCAGCGAGGCGATGGCGTACTCGTCCAGGTCGGAGGTGACGATGATCTTCGTGCCGGTTGCGCCCAGCTCGTCCAGCTGCTGGCGCACCCGGTGCGCGACCAGCAGCAGGTCACCGGAGTCGATGCGCACGGCGCCGAGCTCGGGTCCGGCGACCTCGACCGCCGTACGGACGGCCTCGGCCACGTCGTACGTGTCCACCAGCAGCGTCGTGCCCCGGCCGAGCGAGGTCACCTGGGCCTGGAAGGCGTCCCGCTCCCGGTCGTGCAGCAGCGTGAAGGCGTGGGCGCTGGTGCCGACGGTGGGAATGCCGTAGCGGAAGCCCGCGGCGAGGTCGGAGGTGGTCGTGAAGCCGCCGACGTACGCGGCCCGCGCGGCGGCCACCGCGGCCAGCTCGTGGGTGCGCCGGGCGCCCATCTCGATCAGGGGCCGCTCGCCCGCCGCCGAGGACATCCGGGACGCGGCCGCCGCGATCGCCGAGTCGTGGTTGAGGATCGACAGGATCACGGTCTCCAGGAGCACGCACTCCGCGAAGGACCCCTCGACCTGCAGGACCGGCGAGCCCGGGAAGTACACCTCGCCCTCGGGGTAGCCCCAGATGTCCCCGGTGAAGCGGTACGTGGCCAGCCACTCCAGGGTCGGCTCGTCCACGATCCCGTTCGCGCGCAGGAAGCCGAGCACCCCCGCGTCGAAGCGGAAGTTCTCGACCGCGTCGAGGACTCGCCCGGTTCCGGCCACGACCCCGTAGCGCCGCCCCTCGGGCAGCCGCCGGGTGAAGACCTCGAAGACCGAGCGCCGCTCGGCGGTTCCGCCCGCCAGGGCGGCCTGCAACATCGTCAGCTCGTACTGGTCCGTGAAGAGCGCCGTCGAGGGAACGTCCACCGGCAGCCCAAGGTCCGCTGTGTTCATGGCAAGGGATCGTACTCCCATCTCGTCACTCTGACGATTTGTGGGTCCGTTTGTGCGGGTGCCCCCCTCTGGTGGCAGCATGGGGCGTGTGACGGCTCCCGCACCCCTAGAGATCGAAAAGACCGAGTCGGCGGAGGAGGTGTTCGCCGTACCCGAGCCGGACGTCCCCTGGGTGACGATCGTCCACAACGACCCGGTCAACCTCATGAGCTATGTGACGTATGTCTTCCAGACGTACTTCGGCTACTCCAAGGACAAGGCCAACAAGCTCATGCTCGACGTCCACCACAAGGGCCGCGCCGTGGTCTCCAGTGGGACGCGCGAGGAGATGGAGCGCGACGTGCAGGCCATGCACGGCTACGGTCTGTGGGCCACCCTTCAGCAGGACCGGAAGTAACCGCACCGGCAGCACCGCAGGACCGGACAGAGACCGACCGCAGCGTGCAGTACTGGAAGTAGCGACCCAACCTGATGCCAGGACACTTCGAACCGCTCCCCGGCGGCGGCGCGGCCGTCGCGCTCGACGAGGTCGAGATCTCCATCATCCGCTCCCTCGCCGTCCAGCTCCTGGAGCTGATCGGTCCCGGACCGGGCGAGAACACCGCGGAGGACCCGCTCGCCGAGCTGTTCGCCGAGGGGCCCAGCGAACCGCCCTCCGACCCCGTACTGCACCGCCTCTTCCCGGACGCCTACAGCGGCCCCGACGTCGAGGCGAACTCGCGCGAGCAGGCCGACGAGCAGCGCGCCCACTCCGCCGAGTTCCGCCGCTTCACCGAGAACGACCTGCGCGCGGGCAAGCGCGACAACGCCCTCGCGGTGATCCGCTCGCTGGACGCGCTGACGCTCGGCGGTGACGGCGGCGCGGTCCTCAAGCTCTCCGCCGAGCAGTCCGGGCAGTGGCTGCGCGCCCTCAACGACCTGCGCCTGGCGATCGGCGCGCGGCTCGACCTCGTCGACGAGGAGGACACGAACCTTCTCTACCGCCTCCCGGACGAGGACCCCCGCAAGCCGATGGTGATGGCGTACCTCTGGCTGGGCGGACTCCAGGAGACCCTGGTCGAAACACTTATGCCCTGAGCTGTCAGGACAAATGCCCCTCTGTTGTTCGCTCAACGGACGCTCAAATCCGGATAACGATCAAGTCACCGCAGCCGTGTCCTATGGGGCGCGGCTCGTCCTTTGTCCGGTTCTTCCTGTGGCGTGCGCCACGAACACCTGCGCCGATGACTGTTGCGGGCGTGATAAATCTTCACGACCGCCCGACGGGACACCACCCACGTCCTGCCGGGTGCGCCACCGAGCCGGCGGATCGCCGGCCAGGCACAGCTCCATCACATCCGGGGGGATCGGGACCCGATCCGAGGCCACGCAGACGGCTCGGATCGGCATGGAGAAAGGCGCACCAACATGACCTCATCGCAGGTCGACAACAAGTACGACGGCAGTGAGGCCGTGCAGGCCGCGGCGACGGACGACGGCGAGGGATATCAGCGCGGGCTGGGCGCCCGGCAGATCCAGATGATCGCCATCGGCGGTGCCATCGGCACCGGCCTCTTCCTCGGCGCGGGCAAGGGCATCTCGAAGGCCGGACCCAGTCTGATCCTGGCCTACGCCATCGCGGGCGTGGTCATCTTCTTCATCATGCGGGCGCTCGGCGAGCTCCTCATGTACCGCCCCGTGTCCGGCTCCTTCTCGGAGTACGCACGCGAGTTCATCGGCCCCTTCGCCGGCTTCGTGACCGGCTGGACCTACTGGCTGTTCTGGGTGGTCACCGGCATCACCGAGGTCACCGCCGCCGCCACCTACATGACGTACTGGTGGGACATCCCGCAATGGGTCTCGGCCCTGGTCTTCACGGTCATCCTGTACGCCGTGAACCTCATCTCCGTGAAGCTCTTCGGTGAGCTGGAGTTCTGGTTCTCCATGGTCAAGGTCACCGCGATCGTCGGCATGATCCTGATCTGCGCCGGCATCCTCACCCTCGGGTTCTCCGACGCGGGCGACACCGCCTCCGTCAGCCACCTGTGGAGCGACGGCGGCTTCTTCCCGCACGGCGTCGGCAACACCCTGATGACCCTGCAGATGGTCATGTTCGCCTTCCTCGCCGTCGAACTGGTCGGCGTGACGGCCGGTGAGTCCAAGGACCCGAAGACGGTCCTGCCGAAGGCCATCAACACCGTGCCGTGGCGCATCGCCGTCTTCTACGTCGGCGCCCTGATCATGATCCTCTCGGTCGTGCCGTGGACGAGCTTCCAGCCCGGCGTCAGCCCCTTCGTGGAAGCCTTCGAGAAGATGGGCCTCGCCGCCGGCGCCGGCATCGTCAACTTCGTGGTGCTCACCGCTGCCCTGTCCTCCTGCAACTCCGGCATGTACTCCACCGGCCGCATGCTGCGCGACCTCGCGCTCAACGGCCAGGGCCCGAAGTTCTTCACCAGGCTCACCAGGAGCGGCACCCCGCTCATCGGCACCACGGTCTCGGCCGCGCTGATGATGGTCGGCGTCTGGATCAACTACCAGTGGCCCGGCGACGCCTTCAACTACGTCGTCTCCTTCGCCACCATCTCCGGCATGTGGGCCTGGATCGTCATCCTCGTCTGCCAGATCCGCTACCGCCTCAAGGCCGACCGCGGCGAACTGCCCCAGTCCACCTTCAGGGCCCCCGGCGGCATCTGGGCCAGCATCCTCTCGCTCGCCTTCATCGGCATGGTGATCGTGATGATGGGCATCGACAAGGACGCCCGCATCTCGCTCTACTGCGCGCCCCTGTGGGCCCTCGTCCTGGGCGTCTCCTACCTGGTGCTCAGGAGCCGCAACCCGCAGGGTTCCGCGTTCGTCAAGCGCTGAGACCCTGGCGGGGCTCGGCGTCCGTCGGGCGCCGAGGCCCGCGCGGTTCGGCGTCCGTCAAGCGCCGGGACCCGCGCGGTTCGGCGTCCGTCAAGCGCCGGGACCCGCCCGCTCCGTCCGGCATATGGGCCGCCGCGTACCACCCTTCGGTACGCGGTGGCCCTTCTGCTTATCCTGACCGACATGCTGACCATCACCCAGGCCCTCGTCGACCAGATCGTCGCGCACGCGCGCCAGGACCACCCCGACGAGGCGTGCGGCGTCGTCGCCGGCCCGGTGGGCTCGGGCCGCCCAGAGCGCTTCATCCCGATGCTCAACGCCGCCCGCTCACCCACGTTCTACGAGTTCGACTCGGGCGACCTGCTGAAGCTCTACCGCGAGATGGACGACCGGGACGAGGAGCCGGTCGTCATCTACCACTCGCACACGGCGACCGAGGCCTACCCCTCCCGCACCGACATCACGTACGCCAACGAGCCCGGCGCCCACTACGTGCTGGTCTCCACCGCCGACGCGGACGGCGCGGGCCCCTTCCAGTTCCGCTCGTACCGGATCGTCGACGGCGAGGTGACGGAGGAGGAGGTCACGGTCGTGCGAGACCACTGATCCCGCATGCCGGTCAAAATTCGTCCACTATCCGAGATCACACTCCGGGACCCGGACCGGGAATCGATACGATGAGCCCATGGTTTCCCACGACGTGAGCGAGAAGACGCCGGGCATGCTGCTCGTGGCGCGGCTGCACGTCGACCTGTGCAGGCTCAGCAGCGCCCTCTGTCCGCGCTGACCCCTGCCGCCGTACGGCCGCGGAGGCGACGGAGGCACCCGCCGCCCGAAGCCGACAGCGCGGGGGAGTCCCCCCGCGTACCCCGTATTCCGTACCAGGCACCGCGCAACCCGCACCTCGCGCCGCCGCGCGCCCACCGAACCGACTTTCCTCCCGACAGGAGCCCGCAACCATGGCCATCGAGGTCCGCATCCCCACCATCCTCCGCACCTACACCGACGGCCAGAAGGCCGTCGAGGGCGGCGGGGAGACCCTCGCCGAGCTCTTCGCCGACCTCGACACCCGGCACACGGGCATCCAGGCACGCATCGTCGACGAGGCAGCCGGCGGCGGGCTGCGCCGCTTCGTCAACGTGTACCTCAACGACGAGGACGTCCGCTTCCTCGACGGCATCAACACCAAGCTGACCGACGGCGACAACGTCACGATCCTGCCGGCCGTGGCCGGCGGCATGGCCTGATCGGGATGCGGTACGACTCTCCGCTGGCCGCGGTGGGCAACACCCCTCTGGTGCGCCTGCCGCGGCTCTCGCCGTCCGAGGACGTGCGCATCTGGGCCAAGCTGGAGGACCGCAACCCGACCGGCTCGGTCAAGGACCGACCCGCGCTGCACATGGTCGAACAGGCGGAGAAGGACGGCCGGTTGACGCCCGGCTGCACGATCCTGGAACCGACCTCCGGCAACACCGGCATCTCCCTCGCCATGGCCGCGAAGCTCAAGGGCTACCGCATGGTGTGCGTGATGCCCGAGAACACCTCGCAGGAGCGCCGGGAACTCCTCGCGATGTGGGGCGCGGAGATCATCCCGTCACCCGCGGCGGGCGGGTCCAACACCGCCGTACGCGTCGCCAAGGAGCTGGCGGCCGAACACCCGGACTGGGTGATGCTCTACCAGTACGGCAACCCCGACAACGCGGGCGCCCACTACGCGACGACCGGGCCCGAGATCCTCGCCGACCTGCCCTCCGTCACCCACTTCGTCGCCGGGCTCGGCACCACCGGCACACTGATGGGCGTCGGGCGCTTCCTGCGCGAGCAGAAGCCCGGGATCAAGATCGTCGCCGCCGAGCCGCGCTACGACGATCTCGTGTACGGCCTGCGCAACCTCGACGAGGGGTTCGTCCCCGAGCTCTACGACGCGTCCGTCCTCACCACCCGCTTCTCCGTCGGCTCCGCCGATGCCGTGACCCGCACCCGTGAGCTGCTCCAGCAGGAGGGCATCTTCGCCGGCGTCTCCACCGGGGCCGCGCTGCACGCCGCGATCGGCGTCGGCACCAAGGCCGTCAAGGCCGGCGAGTCCGCCGACATCGTCTTCGTCGTCGCCGACGGCGGGTGGAAGTACCTGTCGACCGGTGTCTACACCGCGGCCACCACGGAAGAGGCCATCGAGACGCTGCAGGGGCAGCTCTGGGCATAGCCCGGGGTGGGCTGCGGGGCCCTGCCCGGGCTTCCTTCGCCCCCTCCGCCCCTGCCCGTCCCGTACCTGGGGCTCCGCCCCAGACCCCGCTCCTCAAACGCCGGAGGGGCTGAGTCTTGCCCCGGCGACTCTTTGCCCGCGGGCGGTGAGCTCTTTCGTCCCGGGCGGGAGATTTTCAGCCCGTCCGGCGTTTGAGGACGAGCGCGTCAGCGCGAAACGGGGGTCTGGGGGCGGAGCCCCCAGGTACGGCGCGGCAACGGACCGGCTGCGCGGCCGTGGGGCCCGGGAAAAGCGTCAAGCCAGGTGGCGGAGCTGGTCCCACAGGGCCGGGTCGACCACGCCGGCCCGCCGCCGGAACTCCCGTAGGGAAACGTGCCGCAACTCGTCCGTCTCCAGAAAGCTGGGCCTCCCGTGGGCGTCACCCACGGCCCCCGGCGGCAGCGGAATCACCCCGGCCCGCTCGTCGTGATACTTCGTGGTGATCTTCGCGACCTTGGCCCGGCCACCCCGCACGGACAGCACCAGACAGGGCCGGTCCTTGGCCCCGGGCCCGTCCTCGAACGGAACGTTCGCCCACCAGATCTCCGCCGGCCGAGGCCCACGCGCCCGCCCCCGCGGACGGCCCGGCGGCCGCGTACGCCCCCCGGGCCGGCGCCCACCGCGCCCCCAGCCGTCGATCAGCGTCGCGACCAGCGCGAGCAGCACGACCGCCACCAGAGCGAGCCACCAGGAGGTGTCCATACCGTAGAAGGTACCGGCGCGCATCCCGGGACGCTCCCCTGAACGCCATCCTCCACACAAGGCTCACCCGCCCCCTGTGCATCAGGTCCATCCGAACCGGTGACAGCACGGGTGAGTTCGCCCACAACGGCCCCTGGCGGAGGAGCGACCGGCCCTTTTGCGCCTTACGCTCGACGGACCGCACGACCCCGTTTTCCCCTGTCCGATCCGAGTACCTGCTCACCGCATCTGCTCTCTGCACTTCCTGCCAGCGCGGAGGTTCCAGCTCTCATGAAGCTCACCGTCGTCGGCTGCTCGGGGTCGTTCCCGTCCGCGGAATCGGCCTGCTCGAGCTACCTCGTCGAGGCCGACGGCTTCCGGCTGCTTCTCGACATGGGCAATGGTGCCCTGGGCGAGCTGCAGCGCCACTGCGGTCTCTACGACCTTGACGCGATCTTCCTCAGCCATCTGCACGCCGACCACTGCATCGACATGTGCGCGTACTTCGTTGCGCGCTACTACCGCCACGACGGCGGCCGCTGCGACCCCCTCCCCGTCTACGGACCCGAGGGCACGGAGCAGCGCCTGACCACCGCGTACGCGGACACCCCCAGCGCCTCCTCGATGAGCGAGGTCTTCGACTTCCACACGGTCAAGCCGGGCACGTTCGAGATCGGCCCCTTCACCGTGCACACGGAGAAGGTGCGCCACCCCGTGGAGGCGTACGGCATCCGCGTCGAGCACGGCGGGCGCGCGCTGACCTACTCCGGGGACACCGGCGTGAGCGAGGCCCTGGACGAACTCGCCCGCGACGCCGACCTGTTCCTGTGCGAAGCCGCGTTCACGCACGGCAAGGAGAACATCCCCGACCTCCACCTCAACGGACGCGAGGCGGGCGAGACGGCCACCCGCGCGGGCGCGCGCCGCCTGGTCCTCACCCACATCCCGCCGTGGACGGACCCCCAGGTCAACCTGGCCGACGCCCGGGCGGTCTACACCGGAGCGCTGGAACTGGCGTCCCCCCGGTCGACGTACGAGATCTGAACCCTCCCGCTGCCACCACACACGAGGACCCCGGAACCGACTCGGTTCCGGGGTCCTCGTCATGTGCGGCGAAGGCCACTGGGCCCTCCCGGCAGGGCAGGCTACTTGGCCTCGGCCTTCTGGAGTTCAGCAAGCTCCTCGTCGGACTCGCGGCCCGGCGTAGGCAGGTTCCACTTCGTGATCGCGAAGCGGAAGACCACGTAGTAGACCACCGCGAAGCAGAGTCCTACGAGAACCAGGCCCCATGGGTTGGTCGCGATACCGAGGTTGAGGCCGAAGTCGACCGCGCCGGCTGAGAAGCCGAAGCCGTCCTTCATACCGAGGGCCCAGGTCAGCGCCATCGAGACGCCGGTAAGCACCGCGTGGATGGCGTACAGGGCCGGAGCGATGAACATGAAGGTGAACTCGATCGGCTCCGTGACGCCGGTGACGAAGGAGGTCAGCGCGAGCGAGAACATCATGCCACCGACGACCTTGCGGCGCTCGGGACGGGCACAGTGCACGATCGCGAGACAGGCCGCAGGCAGCGCGAACATCATGATCGGGAAGAAACCGGTCATGAACTGTCCGGCGGTCGGGTCACCGGCCAGGAAGCGCGAGATGTCACCGCTCTTGCCCTGGTACGAACCGGCCTGGAACCACGGGAAGGAGTTCAGCAGGTGGTGCATGCCGATCGGGATGAGGGCACGGTTGGCGACACCGAAGATGCCTGCTCCGACGGCACCCGAACCGACCAGCCACTCACCGAAGTTGTGCAGTCCCGTGCCGAGGACCGGCCAGATGTAGCCGAAGACGACGCCGATGAGCAGACCCGCGAAGGCCGAGAGGATCGGGACGAGGCGGCGGCCGCCGAAGAAGCCCGCCCAGTCGGGCAGCTTGGTCCGGTGGAACTTCTGGTACAGCAGGGCGACGACTATGCCCATCACCACACCGCCGAGGACCTTGGCATCCACCGGGGCATCGACCATGACGACCTTGCCGTCGACGGCCGTCGCGACCTTCGGCAGGTTCTTGTCGGTGAACGTGGCGAGTACGTTCTTGAAGACCAGGTAACCGACCACCGCCGCGAGAGCGGTCGAGCCGTCCGACTTCTTCGCGAAGCCGATCGCGATGCCCACGGCGAACAGCAACGCCATGTTGTCGAGAATCGCGTTGCCACCGGCCGACATGAAGCCGGCGATCTTGGTGACGAACGCGGGGAACGACTCGCGTCCCAGCATGTCGGCGTTGCCGAGGCGCACCATAAGCGCGGCGGCGGGCAGGACGGCAACCGGCAGCATCAGGCTGCGGCCGATGCGCTGCAGAACAGCCATCGCGCCGGAGCCCTTCTTCTTCTCGGCCGCGGGAGCGGCGCTGGCCGTGGACATCAAGTTCCTCCATTGGGCAAGGCGCCGCCCAGGGGACATCGAAGTGGGAACGGCGGCGTCTCGGGGGAGCGCAGTCTGCACCGCGCGGTCTATACCACTGAGTGGTGTAGACCAGTTGTAGCACGTTGGGTCTGCGTAAGGAACAGTCGATTTTTGTGGTGCAAGTCACGCCTGGAGTGTCGTCGGGGCCCCTGCGTTCCATCGGGGCGCCGTGATCTTGATCTCGAGTGGAGTGGGCCGGAATTCCTTGAAAGGCGCAGCTCAGGATGGTTGTCTAGACCTGTCGCCGAGTGAATCGGCAGCAACTGCCTATGAGGAAGCCAGAGTTATGAGCCTTACCAATCTCCGCACTATGGGTATTTCCCTCCTCGCCGAGGAGGAGGCCGCTCAGATCAGCGGTGGTGCGATGTCCAAGACGCAGTGCCGTGTTCTCTACAACGAGATCACCAGCGGCGCGATCGACATGTACGGAAGCGCCGACACTTCCGGCTACATCTCCCTCTACCGCAGCCAGTGCAAGGGCAAGGGCCCGAAGCTCTGAGCCAGGCTCGTAGCTGGCCGTGCCTCGCTCCCCGGGAGCGGGGCACGGCCTTTTTGAGGCCCGCCGGGTCAGAGGGACACACGACATGAAGTGGCAGCGGACATGAAGTGGCAGCGCTATCACGCGCATCAAGAGGGCGAGACCGACTGCGGCCCGGCATCCCTCCGGATCGTGCTCAAGCGGCACGGCATCCTGGTCGACACCGCCACTCTTCGCGAATCCGTAGGGCTGGGCGAGTCGGGTGCCTCCTTGCTGAGACTGCGGGATGTGCTCGACGGATACGGCCTGGAGTCCCTGCTTCTGCGCCCGGCGGCGGACGAGGTCATGGCGGCGCTCGGCGCGGCGGGCCCCTCCGTCGCCGTGCTGCACGATGACGGCCTCAACCACTTTGTCGTCGTCCACGAGGTCCGTGCCGACGGGAAACTGGTGATCAGTGACCCGGGCCTGTACCGGCCCACCGTTCTGGCCCTTGAGGACTTCCTCAGCCGATTCAGTGGGCAACTGCTGGTGACGGACACCCCGTTGAACGGCGGGGTCGGCCTGGGGCGGGTACTGAAAGAGGCGCGGTCCCAGAGCCTGGTCTGGCGGATCGCGGCGGAGCGCCGCGGCAGCCTGCTGGCCATCGGGCTCCTGACCGCGGCCGCCGCGGTCCTGCTCATCACGGCATCGACCTTCTTCTTCCAGGTCGCGATCGACCGGTATCTGCCGGCGGGCGACATCGGCGGGCTGGCAGTGGCGGCGCTGACCGCCGTCCTCGTCGTCCTGGGCGGCGCGGTGATCCAATGGGTCCGAGGCCGCCTCGTCATCAGGCTCGGGCAGTCACTCCAGAGTCAGCTCACCCAGGCGTACACCCGCAAACTGATGCGTCTGCCACTCTCCTTCTACGCGACCCGAAGGACTGGGGACCTGGTCAGCCGGTTCGGCGATGTCCAGGCAGTTCAGGCGCTGGTCGCCACGCTCACGGTCGGGGCGGCCATCGACGGGTGCACCGTGATCTTCTCGGGGGCCTATCTCGCCTGGGTCGCTCCCTGGTTGTTCCTGGTGCTCCTTGCCTCCGCGGCGATCGACGTCATCACCTCCTGGGCCTTGTACCCCGCGGTGCGAGAGCAGGCGGAGGAGGTGCTGCAGCGCGACTCCTCTCTCAAGGCGGAGGCGTACAACCTGCTGCGCGGACAGCTGGATCTTGCCGCGCTCGACAGGCGCGACTACGCCGCCGGACGGCTCGACCATGCACTGGGCAGGCTGATCGACTCCGAGATCAGGCTGGGCAGGCTGGACAACCTCAGCGGCACGATCAAGATCGCCAACCAGGGCGTCTTCGTCATCATCGTGGCCTGGCTCGGCACCGTCCAGGTCAGCGGCGGATCCCTGGCGATGGGGCAGTTGATGAGCTTCCTGACCCTGTCAGGCTACTTCCTGGCCTCCAGCGAGAAACTCGCGGTTCTCCAGGTGACGGTCCAGCGCGCCGCCGCGGCGCTCGGCCGCTACCGCGATGTCATCTCCCAGCGCGAGGAGCCGCGGGCCGGATCGGGAAACTCGGACAGCCGAAGTGGCGCAATGCTGCCGACGGGGGCGGAACTCCGCGTCGAGGCGCTCTCCTTCAGCTATTCCGGCACCGCGGCCCCGGCCATTCGAGACGTGACCTTCACTGTCCCCGAGCAGGCACGGGCCCTGGTGCGAGGGCCGAACGGGTCGGGCAAGAGCACCCTGCTCAAGGTGCTTGCAGGCCTGTACCCCGGATACGAAGGGAACGTCACCATCGGTGGAGTCGACGCCTGCGGTATGACGGAAAGCGGGCTGCGGCAGCGCATCCTGTATGTGGCGGAGGAGCCGCTCGTCGTTGCGGCAACCCTGCGAGAGAACCTGGCGCTCGGACGGGAATGCGCTCAGGACGAGATCGATCTGGCCTGCCGCATCGCCTGCTTCGACGACGTGGTGCACCAACTCCCCAATGGGTACGACGAGTTCCTCAAGGAGGACGGCGGGCTCCTGTCACGTGGACAGGCCCAACGACTGGCCGTGGCCCGAGCGGTGCTGCATGCGCCTGACATCTACCTCTTCGACGAGACCTTCAGCGGCATCGACGAGGACACGTTCCGCCACATATGGAAGAACCTCGGAGATGTCCGCGGATCAAAGGTCCTCGTCTCCCACCGGGACACACCCGACACCGCGTTCGACACGACCGTCACGGTCGGGGAATGAGACGAGGACACCATGCCCTCCCAGGTCACACCCACCCTCACCGCGGTCATCCTCACGCGGGACGAGGAAGCCAACATCGTGGACACGGTCAAGGCGCTGGCCGGCGCCGTGGATGGAGTCCTTCTCATCGACGCGGACTCCGCCGATGACACGATCGGGGCGGCACGCACCGCGGCTGCGGGCGCAGCGCTGGAGTTCACCGCGGTGCGCCGGCCCTGGAGCGACGACTTCGCCGCTCAGCGCAACCACGCCTTCGGTGAGGTGCGAGAGGGCTGGTTGCTGTTCATCGACGCCGACGAACGGCTGAAGCCTGGCGACGCGAACAAACTGCGGCGGACCCTCCACGAGGTGGACCGCACCCGAGCCGGCCGTGATCTTGTCCTGTCACCCCGCATCGTCAATGCCGGCAGCGCCGGAGCATACGACCGCACCAGGCGGTTCCTGCGAGCGGACACCCGGCTGCGTTTCCGCGGCCGCGTCCACGAGCAGCCCTTCCACCCCGACGGCAGCGCTCCGGATTCGCTCCGACTGGACGTGGAACTCATCCACCACGGGTATACCCCCGACGCCATCAGGGCCCGCTCCAAACGGAACAGGGACGGAGCACTCATCGCCCGGTGCCGCCGCGAGGAGCCCGGGAACCCCACCTGGGTGTTCTACGCGGCGCGTGAGGTTCTCGCGGGCGCCGTCACCGACCGGGACACCATCACGGCGGCGTACGACGACCTCCGTACAGCCCTCGTCCGCTACGCCGACGCCGACCTGACCGACTATGAGCGGCAGCGCGAGCAGGAGGCGTACAGCCTGTTGGCCGAGCTGGCGCTGAGGAGCGGCGAGCGCAACCGGATCGACGCCTGCCTCGCTGCGTTGCGCAAGGCGGGCAGAACTGCTGAAGAGGCCTACTACGGCACGTTGGTGGAGAGCAGTGTGCTGCTCGCCCGACTCTCCGGGCTGGTGGACCGCCTCGACGAAGCGGCGCACTCGACGGGCGAAGTGCGCGTTCAGCTGGCCGGAAAGCACGCCGAACTGCGGGCCCTGATCGCCCTCGCCTGCGGGCGGTACGACGAAGTACCGGGCTCCTATCGCAGCGCACTGGACTGCGGCGCGGGTGACGAGGTGAGAGCGGCCGTAGAGGGCCTGCGCTCAGTGCTCGAAAAGGTCCCCTAGGCGAAGGCGTGGGATCACGCCTTCGTCGTGTCCTCGACCTCCTCCTCCGGCTCGCGCCCCGGAGTCTTCAGGTCGAACTTCGTGATCGCGAAGCGGAAGACCGTGTAATAGACGGCGGCGAAACACAGGCCGATCGGGATGATCGCCCACGGCTTGGTCGCCAGGTTCCAGTTGATGACGTAGTCGATCAGACCCGCCGAGAAACTGAAACCGTCATGCACGCCCAGGCCCCAAGTCACCGCCATGGACACACCGGTGAGCACCGCGTGGACCACGTACAGCAGCGGCGCGATGAACACGAAGGAGTACTCGATCGGTTCGGTGATGCCGGTGACGAACGACGTCAGCGCGACCGACAGCATCATGCCGCCGATCTCCTTGCGGCGATGGGGCTTTGCACAGTGCGTCATCGCCAGACACGCGGCCGGCAGCGCGAACATCATGATCGGGAAGAAGCCCGACGTGAACTGCCCCGCGTTCGGGTCGCCCGCCAGGAACATGTTGATGTCACCGTGCACCACCGTGCCGTCCGGCTTCGTGAAGCTCCCGAACTGGAACCAGATGGGCACGTTCAGGAACTGGTGCAACCCGATCACCAGCAACGCGCGGTTGGCGAGACCGAACACACCCGCACCCCACGCACCCAGGCTCACCAGCCAGTCGCTGAAGTTCTGCAACCCGTCACCGATCGGCGGCCAGATCCACAGGCACAGCGCCGCGAACGCGATCGCCACGAACGCCATGATGATCGGCACCAGCCGGCGCCCGTTGAAGAAGCCGAGCCAGTCCACCAGCCGCGTCCGGTGAAAACGCTGCCAGAAGTACGCCGTCATCAGCCCCATGATGATGCCGCCGAACACACCCGGATTCTGGTACGTGAACGCCGTCACCGAACTGTCCGCCGCCTGGCAGCCGATGCTCTGGATCACCTTCGCCTGCTGCGCACAGGACTCCGGGAACTGGTGCAGCACGCTGAAGTAGACGAGGAACCCCGCCACCGCCGCCAGCGCGGTCGAACCGTCCGACTTCTTCGCCATCCCGATCGCCACGCCCACACAGAACAGCAGCGGCAGACCCAGCGAACCGTCGAGCAGGGCGCCACCGGCACCCGCCATCACCTTCGAGACATTGGTCCAGCCAAGCCCGTCGGCCCCGAACACATCCGGCTGACCCAGCCGGTTCAGGATGCCGGCGGCCGGCAGCACCGCAATGGGAAGCTGGAGACTGCGGCCCATCTTCTGCAACCCCTGGAACGCGTTGTTCCAGCGGGCACGCGCGGGCGCGGCAGCGCTGTCGGCACTCATCGGCGTCCTCCGGACCGGGCCGGGTTTGGCTCATGTCCGCCAACTGGTGTAGACCAGTCGACAGACGGTCGCCCTGTCGTGAACGCCATCATTCGGCACCCGCGACATGACCGCTCGCGAAGATGGGCCAACTGTGGGTTACTGCGACAAAGCGGTTCGGATCAGGGAGTAGGGACATGGCCACCAAGGCTGAGAAGATCGTCGCCGGGCTCGGCGGCATCGACAACATCGAAGAAGTCGAAGGCTGCATCACCCGCCTCCGCACCGAAGTCCACGACCCGAGCAAGGTCGACGAAGCCGCCCTCAAAGCCGCCGGCGCCCACGGCGTCGTCAAGATGGGCACCGCCATCCAGGTCGTCATCGGCACCGACGCCGACCCCATCGCCGCGGACATCGAAGACATGATGTGAGCCGACGGGGCCCCCACCGGCCCCCGCTCACCCCCGAGGGGCTGCCTCCCACACCCGAGGCAGCCCCTCAGCCATGTACGGCTAGGCTCATCCGCATGTCTCGAATCGACGGCCGCACCCCCGACCAGCTCCGCCCCATCGCCATCGAGCGAGGCTGGAGCAAGCACGCCGAGGGCTCCGTCCTCGTCTCCTTCGGCGACACCAAAGTCTTCTGCACCGCCACCGTCACCGAAGGCGTCCCCCGCTGGCGCAAAGGCAGCGGCGAAGGCTGGGTCACCGCCGAATACTCCATGCTCCCCCGCTCCACCAACACCCGCGGCGACCGCGAATCCGTCCGCGGCAAGATCGGCGGCCGCACCCACGAGATCAGCCGCCTCATCGGCCGCTCGCTGCGCGCCGTCATCGACTACAAAGCCCTCGGCGAGAACACCATCGTCCTCGACTGCGACGTCCTCCAGGCCGACGGCGGCACCCGCACCGCCGCCATCACCGGCGCCTACGTCGCCCTCGCCGACGCCGTCACCTGGGCCCAGGGCAAGAAGCTCGTCAAAGCCGGCCGACAGCCCCTCACCGGAACCGTCGCCGCCGTCTCCGTAGGCATCGTCGGGGGCATCCCCCTCCTCGACCTCCGCTACGAAGAAGACGTCAAAGCCGACACCGACATGAACGTCGTCTGCACCGGCGACGGCCGCTTCGTCGAAATCCAGGGCACCGCCGAAGCCGAACCCTTCGACCGCAAAGAGCTCAACACCCTCCTGGACCTGGCCGTTTCGGGCTGCGACGAACTGGCCGCGCTCCAACGCGCCGCCCTCGAAGCAACCACGCGATAACCGATCGCGTTCTCACAGGTACAGGCGTACGGTCCAGCCGTGCGCCCCGCCGGCCACACCACGAGGCCGAGCACACCATGCCCACGGGGAGGGACCGTTCCATGGCCGCGCGCCACCGCCGCCGCACCGCCGCAATCGCCGTCGTCACCGCACTCATCGCCCTGCCGGCCGCCGTCGGCTGCGACGCCGTCAGCAAAGCCCTCGACTGCGTCCAGACCGCCGACGCCATAGCCGACAGCGTCACCGACCTCCAACAGGCCGTCGAAAACGCGGCGAACGACCCCACGCAGACGGACCAGTCCCTCAACTCCATCGAGAAAAACCTCGACAAAATCGGCGACAAAACCGACAACGCCGACGTGAACAAAGCCGTCGACGACCTCAGCCAAGCCGTCGAAAACGTCCGCACCGCCGTCAAGAACGGCGACAACACACCCGACATCAGCCCCGTCACCGACGCGGCGGGCGAACTGACGAAGGTCTGCACACCGTAGGAGCGCCCGGAAGGCGCACGGCGCACCCCGGGAACCTGGGGATACTGAGGGCCATGACCCGCCTGATCCTCGCCACCCGCAACGCCGGCAAAATCACCGAACTGAAGGCGATCCTCGCCGACGCAGGCCTCACCCATGACCTCGTCGGCGCGGACGCCTACCCCGACATCCCCGACGTCAAGGAAACCGGCGTCACCTTCGCCGAGAACGCCCTCCTCAAAGCCCACGCCCTCGCCCAGGCCACCGGCCTGCCCGCCGTCGCCGACGACTCCGGCCTCTGCGTCGACGTCCTCGGCGGCGCCCCCGGCATCTTCTCCGCCCGCTGGGCCGGCCGCCACGGCGACGACAAGGCCAACCTCGACCTCCTCCTCGCCCAGCTCGGCGACATCGACCCACCCCACCGCGCCGCCCACTTCGCCTGCGCCGCCGCCCTCGCCCTCCCCGACGGCACCGAACGCGTCGTCGAAGGCCAGCTCCGCGGGACCCTCCGCCACGCCCCGTCCGGCACGAACGGTTTCGGCTACGACCCGATCCTCCAGCCGGACGGCGAGACCCGCACCTGCGCGGAACTCTCCCCGGACGAGAAGAACGCGATCAGCCACCGCGGCAAGGCGTTCCGGGCGCTGGCACCGGTGGTTCGGGAGTTGTTGGGCTAGTCATGACTAGGCGAAGGCCCGGCTCGCGGAGCGCGCGAGCCGGGCCTTCGGCCTTGGTGCGCCCGGTCGGATTCGAACCGACAGACACGACCACCTAAAGATCGCCGCTCAGCCCTTGGCGTACGGGCGCAGGCACCGAGGCTCACTTTACCGGGAGAACCGGACTGTCCGTGAAGAGAGGCCGACTGTGATCATCGCCGTCGGCCCCCGCGGCACCAGGTGCTGGTGATCGCATGGCAGTTGGGGCACAGCAGCCGGAGGTTGTCCGGGCGGTTGTCACGCCAGTCCCCGTTGATGTGGTCGATCTCCAGCGTCATGGGTTTGCCGAGCCATTCCGGGGCGGTGCCGCACCGGGCACACTGCTCGGGTACACCGATCTCGCGCAGTGCACATCGCAGCTGCCCGCTCTTCGTGCGGCGCTCGCCGCTGTGCTTGACCAGCAGGTCTTCTGGCCGTTTCAGGGGAGTCGGCCCATGCTTCCCGCGCTGATGTCCCTGCCCGAGGAAGTGCGATGTGTCGATTCCGTACGAGGTGGTCAGCTGTGGGAACAGCGCGCGTAGACGCGTGTTGTCCGGGCGCCGCAAGAGCCGAAGGACTCCGGCGACCGAAGTGGACTGGGCTACCGCATGCCGCAGCTCGCCCGCGCTCGGCAGATCCTTGGATCTGCGTCGGCCCTTGCGTGCGAAGTGGGAGATGTCGATGCCGAAGTGCTCGAAGCGCTTGTACAAATGCCGTCGAAGATTGCCGTAGGGCTGGGTGTCGAAGAAGGCGATGACCTCGTCGATGTCGGAGCACTGTTCGGCGGCCTGAGCCAGCCGCTCCCGGGTGTACCGGATGCCACTGCTCATGGGGTGGAGCTCCGGCCGCGTCCCTTGGCTCGACCTCGATAAGTGTCCGTAGTGGAATGGCAGTTGGGGCACAGCAGCCGTAGGTTTTCGACCCTGTTGTTACGCCAATTGCCGTCGACGTGGTCGACTTCGAGAGGTAGTGGCTCGCCGAGCCAGACTGCTTCGATGCCGCACATGGCGCAGCGCTCCTCAATGCCGTGGCCCAGCATTGCTCGCTTCAGCCGAGCGCTCTGCTCACGGCGGGCGCGCTCCGGGCCCTGTTCGACGAGCAGTTCCCGAGGCGTACGTTTCCGCCTCCGCTCTCGTCTGCCGGCGTGTGCATCCGGGTCGAAGTGAGCAGTGTCGATGCCCAAGGCCTTGACCCTGCGACTGATGTGAGTGTGATGGCCGCCGACGACTTCAAGCCCGAGGCGGCGCAGCACTTCGCACATGTTCTTCGAGGCGGATACCGCGGGTTCAAGGATCTCCCTGGTCCACCGCACCCCTTCACGCTCGAAGTGAGAGGTGTCCACACCCAGCTTCTTCATGCGCCCCTGGACGTAGCGTCGCGTCGAACTCCTCGGATCCACCCCAAGCTTGGTCAGCGCCTCGGACAACGTCCGTGACGAGCTCGCCGCCTCCTCCAGGCGTTCCCTGGTGTACGGACTGATCGGCATGGTTCCCCTCCGCCCCGGCCACACGTTCGTGGCCTCGTACGGAGTAACGAACCGACTATCGGACAGTCACGCGGGTGTCAGAAGCGTGGTACCGGGGCCTGGGCCTCGACCAGTTCCGCCGCCTCCTCGTGGGTTTCGACCGAGGGGGGTGATCCCGCCAGAGGCTTTTGGGCGGTTTCCTTCATGCAGGCGACGGCGATGACGCCGATGAGGGCCGCGGCCATGGCGTAGTACGCGGGCATCAGGTCGGAGCCGGTCGCGCTGATGAGGGCGGTGATGACGAGGGGGGTGGTGCCGCCGAAGAGGGAGGCGGAGAGGTTGTAGCCGACGGAGAGGGAGCCGTAGCGGACCTGGGTGGGGAAGAGGGCGGGGAGGGCCGCCGACATCGTGCCGAGCATGCAGACGAGGGAGAGGCCGAGCAGCAGCATGCCCGCCGAGACCGCGACCAGGCTGCCCTGCTTGACCAGCAGGAAGGACGGGACGGACAGGACGAGGAAGCCGAGCATGCCGGTCATGAGGAGCGGCTTGCGGCCGAAGCGGTCGGAGAGCCGGCCCACCTGGCTGATGATCAGCATCAGGACGACCATGGTGGCGATCAGGATCAGCAGGCCGTGGGTCTCGGTGTAGCCCATCTCGTCGGACAGGTACGTCGGCATGTACGACAGGAGCATGTAGTCGGTGATGTTGTACGCGCCGACGAGGCAGATGCACAGGATCAGCGTCGGCCAGTAGTTCCGGAAGATCTTCGCGAGGTCGCCCTTGGCGGTGGTCTCGACCGTGGAGGCGGCGTCGGAGGCCTGGTGCTTGGTCTCGTCCTCCAGTTTCTGGAAGGCGGGGGTCTCGTCCAGCTTCAGCCGCAGGTACAGGCCGACGAGGCCGATGGGTCCGGCCACCAGGAACGGGACGCGCCAGCCCCAGGACTCCATGCCGTCGCTGCCGAGGAACGTCGTCAGCAGGGTGACCAGGCCGGCCGCGCCGACGTATCCGGCGAGTGTGCCGAACTCCAGGAAGCTGCCGAAGAATCCGCGGCGCTTGTCGGGGGCGTACTCGGCGATGAAGGTGGACGCCCCGCCGTACTCGCCGCCGGTCGAGAAGCCCTGGACGAGTCGGAAGAGGATCAGCAGGGCGGGGGACCAGAAGCCGATGGTGGCGTAGGCGGGGATGACGCCGATGGCGAAGGTGCCGACGGCCATCAGGATCATCGTCAGGGCGAGGACCTTCTTGCGGCCGACCTTGTCGCCCATGGGGCCGAACACCATGCCGCCGATGGGCCGTACGAGGAAGGAGACGGCGAAGGTGGCGAAGGTGGCGAGCAGCTGGACGGTGCCGTTCCCGGACGGGAAGAAGACGTGGCCGATGGTGACGGCGAGGTAGCTGTAGATGCCGAAGTCGAACCACTCCATGGCATTGCCGAGCGAGGCCGCTTTGACGGCGCGCTTGACGGCGCTTTCGTCGGTGACGGTGATGTCGGTGCGTCGCAGTGGGGGGTTGCGGCGGCGCCGGACGGCACGGAAGAGCGTGCGGTGACGTTTCACTGCCTCGGGATCGGCAGCGACCTCTGCGGTTTCGGGCGCGGTGGCCGCCATGGGGGTGATCCTTTCGTTCCTGGACGCACGTACTTCCAGGGGATCACCTGCTCGGGGTTGCCGACCGCAAACGGAAGTCCTCACTGAGAGGGACTTCCGTCACATGGGGGCGGGCCCCCGCCCGGGGTGCGGGCAGGGGCTGCTGTGCGGGGTCTTCGGCGGGCCCGGCCTGCGCAGACACGGGCGAATCGGTACGGCAGCCCGGGCGGATCGGCGCGGGGACGGGCGCGTCAGATGCCCAGGTCCTTGATGATCTTCGCGACGTGTCCGGTCGCCTTCACGTTGTAGAACGCCCGCTCGATCTTGCCGTCCTCGTCCACGATGACCGTGGAGCGGATGACGCCGAGGTAGGTCTTGCCGTAGTTCATCTTCTCGCCGTAAGCGCCGTAGGCCTCGATGACGGTCTTGTCGGGGTCGCCGACGAGGGTGACCTTCAGGTTCTCCTTGTCGCGGAACTTGGCGAGTTTCTCGGGCTTGTCGGGGGAGACGCCGATGACGTCGTAGCCGGCGCTCGCGAGCACGTCGAGGTTGTCGGTGAAGTCGCAGGCCTGCTTGGTGCAGCCGGGTGTCAGGGCCGCCGGGTAGAAGTAGACGATGACCTTGCGGCCCTTGTGGCCGGCCAGGGAGACGTCGTTGCCGTCGGCGTCGGGCAGGGTGAAGGCGGGGGCGGTGTCGCCGGGCTGGAGTCGCTCGCTCATCGGTACCTCACGTGGCAGGGGCGGTTTGGTCACCGAGCCTAATGCGCTTCGGCGCACCCAATAGGGGCGCATCCAATAGGGGTGCCGTGGGGTGCGTTCGCTCCGGAGCTGACAGACTGTCGACCACGGGAAGGCGGAGTCGGGCCCCAGGGCCGGACGGAGCCGGACCACAGAAGCCAGTACGTCGATACGACCACGGAGGCAGCGCGGTGTCGGATACGTCGAGAACGTCGGATACCAGGACTCCGGCGCAGATCGAGGCGGACATCAAGCGCCGCCGCGAGGTCCTCGCCGAGACGCTCGACGAGATCGGGGTGCGGGTGCATCCGAAGACGATCGTCGGGGACGCGAAGGCCAAGGTCGTCTCGAACATCGACCACACGCTCGGCCGGGCATACGTGGGTGTGAACCGGGTCGTGGGCGATGTGAAGGGGCGGTTCGTCACCGAGGAGGGTGCGCCGCGGCTGGAGCGCATCGTGCCGGTGGCTCTGGTGGTGGTCGGCGTCGTCGGTCTGCTGGCCGTGGGTTCACGGCGCCGCAGGGGCTGACCCGACTGCGTACGGAATCGGCCGGGGCAGGTAGGTTCGGGGCGTGAGCGAGAAGAACCACCACGACGACAAGCTGCCCATCCGGATGCTGCACGACCGTGTGCTCGTGCGGCAGGACGCGGCCGAGGGCGAGCGCCGGTCCGGCGGCGGCATCCTGATTCCCGCGACCGCGGCTGTGGGCCGGCGCCTGGCCTGGGCGGACGTCGTGGCGGTGGGGCAGAACGTGCGGACGGTGGAGCCGGGCGACCGGGTGCTGTACGACCCAGAGGACCGCGCCGAGGTCGAGGTGCGGGGTGTCGCGTACGTCCTGATGCGTGAGCGGGATCTGCACGCGGTGGCCGCGGACCGTTTCGAGGGGTCCGAGGATTCGACGGGCCTGTATCTGTAGGTTCCACGGGCCTGTGTCTGTAGGTCCCGCGGGCCTGTACCTGTAGGTCCCACGGGCCTGTGTTCATAGGGCCTGCCGTGGGCTTCGAAGGGGCTGGTGACCATGGTCACCAGCCCCTTTCGCCTGGGTTTTGCTACGTTTGAGGGACCCCGACGAGACGCGCCGTACCGGGTGGGAGCAGGAAGAGGGCTCCTGGGCAAAGACGACGCACCCCTGTTGATTCCCAGACGGAGGTGCCTGTCATGGCCTGGATTCTGCTGCTCGTCGCCGGTCTGCTCGAGGTGGGCTGGTCGATCGGGATGAAGTACACGGACGGTTTCACGCGGCTGGTGCCGAGCGTGCTGACCGGTGCGGGCATCGTGGCGAGCATGGTCCTGTTGTCGTATGCCGCGAAGTCGCTGCCGATCGGTACGGCCTATGGCGTGTGGGTCGGGATCGGCGCCGCCGGGGCGGCGGTGCTCGGCATGGTCGTGCTCGGTGAGCCGGTGACCGCCGCCCGGATCTTCTTCGTCTGTCTGCTGCTGGTGGCCGTGGTGGGCCTGAAGGCGACGTCCGGCCACTGAGCCCGCCGCCGGACAGAACCTAGGGGCGCCGGTGCGAGGGGCGGCTGAGGGGTCCCGCGGTGGTCGTGCCCGTGGTGCCGCCGTCGGTCGTCCCGCCGCCGTCCGTGGTGCCCCCGTCGGTGGTGGTGCCGCCGTCGGTGGTCCCGCCGTCGGTGGTGGTGCCCCCGTCGGTGGTGGTGCCCCCGTCCGTCGTCCCGCCGTCCGTTGTCGTCCCGCCGTCCGTGGTGGTGCCGCCGTTCGTCGTGCCGCCGTCGGTGGTGGTGCCGCCGTTGCTCGTCCCGCCGGTGGTGGTCGTGCCGCCCGTGGTCGTCGTGCCGCCGTTGTCCTGGCCGCCCGGGCCGGAGGGCTGGTCGCTGGGTTCGTTGGTGGGGGGCTGCTGCTCCTCCGCGCCCGGCTGCAGCTCCAGGTCGAACTCCTTGGCCGGGGTGCCCTTCAGGGCCGCCTTCGTGTACTGGGCCCAGATCTGCGCGGGGTAGGCGCCGCCGTTGATGCGGGGCTGGCCGAGCGCGCCGTACAGCGACTTGTGGCTGCCGGTGTCGGGGTCCTGGCCCATCACGGAGACCACCGTGGCGAGGTCGGGGGTGTAGCCCGCGAACCATGCCGCCTGGTCGTTCTCGGCGGTGCCGGTCTTGCCCGCGGCGGGGCGGCCGGCGGCCTGGGCGGCCGTACCCGTGCCGCCCTCGACGACGCTCTGCAGGATCGCGGTCGTCGTGTCGGCGGCCTCCCGGCTGACGGCCTGCTTGGTGTTCTGCGCGGGCAGCTTCACGTCCGCCGCGCCGTCCTTGCTGATCTTCTCGACGAGGGTGTACGTGCCGTGCCTGCCGTGGTTGGCAAGCGTCGCGTAGGCCTGCGCCATGTCGAGGACGCTGGCCGTGGCCGGGCCGAGCGCGATGGAGGGGGTGGCCGTCAGGTCGGGGGTGTCGGACGGGATGCCGAGGTCGATGGCCGTCTGCTTGACCTTGTCCGGGCCGACGTCGACGGCCATCTGCGCGTAGACCGCGTTGACCGACTTGTCGGTGGCGGTGCGTACGGTGATCGGGCCGTAGGAGACGTTGTCCTCGTTCTCGGGCGCGTACGGACCGCCGTTCCAGCCCTGCACGGGCCGTTTGTCGGTGCCGTCGTAGATCGTGTTCGGGGTGATCGTGCGGCCGTCCTGGGTCTCGGAGTCGTTCTGCACGGCCGAGGCGAACACGTAGGGCTTGAAGGTGGAGCCGACCTGGTAGTCGCGGCGGGTGGCGTTGTTGACGTACTGCTTGGTGTAGTCGATGCCGCCGTACATCGCGACGACCTTGCCGCTCGCGGGGTCGATGGAGACGCCGCCCGCGCGGACGTAGTTGTCGACCTTGCGGTCCTTCTTGTCGAGTTCGTTCATGACCTGGTCGTCGACCGCCTGCACGAAGGCGTCCTGCTTGCTCTTCTGCAGGGTGGTCGTGATGCGGTAGCCGCCGGTGTTGAGGGTGTCCTCGTCGATGATCCTGTTCTCGACCAGATAGTCGTTCACGGCCTTCAGCAGGTAGCCGCGCTGCCCGGACATGCCGGCCGCGGTGACCGTCTGCTTGGGCTCGGGGAACTTGACCTTGTCCCGTGCGGCCTGGGTCAGCCACTTCTTCTTGACCATGCCGTCGAGCACGTAGTTCCAGCGGGCCAGGGCCGCCGACTTGTTCTCGGGGTGGGCGATCACGTCGTACTCGCTGGGTGCGTTGAGCAGCGCCGCCAGATACGCGCCCTGGCCGGTCGACAGGTCCGTCGCGTCGACGCCGTAGTAGGCCTGCGCGGCGGCCTGGATGCCGTACGCGTTGCGGCCGAAGTAGCTGGTATTGAGGTAGCCCTCGAGGATGTCGTCCTTGCTCTTCTCGCGGTCCAGCTTGATGGAGATGAAGAACTCCTTCACCTTCCGGGTGACCGTCTGCTCCTGGCCGAGGTAGTAGTTCTTCACGTACTGCTGGGTGATCGTCGAACCGGACTGCTTGCCCTTGCCGGTGACGGTGTTCCAGGCCGCGCGGATCATCGCCTTGGGGTCGACGGCCGACTCGGTGTAGAAGTCCCGGTCCTCGGCGGCGAGTACGGAGTGCTGGGTGCCCTTGGCGATCTGCGCGAGCGTCACGTTCTCGCGGTTGACCTCGCCGTCGCGGACGAGTTCGCTGCCGTCCGCGTACAGGTACACGTTGCTCTGCTTGGTCGCGGCGGCGTTCGCGGGCGGGATCTGGACGAGGTAGTAGCCGAGGGCGAAGAGGCCGACCAGCAGCAGGATCAGGCCGATGAAGGTGCCGAGCACCATCCGCCAGGTCGGGACCAGCCGGCGCCAGCCGGTGCGCCTGCGCTTCTGCTTCTTGCCGGGCTTGCCCGGCGCCGCCGCGGGTGGTGCCGCTCCGGGTTCCGGTGCCGGAGCGTGCGCCGGCCCCGGGTCCCGAGGGGCCCAGCCCTGGCTGTTCTCCTGCGGCTTCGGCTCGTCGCTCATCTGTCTGCCCGGACTCCCGTTTCGCGTCGTACGTTCCCGTACGCCCTCGTACGCCTTCTGCGCCCCCTCTTGAAGACTGTCGCACCATGCGTTCCGTTCCCTGACCTCGGCACGCGTCCCGCGGGAAAAATGCCTGGCACGCGGCGTCACCGGCGGGCTAGGCTCCTGCGCTTTGGTCCGGCGTGGCGGAAGGGGCGGTCTCGTGGGGACTGGACGGTTGTACGCGGCCGTCGCGATGAGCGGGTTTTGGCGGCACGCCACCTATCGGATGGCCACGGCGGCGGGGGTCTTCACCAACACCGTCTTCGGGCTGATCATGGCGTACGTCTTCATCGCGCTGTGGGACGTCAAACCGCACCTCGGGGGCTACGACCAGGCGCAGGCGCTCACCTATGTGTGGCTCGGCCAGGCGCTGCTCATGGTGGTGTCCGTGATGGGCGGCGGCTTCGAGGACGAGCTGATCGAGCGCATCCGTACGGGTGACATCGCGATCGACCTGTACCGGCCCGCCGACCTCCAGCTGTGGTGGCTGGCGCAGGACGCGGGCCGGGCGCTGTTCCATCTGCTGGGGCGCGGGGTCGTGCCGCTGGTGTTCGGGGCGGTCTTCTTCGACCTCGCGCTGCCTGCCGACGCGCTGACCTGGGTCGCGTTCCTGGTCGCGGTCGCGCTCGGGGTGCTGGTCAGTTTCTCGATCCGCTATCTGGTGGCGCTGGCGGCGTTCTGGCTCCTCGACGGGGCGGGCGTGGCGCAGATCGCGTGGATCGCGGGGCTCTTCTGCTCGGGGATGGTGCTGCCGCTGAACGTCTTCCCGGGCGTGCTCGGCGAGGTCGTGCGGGCCCTGCCCTGGGCGTCGCTGATCCAGGCGCCCGTGGACGTGCTGCTCGGCACGGCCGACCCGCTGGGCACGTACGCCCGCCAGGCGGCCTGGGCGCTCGCGCTGCTCGCCGCCGGACGGCTGGTGCAGTCGGTGGCCACACGGAGGGTGGTGGTGCAGGGTGGCTAGCCCCGTGCGGGAGGACGAGCCCCGGTACGAAGGACCAGCCGGCGCGGGTGGCACCGCGGCGGGCGGGCGGGCGCGGGTGGCCGGCCGGCCGGCCGAACGGCAGGGGGCGTACGCCCGGGTGTGCGACGGACTGCGCGCCTACCGCATGATCGCCGCCATGTGGATCCGCTCCACGATGGCCTACCGCGCGTCCTTCCTGATGACCGCCTTCGGCAACTTCACGGCGACCGCGCTCGACTTCGTCGCCATCATGCTGATGTTCTCGCAGATCGACCGGCTCGGCGGCTACACCCTGCCCGAAGTCGCCTTCCTGTACGGCGTCTCGGCCGCCGCGTTCGGGCTCGCGGACCTGGCCCTCGGCTCGATGGACCGGTTGGGCCGGCGGGTGCGCGACGGCACGCTCGACACCCTGCTGGTGCGCCCCGCGCCGGTGCTCGCGCAGGTCGCCGCTGACCGTTTCGCACTGCGCCGACTGGGCCGGATCACCCAGGGCCTGCTCGTCCTCGGATACGCGATCGGCGCGCTCGACATCGCGTGGAGCCCGCTCAAGGTGCTGATGATCCCGCTGATGCTGGTCAGCGGCGGGGCGATCTTCGGAGCCGTGTTCGTGGCGGGCGGGGCCTTCCAGTTCGTGGCGCAGGACGCCTCCGAGGTGCAGAACTCCTTCACGTACGGCGGCAACACGCTCCTGCAGTACCCGCCGACCGTCTTCGCCAAGGACCTGGTGCGCGGGGTGACCTTCGTGCTGCCGCTGGCCTTCGTCAACTGGCTGCCCGCGCTGTATGTGCTGGGGCGGCCCTATCCGCTGGACCTGCCGACGTGGGCCGCCTTCGCCCCGCCGCTGGTGGCCGCCGGCTGCTGTGCGCTCGCGGGGCTGGCCTGGCGGGCCGGACTTCGTTCATATCGCAGTACAGGGAGCTGAACTCGCTTGGAAACAGACCAGGTTGGTGCCTTCATCGAGCTCGACGGCGTCGAGAAGGTCTTCGACGTGCGCAGGAAGACCGGCTTCCTGCGCAGCGAGCGGCGGCAGGTCCGGGCGGTCGACGGTCTCTCCTTCACCGTGGCGCGCGGTGAGATGGTCGGCTACATCGGCCCGAACGGCGCGGGCAAGTCGACCACCATCAAGATGCTGACCGGGATCCTCACCCCGAGCGGCGGCCGGCTGCGGGTCGCGGGCATCGACCCGTCCCGCGAGCGGACCCGCCTCGCGCAGCGCATCGGGGTCGTCTTCGGGCAGCGTACGACGCTGTGGTGGGACCTCCCGCTGATCGACTCGTACCGGCTGATGCACCGCATGTACCGCATCCCCGACGCCCGTTACCGGGCGAATCTCGAGCGGTGCGTCGAACTCCTCGAGCTGCACGCCCTGTTGGACGTGCCGGTGCGGCAGCTCTCCCTCGGCCAGCGGATGCGCGGCGACATCGCGGCCGCGCTGCTGCACGACCCCGAGGTGCTCTACCTCGACGAGCCGACGATCGGCCTCGACGTGGTCTCCAAGGCCAAGGTCCGGGAGTTCCTGCGGGATCTGAACGCCGAGCGCGGCACGACCGTGCTGCTGACCACGCACGACCTCACCGACATCGAGCAGCTGTGCCGGCGCGTGATGGTCATCGACCACGGGCGGCTGATGTACGACGGCCCGCTGGCCGGGCTGCACGAGGTGGGGGAGAGCGAGCGGACCCTGGTCGTGGACCTGGAGCGGGAGCTGGCGCCGATCGAGATCGAGTCGGCGCGGGTGGTCAGGGTGGAGGGGCCGCGGCAGTGGCTCGCCTTCCCGGCCGCGGAATCGGCGGCTCCGCTGGTGGCGCGGATCGCGGCGGACTATCCGCTGGTCGATCTGTCGGTGCGGGAGCCCGACATCGAGGCGGTCATCGCGAAGATGTACGCGGAGAAGGCGACCTCGTAGGCTGCTTTCATGACGGACGCCGAGCCTTCCCGGGGAAACGACGACGAGCTGCCGGTGCCGCGGGCCCCCGGTCTGCCGAGCCCGGAGCTGCGCGCCTCCGACGCCGATCGTGAACGAGTCGCCGAGCAGCTGCGGGACGCCGTCGCCGAGGGCCGTCTCGACATGGCGGAGTTCGAGGAGCGGCTGGAGGCCACGTACGCGGCGCGTACGTACGGGGAGCTGGCGCCGATCACCCGCGATCTGCCGGGCGCGGCGGCCGTCGCCCCTGTGTCCATGGTCAAGTCGCCTGCCGTGAGCGGGAGTTGGGGTGAGCGGATCGTCGGCGGCGAGGGCTCGTCCTCGTGGGGGGTGGCGATCCTGTCGGGGTTCGAGCGCAAGGGCCGCTGGACCGCGCCGCGCCGCTTCACCTCCTTCTCGTTCATGGGTGGCGGGGACATCGACCTGCGCGACGCGGACTTCGCGGACCGCGAGGTCGTCTTCAACTGCATCGCGGTCATGGGCGGGATGAACATCGTGGTGCCGCCCGGCGTCGAGGTCGTCGTCCGCGGCATCGGCATCATGGGCGGCTTCGACCACCGCGAGGACGGCGTCCCGGGGGACCCGGGCGCCCCGCGCGTGATCGTCACCGGCTTCGCGTTCTGGGGCGGTGTCGGCGTCGAGCGCAAGCTGCCCCGCGCCGAACGCCTGCGCCTGAAGGAGGAGCGCCGCCGGCAGAAGCTGGAGCGCAAGGAGGCCCGCCGGGAGATCTACGGATCGGGCCGCGGCGACCTGAACGCCCTCGACGACGACGTGTACGACGCACGCGGCGGGGAGCGGGAGGAGCGCCGCGACCTCGCGCGCGAGCGGCACGAGGAGCGCCGGGAGCGGCACGCGGAGCGCCGCGAACAGCACCGGGAACGCCGGGAGGCCCGCCGCGACGAGCGCCGGCGGCGGGACTAGGACCTGTCCGGTCGATCACGGCGGAGCCGCAGGGCGTGGACGGCGGAACGCGGCAGCGGGACGAGCCAGTGGGGCTGGACGGCGGGACCCGGGAGTGGGACGAGGCGGCGGGACCAGACGGCGGGAGTGGACCGCGGAACCCGGCGGCGGGACTGTACCGCCGCCTGGATCTGCTGGATCTCCTGGGCGTCCTGGGCCTCCTGACCCCCCGTCACAGCTCCGCCGGAGCCGCTCCCTTCAGGCTCTGAAGGTCGAACACGTCCGCCATCCGCTGGTAGCCCTTGTCGCTCGGGTGGAGATGGTCGCCCGAGTCGTAGTCGGCGCGCAGCCGGCGCGGGTTGTACGGGTCGCGCAGTGCCCGGTCGAAGTCGGCCACGGCGTCGTACACCTGGCCCGACCGGATCCGCGCGTTGACGGCCTCGCGGACCGCCTCGCGGTCGGTCCGGTAGCCGCGGTGGCCCTGGAAGGGCATCAGCGTGGCGCCGACGACGCGCAGCCCGCGCGCGTGCGCCTGCTGGACCAGCGTGCGCAGCCCGGCGACGATCCGGTCGGGGTCGGCCCGGCCCGGGTTGCGCAGGATGTCGTTGACGCCGAGGTCGATGACGACGGCCTTCACGTTCGTACGGCCGAGGACGTCACGCTCGAAACGGGACAGGCCGCTCGGGTTCTCCGCGGGCCGGCCGAGGCCCGCGGCCAGCACCTGGTTGCCGCTGATGCCCTGGTTCACGATGCTGTAGCGCGGCACGTCACGCGAGCCGGCCGCGTTCCGCAGCCGCTCCGAAAGCACGTCCGTCCAGCGCTTGTTGGCGCCCACGGTCGAGGTCACACCGTCGGTCAGCGAGTCGCCGATCGCGACGACCGTGCCGACCGATTCGTTGCTCAGCACATCGAGCGCGGTCAGATAGCGCCAGTACGGCGTCTGCGCGGTGTAGGGCGTGCCGCTGACGTCCTCCGTGCGCTCGCCCTCGGCCGTGTACGACATCTGCCGTGCCTGCGGGTGGTAGGTGACCGGACCCGACGGGGTGGGGGAGTACGTGGTGACGAGGATGTCGCTGCCCCGCGGGACCGTGATCTGTACGGCGTCGCTGAGCACCTGCCGGCCCGCCGGGATGATCACCGAGACGTTGCCGCCGAAGGTCAGCCGGCGCATGGTGCCGGTCGCCGCGGCGGGGTTGTTCGTGGCCGCCGCGACGGCGAGCGTGGCGTGCGTGATGCTGAGCGGCTGCTGTCCGTAGAGATTGGACAGCGTGATGCGGGCACTCGTACCACCGACACTCGCGTGCACGACGTTGCGTACGGAACGGCCCGCCATGCCGTTCGTCTCGGTGCCCGGTTCGGCGCCGGCCGGGGAGGCCGACCATGAGCCGACCCAGGCGCCGGTGGACGCCGGGGCGGCCGGATTGTGCGGGGTGCGGCCGCCGGCGATGTCCGTCCGGCCGCCGCCCCCATCGGTGGAGGCACCGACGTATATGGCGGCGGAGAAGACGACGATCACGGCAACGATCGCCGCCAGCAAGGCGCCGTGCCTTGCGGGGGACACCCCCGCACCCCCGGCGTGACGCTTGGTCATGCGGTGTGTGACTCCTCGGGCGATGGGAGCCCGAGGCTCCGATGTGATGACCCCATGATGCGTCATGGGGAGGAAGAACACCGAAAAGACCCCCAAGGTCCCCCGACGAACTCCCGTCCGGACAGACGCCGGGAACTCCTGTTCCGTTCCATGAGTCGGTCAGGAAGGGACAATGTGTACTAGGTCACCGAACGGGTGGAGCGGATGGAACGTACGAAACCGGAAGAAGAGGGCCCCGAAGGGCAGCATGCCCGGCCGGACGCCGCCGTGAACCGCACGACGACGGCTCCCGGCCCACCCGGCCCCGCGCGCGGCGCGACGGCCCCGAACCGCGCCATGACCTCCTTCAGCCCCGCCGACGAGGAGAAGCGCCGCGGCGTCCGCCGGATGAAGACCACGGCGACCGGCCTGCTGCTGCTGGTCGCCGTCGTCTACGTACTCGCCAAGTGGGCGTCCAGCGAAGGCGCGGGTGCCTGGGCGGACTACGTCGCCGCGGCCGCCGAGGCCGGCATGGTCGGCGCGCTCGCCGACTGGTTCGCCGTCACCGCCCTCTTCCGTCACCCGCTCGGCCTGCCGATCCCGCACACGGCGATCATCCCCACGAAGAAGGACCAACTGGGCATCTCCCTCGGCGAGTTCGTCGGCGAGAACTTCCTCTCCCAGGACGTCGTACGGCAGCGGCTGCGCGCCGTCGGCATCAGCAGCCGCCTCGGGGCCTGGCTCGCCGAACCGGAGCACGCCGACCGGGTGACCGCCGAGCTGGCCACCGCGCTGCGGGGCGCCCTGACGGTGCTGCGCGACTCCGACGTCCAGGCGGTCGTCGGAGAGGCCATCACCCGGCGCGCCGACGCCCAGGAGGTCGCGCCCGGCATCGGGAAGATGCTGGAGAAGATCGTCGCCGACGGCGGTCACCGCCGGGTCGTCGACCTGATCTGCGTCCGCGCCCACGACTGGCTGGTCGAGCACGGCGACTCCGTGATGGACGCCGTACAGGGCGGCGCCCCCGGCTGGACCCCGCGGTTCGTCGACAAGCGGGTCGGCGAGCGCGTCTACAAGGAACTGCTCCGCTTCGTCACCGAGATGCGCGACGCGCCCGCGCACCCGGCCCGCGGCGCCCTCGACCGCTTCCTCACCGACTTCGCCACCGACCTGCAGTCCGACACCGACACCCGGGCCCGCGTGGAGCGCCTCAAGGGCGAGGTTCTCGGCCGCGGCGAGGTCCAGGACCTGATCGCCTCCGCCTGGACGGCCGTACGGTCCATGATCGTCTCCGCCGCCGAGGACGAGCGCAGCGAGCTGCGGCTGCGGGTGCGGGCCTCCCTGCTGTCCCTCGGCGCCCGCATGGCCACCGAGCCCAAGCTCCAGGACAAGGTCGACGGCTGGGTCGAGGGCGCGGCGGTGTACGTCGTGACGACGTACCGCGACGAGATCACCTCCCTGATCACCGACACCGTCGCGGGCTGGGACGCCGAGCACACGACGAAGAAGATCGAGGCCCACATCGGCCGTGATCTGCAGTTCATCCGGATCAACGGCACGGTGGTGGGCTCGCTGGCCGGACTGCTCATCTACGTGGTGTCGCGAGCGCTGGGAGCGTGATTTCCCGGGCCGGCGGCTGAACCCCTGTGGGCTGCGGTCCCCGTCCGCCGGGGGCCGTGCGGACACGCCGCTCGCCGGGCGTGGGACGCGCGGATCAGGGCACTCTGGATGAGGTCACCCACGGGTCACTCAACGGAGAGGGAGCCATGACAGCATCCGATACGCCGGCCTCTGTGCCCGCCGCCACGGGAACCGTCACCACCGCCGTACCGGCCCGCCTCGACCGGCTGCCGTGGTCCCGCTGGCACTGGATGATCGTGATCGGCCTGGGCACCGTGTGGATCCTGGACGGTCTGGAAGTCACCACCGTCGGCAACATCGCCAGCCGCCTCTCCGAGGAGGGCAGCGGTCTTGCCGTCTCCTCCGCACAGGTCACGGGTCTCGCGGCGGCCCTGTACGTGGCGGGGGCCTGCGCGGGCGCGCTGTTCTTCGGCTGGCTGACCGACCGCTTCGGCCGCAAAAAGCTGTTCATGGTCACCCTCGTGGTCTATCTCGCGGCGACGGCCCTGACCGCGCTGTCCTTCTCGCCCTGGTGGTTCTTCACCTTCCGCTTCCTCACCGGCTTCGGCATCGGCGGCGAGTACGCGGCCATCAACTCGGCGATCGACGAGCTGATCCCGTCGAAGTACCGCGGCCGGGTCGACCTGATCATCAACGGCAGCTACTGGCTGGGCGCGATCGGCGGTGCCCTGCTGTCCGTCGTGATGCTGAACACCAGCATCTTCCCCAAGGACCTCGGCTGGCGGCTGACCTTCGCCCTCGGCGTCGTACTGGGCCTGGTCATCCTGCTGGTCAGGCGGCACGTCCCGGAGAGCCCGCGCTGGCAGTTCATCCACGGCCGCGGCGAGGAGGCCGACGAGCTGGTCTCCTCCGTGGAACGCGAGATCGAGGAGGAGAAGGGCGAACCGCTGCCGCAGCCGGACCGTGAGATCACCATCGAACAGCGCAAGAGCATCGGCTTCGGCCTGATCGCCAAGACCGTCTTCGGGCGCTACCCGAAGCGGGCCACCCTCGGCCTCTCGCTCTTCATCGGCCAGGCGTTCCTCTACAACGCGATCACCTTCGGTTTCGGCGCCATCCTCACCAAGTTCTACGACGTGCCCTCCGACCGCACCGGCTACTACTTCGCCGTCATCGCCGCCGGCAACTTCATCGGCCCGCTGCTGCTCGGCAAGCTCTTCGACACGGTCGGTCGGCGCATCATGATCTCCTCGACCTATCTGCTCTCCGGCATCCTGCTGTTCGGCACCGCCTGGCTCTTCGACCGCGGCTCGCTCAGCGCGACGACGCTGACGGCCTGCTGGTGCGTGGTGCTGTTCTTCGCCTCGGCAGGCGCCTCCAGCGCCTATCTGACGGTCTCGGAGATCTTCCCGATGGAGACCCGGGCCATGGCCATCGCCTTCTTCTACGCGCTCGGCACCGCCGCCGGCGGTATCAGCGGCCCGCTCGTCTTCGCGGACCTCACCGAGTCCGGCGTGGTCGGCGACACGGTGCTCGCCTTCCAGATCGGCGCGGGGCTGATGTGCGCGGCGGGGCTGGTCGCCGCGGTCTTCGCGGTGAACGCGGAACGCCGGTCCCTGGAGGACATCGCCACCCCGCTGTCCGTGGCGAAGTCATCGGGGAAGCCGCCGGGGCCGGCCTCGGCGCCGGCGACCTGAAGCCGCGAGGGTGAAGCAGGCGGGCGGCCGGTCTGAGTACGCGTACTCTGTCGGCCTCCCGCCGCCCGCGGGACGCTCGCAGGTATGACCGAGAAGCTGTTGAGCCCCCTGCGGACGCGCCCCTGGCCGGAACGCTGGCTGACGCGCGCACTCGGCGCCGCCCTCGCCGCGGCGGCGTATCTCCTCTGCCTCCCCTGGGATCTGCGCAACCGCGTCCAGAGCGCGGACTCCGTACAGGAGACGACCCCGGTGACCGGCGTCGGCGTCCTGCTGCTCGCCGTCGCCCTGCTCCTGCTGGCCGCCTACTTCGGCCGCCGGGACGCGCTCGCCTGGCCGCTGCTGCTGGTGGCGGTGCCTTCGGCGGCCCTGATGTACGTCTCCCTGCGCACCCACCCCGGGCCGCCGGACGGGTTCGCGTCGGCGTGGCCCCTGGCATGGGCGTTCTGCACGCTCCTGATCGCGGCCGCGGTCCTCGTAGTGGCGGCGGTGGCACGGCAGTTCAGGGCAGACTTGGCGGACTTGGCCGACGAGGAATTCGTACTGACCCGCGTCTGTGACGTATGACTCGTGGACGTATGACGTCGTGGACGTATGACTCGTGCTCGTGCTCGCTTGAGTCTGTGACGGGTGCCGAGGAGTCCCGGTGCCGGCCCGGCCCGGGTCCGTGACGTGTGAGGAGCCGCTCTCCATGACTGTCCGCAGGATCGTTCCGGACATCCACGTCGAGTCCGAGCAGGCGATGGGGGAGAACCGCGACTTCTACGGCCTGCTGGGCTTCGAGGAGGTCATGAACCAGGGCTGGGTCATGACCCTCGCCTCACCCGCCAACCCCACCGCCCAGATCAGTTTCCTCACCGAGGAGCGGACCGCCCCGGTCGTCCCCGACCTCAGCGTGGAGGTCGAGGACGTCGACGCGGTCCACGCCCGACTGCTCGCCGCGGGCGCGGAGATCGTACGGGGCCTGCGCGACGAGGAGTGGGGCGTACGACGCTTCTTCGTACGGGATCCGAACGGGCGGGTGGTGAATGTGCTGGGGCACCGGGGGCGGGCGGGGGGCTGAGCCGTTACCCTTTGGGCGCCGTGGGCGCCGTGGGCGTCCCGCGGCGGCGGCTTACGGCGTCCGGCTGGGTCTCCCGCGGGGCTCGCTTAGGCGTTCCGTTGGGCGGGTGTCCCGCGGGGCTCGCTTACGCGTCCCGTCGGCTCAGGGGCCGTAGAAGTACGCGGTGCCCTTCTCGATGAAGTGCGAGGCGTAGACGCGGCCGAGCGCCGGCTTCCCGCGGTACATGCCCACGTACTGGCGGCCGCTGTCGACCACGACGGGCCGTGTCATGCAGGCGAACTTGAGGCGCTGCTGCTCCTCGGCCCAGTGCACCGCGGCCGGGTCGACCCGATCGCTGACCAGGACGGGGAAGGCGCCGATCCCGTTCTGCAGGCCGACCGGCAGACCGCCCTTGTGGTCCTTGGCGTACTTCGTCACCTGGTCGGTGAAGGCCGAGACAGTCGCGACGGTTATCTCCGGAACGGCCGCGGCCACGGTGAACAGATGCAGCTTCGTCGCCATCCAGCGCATCCGGAAATCGGCCCGCCGCCCCACGAGCACGGGCACTCCGTTCCAGTCCTCCCATCGCGTGGCGCATCCATCGGCCGTCAAGCGGCCCTCCAACGAGGCCAGGTAGGCCTGGGAGGCCCCCGCCTGCTCATGCTGTCCGTACATGAGCGGGATCCTAAGCCCCGGTCGTGAACGACCCCGGCGGGGTGACCATCAGGACGGTGACGGTGACCGTGACCGTGACGGTGGCCGTGACGGTGACGGTGGCCGACGCCGGGCGGTCCGGGGGGCGGGGGCTCACTGTGCCGGTGGCTCCGGTGGCTCCGGTGGCTCCGGTGGCTCCGGGCCCCGGGCTCCGGGCCGGGGCATGGCTGGCCGGTGCCAGGGCTAGGCGTTGCGGTCGGCCACGACCCATGAGGCGAGCGCCACCGCGCCGGCGACACCGAACACCGCGGGCCAGGCGCCCACCTTCTTGGCCAGCGGATGGGACCCGGCGAAGGCGGCGACGTACGCGACGCTCAGCGCCCCCGCGGCCTTCCCGCCGGCCTGCTGCCGCCACTGCTGCGCGGCCGCGGCCCCGGCGACGGCCAGCACCGCCCCGCCGAGCGGCCGCTTCCTGGTCCAGCGGGCCACGCCGTACCCACCGATGAGCCCACTCGCGGCCACCGCCGCCGCAGGTACCTTCGCCATCGCTGCCTCCCGCTGCTCCGTCTGTCGAACGAACCGAGGCTAACGCGGCCGGCCGGTCGCCCGGACGACGGGCACCCTACGACGGGCACCCTCACCGCGCATTGCCCATCCGTGCCCATCCGTGCCCATCCGTGCACGCACTGCCGTACGCCTGCTGTGTATTCGATCCTGCGTCGATCCTGCGTCGATCCTGCGTCGATCCTGCGTCTTCGGTCCTGCGTCTTCGGTCCTGGTATCAGTCCTGCCTGCCTATTCGGTCGAGTCGGTCGAGCCCGTGCTTGAGTCGAGGCTTGTCAATTTTCCTCCTCCGAGCTATATAAGAAGCCGTAGGGGGCATCGCACCCACCAGCAGATGAAAGGAGTGACCTGTGATGCTCATGCGCACCGATCCCTTCCGTGAATTCGACCGACTCACGCAGCAGGTCTTCGGCGCCGCCCGCCCAGCCGCGATGCAGATGGACGCCTACCGCGCCGGTGACGATTTCGTCGTCCACTTCGACCTCCCCGGCATCGATCCCGAGACGATCGCCCTGGACGTCGAGCGCAACGTCCTGAACGTGCATGCCGAGCGCCGTTCTCCCGCCCCCGAGGGCGCGGAGATGATCGTGTCGGAGCGCCCCACGGGAGCCTTCACCCGTCAGCTGTTCCTCGGGGAGACCCTCGACACGGAGCGCATCGACGCCTCGTACGACGCCGGGGTCCTGACGCTGCGCATTCCCGTGGCCGAACAGGCCAAGCCCCGCCGTATCCAGATCACCGGCGGCAGCAAGCCCAGGCAGCTCAACGGCTGACCGGCGCCCACTCCGGCCCCGCCGCCCCCGCGGGCGCGCATGCCGACCCGCGGGGCGGCGCACGGCCACCGCCGGAAACGGTCCACGGAGGAGACCACCCGATGAAAACGCTGAACAAGACCCTGGTGAGTACGAGTGCCGGTACGAGTACGGGGGTGACTGGGGCCGCGGTGAGGACGATGACGTCGGCGCCGTTCAGGTCGGCGCTGCCCGTGGCCTCGACGGGCCCGACGAGATGGCGCGAACTGGTGGAACTGGTCAGGCGGTTCGGCCAGTACCCCACAGCGGCGGAGGCCGAGCGACGCACCCGCGTCGTACTGTCGGCCCTCGGGCCCCACGTGGTCGGCGACGAACGCGTCGATCTCGTGCGCCGGCTCCCCGAAGAGGCGGCACTCCTGATCGCCTCCCGGGTGCCGGCCACCCGGAAGCTGACCGCCGCGGAGTTCGTGGAGAGTGTCGCCCCGCGTATCCCGGGCGCGACCCCGGCCACGGCCCGCTGGGACGTCAGCTCGGTGCTGAGCGTCCTGCCCCAGCTGGTCGGCGACGACCTCACCGACCGCATCCTGCACCAACTCCCGCCCGGCTACGCCCTGTTGTTCGGCCGAGCGGAACTCAAACAGTCGGCCTGACCGCAGGGAGTCCGGTGAGGAGGCGGCTGCCCGCAGTCGGCTCCGTGACGAGGAACGCTCCGCGCCGCACCGAGCCGCGCGGATGGTCGCGCCCGGCGCCCGGCGGACATCCACCGGGAGCGCCGGGCGCCGGCCGCAGCCCGATTCCGCCACCCGGCCTCCGACCGCACGGAGGAGACAGGGCAAAGCCCAAGCGTGCGCGCGGCTCTTACCGGGTCCCCGAGGCGCAGGGGTGCAGAGCATCCCGGGTCGCTATCACAGCTCCGCCCCCTGGATGATCCGTTGTTGACCAGCGTCGATCAGGTCGGCCACAGCCTGCGGACTGCACAGATGGCCCTCATGTCGCGGTGCCACTACCCAGTACGTGCCGGGGGGCTCGCAACGGCCGATGCGTGGCACTCCCAAGTACACCCCGGCGCCAAGGCGGGGTGCGACCTCGTTGTGTCCCCAGGCGAAACCGGCGTCGCATTGGACGAGGGCGTAGTACGTCACGCCGGCAACTCGGCGGTCATGGACTACAGGTCCTCGGAGCAACTCCTCCAGTCCTGAAGCGACTTGGGCGGGATCGTCAGAATCGACCGCGGCATGTACGACCTCTGCGGTCATGCGCACTGCGGCGAACCGCTTTCCGAGCGGCACCAGCGCAACACCCATCGTCGCCCACTCCGTCCACACCTGCTCCGGCATCGGGTGGTCTCTGGTGAGCCACTCGGCAATTGCTCTCTCGGTCGTCTGCTGCATGCCCACGGTGTACCCCTGTCTTCGTCAGTGGCCGGCTTGTGGGTCCAGCGTGTACGCACGGGGCGCCGCATTACAGGACTTTAGGCGGGCTTCAAGAGGACGTTAGTAGGGCCTAGTTGGCGCCAAGGGGTGACTCGATGCCTTGTGTCGGACTTACTGTGGGACGGTCGGTGCAGTCTCCCTAAGGAGGGACCCCATGGCTCGCCCTAGTGGCAACGTCCGTCTGAAGGCCGCTCGTGTGTCGGCAGGCTTCAACTCGCAGCAGGATCTGGCCGACGCTCTGACGAGAACGGCCGGCCAGTTCGGCATGCGTGGGTTGTCGATCGGCGTGCGTCAGGTCAGGCGCTGGGAGTCGGACACGCCTCCGTGGCCACAACCGGACTGCCAGCGGATCCTGGTCCATTTGCTGGGACAGGACATGGAGTCCCTCGGCTTCACGCCTCCGTGGGGCTCCGAAGGGGTGCAACCCGACCGCCTTCGTCGCACACTCGTGGCCGGTGGTGCAGCCGCCGTGGGCCTCGCAGCAGTACCAGGGCGGACAGCTGCCACGAGGCAACCCGCCACGGCCGGGGCGGACTTCGAAGCGGTGACTCGATCGCATCGACGTTTGTACTGGACCGTCGCCCCGGCCAAGTTGCACCCCGCCGTGCTCGCACATGCCGCCTTGGGATGCGCGTTGCTGCCGGAGACGGAAGCCTCCACACGCCGTACAGTCGCCGCGGCACTTGCGGAGTCCTACCTCTTGGCGGGGCGGATCGAGTTCTTCGACCGCCGGGAACCGGGCAGCGCGAACGACACATTCCTTTTGGCCCTTCAGGCTGCGGGCGAGGCCGACGACCCGCTGCTCGGTTCGGCAGTCATCGCGCACATGGCGTTCGTCCCCGGCTGGGCAGGTGATCTGGACGGGGCCCTGGAACGAATGGTTGCCGCCCGCACGTACGCCCGTCGCGCCCCCGCCTCAGCGGAGTTCCTTGCGTGGCTCGATGCCGTAGAGGCGGAATGCGAGACCCGGTGCGGGGACACACGAACGGCGCTGCACTTGATCGGTCACGCCGAGGACGTGCTCACCACGGGTGGTGAGCATCCATCCCCTCTGTGGATGGACTGGTTCTCTCCAGCTCGCCTGGCGGCTTTCAAGGGGAACACTCAGTTGGTTGCCGGACATCTTCCTCAAGCCCGAGAGACGCTGATGAGGGTTCTGGAAGAGATGCCCGCAAGCGAGGACAAGCAACGGACTGTCGTATTCAGTGACTTGGCCGCCGTTGAAGCCGCGTCCGGCAATCCGGAGAAGGCGTGTGACTACGCGGGCCGAGCCCTCGACCAGCTCGGGCTCACCTGGTACGCGACCGGCATGGACCGCGTACGAGAAGTTCGGCGCACGCTCACTCCGTATCAGCACGAGCGCTGCGTTCGCGATCTCGACGACCGCCTCTACGGATGGTCGACGACAGTCAGCGCGCTGAGCCGTTGAAACCGATGATCAGGCCGGAGAGTTCGAGGAGGCTGCCGACGCGGAAGGTGGGCACCTCCCGAGCCTCGGCGCTGGTCCACTGGATCGTTGCCCACGGCCCGCGGCGGATGAGCGCGGCATGTATGCCAGCCTCGACTGCGGGGCGAATGTCGTTGTCGCAACGATCTCCTACGTAGAGAATCTCGTCGACGTCGAACGGCACCACGTTGGCCACGCGCTTGAAGAACTCGGGGTCGGGCTTGCTTGCGCCCCAGTCGTCCGAGGTGCCGATCAGATCCACGGCATCGGAGAACAGCGAACGAAGGATGTGCCCTGCTCGCACGGTCTGGTTGCCTGCGATGCCGAGCCACAGTCCGTCGGCACGCAGTTGCGCGAGGGCTGGGCGGACATCCTCGTACAGGTCCTCCTCGCCGAACGTCTCCGGCTGCCCGGCGGCGGCCCGTCGGTCCCGCTCCTCGTAGAGATCGAAGCCAGGCTGGAACTCCTGAAAGGTCTCGCGGTAGTCGCGTCCTTGGGCGATCACTGCACCGAACATCGCGTGGAAGGTATGCCGCGGCACCCCCATCCAGTCGGCCCAGGTCCCGTACTCCCGGGTCTCGTCCACGAGGCATTCACCGACGTCGAAGACCACTGCGCGAATCATGGAGGCAGGGTAGCGAGGCGCAGTACTGAGGTGTCGACCTCGTCGCCGCGACGGCCTGGTGGACCACTGCGCATGGTCGAGGCCCGGACGACTGCTGAACCGGGCCCAGACGCCCTATGAGGCCGAGGCGGCTTGGCCGCCGGCCTCCTCCGCTCAGTGGTGCCGCATGCTGGCACGAGAAGTGTCAGCCTGGCGCGCCAGTTTTCCCACCTGTGTCTCGAAGTGGAGCCTGCTGCCGTGATCACACCAGACACGACAAGATCGTCTCACCCGTGACCAGCAGTTACGGGACAGCTAGTCGGAGTCACCCGGCTGCGATAGCCGAATACGTCCAGACCTCCGCCGGCATCTGGTGCTTCAGGTTCCACGTAATCGACATCGGCTTGCTCCCCGTGTGCTCGACATACTCGGCAGGGCCAAGCAGCATCCATGGCTGAGCGCCGCCGATGTCAGTGTTCTTGTAGCGGCGGACAAAGAGTAGGACGTGGCTTCCCTCGGCAACATGACGCTGGTAGCGGAGGCCGGTCGGGGACGTCTCCGAGGTCTGGTTCTGTGACTCCCAGTGGAAGAGCGTCTCGTTCAGTGCGTAGTCGTGGTAGCGGGTTTGTGGGGAGAAGTCCTTCTCGTCCTTGTCTAGCGTGATGAGGAGGGCGTCGGTCTTGATCGACTCGCACCACTTCACGCCCTCACGAAAGTCGCCGGGCATGAAGCCGCCAATGTAGGACTGGCCCAATGCTGGGAGGATCTCCTCACGGCTGTACGAGGCGTGCACGGTGAGGGGGATGCCACTCTGACCGCCTACTCCAAGAAGGGGGATGGGGACGTGCTCAGTGTGGGCGAGGTTGTGTTCCAGGACCTGGCGCAGTTCGCTGCGTACGGCGGTTTGGTCCCGCAGAGTTGCAAACCCGGCATCGTAATCTGCGAAGCCTTTGCGGGTGACTCCGCCGAGGGGCCATAGCTGGAAGAAGAGCATGCGAGCGTAGGCCTGCCCCTGCTCGTCGAGCATGCCGTAGTCGGGAGCGTCGTCCTCCAACATGCGTGTGTACGCCGCCACCCGCAGTGGATCGTCCACGTGAAGGAAGGCGGAAATGCGTTTGAGTAGCGGGGCTTCCCCTTCGGGTGCTGCTGCTTTCAAGAGACCAGATCGGCGGAGCAGCCCAGTCCATGAGTTCCCGCTGCCTCGATAGAGCTCTTTGAGTTCGCGGCCGCTCTCGTAGAGGTAGCGGCTGAGCTTCGGCTCGGCATAGTCGGCCACCTCTCGGGCCAGCGCGGTGACATTGACGCCGAGCTGGTCCTTGATGTTGGCGATGATTGTTTTCTTGGCCTTCTCCTCAAGGATGATCTGGCAGCCGGAGGGGAGTTGCGGGAAATCCTGCGCGATGTTGTCCAGTAGTCGCTTGCGAGTCAGGTTGGTCAGGGCTCGGAACTGATTCTCGAATCGGAATTCCTTGCGGTGCTGGCCGATGAAGTCCAAAACGGTCAGCACCGCCTTGTCCTCGGTGCGGCGCAGGCCTCGACCGAGTTGCTGAAGAAAAAGCGTCGCACTTGAGGTAGGGCGTAGCAGGAGCAGCGTGTCTACGTCAGGGATGTCGAGCCCTTCATTGAAGAGATCGACCGAGAAGATCACCTGCAGCGCTCCCGACCTGAGGTCGGCGAGTGCCTGCTTGCGTTGCTCAGCTGGAGTTTCGCCGGACAGAGCAATGGCGTTGAGGCCGGCGGCGCGGAAGCGCTCCGCCATGAAGCGCGCGTGGGTGACTGATACGCAGAAGCCCAGTGCCCGCATGGTGCCTGGCTCGGCGATCTTTTCCTCGACAGCTTTCACAATCAGACGCGCTCGTGTGACGTTGCTGCTGAGCACGTTGTTGAGCGCGCTCGCTTCGTATGCCCCGCGCTTCCACTCCACCGTGCTGAGGTCAGTGTTGTCGCTAATTCCGAAGTAGTGGAAAGGGCTGAGAAGGTCGTTCTCCAGGGCCTCCCATAGACGCATTTCGGCAGCAATCCGGCCGTCGAAGTACTCGTCCTGGATGGTCTTGCCGTCCATGCGCTCGGGTGTTGCTGTCAGCCCGAGCAGCTCTGCCGGCTGGAAGTGATCAAGGATTTTCCGATACGTCGGTGATGTCCCATGGTGGAACTCATCGATCACGATCACATCGAAGTGACGGGGATCGAGTCGATCCAGCGCTCGTGTGTTCAGCGACTGCACGCTGGCGAACACATGCGTCCAACGCTCGGGGATCTCTCCGCTGTGGAGGGGTTCGCCGAAGTTTGGGTCGACCAGGACGTCTTGGTAGGTCCGCAAGGACTGCTGCAAGATCTCCTTGCGGTGGGCGATGAACAGCAGGCGCAGGTCGCGGCCATGCTTCTTTCGTAGTTGTTTGTAGTCGAGTGCCGCCATGACCGTCTTGCCTGTGCCGGTCGCCGCCACCAGCAGGTTCCGGTGCCGGTCATGAACCTCCCGCTCGACTTCCAGTCGCTCCAGCATGTCGCGCTGATGCGGATACGGCCGTACCTCCAGGCCGGACAGGGTGATCCTGCGGTCAGCGGCGGAGGTCGGGGAGCTACCCCCTGCGATTGCCAATGCCTCCGTCAAGCGGATTCCGTCCGCCTCGGGGTCGTACGCCTCGAACGATGGATCGCTCCAGTAGGCCGCAAAGGTCGCTTCAAACTTTCGCAAGACGTCGGGGGTGGCAATGGAAGACAGCCGGACGTTCCACTCCAGACCATCGAGGAGCGCGGCCTTGGAGAGGTTGGAGCTGCCGACGTACGCCGTGTCGTAGCCACTCGTGCGACGGAAGAGCCACGCCTTGGCGTGGAGCCGCGTGGATCGCGTCTCGTAATTGATCCTGACCTCGGCCTTGAACTCCTGTACCAGCCGATCCAACGCCCGCCGCTCGGTCGCTCCGATGTACGTCGTCGTGATGACACGTATAGGAACGCCCCGCTCATGCGCGGCTTTTAGGGACTGCTCGATGATGCGCAGACCATGCCACTTGACGAAGGCGCAGAGCAGGTCAACCCGGTCAGCGGTGGCGAGTTCGGCACGCAGCTCGAAGCCGAGGTTGGGGTCCTCGGGTGCGTTGGTGATGAGTGCGGTGTCGGAGAGCGGGATACCTGGGCGTACGGCAAAGACGCCGGGAGCCTCCTGCCGTGTCAGCGCCAGGAGTTGACGAGGCCCGTCGGCTACCAGGTCCACCCACTCCTGTGCCCCTTCGAGAGTGCTAATGGATTCCAAGATGTGGTTGGTCGCGTGCACCCGCTCCGCGGCTGGCAGGCCTTGCAGGACGCGTCGCACCGTCTGGGCGATGTGTCTGGCCAGAACGTGAGGAACGGACTCGGCTCCCACCATGTCGCTCAGGGGATGCCATCCGAGGTGGGCGAACTCCTTCAACTTCTGCTCGAAGCGCACCGTGATGAGCTCCTCGTACAGCCCCACGGCAGGCGGCGTCAGATCCCCCGACTCGGACACTCTGGCTCCCTTGGTCGCCCGGACAGCTGTGCCCATGTGTAACAGGGGGCACTGACACTCGGATCGAAGGGTTTGATCCGGAAGGCCCATGCGTCATTATCGGTCAACTCTCGCCACAGGTCTGACTTGAGTGATCGACTTCGTCGCAGTATGGGTGCATGGAAATCGAACGAGTCATCGGTCATATCGAGGGTGTAGATCCGGGGGCGGTCTTTCATCGGCGGATAGACGTGTTGCGAGCCAAGTTGCACCGAACCAACCAGAACGGCATCTCTTGGCTGATAGACGAGGACGGCAGCAAAGTGGGGGACGCCATCGTGCTGCACGGCGGGTACGAGGATGACGAGGACCATGGCACGTGGGTGAGATATACGGGTGCCTCGCCTGGCCGGGACAAGACCGAGGATGGGAAGCTGCTGCGTAGCCAGTCATGGACGTATGAGGACAATGCGGCTCTCAAGCTCAGCTTTGATCGCAAATATCCCATTCGTGTCATTCGTGGCTACGAAGGAGATCCTCAGTACTCGCTTAAAGATGACTACAGGTACGACGGCCTGTACGAGATAACGGCCGTCCGTACGGCAGTTTCTAAGTCACTAGCGCCCGATGGCTCTGAAATCAAGATTTGCCAGTTCGATCTGCAGTGTCTTCCTGGAGCTCTCCCGGGATAGACCTTGCAGAGCGCATGGCAGAAGGGTTCGAAGGGGACCAGGGGAGACCTGCGAGCACTTCCGTCATGCCGGTGAGGTGCGTTGAGCTTTCGGTCAGGCGGCCTTCCCGTGGCACTCCCCATACCCCCGCCCCGACCCGCACCAGCAGCCATCCCCCCGCTGCGGGGGCCAGGTGACCGCTCGTCCTCGGGCCGCCAGGGTCGTCGCGTACTGCGGTAGCAGGGTCGCGTCGGCCGGGGATGACGCTTCCGAGGCGGCGAAGGCCTCGTACGACGGGACCGTGCCGGTGACGATGCCCAGGTTCGGGGTGCCGGAGGCGGCGAGTTCGCGGAGGGAGGCCTCTATGGTCGCGAGGTGTTCCTCGTGGGAGGGGTACTCCTCGGAGAGGGTCGGGTACGCCGACAGGAGTTCTGTCAGTTCGGGCGCCGGCCAGTGGAGGATCGCGACCGGGAACGGGCGGGAGAGGGCCTCGCGGGCCGTGGTGAGTTCGGACTGGAGACGGGCGATCTCGGCCTGGAGCTCGGCCGGGTTGTTCGAGCCGAGGGACCAGACCCGCTTGGGGTCGTGGAGCTCGTCCAGGGACACCGGCGCCGTGTGCAGCGTGTCCGCCAGCGCGTCCCACTCGTCGTGACCGAGTCCGAGCATGCGGCGCACCCGGTGGCGGCCGAAGAGAAGGGGATGCGTCGCGTACGGCGGCTCGGACACGCCGGCGAGGAGAAGCTGGGCGCCCTGCGTGAACGTCTCCTGCGCCGCCTCCAGCTCGTCGTGCGACTCCAGGGCCTCCGCCACGATCACCCAGGCCGCCGGGTCCCGGGGGGACGACGCGCGGACGCCCTCGATGATCGCCCTCGCCTCGGCCTCATGGCCGTACTCCCACAGGTTGGCCGCCTTCAGGGCCCGTACCAGGTGAGGGTTCTCCAGCGGAGTGGAGGAGGACAGCAGGCTGTCGTAGAGCGACGTCGCGCGCGGGCGCTCGCCTGACAGTTCGAGGTGGGCCGCAGCCTGCACGAGCAGGTGTTCGGCGTCCTCGGGGTAGAGGCCGGCAGTACGTTCCAGGCGGGCTGCTTCGGCGTTGTGGTCGACGTTTTCGGCAGACGTGTCGGGGCGCATGGGTGACACCGTACTGCCGTTGCCCCACGAAAAAGAGATCCCTGCAGGCCAGGGACGGTCGAGAGCAGGCCGAGGGACAAGAGGAGGGACAGGCCGAGGGACAAGAGGAGGGGGAGGTGGAGGGACGGTGAGGAGGGACGGTGAGGAGGGGCAGGCGGAGAGGTGGACCCCGAGGGGTAGGCCCTACGGATAGGGCCGCGGGGCGGGGCGGGGTACGTCGTCGCAGGCCAGGGACGGATCAGAAGTAGCCGTCCGGCAGCAGTGTTGCGATGCGGATAAGGACCGCCGTCAGCGAACCCGCCCACAGCAGGACGCCGGCCCACACGCCCAGCACCGCCGACCGGTAGCGGTCCGGTGTGTCCAGGGCCACCGAGTCGGGGGCGCCCGGGGTGCACAGGAGCCGCACCCGGCTGCCCTCCGGCAGGGCGTGGGCGCTGACGGTGTCGGGGACCGCCCGCTCGTACTCCTTCCCGTCGTCACCGGTCCAGCGGACGACGGGGTGCAGAGCGGCGTACGTCGCCTCCCGGGACGCCAGGTGACCGGTGACCACGCCCTCCTTGCAGCGGGCGGTGCGGCGCAGCACGTGTTCGGTGACGGCCGTCATGCCCTGCTGCCCCGTTACGGCGAGACCGGCGATGAAGGGGATCAGGGCCAGGAACCAATACGCACTCATGGCTGGGGAGCCTATGCGGCCCGTGAGTTGTGACCGCCCCCGGTACCGGGCACCAGGGCACCAGGGCAGCCGGACACCCTGGCTCCCGCCCCGCCCCGCCTCGCCCTGCCCCTTGAGACTTCCACCCCTGGAGACTTCCGCAAGCACCCCCTATCCTGCGCCCCCGGTGAAGGAGGCGTACGGATGCGGGCTCCCGGGATCGTGCACCACGCCACGCGGCGGCGACGGGCCGCGTACCGGCGAGTGTTGTGGAGCGGCGGCGAGGTGCTCGTCACCGTCGGCGTGGTGCTGCTGCTCCTCGTCGCGCACCAGCTGTGGTGGACCAACCGGCAGGCCAGGCAGGGAGCCGAGCGCAAGGTCGAGGCACTGGAGCGGGAGTGGGACCGGCCGGCCCAGGGCACCCCGAACGGCTCGGCACCCGGTGCAGACAGCGGCACCGGGAAGAGGGGCACCGGCGACAGCGGATCCGCCCCCACCGGCGGGAAGCGCGAGACCACCCCCGCCGCCCCCCAACAGCCCCACTGGTCCCAGGCCTACGCCGTCCTCACCATCCCCCGGCTCGCGCTCCGCGTCCCCGTCGCCGAGGGGGTCAGCAAGCCGAACGTGCTCAACAAGGGGTACGTGGGCCACTATCCGGGGACCCAACAGCCCGGCCGGGCAGGGAACTTCGCGCTCGCCGGGCACCGGAACACCCACGGCGAGCCCTTCCGGTACCTCAACCGGCTCCGGCTCCACGACACGATCCAGGTGGAGACCGCGGCCGCCGTCTACACGTACACCGTCGACAAGACCCTTCCGCAGACCTCGGCGAGGGACGGCGGGGTCATCCGCGCCACGCCCCGCAGCAGCGTGCGGCCCTCGTACGGGTACGACGAGCCCGGGTACTACATCACCCTCACCACCTGCACCCCCGAGTACACCTCCCGGTACCGCCTGGTGGTGTGGGGGCAGCTGCGCTCCATGCGGCCTCGCTAAGGTCCTCTCATGTGAAACCACGTCTCCACCATCTGTGGCTCCTGACGCCCTTCGTCCTCTTCCTCGGGGTGCTGCCGTTCGTGAACCGGGTCGACCCGGTGCTGCTCGGTCTGCCGTTCCTCTTCGTCTGGCTGCTGGGGGCGACCGTGCTCACCCCGCTCGCCGTCTGGCTGACCTGGCGCGGGGACAAGAAGGAGCGGGGGGCCGGGCGGGCATGAGCAACTCCACTGTCGCCACCACCGTGTTCGGCGTCTTCATGGTCGCCACCGTCGCCCTGGGTCTGCTCGCCGTGCGCGGCCGCGGCGGAGGCCAGGGCGGGCTCGCCGAATGGTCGGTGGGCGGGCGCAGCCTCGGGGCCGTGTTCATCTGGGTGCTGATGGCGGGGGAGTCGTACACCAGCTTCAGCTATCTGGGGGCGGCCGGCTGGGGGTACAACTACGGCGCCCCGGTCCTCTACGTCGTCGCGTACATGTCCTGCGGATACGCGGTGGGGTACGTGGCGGGCCCCATGCTCCACGGGTACGCCCGGCGTCACGGCCTCGTCGGCATCACCGACATGGTCGCCCACCGGTACGGCCGCCCCTGGGCCGGAGCGCTGGTCGCCGTCCTCGCCACGGTCTGTCTGCTGCCCTATATCCAGCTCCAGATCACCGGCATGGGCGTGGTCGTCTCGACCATCTCGTACGGGGCCGTCAGCCTCAACTGGGCCTATTTCGTGGCGTTCGCCGTCACCACCGGCTTCGTCGTCGTCAGCGGGCTGCGCGGCAGCGCGTGGGTCTCCGTGCTGAAGGACGTGCTCGTCATCGGGACCCTCGCCTTCCTCGCCGTCTACGTCCCGCTGCACTACTTCGACGGGTACGGCGACTTCCTGGACCGGCTCGTCACACAGAAGCGGGAGTGGCTGACCCTGCCCGGGCACGGCGGCGGCGACAGCGGCCTGGGCACCCCGTGGTTCATCACCACCTCGCTCCTCAACGCGCTCACCGTGGTCATCTTCCCTACCACCGTGGCCGGTTACCTCGGCGCCCGCGACGGGGACGCCCTGCGCCGCAACGCGATCTGGCTGCCCGCGTACAACGTGCTGCTCTTCGTGCCGATGCTGCTGGGCATGGCCGCGCTCTTCGTCGTCCCGGGGCTGACCGGCGCCGGGTCCAACCTCGCGCTGTTCCGGCTGGTCGTGGACTCCCTGCCGGCCTGGGCCGTGGGGGTCATCGGGGTCGCCGCGGCCCTCTCCTCCATCGTGCCGATGGCCGTGTTCATGCTGGTCATCGGCACGATGTGGGGACGGAGCGTGCTCTCGCTCGTGCCCCGGTGGCGCGAGCGGCAGAAGCTCGCCTCGCAGGCCGTCGTCGTGGTCGCCGGCGCGATCGCGCTGATCATGACGTACACGGCGCCCCACACCCTCGTACGGCTGTCGCTCATCTCGTACGAGGGGATGGCGCAGCTCGTGCCGATGCTGCTGCTCGGGCTGGTGTGGCGGCGGTTCACGCTCACGGCGGCGCTCAGTGGGCTGGCGGCCGGCGGCGCACTGGTGTGCTGGCTGGTGTTCAGCGACCGGGATCCCGTGTTCGGGGTGAACGCCGGGATCGTCGCGCTGGCGGTCAATCTCGCGGTCGCGCTCGTCGTGGCGTACACCGGCGCCGGCGCCCGCGGCGACGAGCGGCCCGACGACGAGGTCCTCGCGGTCAGCCCCGCCCCCGAAGCGGTGGTCAGCCCCGGTCCCGAAGCACCAGCACGCTGACGGTCGCCACCGCGGCGAGGCCCGCCGAGACCGCCATGGCGAGGTCCGCGCCGCGGGCGAAGGAGCCCTGGGAGGTCACGAGCGCGATGGTCAGGGCGACCCCGGCGCACGAGCCGATGTACCGGAAGGTCTGCTGCGCGCCCGAGCCCATCGCCGCGCGCTCGGCCGGGACCGCCTCCACGGACAGCAGCGGCAGCGCGGCGTTGAGGAGGCCGCTGCCCACGCCGGCGACCAGCAGCCCCGGCAGCAGGCGTACCCAGGAGCCCGCGTCGACCGCGCCCAGCATGGCCAGCGAGCCGGCGCCGTGCAGCGCGAACCCCAGGGCCAGCTGGTGGCGCGGCGAGACCCGGCCCGCGAGGCGCCTGGCCTGGAGCGCGACCGCGAAGGACAGCCCGGACCACAGGAGGAACAGCCACGCGGTGTCCATCGCCGACAGCCCGAGCGTCTGCTGGAGCAGCGCCGGCAGATAGCTGAACAGGCCGATCACGGCCAGACCCGTGAACAGACCGCCCGCGGACGAGGCCAGGAAGCGCGGCCGCCGGAGCAGACCGAGGTCGATCATCGGCGCCCGGCCGCGCCGCTCGACGGCGACGAAGACGGCGGTCAGCAGCACGGCCGCGGCGAACAGCAGTCCCACCGGCGCGCGCAGCCACCCGTCGCGGCCCAGGGTCAGCGCGGCCACCAGCGACGCCAGCGCGAGGCTGAAGACGAGGGCGCCCGCGAGGTCGGGGCGTCCGCCGCGGGGCGCGCGGGACTCGGTGAGCGCGCGGGCCCCGAGGGCCGCGACGACCAGCAGGGCGGCGCCCAGGATCCCGTACGCGGTACGCCAGTTGGGCAGGGATCCCGCGAGCAGCGGGCCGACCGCGATGCCGCCGCTGACGAACGCGCCCCACACGCCGGTCGCGTGCAGCCGGCCGCGCGGGGTCGGGAAGGCGTGCACCAGCAGGCCCAGGCTGCTGGCGAGGATCGCCGCGCTCGCCGCGCCCTGGGCGATCCGGGCCAGCGTGAAGAGCCAGGTCGAGCCGGCGAGCGCGCCCAGTGCGGTGGTGATGCCGAGGGCGACCGTGCCGGACAGGAAGATCCGGCGGCGGCCGTAGTCGTCCGCGAGGCTGCCGGCGACCAGGAGCAGCGCGGCGAGGCCCAGCGGCGTGCCGTTGAGCAGCCAAGCCTGGGCGGAGACCGAGGTGTGCAGCGCGGCGGCGGTGTCGGGGAGCGTGACCATCGGCGCGGTGTACGTCATCAGGGCCAGGGCGGTGGCGGCGCTGGTGACGGCGAGGGTGGCGGCCCCGCGCGGGGTCTCCCGCGCCGGGGCCGCCCGGCGGGCGGGGGCGGTGACTGCGGTGCGGTCGAGCTGGGACATGGCCTGGCCTTCGATGAGTAGGTTCGGTCAATGAACTGAAGGTATGCGACGAAGGTAGCACCTAAGGTTCGCTCATTGAACCTACGTGTCGAAAAGTGGCTACAGTGGGGCCATGGCTCTGGGCAAGGACTACGCGACGCAGGAGTGCTCGATCGCCCGCGCGCTCGAGGTCGTCGGCGAGCGGTGGACACTCCTCGTCGTGCGCGACGCGCTCTACGGCGTACGGCGCTACAACGACTTCCTCGTCCACCTCGGGATCCCGCGCGCGGTCCTCGCCGCCCGCCTCCAGACGCTGACCACCGAGGGCGTCCTCGAAAAGCGCCGCTACCAGGAGTCGCCGCCGCGCGACGAGTACGTGCTGACGGAGCGCGGCATCGCCCTGTGGCCCACGCTGCGCTCGCTCGGCCTCTGGGGCCGCGAGCACTACTCCGAGACGCAGCTGCGCCACTTCCGGCACGCGGACTGCGGCACCGAGCTGGGCCCGTACGGCGAGTGCCCCGCCTGCGGAATCATCGTCCCCGTCCCGGACGTCGAGATGACGCCGGGCCCCGGACTCGACCCGGACCCGGCGAATCCGGTCAGCCGGGCACTGCTCGCGCCCAGACGCCTCCTTCAGCCGCTCGAGGCGGATCCTGTATAACGGCAGGACCGCTACGCGCACGACGGGACCGACGCGTACGCCACGACCGAGGCGTACGACAGGACCGCACCGCGTAGGGCAGGACCACACCGCGTACGGCAGGACCGCGACGCGTACGAAGGGGGAGCGGCCGATGATCCGGACCTGGGCGAACATGCGCCCCGCCGCGCTGCTGCTCCTGCTTCTCGTCCAGGTGGCCGTGCTCGACAGCGGCAGCCTCACCGCGGCCGTCGCCGTCGCGTTCACCGCCACCGCTGCGGCCGGCTCCGCGCTCGCCGCCTGCGCGCTCGTGGCCTCGCGCTGCGCGCCCGCCGTACCGCGTACGCACGTACGGACGGCCATCCGCGACCGCGAGCACCGTACGGCCTTCCTGCCGCAGCGTGATCCCGACGCATCGGGGCGCAGGCGTCCCCGAGCGCCCGGGCGGGCCCTCCTGACGGCCGCCGCGTAGGGATCCACGCTCAGTTCACCACCGCGTACCCCGCGCGGGCCGTCATGCCGACATCCGTACGTCCGGCACGACGAGACCCCCGGAGGGCTCACCCATGTCCGCTTTCATGTCCGTTTTCGCCAGTCTGGTCGAGCACCTCGCCGACCTGCTCCAGCCGCTGTTCCACGCCTCGGCGGCGGCCGCCGCGATCGTCCTGTTCACCGCGCTCGTACGGCTCCTGGTGCACCCCCTGTCCCGGGCATCCGCGCGCGGACAGCGGGCGCGGGCCCGGCTCCAGCCGCAGATCGCCGAGCTGCGCAAGAAGCACGGCAAGCACCCGGAGAAGCTCCAGAAGGCGGTGCTGGCGCTGCACGCCGAGGAGAAGGTGTCCCCGCTGTCCGGGTGCCTGCCCAGCCTCTTCCAGATGCCGGCCTTCTTCCTCCTCTACCACCTGTTCTCCAGCACGACGATCGGCGGCGACGCCAACGCGCTGCTCGGGCACACGCTGTTCTCGGCCCCGCTCGGGGACCGGTGGGCGGACGCGCTGGGCGACGGCGGGATCCTCGGGGCGCAGGGGCTCGTCTACCTCTGCCTGTTCGCGCTCGTCGCCGTGGTCGCGACCTTCAACTTCCGGCGCACCAAGGCGATGATGGCCGCCGGTTCAGCGTCCGCCGCCACGTCCGCGTCCACGGCGTCCGCCGTTCCGGCGGCGGACGGCACGCAGGTGCCCGGACTCGGCGCGATCAACAAGATCATGCCGTTCATGGCCTTCTTCACGCTCTTCACGGTCGCGGTGGTGCCGCTGGCCGCCGCGCTGTACGTGGTGACCAGCACGACGTGGAGCGCGGTCGAGCGGGCCGTGCTGTACCGCGACATGCCGGGCGCGGCACCGGCGACGGCGGCCCTCGTCTAGGGCCGGTCCGGCGGGCGGACCCCAGGGCCCGTCCGGCGGGTCACGCCGGAGGCGCGGAGCGGTGGCGGTCCAGTCCGTGAACTGGGTATTGCGGACTGGACGCCGAGCTTGGAGGATCGACCAGTCCTCCGATGGCTGCACCCGTCGGTCAGGACGCCGCGATCGAGGGAGACTGTGATCATGAAGCTGCTGCGAGTCGGTACGGCAGGGGCGGAGCGGCCGGCGCTGCTCGACGCCGACGGGACGCTCCGGGATCTGTCGGGCGTCGTCACGGACATCGACGGGCCGCTGCTCGCGGACACCGCGGCGCTCGGCGGGATCCGGTCCGCCGCCGACGCCGGTGAGCTGCCCGCGCTGGACGCCGACGGACTGCGCGTCGGACCCCCGCTGGCCGGGATCGGCAAGGTCGTGTGCATCGGCCTGAACTACCACGACCACGCGCGCGAGACCGGCGCCGAGCCGCCCGCCGAGCCGGTGATCTTCTTCAAGGCGGCGGACACGGTGGTCGGCCCGACCGACACGGTGCTCGTGCCGCGCAACTCGGTCAAGACGGACTGGGAGGTGGAGCTGGCGGTCGTGATCGGCCGTACGGCCCGCTATCTGGAGTCCCATGAGGAGGCGCTCGCGCACGTCGCGGGGTACGCGGTGGCGCACGACGTCTCCGAGCGCGAGTTCCAGATCGAGCGCGGCGGGACCTGGGACAAGGGCAAGAACTGCGAGACGTTCAACCCGCTGGGCCCCTGGCTGGTGACGGCAGACGAGGTACCCGACCCGCAGGCCCTCTCGCTCCGGCTCTGGGTCAACGGCGAGCTGAAGCAGGACGGTACGACGGCCGAGCAGATCTTCTCCGTCGCCGAAGTCGTCCGCTACGTAAGCCAGTTCATGACGCTCTACCCGGGCGACATCATCAACACCGGTACGCCCGCCGGGGTCGCCCTCGGGCAGCCCGAGCCCAAGCCGTATCTGCGCGCCGGGGACGTCGTGGAACTGGAGATCGAGGGGCTGGGGCGGCAGCGGCAGGAGTTCAAGCAGGCGTAGGCGCTCCGCTGGTTCACCAGGAAACTACGGCCGGGTCGGGGTTGGTCCGGATTCTTCGCCGGGTGCGGGTTTCGTTGTGGCTGGGCGCGTCGGCCTTACCCGGCGATGAAGCGCTCCAGGGCCTCCACCACCAGGGCGTGGTCCTCGATCTGGGGGAGGCCGGAGACCACCACCGTGCCGATGACGCCCGCGCCCTCGACGGCGATCGGGAACGCGCCGCCGTGCGCCGCGTACGCGTCGGGGTCGAGGCGGGAGGACTCCTCGAAGGTCGTGCCCTTGGCGCGGAAGCGGGAGCCGACCAGATACGAGGAGCAGCCGTAGCGCTCGACGACCCGGCGCTTGCGGTCGATCCAGGCGTCGTTGTCCGGGGTCGAGCCGGGCAGTGCCGCGTGGAAGAGCTGCTGGCCGCCGCGCCGGATGTCGACGGCGACGGGGGCGCTGCGCTCCCGGGCCAGCTCGACCAGGAGTGAACCGAGGGCCCACGCGTCGTCGTACGTGAAGTGCGGAAGCGTCAACCGGCGCTCCTGCTCCTCGAGTTCGGGGATCGTGGGCGGGGTGGTGGAGGTGCTCACAGGGACACCACCGCACCCGTGTCGGCGGAGCGGCGCGCGGCCTCCAGGACGTCGAGCGCGGCCGCGGCCTCCAGTGCGGTGACCGGGTTCGGGCCGCCGTCGCGGAGGGCGGCGGCCACCGCCTCGTAATAGGCGGGGTACGCGCCCGGCAGCGTCGGCTCGGGACGGCCGCCGCCGGTCAGCGGGGACTCGCCGGCGCCGACTTGGCCCCACAGCGCCTCGGGCTCGACACCCCAGTTCGCCGAGCTCCCGGGCCGCTTGCCGTCGCGGAGGTCCGCCTCCTGCGGGTCGAGGCCGTACTTCACATAGCCGGCCTCCGAGCCCAGCACCCGGAAGCGCGGGCCGAGTTGGGCGGTCGTGGCGGAGACGTAGAGGTGCGAGCGGACGCCGTTGGTGTGCGTGATCGCGATGAACGTGTCGTCGTCGGCCTCGGCGCCGGGGCGGCGTACGTCCGACTCGGCGTAGACCTGCGCGGCCGGGCCGAAGGCGACCAGGGCCTGGTCGACGACGTGGCTGCCGAGGTCGTAGAGAAGACCTCCGATCTCTGCCGGGTCGCCGGACTCGCGCCAGCCGCCCTTCGGCTGCGGACGCCAGCGCTCGAAGCGGGACTCGAAGCGGTACACGTCGCCGAGTTCACCCTCGGCGATGAGCCCCCGGAGGGTCAGGAAGTCGTTGTCCCAGCGGCGGTTCTGGAAGACCGAGAGCAGCAGGCCGCGCTCGTCCGCGAGGGCGGCGAGCTCGCGGGCCTCGGCCGCCGTGCCGGCGATCGGCTTGTCGACCACGACCGGGAGGCCGGCCTTGAGGGCGGCGGTGGCGATCGGGACATGCGTCTTGTTCGGGGACGCGATGACGATCAGGTCGAGCTCGTCGGCGCGCGGCCACAGGTCGTCGGGCGTCGCGGCGAACCGGATGCCGTCGCCGAACTCGGCCCGGGCCTGCGCCTGCCGCTCCGGGTTCGAGGTCACGACCGTGTCCAGGGCGAGGCCCTCGGTCGCGGCGATCAGCGGGGCGTGGAAGACGGAGCCCGCCAGGCCGTAGCCGACCAGGCCTACGCGGAGGGAGGTGCCGGGGTCAGAAGCAGTGCCAATCATGCCTCCACTTTCGCAACGCTGTTGCCAAAGTGCAAGCGCGGGGGACAATGGCGTACGTGAACAGGACGAACGCGGAGACGGGAGCGGGCGGGCCGGACCCGCGGGGCCGCGGTGCGGAGGCGGTAGTGGGCAGGCCTGGGGTGCCCGGCTGGGGTGGAGAGGCGGGAGTGGGCAGGCCTGAGGTGCGCTGTCGTGGTGCGGAGGCGGGAGTGCGCGGTCGTGGTGCGGAGGCGCGCGGTCGTGGTGCGGAGGCGGTTGTGGGCAGGCCAGGAGTGCCCGGTCGGGGTGAGGAGGCGCGGGTGAACAAGCCAGGAGTGCGCGGTCGTGGTGCGGAGGCGGGAGTGAACCTGCTGGCGCTGCGCAGCCACAACGGAGCGCTGGTGCTCGACCTGCTGCGCACGGCCGGGCCGGCCGGCATCAGCCGCCTCGAACTCGCCGAGCGCACCGGGCTCACCCCGCAGGCCGTCAGCAAGATCACTGCCCGGCTGCGGGCGGAGGGCCTGGCGGCCGAGGCGGGCCGTCGCGCGTCGACGGGCGGCAAGCCGCGCACGGTGCTGCGGCTGGTGCCGGAGGCCGGCCACGCCGTGGGGCTGCACCTCGACCGGGACGAGCTGACGGCGGTGCTGTGCGACCTCACGGGGGCGGTGGTCGCCCAGCGGCGGGCTCCGCTGGGCCTCGGGGCGGGGGCGGAGGCCGTCGTCGCGGGGGCCGCGAGGGAGGTGGAGGCCCTGCTGGCGGACGTGCCGGCGGCCGCCTCCGTACTCGGTGTGGGAGTGGCATTGCCCGGCCCGCTCGACCATGCCCACGGGGTGCTGCACCGGGTCACCGGGTTCCCCGAGTGGGACGGGTTCCCACTGCGGGACGCCCTGACGCGGCGGCTCGGGGTGCCGGTGGTCGTGGACAAGGACACCAACGCGGCCGCGCTCGGCCTCGCGCTCGGTCTCACGGTGGGCGGAGCGGTCGGGTCCGGCTACGGCTCCTTCGCGTATCTGCATCTCGGTACGGGGCTCGGGGCGGGCCTGGTGATCGGCGGGGCGGTGCACCGGGGGGCGCGGACGGGAGCCGGGGAGTTCGGGCACCAGGTCATCCAGCTGGACGGGCCCGTGTGCACCTGCGGCAACCGCGGCTGCGTCGAGGCGCTGTGCCTCGCCGCGGTGGCGGCCGGTGCGCTGGACGAGGCGGCGCGGGTCCTCGGCACGGGCGCCGCGAACCTCGCCGGGCTGCTCGACATCGACCTCGTCCTCCTCGGCGGCCGCACCGTCGCCGCCCATCCGGAGCCCTTCCTACGAGGGGTCGGGGCCGTCCTCGACGAACGCGCCCGGCGCGAGGGCCTGGACGCGGCGGTCCCGGTCCGCCTCGCCCCCGGCGAGGCCCGCGGCGTCGCGGAGGGCGCGGCCCAACTCTTCCTCGCGCCGCTGTTCGGGCGGGCGGAGGGGTGAGGTCGGCGGGGGTGAGCTGGGGGACGGGCTGAGGTTGGTTGGGGTGAGCCGCCGGACGGGCTGAGCTCGGCGGGGGTGAGCCGACGGACGGGCTGAGGGCCGCTTGGTCCTGGACCGCTGGAGCCCGGGAGGGGATGGGCTGTGGGTGGCCGGGAGCGGATGGGCTGCGGATGGCCATCCCCGGACCATGGATGGGCCGCGGATGGCCGTCCCCGGACCACCGCACGCCCGTGCTTCGTGGCACCGGGCGGGCACGTCCGCCGCCCGCGTCCGCTGCGCTGATCGAGGGGATCTGGGGCGCCGTCCGGGGTGTCTTGGGCGTGGCAGACCCGGAGGCGCGGTGTGTATGGCGGGTCATATGTTCATGCGACTGTGCACGTCCCTGTCCCTCGCCGTTGCCGCCGCAGCAGCCGTCACCTGCGGCCCCGCCCCGAACGCCGCCCAGGCCCACGCCGCCCAGGCCCACAGCTCCGCCCGCGACCGCCGGCCCACCTGTGCCACCCCCGGTGACCGGGCCTTCCCCCTCACCACCCGGGTTCACGGGGGGCCTGGGGCGTACGAACCCGGAGGCGGGGACGGGACCTGGTACATCGATCTCACCAACACCACCGCGCACCCCTGCGGGAACATCCACCCGGTCGTGCTCCTCGTCGACCGCAAGAGGGAGCTGCGGCCGGCGCAGGTGCGGCTGGAGTTCTACGAGGGGACGCGGCCGCATGCCGTGCCCTTCACGCGGACGGACGACGACGAGCTCGTGGGGGCCTTCGACGGCGGGTTCCCGGGATTCACCGTGGCGCCCGGCCGGACGCTCAGCGTGAAGGTACGGCTGACCGTCACCTCCGACGCCGCTGTCCCCAACGACATCGTGGCCAACGCGGCCGTCGTGCAGCGGCACAGCAACGACGGCGAATGGGTCGGCCAGTCGAACGACTACCGCTTCCGGATCGACGACGACCCGGACGCCCCCGCCACGGAGCCCGCGTCCGGCCACCCCACCGCGCCCGGCGACGGCGTACCCGACCGCACGTCGGCCGCGGACGAGCTCGCCAGCACCGGCCCCGGCGCACCGCACGGACTCGGAGTCGTCGTCGGGGGCCTGCTGCTCGCCGCGGGCGGCGTGCTCCTGGTGATCTCGCGCCGCGCGCTGCGCGGGCGCCGCTGAGGCGGGCGGATCCTGACCTGACCTCAGGTCCGGCCGCCCCGTCTGCGCCCATCCCCGTGGACTACCGGCCTCGAACAGGCGTCCGGAAGACCGTGACCGGCGGCTGATCGCTAGGCTGAGGCGCACGCAGCACCGCGTACGGCAGGAGAACGGCATGGCAGACCGCAAGCCCATCGAATCGTGGCTCACCGACATGGACGGTGTGCTCATCCACGAGGGCGTGCCGATCCCCGGCGCCGACGCCTTCATCAAGAAGCTGCGGGAGTCCGGGCGCCCCTTCCTGGTGCTGACCAACAACTCCATCTACACCGCCCGTGACCTGCACGCCAGGCTCCAGCGCATGGGCCTGGACGTGCCGGTCGAGAACATCTGGACCTCCGCCCTCGCCACCGCCAAGTTCCTGGAGGACCAGCGGCCCGGCGGCACGGCGTACGTCATCGGCGAGGCGGGCCTGACCACCGCCCTGCACGACATCGGGTACGTGCTCACCGACCACGAGCCGGACTACGTGGTGCTCGGCGAGACCCGCACGTACTCCTTCGAGGCCATGACGAAGGCGGTCCGGCTGATCAACGGCGGCGCCCGTTTCATCTGCACCAACCCGGACGAGACCGGCCCGTCGACGGAGGGCCCGCTGCCCGCCACCGGCGCGGTCGCCGCCCTGATCACCAAGGCGACCGGCAAGCAGCCGTACTTCGCCGGCAAGCCGAACCCGCTGATGATGCGGACCGGCCTGAACGCCATCGGGGCGCACTCCGAGACCAGCGCCATGATCGGCGACCGGATGGACACGGACGTGCTCGCCGGCCTCGAGGCCGGGATGGAGACCTTCCTGGTGCTCACCGGGCTCACCACGCCCGCCGAGATCGAGAAGTACCCCTACCGGCCCTCCTCGATCGTCGACTCGATCGCGGACCTGGTCGACCGCATCTGAGCCGATCGCGGACCCGGTCGGCCGGGTGCGAGGCGGTCGCGGGGCTCGTCGGCCGCGGCTGAACCGGATTCCGGGCCGGACCCGCGTTCCGGATTCCATGCGTCGGGCGGCGGGATTCCGCTCGAACGGAGCAGCGATTGCCCTCCCCGGGATGCGCGGGACGCCCGGCGGGAGGAGTCTCCAGGTGACTGGAGGTTCACGATGGGTTCACTGCGACTCACTCTCTGTGCCGGGGCGGTCCTCGCCGCCGCGCTCACTCCCGCGGCGTACGCCGCGCCCATGGCGTACGCGGCCGACGCGGCCGTCTCCGTCACCCCGTCCACCCCCGCCCCCGGCGGCGACATCTCGCTGCGGGCGACCGGCTGCCAGGGCAGGACGGGCACCGCGGCATCCCCGGCGTTCGTCTCGGACGCCCGGCTCACGGGCAAGGACGGCGCGCTCACCGGCGAGACCCGCGTCCGCTCCTCGCTGACGCCCGGCACCTATGACATCAAGGTCACCTGCGACGGCTTCGACGACAAGGTGAAGGGCACCTTCACGGTCGCCGACCGGGACGGGGCCGGCCATCCCGCCTCGTCCGCCCCGGCCTCGCCGGTGGCGCCCGTGCACGCGGGCGGCGGCGGCACCGCGTACTTCGCCTCGGTCGACACCCGGTCGACCGGCCCCGGTACCCGGCAGGCCGTGATCGGCCTGGTCCTCGCGAGCGCCGCCGCGGTGGCCGTAGCGGTGCGCAGCGCCCGCCGGGGCCGCGGCACCGAATAGGGGGACCCGCCATGTCCGACCGGGAGCGTTCCTCCGGCGCCGGGCGCCTGATGACGGGCGTCGCCTGGGCGGTACTGCTGCTCGGGCTGTGGCTCTGGGGCCGCGAGGTGACCGACGTACGGCACGGGATATCGGCGCCGGCCACGGGTGACGTGGCGGCGGTCGGCCGGCCGTGGGGCGTCGAACTGCCGCCCGCGCACAAGCCGTTGGGCCAGGCGCGGCCACAGCGCGTCGACATTCCGGCGATGGGGGTCCAGGCCCCGGTCGTGACCAGCGGCCTGGACGGGCAGGGGGCGATCGAGCCACCGCCCTACGACCAGGCGGGAGTGGTCGGCTGGTACGCGGCCGGCGCCCAGCCCGGCGCCGCCGGCACGGCCCTGTTCGTCGGTCACGTCGACACCGAGACCCGGCCCGCCGTCTTCTACAAGCTCAGCTCGGTGCGGCCCGGCGACACGGTCCGGGTGATCCGCGACGACGGCACGGTCGCCGAGTTCACCGTCGACGACGTGCAGGTCATCGCGCGTGACCGCTTCGACGCCCAACAGGCGTACGGGCCAAGGAAGTCGGGCCGGGCCGAACTGCGGCTGGTGACCTGCGGCGGCACCTTCGACCGGGCCAGTGGCTCGTACACGGCGAACGTGGTCGTGTCCGCGTACCTCACGGGCAGTGGACGCTGAGGCGTACCCGCCCGACGCGGTGACGGCCCACCTGACCCGGTCGGCGACCCGCTCCCCCCGGAGCCGCCGACCGGGCTGGTCCTCGACCGCGCTCGCTCGGGCTGCGGGAGTAGCCCGGCGACCGGCACGGGAGGTTCTTGGGGGGTACGTCCGAACCTCGCGCATGAGGTCACAGGCCAGGGTCTGGGGCCGTATGAGACGACTCTAGAACGGACGGGCGTCCCGGCCTAGAAGAGAGTCGGACAGCCGGCGCCCGGGGGCTGTAACAGCTCTCCGACAAGGATCGGGCGACCTCGTGGGCGAGGCGTCGCGTATGTCAGGATTGGGCCTTCGGACAGTACAGCCAAGGGGGAGTTGGATGTACGGCGGCAGGCAGGCCGGGGCACGCGCGTCCGTGGCGGTGGCGGGGGCGGCACTGCTGCTCGCGGGGTGTTTCTCCACCGGGGACGGGGGCGACAAGAACGAGGGATCCGGCTCCAGGATCACCCAGCAGCCCAAGGGCACGGACCCGTACTGGGTCAACCCGGACGGCAACGCGGCGGAGCAGGTCGCCGCGTACGAGAAGTCGGGGAAGAAGGACGACGCGCGGCAGATCCGCAAGATCGCCGAGCAGCCGACCGGCGAGTGGATCGGCCCGGAGAACCCGGAACAGGAGGCGCGCGGCTTCACCGAGGCGGCCGAGAAGGCCGACCGGTCCGCCCTTCTCGTCCTCTACAACATCCCGCACCGCGACTGCGGCCAGTTCTCCCAGGGCGGCGCCGCCGACGGCGACGCCTACCGGAGCTGGATCGACGGGGTCGCCCGGGGCATCGGGGACCGGTCCGCCACGGTCGTCCTGGAACCCGACGCGATCCTGCACCTGGTCAACCAGTGCACCCCGGACGAGTTCCACGAGGAGCGCTACGACCTTCTCAAGGGCGCCGTCACCACGCTCACTTCGCTGAAGAACACCAAGGTCTACCTGGACGCGGGCAACGCGGGCTGGGGTCACCCCGACCAGATCTTCCAGCCGCTCCAGCGGGCCGGTGTCGACGGAGCCGACGGCTTCGCGGTCAACGTCTCCAACTTCTACTCGACCCGGGAATCCATCGCCTACGGCAGGCAGTTGTCCGCGAAGATCGGCGACAAGCACTTCGTGATCGACACCAGCCGCAACGGCAACGGACCGTATACGGGCGGCAAGGCGGACGAGAACTGGTGCAATCCGCCGGGGCGTGCGCTGGGGGAGGCGCCGGCCACGAAGACCGACGACCCCCTCGTCGACGCGTACCTCTGGGTCAAGCGCCCCGGCGAATCGGACGGCACCTGCAAGGGCGGCCCCAAGGCCGGCCAGTGGTGGCCTGCCTACGCCCTGAAGCTGGCCAAGGCCTCCGACTGACGGCAGTGCTCCCGCGCCCCACCCGGGGCGCGGGGAACTGCGCGACCAGCCCCACGCACCCGCAGTCAAAATGGGCGGACCAGCAGCGGAGTGCTAAGTCACCTTCACCCACTGCGCCTTGGAAGGCGTCCCCTGGTCGTCCGTGACGAAGAGCATGTACCACCCGGACTCCACGAGATTCCGGTTCTTCGGGATCGTCACCGTGATCCCGTCCTTCGTCCTCGTGAGGTCCAGCGCGATGGACCGCTGATCGGTGTCGGTGACATGCGTGGACGCGCTCGGCCGGATCAGCCGGGCCGTCCTCAGCGACGAGGCGTGCGCCGACGTGAACGTCGCCGAGCCGCCGCGCGCGACGGTCTTCGGGCCGCCGGAGAGCGAGGGCCGCGCATCGCGGTAGAGGTAGGGCGGGGTGTAGATCTCGATCCGCTGCTCGAACGTACCGGGCTTGGTGTTGGCCCTGTCCGCGTAGAGCGAGTCGGAACCGAAGAACATCACCCGGCCGTCCGGCAGCAGGATCGACCCCGAGTGGTAGTTGCGTCCCACCAGCGGGTCGGCGACCCGGTCGAAGGTGTTGCTCCGCCCGTCGTAGATCCGGGCCTGGAGGATGTCGGAGTCGCCGCGTCCGCGGTAGTCCTCGGAGCCGCCGGACACCAGCACGGTGTCGTCGGGCAGGATCGAGTACTGCGGATAGCGGGTGCCCTTCTCCAGCTCGGGCCCGTCCGTGAACTCCGGCTTCCGGTCCAGCAGGTCGACGAGCCGGGTCCGCTTGCTGGACCTGGCCGACTCACCGACCCCACCGCCCCCGATGACCAGGTACTTCTCGTCCTGCGCGGGCGGCAGCAGTACCGTGCCCGAGGTCTCGAGCAGTTTCGGGTCGCTCATCCCGGGGACCTTGGTGAACTCGTTGGTCGCCAGGTCCCAGACACCGGGTTCACGGCCCACGTCGTCCGGTCCGTAGCCGGCGTTCGACCCCGAGTAGAACAGCTTGCCGTTCTGCATCAGGGTGATCGCCGGATAGGTCGGGAACTGCCGGACGCCCTTTGTGTACGTCCACTTCCTGGTCGCCGGGTCGAAGACCTCGTTCTTGCCCGGCACCAGCTGGCCGATCTCGTCGAGGCCGGAGAGGCTGAGGACCTTGCCGTCCGACAGCGTGGTGAGGGTCGGGTACCAGCGGGCCTCGTTCATCGGGTCGACCTTGATGTACTTCTCGGCGACCGGGTCGAACTCGAAGGCGTCGCGGATCCCCTGGAAGTCCTTCTTGTCGAGGGCGAGCTTCTGCGCGATGCCGTAGGTGTTGCGGGCCTCGGATCCGGTCAGACCCTGGATCCGGTAGTTGTCCTGGGTGCCCGTCTCGTACTTCTTGCCGCTCCGCTGCGCCTCGACGTAGATCCGGCCGAGGCCCGGGTCGTTGCGCAGGAACCTGCCGGTCGCCTTGTCGAAGACCTTCTTCGCCCGGGGCACGAGCACCGGGTCCTTCGACACGAACGTCCGGCCGTTCTCCTTGCCGGTGAACCGGGTGCCGGCGGGCAGGGTGACGGGCCGGTCCGGGTTCTCGTTGTGGACGATCATCAGGCCGCCGGCCTTGGTGACATCACCCTTCAGCTTCTCGTACCGCTTGGTGCCGCCGGCGATCAGCAGATTTCCGTTGGCGAGCTGGGTGTGCCCCGTGCAGAACAGGTCCTTGGGCGTCGGCACCGTCTTGACGGTCCCCTTGACCGGGTCCCAGATCCGGGTGTCGAACTTCTTCGCGTCGAAGTTGTCCTGGTTGTTGCCCGATCCCGCGATCAGCAGGACCTTGCCGGTGTGCAACAGGGCCGCGTGGATGGTGTTCAGCCGCAGTTCCTCGGGGAACTCGACGACGTCCCAGTGCCCGTTGTCGGCTTTGTACTCGGGTCTGTTGATCTTGTACTCGTGGTACCGCTCGGTTCCGAAGCGGTAGAGCCACGGCCCGTTCATCCCGGCGAGGGCGAGCACCACCGCCGCGCCCACCGCCAGCCGACGGGCGCGGCGGTGGCCGGCTCGGTCGTTCATTTCTTACGTCCCCCCAGGGCGATCTTCATGGTCTGGTCGCCGCTTGCCTGACCCGCCGGGCCGCCCTGACCGCCCTGCGCCGCGGCCCAAGTGGGCCGGTGCTGCGGCGAGTGCGGGGCAGGTACGGCGTCCTGCGGTTCCGGCGCCGCCGGCTTCCGCTTCTCCTGCCGCAGCGTCCAGCGCCAGGCGAAGACCGGCGAGGCGGTGATCAGCAGGGCGACGGAGGCCCAGGTGAGCATGGCCGGGTGGGAGTGGCCGTAGAGGAAGGAGGCCGCCATCGAACCGGCGAAGACCAGAACGAAGAACAGATGGATCCGGAAGGTCCCGAACAACGTGTCCGGGCTGGCCGAATCCCCCTTGGGAGTCACCACGAACTTGCTCTTGCGGCGCAGTACGGCGTCCATCAGCGAGCGGGCGTAGATCGGCGCCGACAGCGCGGACATCACCATGCCGGCCACCCCGCCGGAGCCCTCGGGCTCGTGCGGGGAGACGTTGTGCCGGCGGTTCCAGATGTACAGGCCGATCTGCAGCGCCGAGGCGTTGCCGTACAGCATCAGCCAGATGGTCGGGTCGATGTTCACACCCGAGGCGCCCATGCCCAGGAACAGCGCACAACTCAGCGCCGCGAGGATCCAGTTGAGGGCCGACATCGGGTAGAAGATGATCATCATCGTGTAGTTGAAGAACCGGCCGGGAGGCAGTGTGAAGAGGCCCTTCCAGTACTGCTTGAGGATCGTCTCGTAGGTGCCTCTGGACCAGCGCAGCTGCTGGGTGAAGAAGTCCGTCCAGGCGTTGGGCCCCTCGCCGACCGCGAGCACGTCGGGCGTGTAGACCGAGCGCCATCTCCGGCCGGTGGCCGGGTTCTTGGCGCGGTGGATCTCGAAGCCGGTCGCCATGTCCTCGGTGATCGAGTCGTACAGACCGCCGATCTGCTTCAGCGTCCTGATGCGTACGGCGTTGGAGGTGCCGACGAACATCGGGGAGCCGTAGAAGTTGCCCGCGCGCTGGATCAGGGCGTGGAAGAGGAACTGCTGCGACTCGGCGGCCTTGGTGACGAAGGAGTTGTAGTTGCCGTACACCTGTGGGCCGATGACGAAGCCGACGTCCGGGTCACGGAAGAAGCCGAGCATCCGCTCCAGGTAGTTGGGCAGCGGCACATGGTCGGTGTCGACCGAGGCGAAGTAGTCGTAGTCGTCGCCGTGGGCTTCCAGCCAGGCGTTGTAGTTGCCGTGCTTGGTCTTCGCGCGGTGCGGACCCTTGGGCTGGTTCCAGCGCGCGACCCCCTTGCGGGAGAAGTGGTGCACACCGAGGCGCGCGCAGACCGCCTTCACGCCGGGGTCGTCGCCCTCGTCGAGGAGCCAGACGTGCAGAAGGCCCCGGTGCCGCAGCCTGACGGCCGCCTCCAGGGTCTTCGTCACCATCTCCAGCGGTTCCTTGCCCGGCACGAACGAGGTGAGGAAGGCGACTCTCGTGCCGGTCTCGGGCACCACCGGGACCGGGTCCCGGGCGACCAGGGTCGCGTGCGCGTTCGACAGTACGTTCATGCAGCGGAAGAACTCGATCAGACCGATCGAGACCAGCATCACGATGTCGAGCGCCGGCAGGAAGTCGTAGGCCGGGTAGTCGCGTTGTGTCCAGTGGTCGGGCTGCAGCAGCCAGCCCAGCAGGACCAGGGAGAGCAGCGGGGCCGCCCCCAGCATCAGCGCGGCCCGCAGCCGGTGCGGCTCCTGCGAGAGCAGGGAGCGGTACTGCACCTTGTACGGCTTGCCCGGGTCGGGCTGTGTGAGGGGCCCGGCGAGCCGGCTGTAGTGCTCGTAGTCGTATCTCGGAAGTGTCTTCTTGACTCTGCGGAATCCGCCGGTCCGATGGGCCGGCACTCTCAGCTGGGTCGTCTCTGACGGGTCGAAGTCCTGTCGGGCGCCCGTCGGCGTCGACGTCATGAGTCATTCCCCCCGCACGCACGGTGAGGTGCGTGGTCGTCGGTTCTGTATCGCCCGCTCGGGTCCCCCTCGACCGTCCCGGACGCATCAGTGGCAGGCCACCGTCACCACGTCTTCCACGCCTGTACGGACATGGAACGACGGCCTTCCGGTTGCAGAATGCCCCCCTCGGCATCGGTTCATGAGCGGGGCCTGTGGCCCCACCGCGGCGCAACCGGTTCGCTCCCCCAACTGCCGTGTACCGACAGTCCCTTGAAGCCCAGGGTTCTATGCCGTTCGGCATGATCGCAAGGGACGAAACGCGCTGTTTACCGGTCATACATCGCTGAATGGGACGTGTGTGCGAAAAGGGCCTTCGTTGACGCGGGGGGCGCGTCGGGTTCCAGGGGTGCGGGGCGTGAGGCCGGCGCGCTGGTTGAGGGGCCCTGCCGGGCCGAGGGGTGTGGGTGGCGAAGCCCTCACCGCGCGCGGCGAAGCCGCGCGGGAACGACGATGGCGAGACCGGTTCGCGCTGTCCGCGAACCTGCCTCGCCATCACCATCGTGCGCCGCCAGGGACTCGAACCCCGGACCCGCTGATTAAGAGTCAGCTGCTCTAACCAACTGAGCTAGCGGCGCGCGCTGACCTGGAGAACTCTACCCGATTCCGGCCGGTGGTCCGGACTGCCGGAGAGCCCGGCGGGCCGGGGTGCGCGACGGGGCCCGTACATCATTCGGACCGTCAACATGCGACAACGGATGACAGTTGAGAAACTGACGATCGTGCAGAAATGCGGACATTTCGATCTGGAGTGTGAGGGCAGTCGCATGGGGACTCCGGTCTTCGAGGAAATCGCCCCGGCGAGCAACTGCGACTGCCCCGGCTGTGTTCACTGGCGGAGCCGCGGGGGCCTGCCCGCGCGGGCACGCCCGGGCGCGGAGGAACCCCGGGCGCCGCTGTCCGGTCCGGTCACCCGTCCGGCGGCGCGAGGGGCGCTCGCGCTGGCCGCCGCGGCGGGTGCCGTGCTCGGCGGAGGCCACCCGGCGCCGGCCCTCGCCGCCACCCACGGGCCGGTTAGGCCGGGCATTCCCGCAGGTGACGAGCCCGATACCCCGCAGGGTGGCAAGGCCCCCCTGCACGGCCCGTCCGGGAGGCCGGTGGAAGGGCCCGGCAAACCCGCGGCCGCGGCCAAGGCGCCCGCCACCACCCGGGCCGAGATCATCAACCGGGCCAAGAAGTGGGTCGCCGCCCAGGTGCCGTACAGCATGAGCGACTACTGGTCGGACGGTTACCGGCAGGACTGCTCGGGCTTCGTGTCGATGGCCTGGAACCTCGACGGCAACGAGTGGACGGGCAGCCTCGACACCTACAGCGTACGGATCACCAAGGAGCAGCTGGAGCCCGGGGACATCCTGCTCTTCCACAATCCCTCGAACCCCGAGGACGGCTCGCACGTGGTCATCTTCGGCGGCTGGACGGACTACACGCACTCGTCCTACATCGCGTACGAACAGACCCGCCCGCACACCCGCAAGCAGGCCACTCCCTACGGCTACTGGAGCAACTCGGACCGCTATCTGCCCTACCGCTACAAGGGGCTGAGCGACGGCGGCACGGTCACGGCCGTGCCGCTGCCGGGCGGGAAGGATGACAAGGACGACAAGGGTGAGAAGGGGACCCGCTACCCCGGGTCCTGGTACTTCGGTCCGGGTGCCGACAACTCCTCCGTCACCCAGCTGGGCCGGCTCCTCGTGGAGCGGGGCGCGGCCCGGTTCTACTCGACGGGCCCCGGGCCGCGCTGGTCGGACGCGGACCGGCGGGCCACCCAGGCCTTCCAGCAGGCCCAGGGCTGGAGCGGGGCGGACGCGGACGGCCTGCCGGGGCCGACGACGTGGTCGTACCTGGTGGAGAAGAAGGGCCGGGACATTCCGGCGGCCGGGAGCCCCGGGTCCAAGGGGTCGGGCGTCTCCTCGCACGGGGTGGCCGGCTATCCGGGGCGCGCGATGTTCCGGCCGGGAGCGGACAACGCGTATGTCACGCGGCTCGGCAAGCAGCTGGTCAAGAAGGGGTTCGGCAAGTACTACACGCAGGGTCCGGGGTCGCGCTGGGGCGAGGCGGACCGGCGCAACGTCGAGGCGTTCCAGCGGTCCCAGGGCTGGCGGGGCGGCGCGGCGGACGGCTATCCGGGACCGGAGACCTGGCGGCGACTCTTCTCCTGACGCATCGAGGCACCGACGCATCGAGGCACCGACGCATCGAGGCACCGACGCATCGAGGCGCCGGTGTGCTTGTGCCGGGTCCGGGTGCACCGGTGTTCCGGCGCAGTTCGTGGCACCGGCGTGCTGAGCAGTTCGTGACACCGGCGTTCCGACGCAGCTCGTGACAACACTTCCAGGCGCGGAGGCATGGAGGCAGGTATGACTACGACGACTTCACACACCCCGGAGTCCGAAGGGGCGCCCTCCGGGCCACCCCCGGACGCAGCCCCGGAGACGGCCCCTCGGTCCGCCCGGGTCATCCACAACGAGGCGACCACCGAGATCCCCGTCCACCTGCTCTTCCGGGACGACCCCGTCCCGTTCTCCGTGCCGGTCGCGCCCGCCGTCGTGGGGCGGCGGCGCGGTACGGGGGAGCAGCCGCGGGTCCGGCGTCCCGCCCCGGTGCGGACCCGGCCGGTCCCGGAGGTCGATCCCGAACTGGCCGAGCGTCCGGCGCGGGTGCTGCCGGGAGCGGCCGGTGTGCTGGCCGGAGCCTGCGGGGTGGCCGGCTGCGTGCTCACCTCCTGGTGGGCGGGGGTGCTGCCGCCGACCGTGACGCGGGCGCTCGAACTGCCGGTGTTCGCCGCCGGGCTCGGCCCCGCCCAGTGGGCCGCGTACGCGGGAGCCGGGGCCCTCGGCCTGTTCGGCTTCGGCGGGCTCGCCCGGGGCCGGGCCGGGCGGGCCTGGGTGCTCGGGCTCTTCGGCCGCTACCGGGGAACGGTCCGGCGCACCGGCCTGATGTGGGTCAATCCGCTGGTGCTGCGCCGCCGGGTCGACGTACGGCTCCGGCACTGGCGCAGCGAGCCGATGGCGGCGGTCGACGCGAACGGGGTCGCGCTGCGGGTCGTCGTGCTCGTGGTCTGGCGGGTCAGGGACACCGCGCGCGCCACGCTCGGCGTCGAGGACCACCAGACGTATCTGCGCGAATGCGTGGAGGCGGCGCTGGCCCGGGTGCTCTCGCAGCTGCCGGCCGATGTGCCGACGGGCGTGCGGGGGGTGCTCGGCAAGGACGGGCCGACACTGCGCAACACCGAGGCGGTCGGCGACGCGCTGACCCGGACGGTGGCCGCGGACACGGCGCCGGTGGGCCTCGAGGTGTTCTCGGCGCAGCCGATCCGGATCGAGTACGCCCCCGAGGTCGCGGACCGGATGCAGCGACGCCGGATCGCGGCGCTCGACGCCCAGCACCGCGACACCGTGCTCACCTCCGTCGTCGACTCGGTCGAGGACACGGTGACCCGGCTGACCATGCGCGGTCTGGTCGAACTCGACGACTACGAACGCAAGGCGCTGGTGAAGGACCTGACGGTGGCCTTCTGCACGGGCCGCAGCGGCGACGGCGCGTGAGGGGCCGTCAGGGGCTTGGGCGTCGTACAGAACTGGCTAGCTGATTGGTATGGACATGTTCAACTCCTGGCAATAATCTGAGACTTGGTCTAGACCTGAAGAAACGCGCGCACAGCTCACGGAACTTCCCCACGCACTCCTGGAGCGGCAGCCATGCGCATACGCACGACCAAGAAAGCGAAGTGGTACGCGGCCGCCCTCGGCCTGACCACCGCCGGAGCCTTCGTGCTCTCGGCCGGCGGCGCGAGCGGCCACGGCTACACCGACCTGCCCATCAGCCGGCAGAAGCTGTGCCAGAACGGCACAGTGACCAACTGCGGCAACATCCAGTGGGAGCCGCAGAGTGTCGAGGGCCCGAAGGGGTTCCCCGGCGCGGGGCCCGCCGACGGCCAGATCTGCTCGGCGAACCACACCGAATTCGGTCAGCTGAACAGTCCGACGAAGCCGGACGGCGGCGCCTGGCCGACGACCAAGGTCACCGGCGGCCAGAGCTACACCTTCCGGTGGCAGTTCACGGCCAGTCACGCCACGACCGACTTCAAGTACTACCTCACCAAGCAGGGCTGGAACGCGAACCATGCGCTGACCCGCGCGGACCTGAACACCACGCCGTTCCTCACCGTCCCCTACAACAACGCGCGCCCGCCGTCGACGCTCTCGCACAGCGGCACGATCCCCACGGGCCGGACCGGTCACCACGTCATCCTCGCCGTGTGGACGATCGCCGACACGGCGAACGCCTTCTACTCCTGCGCGGACGTCACCTTCTGATCCACGCTCGGGTGTCCCGGCCCGAACGGGCTCGGGTAGGGTCCGCGTGCGCCGTGACCGACTCCGGTCGGCACGGCGCACGCGGGTCCTTCTTCGAGCACGGGGGTGCACTCCATGGATGCAGTCTTCGACCTACTCATGCCGCTGATCATCGTCGGCATGCTCTGGGCCGCCTACGCCATCGTCCGCAGGACCAAGGAGCGGCAGGAGGCCTGGGAGAGCGGGCTCAGCGCGCGGGCGCGGGTGGTGCGGGCGTGGGTGCGGGTCCAGATGGTCAACAACATGCCCCGGCGCATCCAGTTCCACCAGTACGACTTCACCACGAGCGACGGCCGCGCCGTCCGCTTCGAGGAGTCCGGCGGCCCCGCGAGCCGCGTCGTCGGCGACGAGACCCTCGTCTACTACACGCCGGACCGGCCCGACAAGGCGACCGCGTCCGAGCCCCAGGCGGGCAAGGACATGGCCGTGACGGCGATCTGGCTGATCCTCATCGGCGTGGGCGTCGCCGTCATCATCAACGCGATGGTGCAGTACGGCTGAATCATGTTCTGAGCATCCCTTGAGGCGCGCGCCCTCGCGGCACGGGTAGGTTCCCTGCACGTCGGCAGTCTCCGGCGGTGCAGCGGACTTCGGGGGAACACCATGGATGCCTTTTTCTACGTCGTGCCGAGCCTGATGATCGCCATGGTCCTCCTGGCCGCGGCCAGGGTGGTCAGGCGCTCGCTGCGCCTGAGGAGCGCCTGGAACAGCGGGCTCACGGCCGAGGCGCGCTGTCTGCGGACGTACACGACGACGCGGGGCGGCGGCGACAGCGCCGTGCGCACGACACTGCACCACGTGTACGAGTTCACCACGCGTGAGGGCCGGCCGGTGCGCATGGAGGAGGCGGGCGGGCCGTCGACCGTCATCGAGGGCGACATCGTCACCGTGCACTACACGGCCGAGCACCCCGAGCTGGCCACCGCCCACGCCCCGGCGCGCGGCAAGATGGCCGCGGGCACGGTCGGCCTCCTGGTCTTCTTCGCCGTGTTCATCGCCTTCTGTGTCGGCTTCATGGTCACGTACCACCAGACCTTCTCGGCGTGACCTCTCTCGCTCTCCACATCTGACGGTATGTCAGTTACCGTGCGCCCCCATGGGGTCCATGAGGGGTACCGTCGCGGAGCTCGTGCGGGAGCGGTGGGACGACCACCGGCCGGGGCTGTGGTTCGAGGGGCGGACGCTGAGCCACCACCGGGTGGCGGCCGGCGCGGCGGCGCGGGCGGCGCTGCTGGCCGACCTGCTGCCGCCGGGCGCGGAGCCGCACGTCGGCGTGCTGCTCGACAACACCCCTGAATACCCGATGTGGTTGAGTGCGGCCGCGCTGGCCGGGGCGGCCGTCGCCGGCATCAACCCCACGCGCCGCGGCCCCGAACTGGCCCGCGACATCCGCCACACCGACTGCCGCGTCCTGGTCACCGAACGAGTCCACCTGCCGCTCCTCGACGGACTCGAACTCCCGGGCGTACGCGTCCTGGTGACCGACACCGACGCGTACGCCGAACTGCTGTCCTCGTACGAGGGCCTGCGGCCGGACGCCTCGTCGGCCACCGCGTCCGACCGACTGCTGCTCTACTTCACCTCCGGTTCCACCGGCGCCCCCAAGGCGGCGATCTGCACCCAGGGGCGCCTGGCGGCCGCCGGCCGCTCGCTGGTCGACCACTTCGGGGTGCGCCGGGACGATGTCCACTACATCTGCATGCCGATGTTCCACGGCAACGCGGTGATCGCCGACTGGGCGCCCGCGCTCGCGGCGGGCGCCGGCATCGCGCTGCGCCGGCGCTTCTCGGCGTCGGGATTCCTGGCGGACGTCCGGGCCTGCCGGGCCACGTACTTCACCTATGTCGGGCGGGCCGTCCAGTACCTCCTGGCGACCCCGGCCCGGCCCGACGACCGCGACCACGCGCTGCGCCTCGGCTTCGGCACGGAGGCGGGCGCGGTCGACGCGGCGGCCTTCCAGCGGCGCTTCGGGGTGCGGCTCGTGGAGGGCTACGGCTCCTCGGAGGGCGGGGCGGCGATCCAGTGGACCCCCGGGACCCCGTCGGGCGCCATCGGCCGGGCGGCCCCCGGTGACGACCTCGCGGTGGTCGACCCGGCCACCCGCCGGGAGTGCCCGCCGGCGGAGTTCACCGACGCGGGCCGGCTGCTCAACGGCTCCGAAGCCATAGGGGAGTTGGTGAACCGGGGCCCCAACCCCTTCGAGGGGTACTGGCGCAACCCGGAGGCGGAGGCGGCCCGGCAGCGCGACGACGGCTACTGGACCGGAGACCTCTTCTACCGTGACACGGACGGTTTCCTGTACTTCGCCGGCCGCACGGACGACAGGCTGCGCGTCGACAGCGAGAACCTGGCCGCCGCGGTGATCGAGAGCATCCTCGCCCGCCACCGCCACGCGGCGGCCGTCGCGGTGTACGCGGTGCCGGACCCGGTGGCCGGCGACCAGGTGATGGCGACGCTCGCCCTGCACCGCGGCCCCGCGTCCTTCGATCCGCTCGCCTTCGCCGAATTCCTGCTGTCCCAGCCGGACTTGGGGACCAAGATGGCCCCACGGTTCCTGCGCATCGTGGAGCGGATGCCGGTCACCGCGACCAACAAGATCCATCGGGTACGGCTGCGGCGCGAAGGCTTCCGCTGCGCCGACCCGGTGTGGTGGCGGCCGCCCGGGGAGAGCGCCTACCGCAGGCTGCGGGAAGCGGATGTGCGGGAGCTGACGGCTCAGTACCGGGCGCGCGGGCGGGAGCACCTGCTGCCGGCGGACGGGGACGCGGCTCAGGGGCGAGGCACGGCCCAGGGGCCCGGAAGGTAGGGCTGGACCTACCCCGGAAGACCCCCTGGCCGTATGGCCCGCGTCCGCGGTGCCGCCTACGGTGGGCGCATGATCAGCGGCCTTCGGCGGTACCCCTTCCGTGCGCTCGCCCATCTCGTCACGGGCGTGCTCATCGGCGCCCCGCTGCTCGTCGGACTGCTGGTACTCGGGGTCGCCGGCGCCGTACTGACGCCCGTGCTCGTGGGGCTGCCGCTGCTGGTGATGCTCGCGCTGTCCGGCATACCCGTCGGGGCCCTGGAGCGTCGCCGGCTGCGGCTCGTCGATCCGGTGCCGCCCGCTGATCCCCACCGCGTCCCGGACGCGCCGGGCCTCGCCGCCTGGACCCGGCTGCGGCTGACCGAGCAGGCGACCTGGCGCGAACTGGCGTATGCCGTACTGCTCGCGCTCGTCCTGTGGCCGCTCGATCTGCTGGTGCTGGCGGCCGTGCTCGGTCTGCCCGGAGCGCTGCTCGGGGCGCCCCTGCAACTCGCCCTCACCGGCGGCGACACCCGGATCGCCAAGCTGTGGCTGATCGACACCTACCCGCAGGCGGCCGGCTGCGCGATCGCCGGTGCCGTACTCCTGCCCCTGCTCCTGTGGCCCCTCGGTCTGTACGCCCGGGCCCGCGTCGCCCTGCCCCGGCTGCTGCTCGCTCCGCGCGCCACCGAGCTGCGGCTGGCCGAGGTCACCGAGTCGCGGGCCCGGCTGGTGGCCGCGTTCGAGGCGGAGCGGCGCCGGATCGAGCGGGATCTGCACGACGGGGCGCAGCAGCGGCTGGTGGCGCTGAGCATGCACCTGGGACTCGCGCGCCTCGACGCGCCGCCCCGGCTGGCCGCGCGGCTCGCGGCCGCACACGCGGAGGCGGACCAAGTTCTGGGGGAGCTACGGGAGTTGATCCACGGTATTCATCCGCAGGTGCTCGCGGACTATGGGCTCGGTGACGCGATCGCCGACGCCGCGGACCGGTCCGCCGTCCCCGTGGAGGTGGACACGGAACTGCCGCGGTTCGCCGAACCCGTCGAGTCGGCCGCGTACTTCGCGGTGCGGGAGGCGCTCGCCAACGTGGGCCGGCACAGCGGCGCGGGGCGGGCGTGGATCAACGGGCGGTACGGCGCCGGACGGTTGCGGATCGAGGTGCGGGACGACGGGTGCGGGGGAGCGGAGCCCGGCCGGGGTTCCGGGCTCGCCGGGCTTGCCGACCGGCTCGCGGTTCTCGATGGGACACTGACCGTCACGAGCCCGGCCGGCGGGCCGACCGCCGTCCACCTGGAGATCCCGTGCCTGCCCAGCTGAGAGTGGTGCTCGCCGAGGACGGGGTCCTGTTGCGTGAGGGACTCGTGGGACTGCTGGCCCGGTTCGGGCACGAGGTCGTCGCGGCGGTCGGCGACGCGGACGGGCTGCGCGCGGCGGTCTCCTCCTGCCGCCCCGATCTCGTCGTCACCGACGTCCGGATGCCGCCCGGCTTCCAGGACGAGGGGCTGCGCGCGGCCGTGGCCCTGCGCGCGGCCGACCCCGCCCTGCCGGTCCTCGTACTGAGCCAGTACGTCCAGCGCGCGTACGCCGCCGAGCTGCTCGACACCGGGGACGGCACCGGCGTCGGCTATCTGCTCAAGGACCGGATCGGCCAGGTCGAACAGTTCACCGAGGCGGTGGAGCGGGTCGCCGCGGGCGGCACGGTCGTCGACCCGGAGGTCGTACGGCAGCTGCTGCGGCGCCGGCGTGATCCGCTCGCGGCGCTGACGCCCCGCGAGCGGGAGGTGCTCGCGCTGGTCGCGGAGGGCAAGTCGAACGGCGCGATCGCCCGCGACCTGGTCGTCACCGAGGCCGCCGTCGGCAAGCACATCGGCAACATCCTCGGAAAGCTCGGCCTGCCCCCGGCGGAGGACACCCACCGGCGGGTACTGGCGGTGCTGGCCTATCTCCGGGGCTGAGGCCGGCCCGCCTCCGGGGGCCCGGCGGGAGAGCCGCGGCTGACCGGTTCTCCAGCGGGCCTGGAGCGGTGGCGGGCAGCGTGGTCGGCAGTCGTGCCGCCGGTCCGGTGGCCGTCGCCACGAAGGGAGTCGCCGTGTCCCAGGCGGTCCAGGAAACGTACAAGAAGGTGTCCGGGGAGGTCTTCGCCGAGGTCCAGACGTTCTACGCCTGGCAGATGCGCCGCGTCGACGCTCTGGACATCGAGGGGTTCGCCGCCACCTTCACCGAGGACGGCGAGGTCGTGCACGCGGGCGGGGCCGTGCAGCGCGGGCGCGAGCAGATGCTCGCGGGGATGCGGGCCGCGCTGCCTCGCTACCGCGACATCGCCGTACGGCACTGGTTCGACCATCTGCTGATCGAGACCGACCCGGCCGACGAGGACACCCTGCGGGTCTCGTACTACTCGCTCGTCACGCAGACCGACCGCGAGGGCAACGTCGCCTTCGAGCCGACGTTCACCGTCGAGGACGAACTGGTCCGCCAGGACGGTGTGTTGTTCACCAGGCGCCGGGTCATCCACCGCGACACCCCGGTGGCGCCCCCCGGCGGTGCCGCCGGCTGAGTCCTTCGCCCATGGGCGAGCGTCTCGTGCGCGCGGAAGGGGCCCTGAGTGATTCAGGGCCCCTTCCGCGCGCTCGAGACGAGCCGGCACCCGTCAGTCGATGCCCCGGCAGATGTGCGGTTCACTTCCGTCGTCGTCCACGTCCCCGGCCAGCAGCAGTGGCGGGGGGCCGTGCAGAGGGGACGGCAGGTGGGGGAAGTCCGCCTCCACGGACGCTGGTTGAGCGTGGGGCCGCGGTTCCGCGACGGGGGGCCGGTCTCCCGTCGGCAGCAGCCGTTCCAGCTCCATCGTCGTCATGGGCCTCTCCTCATTCCTCGTGGGTCATGCGTGACAAGCAGGCGGTCCTCCGTTGAACGCGACCATCTCCTTGAAGGACGTCAACACGTCGAGGCGTGCACCCGGCGCCAGGCCCTGCTGCTCGGCGTAGGCCCGGTGCAGATTCCCGACCAGGCGCTCGGCGTCGACCAGGGCCGCGAACTCCCCCAGGTCGGCACGCCGTGCCGCCTCCAGCGGGGTGAGGTCGTCTTTCAGTCCCTCGACGGTCAGCCGCTGCAGCAGACGCAGATACGCCTCCGTGAAGTCGAGCAGCTCCGGCCCGCCGACGGGGCCGTGACCCGGCACCACCGTGCGCGGCTCCAGCGCGCGCAGCCGCTCCAGGGCGCGCAGTGAACCGGTCACCGAGCCCATCAGGATGTACGGGGTGACGCCCGACCACACGACGTCGCCGGCGAACAGCACCGAGCGGTCCGGGACCCAGGCCACCACGTCGGTCTCGGTGTGCGCGGGGCCGACCTGGATCAGCTCGACGCGGGGACCACCCGTGTGCAGGGTGAGCCCGTCGCGGAAGGTGAGCGACGGCAGGGTCAGGGGCGTCTCGCCCCAGGCGACCTGAGGCCACAACTGCCTTAGGTGCAGGCCTGATTCGGCGCTGTCCGCGCGGGTCTGCTCGTGCGCGACGACCACCGCGCGCGGCGTGAACTGCCCGTTGCCGAAGGTGTGGTCACCGTGGAAGTGCGTGTTGACCACGAAGTCGACGCCGCCGGGCGCGACGTCCTCGACCGCCGCGCGCAGCCGCCGGGCGCGGCTCTCCGTGGCGGCCGTGTCGACGAGGACCACGCGCTCGGCGCCCACGACGAGGCCCGCGTTGTTCACGCACCACCCGCCACCCGGCTGCACGTACGCGTACACGTCGTCCGCCAGCGGCTCCAGCGAGGGCGGGGTCAGGACCGGGGCGCTCATGCGGCCCTGCCCTGGCTGGCCGACTCCGGCTGCGCCGGGCCGATTCGGGCGTATCCGCCGCGGTGGAAGAGGAGTGGGTCGGGGGCGCCCGCACAGTCGTGCAGGGCGATGACGCGGCCGATGAGCAGGACGTGGTCGCCCGCCTCGTGCTCGTCGTACAGTTCGCACTCGAAGGACGCCTCGGCCGAGGGAATCACCGCGTGGCCGAGGTCGCCCTCGACCGCACCGGTCCGCAGCATCGCGGCTTGCCCCTCGGGACGCTCGTGGCGGCAGAACTCCTCGGCGAGCGGCCGCTGCGCCTCGCTGAGCACGTTCACGGCGAACCCGCCGCCGCGCCGCACGCGCGGCAGTATCCGGGCATCGGTTCTGACCGAGACGAGGAGCAGCGTGGGGTTCAGGGACACCGAGGTCAGACTGTTCACGGTCGTCACGACCGTGTCGTCGCCGCTGCCCTGGGTGAGCAGGGTGACCCCGGTGGGGAAACGGCCCATCGCGGCACGGTAGGCCGCGAGGTCGGGAGTGGGTTCGGCGAGCAGCGCGCCACCCGTGTCGGTCATCGTGGTGCTCCGTCTCTCGTACGTAGCGGAATCAGGGCGGAATCGACGGGTGTCAGTAGTTGCCCAGGCCGCCGCAGACGTTGAGCGCCTGCGCGGTGATGGAGGCCGCGGTGTCCGAGGCCAGATAGCCGACCAGGCCCGCCACCTCCTCCGGGGTCGAGTAACGCCCCAGCGGGATCTTGGCGTTGAACTTCACCTGGATGTCCTGCTCGCTGACGCCGTAGTGGTTGGCGTAGCCCTGTCGTACGCGCTGGGCCATCGGCGTCTCGACATAGCCGGGGCACACCGCGTTCACCGTGATGCCCGTCGGGGCCAGCTCCTTGCCCACGGCCTTGGTGAAGCCGATGACGCCGTGCTTGGACGCCGAGTACGGGGCGGCGAGCTCCACCCCCTGCTTGCCGCCGGTGGACGCGATGTTGATGATGCGCCCCCAGTCGCCGTCCCGCATCAGGCCGGTGCTCAGGACCTCGCGGGTCACCCGGAACGTGCCGTTGAGGTTGGTGTCGATCACGTCGAGCCACAGGGAGTCCTCGAGCTCGGCGGTGACGCCGCCACCGCCCCGGCCCGCGTTGTTGACCAGGATGTCGATCCGCCCGTACGCGGCCACCGCCGCCTGGACCGCGGCCTTGATCTGCTCGCCCGACGTCACGTCGCAGACCGTGCCGGAGACCTCCAGGCCCTCCTCGCGCAGCTGCTTCACCACCGTGCGTACGCTCTCCTCGCCGCGTGCCACGCCGAACACCGCCACACCTTGGCGGGCGAGCAGTTCGGTCACGGCGAGGCCGATCCCGCTGGTCGCGCCGGTGACGAAGGCGACCCGTCGTCCCGCGTCTGTCATCGTGCTCTCCGTTCGGTCGAGGGTGTCTGGAATGGGCTCGACCGTGACCGCGTCGCCTAGCGCGTCACTCGCCTCCCGCCGGAGCGGCAGCGGTCCGGCCCCTCCGAGCCGGGCTCGACCCCCGGTCGAGCCGGACGGGTCAGCGTGAGGCGTCCTGTGCAGACGACTGGCGAGGAGGGCCGCCGTGCCCGAGCAGACGCAGACCATCCACGACGTACGGAAGTCGGTGACGGTGGCGGCCACGCCCGCCGACTGCTTCCGCGTGTTCACCGAGCACCCGGGTGAGTGGTGGCCGGACTCCCACGTCCTGGTGAAGAAGGAGCGGGCGGGCCTCGCCTTCGAGCCGGGGGCCGGCGGCCGCTACTACGAATGGGACGTGGACGGCACCGAGATCGACTGGGGCCGGGTCCTCGAATGGGAGCCGGGCCGCCGGCTCGTCATGACCTGGCGGATCGACGGCAACTGGCAGTCCGTCCCCGATGACGAGCGGGCCAGTGAGATCGAGGTGGACTTCGTACCCGTCGACGCGGCGCACACCACGGTGTCCCTCGCGCACGTCAAGCTCCACAAGCACGGAGAGGGCGCCGAGCGGATCTTCCGTGCCCTGGACGGGGCGAGCCCGGGGGAGACGCTGGATCTCTTCGCCAAGGCGGTCGCGCGGGGGGTCTGAGCCCTCACGGTGCGGATGTCCTGAGCCGGGTTCCGGCCTCCGAAGGCCGGTCCCGGGGGATCTCTGGGCACGGTGCCCGCCCGGCATCCGCCCGTACCCGTTCCAGCCGAAGTGCAGCTCCTTTCGAGCGCTCGGTGCGACGTTGCGGAGCGACAACACCAGGAACGAGCCATCAAGGAGTCACGAGGATGCGGACCGACACTGGCACGGGGCTGCTGCCGGCAGCGGAGAAACTGCGTGATCTCGCGGCCGAGAGCGCCTCAGGGGCGGACCGGAACCGGCGCCTCGGCCGCGATGTCGTCGACGCCATGGGCGCGGCGGGATTCGCCCGGCACTTCGTCGCCCGCCCCTGGGGCGGTACCGAGGGCTCGTTCACCGAGCTGACACAGGCGGTCATGACGGTGGGTGAGGGCTGCGCGGCCACCGCGTGGTGTGCCTCCCTGTCCGCGTACTCGGCACGGTGCGCCGCCCACCTGCCCGAGGAAGGCCACCGCGCGATCTGGGGCAGCAGCCCCGACGTGTTCATCGCCACGGCTCTGGTGCCCGGCGGCAAGGCCACGAAGGAAGGCGACGACTGGCTGCTCAGCGGACGCTGGGGTTACGTCAGCGGCGTCGACTTCGCGGACTGGGTGCTGGTCTGTGCCCAGGCGGCCGGCCAGGACGGCCCGCCCGAGCTGCGCTTCTTCGCGCTGCCGAGGGGGGCGTACCGCGTCGACGAGACCTGGGACAGCGTGGGCATGCGGGCAACCGGCAGCCATACCGTCACGATCAGCGATGTCGTGGTGCCCCGCCATCTCTCCTTCGCCCGGGCGGACATGCTGACGGGGCGCAGTTCCTGGTCCGAAGTCCCGAGCCACCATGTGCCGTTCCAGGCCGTGGCCGGACTCACCTTCATCGCGCCGGTGGCGGGCGCCGGTACCGGCGCGCTGCACGCCGCGGCAGCCGGAGTGACTCCGAAGCGGCGCACCCCGACCACCGAGACCAGGCTGGTGCGCGCCTCGGGCCGGATCGACGCGGCCAGGCAGCTGGTCGAGCAGAACGCCGCGGTTCTCGACCGCCGCGACTTCACTCCGGAGCTGATGGCGCGCAATGAACGCAACGCCACCTTCTCCGCCGAACTCCTGCAGGAAGCCGCGGAGTTGCTGATCCGCACCGCGGGCACGGTGGGGCTCGGCGAGACCCACGCCCTGCAGCGGATATGGCGTGACATCACCTCGGCGACCAGCCATGTGGCTCTGCAGTACGACACCTCGGCACGCAAGAACTACGGTGCGGTGCTGCTCGGTCCCGACAACAGCTGAGGGGCAAGCCGGGCGGATCACATGGTCGTTGCACAAGTGACGCGGTGATCTCCGCACGTCGGTTTCCCGATCCCTCCGACGGCGGAGACACCGACGCGCGGTTGTCGGGCCGGAGCACGCAATCCGCACGTCGTAAAGGCATTCTCTCAGCCATTTCTTCCGGTCCGGAAGTGCGCGGACAACAGTTATGAACTCGAACTCCAGTACAGATTGAGCAGTGACCGTCCCGGCTCCTCGAGCGGGACTCGAGTGCAAAGTGGGATGCTCAATTCCGACACTGGAGAAGGAGATCGGTATGCCCAGCCCGAAGATTCCTGCGAAGTCCCTTGAAGTTCGCCTCGCCAGGCACTTGGAGGGGCCAATCACCCTGGACCACTTCGATGTGGTGCAGGCGGAACTCGCCGAGCCCGGAGACGGGGAGGTCGTTGTCCGCAACGACTTCATGCAGCTGACCGCGGTCATGCAGGACCTGATGACCCCTGCTCCTGATCTTCCGATGCCCCCTTACGAGGTGGGCAAGCGCCTCTGGGGCGGCGGCGTCGGCACCGTGGTGCACTCGAACAGCCCGGACCTCGCGGTCGGTGACCTCGTGCAGAACATGGACGGCTGGGCGGAGTACTCCGTCGGGCCCGCCGGCCAGTACTACAAGTCGGACCCCACTCTCTACCCCTCGCCGGAGTACTACCTGACCCAGGGGCCGACCGCCTACCACGGCATCGCGGACGTCGCCGAGGTCGGCGAGGGCGACGTGGTGTTCGTGTCCGGTGCGGCCGGCGGCGTCGGTTCGCTGGCCGGTCAGATCGCCAAGTGCCGTGGCGCGAAGCGTGTGATCGGCAGCGCCGGGAGCAAGGCCAAGGTCGAGTACCTGGTGAACGAGCTCGGCTACGACGCGGCCTTCGACTACCACGACGGCCCGGTCGTGGACCGCCTGCGGGAGCTGGCTCCCGACGGCATCAACGTCTTCTTCGACACGGTCGGCGGGGAGCAGTTCGAAGCCGCCGTCCAGGTCGCGGCGCAGGATGCCCGCTTCGCCCTGTGCGGAGCGCTGTCCGGCCAGGTCGGCAACAGCGAAGGCGCGTTCCCGCGCCTGGACATCATGACCGCGATCGTCCGGCAGATCGTTCTGCGGCCCTTCGCCACGTTCCACACGCCCGAGCAGATCTGGGCCTGGCACCAGCACTTCAGCCAGTGGCTCAAGGAAGGGAAATTCGTTCTGCCGGGGACGATCATCGAGGGCGGCCTTTCCCAGGCCCCCACCGGTCTTCTCAACCTGCTGACCGGAAAGTACCAGGGGAATGTCGTGGTGAAGCTTTCCGAGAGCTGATGCCGGGCGGCCTGCCCGGGGGCTTCGGCGGCCTCCGGGCAGGTTCCAGTTCCCCTCAAGGAAGTCGGCCGAGGATGTCGTACATGACACTGGAATCGCGAGGGCCGCACAGCTTCTTTGAGCAGCAGCCCCATTGGTCTCCGAGTACCTCAGACGACGGCCTTGAATTCGCTTTCATCGAGGCCCCTCTCGATTACAACGATCCAGCCGGCCCGCGTATCTCCCTTGCGATCAGCAGGCTCCGGGCGACCGACCCCGGCCGGCGGCGGGGGACGCTTCTGTCCCTCAACGGCGGCCCCGGCGGTGACGGCGGCCTCGGGCGGCTCCTTCCGGCCCGCCTCGGCGGCCGGACCCCCCTGAACGAGATCTACGACCTCGTCGGCTTCGACCCGCGCGGTACCGGCGCCTCCACCCGTATCGAGGGGGAGAACAGCCCGACGACCACCGCCTTCGACTCCCGGCCGCCGGACTCCGCGTTCGAGGCGATCACCGCCGATATGCAGGAGCGCGATCAAGGCTGTGTGCGGGCCGGAGGCGAACTGCGCCGTCACATCACCACGCGCAACAACGCCCGTGACATGGACCTGATCCGCAGGGTGCTGGGTGAGGAGAAGATCAGCTACGTCGGCTGGGCCTACGGCACGCTGCTCGGCGCTGTCTACGGCACGATGTTCGGCGATCACCTGGACCGCAACGTCCTGGACTCCTCCGTACACCCGGACTGGGACTGGCGCCGGCAGTTCATGTCGCAGGCCGATGCGGTGCGCGAGAACGTCGACAAGTGGGCGGAGTGGGCCGCCGAGCATCACGAACGCTTCGAGCTGGGTGCCACACCTGCTCGCGTGCTGGAAAGCGTCGAGAAGACGGCCGCCGCACTCGTCGCGATGTCGGACAACGCCGCGGCCCGCACCTCCTTCGACGGAGCCGTCGGCAATCTCAGCCCCGTCCGCCCGAAGTGGGCCGAACTGGCCGATCTGGTCCGCGAGTTGGGTGCCGCCGCCGACGCCGGAGACGTGGACCGCGCCCTGAGCCTCCTCGCCGGCCAGGTCAAATGGCGCCCCGGATACGCGGCGGGGCAACTCCGTGAAGCCGTCCTGGAGGCGGTGACCTGCGAGACGGAGTGGCCGACGGATCTGGAGATCTACTACCGGGACATGCGGCACTACCGGGAACACTGCCCGTACGGATTCGGCGTGATGCGCGCCCAGCCGTGGGTGGGCACCTTCCGGACCGCCCTTCCGACGGAGCCCGCGACCCGCCTCCGGCGCACCGGTTACCCGACCGGCATCGTCGTCCAGGCGGACGGTGACCCGTGGGACTACCACCCCGGCGCGCTGGCCATGGCGGAACGCCTGGGGCACCACCTGATCACGGTGGTCGACTCCGGCGGTCACGAAATCTACGGCCTCTCCGGCAACGAGCACGTGGACCGACTGGTCAACGACTACCTCATGAACGGGACGCTGCCTCCCGAGCGTGTCACCTGCCCCGGGGATCCCCGCCCGGACATCACCCCCCACCGAACGAGGAAGGCCCCCGATGGACACTGAAGCGATGCGGCCCGCGGAGCCCAAAGACGCGGGCCAGGCCCGTCCGGCGAGGCCAGGTCTGGTTCTGGCCGCCTGCTGCCTGAGCCAGCTGGTCGTCGTGCTCGACGGCTCGATCATGAACGTCGCCCTGCCGGCGGTCCAGAGCGACCTGTCGTTCGACCAGAACAGTCTGCAGTGGGTGCTCAACGCGTTCATGATCCCGTTCGCCGGGCTGCTCCTCCTCGCCGGACGCATGGCCGACCTGTTCGGCCGCCGGCGGCTGTTCCTGACCGGGATCGCGGTGTTCACGGTCTCCAGTCTCCTCGGCGGGCTCGCGGTCAGCTCGTTGTGGCTGATCCTGGCCCGGGCCGGACAGGGCGTCGGTGCCGCGATCATCGCTCCCGCCACTCTGTCCGTGCTGAGCACCACGTTCGTGGAACCCAAGGAGCGCGCCAAGGCGTTCGGCCTGTGGGGAGCCGCGGCGGGCAGCGGCGGCGCGATCGGTGTTCTCGCGGGCGGTGTCATCGTCGAATGGCTGTCGTGGCGCTGGGTACTCCTGGTCAACATCCCGCTGGGGGCGGTCCTGATGTTCATGGTGGCCTCGGCGGTCGCCGAGTCCCGTGACCCGCAGGCCCGGCGCCGGCTGGACGTCATGGGCGCGCTGTCCGTCACTCTGGGCCTCGCGCTCATCGTCTACGGCATCGCCGAGGGAGAGCGGTACGGCTGGGGGTCGACCCGGATCTTGACGGCCCTGGGCGCCGGTGTGCTGCTCCTCGTCTTCTTCCTGGTGGACCAGGCGAAGCTGGCCGAGCAGCCGATCATGCCGCTGAGCATCTTCCGCAGCCGCTCGGTCAGTGTGGCCAACGCGGTGACGTTCTTCGGCGGCGCGGCGATGCTCAGTACGTTCTACTTCATCACGATGCAGCTCCAGCTCGTCCTCGGATACAGCGCCCTGCACACCGGTCTCGCGTATCTGCCGCTTTCCCTGGCGACCTTCGTAGGGGCCGGCGGATGCTCTGTCGTGGTGGCCAGGACCGGGTCCCGCCCGGTACTCCTCGTGGGTCTGGTGCTGGCGGCGGTGGGACTGCTGTGGCTGAGTCGGGCGGACGAGACGGCTGCGTTCGCCGCCGATCTGCTGGGCCCCACCGTCATCTTCGGCATCGGCCTCGGCCTGCTCATCACCGGCACGGCCAACGCGGCGACCGCGGATGTGCCGGAGAGTCAGCAAGGGCTTGCCTCGGGCCTGCTCAACACCAACCAGACGCTGGGCAGCGCCGTCGGCCTCGCGATTCTCGTGGCCGTCGCCAACTCCCGGACCAAGGAGGCGATGAAGAGCGTGGATCCGGCGGACGCCGTGGCGCGCGCCCATGCGCTCTCCAGCGGCTACGAGCGGGCCTTCCTCGTCACCGCCGGGGTCCTGGCCGCGACCGTGCTCATCGCGCTCGCGGCTCCGAAGGCCCGCCGGTGACGGAGCCCAGCCGGTGACGGAGCCCAGCCGGTAAGGGCCGCGGGGACAGAAGTCCCCGCGGCCCCTTCGTGCTGGGTGCGTACGGCTGCGGGGGAAGGAGTCCCCGCGGCCCCTTTGTGCTGGGTGCGTACGGCTGCAAGGCGGAGGAGGGAGTCGTGGCGGCCGACGACAAGACGCCGGAGACGTGCGCACGACAACCCCGCGGCCTACCGCGCGATCGGCCTGACGGACCCCAGCCGCACGTTCCGGGTGCCGGCGCTGTCCGCGGCGAAGGCGAGGAGCCGCTCGCCCTCCTCCTCGAGCTCCGCACGCTGCGCCGCCGAGACCGGCCTGAAGGGCCGCACGTGCAACGTGGCGGTCGAGCCCTCCTGTTCGACCCGCCAGACGCCGTGGACGAAACCGTCCAGCAGAATCGTGCCGGGGATGACTGCGTTCTTCGTGGCGATCGCCTTGCGGTCCTCGTCGCTGATGATCCGTGTGCGGTCGGCGTGCGACAGGATCGCGTTGTCGTACGGGGCCAGGTACCGCGCGGGAGCCGGCGTGTCCGGATCCGGGCGCGGGGCGTCGGGCAGGTCGAACAGCTCCGCACCGGAGGGGTCCCGGAAGGTGACCAGATCGGGCCGGAGCCGCTCGATCACCGCACGCAGCCTGGTCAGGCCCGACCACGCCTGGACGTCCTTGACCGACGCCGGGCCGAAGGCCGCGAGATAGCGCAGGACCTGGTGCTCGGGAGTGGCTGTGGGCTCCAGCGGCGCACCGAGCCACTTCTCGGCCGTGGCGTAGGTGGTCTGCCCGCCGAGACCCCAGATTCCCCGGGGCGGGACCTGGACCAGCGGCAGCAGCGCACGGACCGCGTTGACCAGGGTGGACGGCGCGCGGTCGGGCCATCTCTCCTGGAGGAGCTTGCCCAGATCCGCGGTGGTACGGGGCTCCTCCTCGATGAGGTCCCGGCTCGCGACGGCGAGTTCGGCGAGGTCGACGCCGTTCAGCTCCTTGCCGAAGGTGGTGCCGAGGGAGCGTTCCATGAAGGGCTGCAGCCACGGCCGGATCCTCAGGCAGTCGCGGGCGGTGACGAGATGGACGGTTCCGCGCATCATGGCAATGCGGACCGCTTCCCGGCTCGTGAGCAGAGCGGCCAGTTCGTCCTGCCGGAAGTCCGTCAGCCGGGTCCACAGGCCGTAGTAGGGCGGCGTGGGGGCCTGGGCCTGCAGCCCCACGAGATGCTCGATCGCGTCCTGGGCGGGCAGCGTTCGGCGCCGCAGCAGCATCTGGCGGTCCAGAAAGGCCCGGTTCAGGGCCTTGAGGCTGAGCGCGCCACGGTCGTGGGCGGTGGTGTGGGTGGGCATGTGGCTCCTCAGCGCACGAGGCGGAAGAACGTGCGCAGTTCGTCTGCGAGAACGGCCGGCTTCTCCAGGGCCGGGAAGTGGCCGCCGCTGTCGAGGTCCCGCCAGTGACGCAGGTCCCTGAAGCGCTCGCGCGCCCAAGCCCGGGGCAGCCAGGCGTCCTTGGGGAAGACGGAACATCCGGTCGGCACCGAAGTGGGGTTCATTGGTTCCTTGCCGAAGCTCTCCCAGAACAGTCGGGCGGACGACGTGGCGGTTCCGGTCAGCCAGTACACCATCACGGTGTCGAGGAGACGGTCACGTGACACGGCCTTCTCGAGGTCACCGTCGTGGTCGGCCCAGCTCCAGAACCGGTCGAGAATCCAGCCGAGTTGGCCGCTGGGGGAGTCACTCAGACCGTAGCCGAGAGCTTGCGGCTGGGTGGACTGGATGGCCGCGTATCCGGAGCGGTTCTGGCCGAAGCTGGTCATCCGCGCCATGGCCGCCCGGTCGCGCGCATCCAGCTCGACCTCCTTCTCCGGTGCCTGGGCCAAGGGCATGGTCAGATGAATTCCGGCGAGGTGGTCGGGGTCGGTACTGCCCAGGGCCGCGCTGATCCACGAGCCCCAGTCCCCGCCGTGTGTTCCGTAGCGGGTGTATCCGAGCCTGGCCATCAAGGTGGCCCAGGCCGACGCTGTCCGGCCCACGGACCAACCGGTGTGCGCGGGTTTGCCACTGAAGCCGTGGCCGGGCAGGGACGGGCAGATCACGTGGAAGGCGTCGGCCGGGTCCGGTGGATCGATGAGCAGCTCGATCAGGTCGAGGTACTCGACGACACTGCTGGGCCACCCGTGGGTGAGCAGCAGCGGCATCGCGTCCGGATGCGGCGAGCGCACCTGCAGGAAGTGCACGTCGAGGCCGTCGATGGTGGTGCGGTACTGGGGGAGGGCATTGAGCCTGGCCTCGGTCGCCCGCCAGTCGTAGTGGTGCTGCCAGTACGTGCACAGCTCCTGCATGTAGGCGAGAGTGGGGCCCTGTGACCAGTCGTCGACCGTTTCGGCATCCGGCCAGCGGGTCGCTTCGAGGCGCCGTCGCAGATCCCGCAATGCGCTGTCCGGGACCGCGATCCGGAATGGTGTGACATCCGTGGTCATCCGGGAACCTCCAGATGGATGCAGAGTGATGGCAGGGCTTCGAGGCTAGGGAATCCGGCTACAGCTGGGGTCGAGCCGCATGGGCCCTGGCGGGGTGCATTGATTCTCTAGTCCGGCTAGAGGTATTTCGGTCATTCTTCCGCCTATGAAGAAACTGCCGATAGCCGCTGCAGCGGCTGCCCTGGGTTCACTGATGGTGTTGCCCGCGTCGGCCCAGGGCGCGAACGTCAAGGCCTCGACTCCGGTGGGTAGTTGGGAAGCCACAGTGACACGACCGGGCGCCACGGAAAACGTCCAGCTGTTCTTCTCCCACGCCGGAAAGGCATGCCTGCTCACTTCGGGCGGGGAAAGCGTGGGCACCTGGTCGCCGACGGGAGTGAATTCGTTCAACTTCCGTATCAAGGAAGCCCTGGCCGATGCCGATGGCACGCAGACCGGCTGGGTATACATCAACCAGTACGCCGCTCAGGTCGGCAGTCACTTCAACAGCTCCGGAGTTTCGAACATCTACGACCTGAACGGCAACAACGTGGGATCGGTGGTCTCCAAGCTCGCCGGCACCCGTGGGAGTGCCAAACCTCCGGCACCCTGCAGCTAGCTCCGCGGCCCCTGGCGGTGGGACCCGACCAGTGGTGCCGCAATGCGAAGTGCCTTCCAGCCGGGCCGACGAGATGGGCAGACCACTCGTTGACCCGGCTGGAAGGCACTTCTTGTGTCCGGAAGGCTTCTTCTGCGTGCGGAGTGAGCGAGGAACCGCTGCTCGTGCGCAACAGTGCCGCGCTCAACTCCCCATCCGGCCAAGCATGTGGACCACACTTCCGCGGGGGCGGGTGGTTCCCTCCATCGTCAGGTGTGGGCCGGCAGCTTCTCGCGTTCCGCGGCGCGTGCGCGCCCCGGCCCGGATGAAGCCGCCCTCGCGGCCAAGGACTTCAGGTCGAATCCCGGACTGCGCGCCTCGTCGGGAGACGGCCCCGCGCCCGTGGCGAGCAGCCGCCGCGCGATGCCGTGATCGGCGGGCCTGCCGACCGACTCGACGCCGATCAGCCGGCCCCGGAGGAAGGCGAGGACCGAGAAACGGGCCCCGTCGGGATCGCCGACGGAGACCGTTTCGTCATGGCCCGCGGTCAGTCCGGCCATCTGCAGGCGCAGCGTGTACTGCTCCGACCAGAACCAGGGGACCGCGCTGTACGGTGCGGGGCCGTCGCAGATGGCCGCGGCCACGCACCGGGCCTGGTCCGACGCGTTCTGCACCGACTCCAGGCGGATGTGACGCCCCTCGTGGGGACTGGGGAAACGGGCGCAGTCACCGATCGCGTGGATCGACCTGTCGTCCGTGCGCAGCAGCCGGTCGACGACCACGCCGTCGCCGACGAGAAGCCCGGCCTCGGCCGCGAGTTCGGTACGGGGCAGCACGCCGACGCCCATGACCACCAGGTCGGCGGGCAGTCGCGTCCCGTCGCGCAGTTCCACGACCTCGACCCGGCCGGCGGAACCGCGCAGGGCCGCCAGCTCGCCGCTGAGCAGCAGCCGTACCCCCCGGTCCTCGTGCTGCCTGGCCAGCCACCGCGACATCTGCGGGGTGAGAGCGCGGGAGAGGACCCGTGACTGGGCCTCGATCACCGTCACGTCATGCCCCAACCCCCGCGCGGTGGCCGCGAATTCAAGGCCCACGAAGCCCGCGCCGATCACCGCGACCTGGCGGGGCGGCCCCTCGATCAGGCCGCGCAGCTTGTCGGCGTCCGCGAGCGTGCGCAGCGTCAGCACGCCGGACAGGTCGGCGCCGGGCACCGGCAGCGTGCGCGGGCGGGCGCCGGTCGCGAGGACGAGCCGGTCGTACGTGAGGAACCCGCCCGAGGCCAGGACCACGCGCCCCCGGTCCGGCTCGATGCGCAGTGCCCGGTCACCGGTGACCAGGGTGATGTCCTGGTCCCCGAAGAACGACTCCGGACGCAGGGTCAGTTCGGGGTGCCCGACGGCGCCCGTCAGATAGCCCTTGGACAGCGGTGGCCGCTGGTAGGGCAGCACCGGTTCCTCGCCGACGAGGGTGACCGGGCCCTCGTACCCCTTGGCGCGCAGCGCGGCCGCCGTGTCCAGGCCGCCCTGTCCGGCGCCGATGACGACGACCCCCCGGGCGGCCATCAGCTCTGCGCCTCGGGCAGATGCACGAGGAGGCCGTCGAGCGCGTCCGTGACCGGCAGTTGGCAGCTGAGGCGGCTGTTGTCCTGCCGTGGGCACGCCGTCCCGTACAGCACGTCGTCCTCCACGTCGTCCATCGGTGGCAGCGGCACGGTGGACTCCTCGTCGACGTAGACGTGGCAGGTGCCGCACTGCGCGGAACCGCCGCACTGCGCCTCGATGCCGTCGATGTTGTTCAGCTTGGCGCCGCGCATGACCGTGTTGGGTGCCTGCACGTCGACGGCGGTGACGGTGCCGTTGGGATGCTGGTAGGTGATCTTGGCCATGGCGCTCTCCTCGGGAAATGTCGGCTGGCCCTGGTACGGAGTTCGAAGGGCGACTGTGGACGCCCGGTCTGGAGACGGCCTTGAGCGTTCCTCAGGCGAGTGGCGGCCGGGGACGGCTCGACCCGCCCCCGACCGGCGGTCGATCGCGGCGGCGCAGCGTGCCCGTGCGGCCACGTCGACCCCGCGGACCACACCGCGAGCAGCGGCTCAGGGTCCGGCACGAGAGGGCCCGGCACGAGAGGGCCCGGCACCGATCGGTACCGGGCCTCCTCGCCGTACGGACTCGGCGTTGTCACCACTCGACCGGCAGCTCCCACAGGCCGTAGATCACGGCGCCTTCCTTGCGCGGGATCTCCAGGAACGGCTTGGTGAGCTTCAGCGTGGGGATCCGCTGGAACAGCTTGCTCCACACGATCTCCAGCTCCAGACGCGCGAGGTCCGCGCCGATGCAGTGGTGCACCCCGTGCCCGAAGCCCAGGTGCTTGCGGCTGCCACGGGTGATGTCGAGCTTCTGCGGCTCGGGGAACACCTCCGGGTCGCGGTTGGCGGCGAGCCCCAGGCACAGGATGCCGTCGCCCTTGCGGATGACCTGGCCGCCGATCTCGATGTCCTCCAGGGCGACCCGGGGTACGGCCGTGTCGCCGATGGTCGCGTAGCGCACCAGCTCCTCGACGGCGGGCCTCGCCAACGACGGGTCGTCGAGCAGGAGCTGGAGCTGGCCGGGGTTCTCCAGGAGGCAGGCCGTGCCGAGCGATATCTGGCTGGCGGTGGTCTCGTGGCCGCCGTTCATCAGCAGCCGCACCATGTTGAACAGATCGCGGTCGGTGTACTCCTCGCCGGACTCCTCGTAATCGGCCATGGCCCGGCTCAGCAGGTCCTCGCCCGGCTCGCGCTTCTTGAGCTGGATCAAGTCGTTGACGTACTCGTTGACTTCCACGATCGCGGCCTGCCGCTCCTCCGTGGAGCTGTGCCCGCCGAGCAGCGCCGTGCCGTGCTTGATGAAGAAGTCGTGCCGGTCCTGCGGGATGCCGAGCAGCTCACAGATGACGGTCATGGGTACGGCCAGCGAGAACACCCGGTGGAAGTCCGCCGGCGGCTGCAGGGCGAGGAGCTTGTCGATGTGCTCGTCGACGATTTCCTCGATGCGCGGACGCAGCCGCTGCACCTGCCGGTTGGTGAACGTCAGCGCGGCCTTGCGGCGGGTGGAGCTGTGCGCCTTGCCGTCGTAACCGATGAAGGAGGTCTCGGTGCGGTACTCGGGCGGGGCGACGAAGTAGAACGGGAACTGCTCGTGCTTGCGCGAGGCGCTCACCCGCGGGTCGGTGAGCAGCTCGCGGATCGTCTGATAGCCGGTGATGGTCCAGATCCGCAGACCGGAGCCGGTCAGCGTGACCTGCGAGACGTCCTTCTCGACCATCTCCGCGTATTCGGCGGGCGGGGTGAAGGGGCAGGTGCGCGCGTACGGGAACGTCTTGGCCTCGGCCGGTGCGTCCGTCTCGGTGGCACTGGTGGTCACGGTGGGTCCTTTCGTGAAGGTGAATACGGGCAGGAGCGCCTGTCGAACGGCGATGCCGAGACCGTCGTCGACCGTGGTGAGCTGTCCGGTGACCAGCGTGTTCGCCCGGACCGGAGCGCGGGTGATCCAGGGGCCGCGGGCATCCGGTCCCCCGGCCCGGCCCGCCGGGACGGGTGAACCTGACGCGGACGAACCGGTCCGTCGCCTGCTGAGGCGCGAGCCGCTCGGCCGCGCGGGCTCCGCACGGCCGATGCCCGTGCCACCTCCCGTGACGACGGTCTGATCCGCGAAGGCCTGTCCCGCACGGCACCTCCCTGGCTGGTCCGGTCCGAGGGGTCAGTACACCGGGCCGGTCTCGGGCGCCGGTTGAGCCCGCGACGAGTTCGCGCGCCACGTGCGGAACCGGCCGTCCGAGCGGGACCACCGCCGACCCTGCGTCTACCGGGGAGGCGCGACCGGAGTACGACTTGAACCGGCCGTCCGGGCGGGAGCACCGCCGGTCGTGCGCTTACCGGGGAGGCGCCCGGAGTACGACTGGAACCGGCCCCTCCGGCGGGGCCCGTTCGAGCGGGCCACCAGCGGGGCTCCAGGCGCCGCCCCCAGCGTGCCGAGTCCGACGAGGAGGAGCCGCAGATGGCGACAGGCACAGGACCGCTGCACGGCCTACGGGTCGTGGAACTCGCGGCGATAGGGCCCGCCCCGTTCGCCTGCATGATCTTCGCGGACCTCGGGGCCGATGTGCTGCGCGTCGACCGAGCCGACGGGGCCCGGTCGTTCGCGGACTGGCACGGCGAACTGGACCGCGGACGCCGCACGGTGGAGCTCGACCTGAAGGATCCGGGTGACGTGGACTGGCTGCTGCGGCAGGTGGAGCAGTCCGACGTACTGGTCGAGGGTTTCAGACCAGGGGTTGCCGAGCGCCTCGGCATCGGTCCCGATGCCTGCCTCGGGCGCAACCCCCGCCTGGTGTACGGCCGGATGACCGGCTGGGGGCAGGAGGGGCCGCTGGCATCGGCCCCGGGCCATGACATCAACTACCTTGCGCTGACCGGGGCGTTGTACGCCATCGGCGAGGCCGGCGGGCCACCGGTGCCGCCGGTCAACCTGCTCGGCGACTTCGCGGGCGGCTCGATGTTCCTGGTCGCCGGGGTGCTGTCCGCGCTGTACGAGCGACAGCGGTCGGGCCGGGGGCAGATCGTGGACGCGGCGATCGTGGACGGAGCCGGCGCGATGCTCGGCATGCTGACCGCGATGGCGGACGCGGGCCAGTGGCGCCACGAACGCGGGGTCAATCTGCTGGACGGCGGGGCGCCGTTCTACTGCTGCTACGTGTGCGCGGACGGTGGCCACATCGCCGTCGGCGCTCTGGAGGAACGTTTCTACAGGGCGTTGCTCGACGGCCTGGGACTCGACCCGGAGCGACTGCCCGACCGGTCCGACCCCGTCAACTGGCCTTCGCTGAGGCGCGTGTTCGCACACCGCTTCCTGACCCGCGACCGGGACACCTGGGGTCGTCACTTCGAGGACACGGAGGCCTGTGTGACACCCGTCCTGAACGTCACCGAGGCGGCCGCCCATCCGCACCACCGGGCCCGGGGGAGCGGCCCGGCCGCCCCCGCGCCGCGCTTCAGCGGAGTGGACGTGACGGCGCAGTCCCGCTGACGCCTGTCCCGCTACCCCCGGCCCCCATCCCACTGCCCCTGACCGAGCCCGGTCAGGGGCAGTGGGATGGGAGCCGAGCCCGGCCAGGGACCGGTTCCCACCGAGGGCCGGACGGCACATCAGCCGTCCGGCCCTCGGGGCGTCTTCCGGGCAACGCGCCGGGGTGCCGGGCGGCTCCTGGATGTACGAGGGGGTGCCATGCGCCCCCACCTGTGCCCGCGTGTTCGAGCTGAGCTCCGGCGGCCTTCGAGTCCCGGGCTGGACGGTGAGGAAACCAGCAGCGGCAGACCGGCGCCGCAGGACAGTAAGGAGGGGCGATGGCGGAGCGGAGCTTTCAGCTCTACGACACGACCCTGCGCGACGGAACCCAGATGGAGGGCCTCGCTCTCACGGTCGACGACAAGCTCACTGTCGCGCGCAGCCTGGATGCCCTCGGCGTGGGATTCATCGAGGGAGGCTGGCCCGGAGCCATACCCAAGGACACCGAGTTCTTCCGCCGGGCGCGCACCGAACTCAACCTGAACACAGCACTGTTGACGGCGTTCGGCGCCACCCGCAGGCCCGGCGTCCTGGCGGCGCAGGACCGGCAGGTGCAGGCGCTGCTGGCGGCGGAGACCCCCGTGGTCACCCTCGTCGCCAAGAGCCACACCGGGCACGTGGACCGGGCCCTGCGCACCACGCTCGCCGAGAACCTCGCCATGATCCGCTCGACCGTGCAGCACCTGGTGCTCGCCGGGCGCCGGGTGTTCCTCGACGCCGAGCACTACTTCGACGGCTATCTCGTCAACCGCGAGTACGCCCTCGAAGTCGTGCGTACGGCCGCTGAGGCCGGCGCCGAGACCGTGGTCCTGTGCGACACCAACGGAGGCTCGCTGCCCGAGGAGGTGCGGGCCGTCGTCACGGACACCGTCGCCATGACGGGTGCCGCCGTCGGCATCCACTGCCACGACGACACCGGCTGCGCGGTCGCCAACACCATGGCGGCCATCGACGCGGGCGCGATCCACGCCCAGGGCACCGCGCACGGCTACGGCGAACGCTGCGGCAACGCCAACCTCCTGACCGTCACCGCCAACCTCGTCCTCAAGCGGGGCCGCGAGGTGATCCCGCGGGAGCGGCTCGCCGACCTGGAGTCGACCGGCCGGGCCATCGCGCGGGTCACCGGTGTCCCCGGCGCCCACGCGGCCCCGTACGTCGGTGCCGCGGCGTTCACGCACAAAGCGGGCCTGCACGCCTCGGCCCTGCGCGTCGACCCCGGCCTGTACCAGCACATCGACCCGGCGCGCGTCGGCAACGCCATGCGCGTCCTGGTCTCCGACATGGGGGGCCGCTCGTCCGTCGAGCTCAAGGCGCGCGAGCTGGGCTACGACGTCAGCGCCGGCTCGGAGGCGGTGGGCCGGGCCACCGACCGGATCAAGGAACTGGAGAGCCGGGGCTACAGCTTCGAGTCCGCCGACGCCTCCTTCGAGCTGCTGTTGCGCGCGGAACTGTTCGACCGCCCCCAACTGCCGCCGTTCGACGTCGAGTCGTGGCAGGTGGCGCTCGACGGGACGCGCGGTGGCGCCGAGGCCTCGGTGCGCCTTCGCGTCGACGGGGTGCCGCTGACGGCGAAGGGCGTGGGACGGGAACCCGTGCATGCCCTGGACGACGCGCTGCACACGGCGCTCACCCCGTTCTTCCCCGAGACGGCCCGGCTGCGGCTGGTGGAGCACCGGGTCACGGAGCTCGGCGGAAACCCCGGCGAGCCGGCGGGCTGCCCGCCCGCCGTGCGGGTGTTCCTCTCCTTCCAGGACGGGGACCGGTCCTGGGGCACCGTCGGTGTGGACGCGCACGCGGCCGGTGCGGCCCTGCGGGCGCTGCTCGACGCCGTCCACTACGTCCTGTCCGACGGCCCGGGCCGGCGCCAGGACGCTCCGCGCCTGATGGCCGCACCGGTCGGCTGACACCCTCGAACCCACAGGAGCGGCTGTGCGTGTGGAAGACATCTACATACGGGCGACTTCCGTACATCTCCCGTCCCTGCTGAGCATCGACGACGCGGTGGCCGCGGGCAGCTGCCCGCCGCGCCTCGCCGCCGCCACGGGCGCGCAGTCGGTGGCGTACTCGCCCGACGAATCCGCCGCCGAAATGGCGGTCCAGGCCGCGAGGGCCGTACTGGCCCGGTCCCGCAGTACGGCCGGCGACGTGGACCTGCTGCTGCACGCGGACACCTACCACCAGGGCCAGGACCTGTGGCCCGTCGCCTCGTACATCCAGGGCGAGGCGCTCGGGAACAGCTGCCTCGCCCTGGAGATCCGCCAGATGTCCAACGGCGGACTCGCCGCCCTCGATCTCGCCGCCGCCTACCTCACCGCGGGCCACGGCCACGGCGACGCGCTGCTCACCACCGCCGACCGCTTCTGCGAGCCCGGCATCGACCGCTGGGGGACCGACCCCGGCACCCCCTACGCCGACGGCGCCAGCGCCCTCGTGCTGTCCCGGCGCGGCGGTTTCGCCCGCCTGGTGTCTCTCGCGCTGCACGCCGATCCGGACCTGGAACCCATGCACCGCGGCGACGAGCCGTTCACCCGGGCGCCGTTCAGCAACCGGATGCCGGTCGACTTCGAGGAGGCCAAGCGCGCCTTCATCGGCCGGGCCGGAATGTCGTACGCCATCACGCGGGCGCACAACGGACAGCAGACTGTCATCAAGCAGGCCCTCGCCGACGCCGGCATGGACCTCGGTGACGCGCGCTGGGTGGTGCTGCCGCACTTCGGAAGGCGGCGGCTGCAGTCCATCTACTACAAGCCGTTCGGCATCGACCCGGCCAGAACCACCTGGGAGTTCAGCCGGACCGTCGGCCATCTCGGGGCGGGCGACCAGTTCGCGAGCCTCGACCATCTGATGGTCACCGGCAAGGCCGCGCCCGGTGACCGCTGCGTGCTGATCAGTGTCGGCGCGGGCTACAGCTGGGGCTGCGCCGTCGTGGAAATCACCGAACGACCCGATTGGGCCTGAAGAGTCCCCTGCCCGGGCCCGGCTTGAATCCGGTGGTTCTCCACCTGCTGTCAAGGCGCGTTCGAGGCACCTGTGCAAATCTGCTGACGCCGTCCCGTACGGCACCGACCGAAGGAAGGACCGCCGTGGCGACGACCGTTACGAGCGAGACACCGGACACCCTCCCCCTCACCGGCCCCCATGTCACGGAGCACTCCATCACCGTGGCGGCGTCACCGGACGCCGTCTACGCGCTGGTGGCGGATGTCTCCGCGTGGCCTCAGGTCTTCGGGCCCACCGTCCATGTCGAGGTACTCGAAGAGAGCGACGCGGCCGACGGGGCGCACGACGCCGCCGGCGAGCAGCTCCTGCGCATCTGGGCCATCGCCAACGAGCAGGTACGCACCTGGACTTCGCGCCGCACCCTCGACCCACGCGCCCGCGTCATCCGCTTCCGCCAGGTCGTCTCGGCGGCCCCGGTGGCCTCGATGGGCGGCACCTGGCGGATCGAGGCCGTCGACGGCGGCACGACCCGGGTGGTGCTGCTCCACGACTACCGTGCGGTCGGCGACGACCCGGAGGCCGAGGAGTTCATCGAGCGCGCCATCGACCGCAACAGCGTCGCCGAACTCGCCGCCCTCAAGAACGCGGCGGAACTCGGCGACAGCGCCGAGGAACTCCGGTTCACCTTCAGCGACTCGGTGACGGTCGCCGGAGCGGCCGGAGACGTGTACGGCTTCCTGGACCGGGCGGACCTGTGGCCCGAGCGGCTGCCGCACGTGGCGCGCCTCGACCTCACGGAGGCCGAACCGGGCATCCAGCACATGGACATGGACACCCGCAGTCCGGACGGCTCCCTCCACAACACCACCTCGTTCCGGGTGTGCTTCGAGGACCGCGGGCAGATCGTCTACAAGCAGCTGCGGGTCCCGGTCGCGTTGCGCGTGCACACGGGGCGGTGGACCATCGAGCCGTCCGGCGACGGCGAAACGCTCACCGTCACGTCCTGGCACACAGTCGTCCTGGACCCGGAGGGCGTACGCACCGCACTGGGTTCCGAGGCGACCCTTGCCGAAGCAAGGTCGCTGGTCCGTAAGGCCCTTGGCACCAACAGCTCCACGACTTTGCGCCACGCCAAGCAGTTCGCGGAGGAAGTGCATGCCGGGACGTGACATCGGAGGGCCCGTCACGGTCATCAACCGCTTCGAGGTCAAGGGCGACACCGAGAAGTTCGAGCGGCTCTTCCGTGAGCACTCCCAGTTCTTGCGCCGCCGCAGCGACTTCGACTTTCTGGTGACCCTGCGCCTCGCCGACCTGCCGCAGGTGTACGTCCACATGGGGCACTGGCGCACGCTCCGGGCCTTCCTCGACACCGTGCACGACGAGACCTTCCTCGGGCACGTCGAGCGCCTCGAACCACTGGTCGAGACGGAGGTCGACCAGGCCGTCAGCATCAGCCGTGTGCTGCGGGACGAGGCGGCCGCCGGCACGCAGAGCGTGGCCCTGCTGCGTGCGCGGGTCGGCGGGAACTGCCGTGCCTTCGAACAGCGCTTCGCCGAACTCACCGACCAGCTCGCCGAGGCAGGAGGGTTCGGCGGCAGCAACCTGCTGCGCTCCATCCTCCGCCCCGCGCAGTACACGGGCGTCCTGTGGTGGTCGGACGCCGGTGCGCTCGAACGCGCCCTGGACAGCGAGCAGTTCCAGGAGGGGCACCGGGAGTTGAGCCGTGCGGCGGACGTCGTCGTCGAGCGGACCCAGCACGTCGCCTATGAGCGTCTGATCGACTGAGGCGGGCCTTCTCCACCGCACTGCAGACCGCACTCCAGCGGGGCATGAGCCGAGGACTTCCGGTCCTCGGCTCACTTGCGTTCAGGCCGCGAGGAGTGCTCGAGCAGGGGGGTGCACGCTGTCCCCATGTCGAACGAGACCCACATCACCGTGGTGCGCGGCCAGCCCGACGAGGTCGAACTGGCCGCCGTCTCAGCCGTGTTGCTGGCACTGTCGCGCCGCCTTCCGGAAGTGGACGAGGCGACCCTCGCCGCGTACGCGGACTGGACCGTCAAGGGCGGCCGGCGCGACCCGGCGGCGGGCTGGCCGAGGCGACGGCAGGCACCCGCACCCGCCCGTCCCGACGACGCACATCAGCAGAGGGGGAGGCGATGACCGGCCATCGGACATACACCGAGAGGATACGAGGCAGGGTCGCGGAGTCGCCCGGGCGTGCGGCGCTGATCCTGCTCACCGAACAGGACGGAGTGCTGCGCCCGGAGGAGGTCTCCTACGCGGAACTCGACGCCCAGGCACGGTTGTTGGCGGTCCGGATCGCGAGCCATGCGTCCCCCGGCGACCGCGTGATGATCCTCCAGGCCTCGCCCAGGCAGTTCAGCGTCAGCTTTCTCGCCTGCCTGTATGCGGGCGTGGCCGCCGTACCGGCCGCGCCGCCGGGCGACCTCGGCCGGCACGACGAACGCATCGCGGGCATCGCCAAGGACGCGGCGGCCACCTGCGTGCTGACCTCGCTCGACGAAGCCCCCGACGTCACCCAGCTGATGGCCCGCACCGGATACGGGGACATGACCTGTATCCCCACCGATGCCCCGGGGTCCGGGGGCGACGAAGCCGAGGAGTGGCAGCCGCGGCAGCAGTCGCCCGACGATGTGGCCTTCGTGCAGTACACGTCGGGTTCGACGCGCGAGCCACGCGGTGTGATCGTGACGCACCGCTCGCTCCTCGCGAACAACGAGGCGATCAGTACGGCGCTCGGCACCACCCCGGGGAGCAGGATCGGCGGCTGGCTGCCCCTGCACCACGACATGGGCCTGGTCGGCCAGCTGCTGCACGCCCTCTGGCTCGGCGGCACCGCGGTGCTGCTGTCCCCCGTCGCGTTCGCCAAGCGCCCGGCCCACTGGCTGGAGACCATCTCGCGCTACGGCCTGACCGTCAGCGGGGCACCCGACTTCGCGTACGACCTGTGCGTGCGCAGGATCAACGACAGCCAGCTCGCCGGGCTCGACCTGTCCGGCTGGCAGGTCGCCGTCAACGGCGGTGAGCCGGTGAGCGCGGCGACCATGCGGGCCTTCGCCGACCGCTTCGCCCCCGCAGGGCTGCGCCCCGAGGCGCTCGTCCCCTGCTACGGCCTCGCCGAGGCGACCCTGCTCGTGTCCGGCAACCGCGGCGCCTCCGCGTTCCACACCCACGACCTGCGGGTTCCCGACTCCCTCGGCGGCCTCGTGCGCGAGGCCGTGGCCTGCGGCCGGGCCGCCGGTGCCGACCTGCGCATCGTCGATCCGGGCACCCGCGAAGCGCTCGACGACGGCCGGACGGGAGAGATCTGGCTGCGCGGCGACTCGGTGGCACGCGGCTACTGGGGCAGGCCGGGGGAGAGCGCGGACACCTTCGACGGGCGGATCAGCGGCGGCGACGGCGGCTATCTGCGCACCGGTGACCTCGGCGCGATCGTCGACGGCGAGCTGTACGTGACCGGCCGTATCAAGGACATGATCGTGGTGGGCGGCCGCAACCTGTATCCGCAGGACCTGGAGCGCACCGTCCGCGAGGTCAGCGCCCTGTTCGGCTCCGGCACCGCCTTCGGGGTCACCTCCGGCCGGGAACGCATCGTCGTGGTCCAGGAGTTGAGGGCGCGCAGCCGCTACGGCGTCGACCTGGAAGAGCTCGCCGCGTCCATCCGGCGCACGCTGAGCGAGCAGTACGAAGTGCGCGCGGGCGGAGTGCTCCTGGTACGCCCCGGCACGGTCCGCCGCACCACCAGCGGCAAGCTGGAGCGGGCCGCGATGCGCCGCCTGTTCCTGAACGGCGAGCTCGGCGCGCTGTACCAGTCGGTCGATCCCGAGGTGGAGCTGCTCGTGACGAGCGGCGGCCGGGCGAGCGGCGGAAGCAGGGAAGGCGAAGGCGCCGGGGGTATGGGAGGAGGACGACGATGAGAGCGGCGACGGATCCCCTGCTCGAGCGCATCGACGCCCTCGAGGCCGCCTTCGGCCCTCTCGACGACCCGGACAACCCGCTCGGCGGTGCCGCCCTGCTCGCCGCCGACGCCGCCGGCACACAGGTTCCCGGCGCCGAGCGGATCCTCGACGCGTACGGGCTCAATGCCGAGTTCGTACCCGTCGAACTCGGGGGCAGGCTGCGCCGCCTGGACGACCTGGGCCGGCTCCTGAGACCGCTGTTCCGCCGCGACGCCTCACTGGGATTCGGCTACGGACTCAGCTGCTTCTTCGCCGCGGTGCCGGTGTGGACCGCGGGCAGCGCCGAACAGCGCCGCCTGGCGGCCCGGCTGCTGATCGGCGGTGACCGCGTCGCCGTCGCCCGCCATGAGGTGGCACACGGAAACGACTTCGTACGCGACGAGTTCACCGCCCGGCCCGTCTCCGGCGGGCTGCTTCTGAGCGGCAGCAAGACCGCCATCGCCAACGCGGCGCGGGCCCGGGGCCTGGTGCTCTTCGCCCGCACCGGGGACGGCAGCGGCGGCCGCAGCCACTCCGTGCTCCTGATCGACCGCGCCGAGCTGCCCGCGGACAAGATCACGGACCTGGACCGGCACCCCACTCACGGCATGCGCAGCGCCGAGTTCGGCGGCCTCACCGTCACCGGCTGTGTGGTGCCGGAAAGCGCCGTCCTCGGCCGCATCGGCGACGGCTACGAACTGTCGCTTCGCTCCTCACTGATGATCCGCGGCCTCATCCCCTCGATCGTGCTCGCGGGCGTCGACACCGCCCTGCGCACGGTGGTCACCTTCGCCACGCGGCGCCGCGACGACGGGCATTCCTCACTCGACGTACGGCACGTACGGGAGGTACTGACCGGGGCTTTTCTCGACCTGCTGCTCATCGACTGTCTCGCCCTGGTGGCCACCCGGGCGCTGCATCTGCTGCCGCAGCAGATGAGTGTCTACGCGGCGTCGGCGGCCTATCTGGCGCCCCGGCTCGCCACCGAGGCGATGGACGACATGTCGGCCGTGCTCGGCGAGGAGACCTTCGCCGTGAGCGGGGCGTACGGGATGTTCCAGAAGCAGCTGCGGGACCTGCCGGTCACCTCCCTCGGACACGCGGGCAGTGCCGGCCGTCAGGTCAGCATCCTTCCGCAGCTGCCGCACTTCGCCCGGTACTCCTGGTTCGCCGAACCGGAGGCGCCCGCCACTCTGTTCAGGCCGTACGACGATCTGCCGCCGCTCGAGCCGGCCGGCCTCGCGCTGCTCGGCGACAGCGATCCGCTGGCGGCGACCCTGGTGGCCTGCACCGACTGGCTCGAGTCGGCCGACCTCACCCGGCCGGGGCGCGAGGGCTGGCCGCTGCTGCGGACCCTTGCACGGACGTTCACCGGTGAACTCGGCGACCTGGGCAAGGCGTTCGCCGCGGTGGACCCCGGTGACCGCGCGGCTCTCGCGAGCCCGCACCACTTCGGGCTCGCCGACCGCTACACCATGGTCCTCGCGGCGGCGGCCTGTCTCGGTGTGTGGCGCGAGCAGGTGAAGGACGGTACCGACCCGTTCCTGGCCGATCCCGCGTGGCCGTCGGCGGTGCTCTACCGCCTCGGCCGACGCCTCGGTCTGCCCCTGCCCGACCGCCCCGTCGCCGGTGAGCAGCGCGTGCTCGCCGAGGTGCTGGCCCGGCTGCACGGCCGACGCAGCTACGACCTGTACGGCTCTGCGCTGGCCTGACCGGTCTGCGGTGTCACCCGTCCGAGCCCACTATGGAGCACAGACCATGCCTGAACCTCAGCGAGACGATTCCTTCGACGCGGCCCACCGCGAGTGGCTCGTCGAAAGGCTCACCCGGTATCTCGGCGTCCCCGTCGACGAAGGCGTGCCCTTCCACGAGTACGGACTCGACTCGGTGGCCGCGCTCAGCCTGTACGGCGACATCGAAGAGGAGTTCGGCCCCCTGATCGACCCGACGGACATCACGACGTACCCCACCGTGCGTGAGCTCGGCGGGCACATGGCCCGGCGCGACCCGCGCCCCGCGGGCGGCGGCCTGGTGCGGGCGGCCTTCGTGTTCACCGGCCAGGGGTCCCAGCACCCCGGCATGACGTCCGGCCTGTATCTGAACTGCACCGGATACCGCACACATCTCGACGAGGCCGCGAACGCGCTGCTGCCCTACACGGGCACGTCCATGGTCGACCTGATCCTCGGCGACGACCCGCGTATCCACCAGACGGCCTTCACCCAGCCGGCGCTGTTCGCCGTCGAGTACGCGCTCGCGCACACCCTCCAGGACGCGGGCGTCACGCCTGTCGCCGTACTCGGCCATGGCATCGGCGAGTTCGCGGCGGCCACCGTCGCGGGCGCCCTCACGCTCGAAGACGCCGCCAAACTGGTCGCGCTGCGCGGCGCCTTCATGCAGTACCTGCCGTCGGACGGCGGCATGATGGCCACCTGCGCCGCCCCCTTCGAGGCGGCGGAACTGGTCGCCCCCGAGCCGGGCGTCGGCATCAGCGCCATCAACGCGGCCAAGGCCACCGTGCTGTCCGGTGACCGTGCGGGACTCGAACGGATCCAGGACCAGCTGGAGCAGCGAGGCATCGCCTGCCGCCACCTGACGGTCACCCACCCCTTCCACTCCCCGCTGATGGCCCCGATGGTGCCGAAGTTCGAGTCGGTGGCGCGCCGGGTCCCGGGCGGGGCGGCCCGGGTGCCCTTCTACTCGACGGTGTACGGCAGGCTGACCACCGAGCCGCTGTACGGCCCGTACTGGAGCGAGCAGATCACCGCCCCCGTCCGGTTCGCCGACGCCGCCCGGGCGATGCTCGGCCAGCAGACGCCCACCCATGTCGTGGAGATCGGACCCCGGGTCGTACTCACCCCGTTCCTGCGCCGGATGGGCGGCACCGGCGGACCGTCGTGCCTGGGAGTGTGCCGTGGCCCGGAGAGCGACGCCGTGGATCTGGCCGGCGTGATCTCCGTACTCGACGCGGGTCCCCTCGCGGCCGTGCTGGCAGAGGCGTGAGCGGATGACGGCCATCGGGCGGCCGCTGCCCGCACATGGTCCGGACGCCTCGTGGGAGCTGGTTCGCGACGCGCTGGTGCGCACCGGGAGCGTCCTGATCCACGGAAGGATGCCGGGCTGGCAGCCGGCCGGTGACCCGGAGAAGGTACGCCCGCTGCTCGGCCGTGACTGGGTCCGCTACGAGACGTTCACCCGGCCGCGGACGCGCGAGCGCTTCCTCGCCTCGCGGCTGTTCCTGCGGTACGCGGCCGCGGCGGCCCTTCAGACGCTTCCGCAGCTGGTGGACCTGGCGTACCAGCCGGGAGGCCGCCCGTATGTGCGCGGCTGCGACCAGATCGACATCAGTCTCAGTCACACCGAGGAGATGATGGTCGTCGGGATCACCCGCAGGGGCAGGATCGGCGTCGACGTGGAGCGCGCCGACCGCAGGCTCGCCCGCACCGGCTTGGAGGCGCAGGCCTGCACCCCCTTCGAGAAGGAGCACCTCGACCGCCACGGCGAGGAGGCACGCAACGACACGATGGTGCGCCTGTGGACCTTGAAAGAGGCCTACAGCAAGGCACTTGGCCAGGGTCTGCGCTTCCGCTTCACCGAGTTCGGTTTCGCCCTGCGCGGTGTCACGGGTGCCTGTCTGGTACGGCCCGACGGCAGGGCCACGAGCGACGACGGCTGGACGTTCGCGACGTTCGCGGCCGACGAGCGCTACGTGGTGAGCGCCGCGGTGCACGACGCGGGGTTCGGGGCGCCCGCGGATCTGTCGGTGGGCACGACGCTGGACGAGGGCCTGCTCGACGCGTTGCTCGGGGCGGCGGGCCCGGGGGGCTCAGGGAATCCAGCCGGCTTCCTCGGCGATGCGTACGGCGTCGATGCGGTTGCGCGCCCCGAGTTTGCCGACGATGGCGGTGAGGTAGTTACGGACGGTTCCCTTGGTGAGGTATAGACATCCGGCGATCTCGGCGGCCTCTGCGCCCCGGGCCGCGAGCCGCAGCACCTCCATCTCCCGGCGGGAGAGCGGATTGTCGGGGTAGTCCCAGGCGGTGAGGGCGAGTTGCGGGTCGACCACGCGCCGGCCGGTGGCCACCGACCGTACGGCGCTGGCGAGTTGATCGGGAGGTGAGTCCTTCAGGAGGAAGCCGGACACGTGCGCGGACATGGCGCGGCGCATCGTGCCGGGCCGACCCAGGCTGGTGAGGATGAGGCAACGGCAGCTGGGCAGTTGCTCGTGCAGCTCGGCGGCAGCCGTCAATCCGTCCATGCCCGGCAGGTCGACGTCGATCACCGCTACGTCCGGCCGGGCCTCGAGCGCGGTCTTGACGATGATGTCGCCTCGTTCCACCGCGGCGACGACTCGCAGATCGGGCTCGAGCTGGAGCAACGCGATGAGTGCGCCGCGAATCATGTGCACGTCCTCCGCCAAGAGGATGTTGATGGACAGCACCTGTTCCCCCAAACAAGCGGTGTTCCGGCGCTCAGGCCGCGGTTCTGTCAGTGTCGTGTGCAGTGGCTTCCGCTGCCACCTCTCCGCCGTGCGGCTGAAGGGGGGCGCGGGCCTCGAGGCGGAACTGACCGTCTTCTCCGACCCCTGCCTCCAGCTCTCCGCCGATCTCGGTGAGCCGGGTGCGGAGGTTGCCGAGGCCGCTCCCGCCGCTGGAACGAGCGTCCGTCTTCCCGCGGTTGTCGGTGACACCGTCATTGACCAGTGTGAGAAGGATCGTATCTGCTGCACTGGTGGCTTTGATGGTACAGACCTCTGCCTTGCTGTGCCGGAGGATGTTCGTGATCCCCTCGCGCAGGGCGGTCGCGAGAACCGTGTCGATCACCGGGTGCAGCCTCGCGTCGCCGATGTCGACCTCGGCGCGGACGTCGGCCGACGAGAGGACCTCGGCCGCCGACACCGCCTCGTCGCGCAGCGACATGTCCCGGTATCCGCGCGAGACGAGGCGCACGTCCGCGAGGGCCTGACGGGCGACGAGGAGCAGCGAGAGGGTCTCCTCGGCGGCCTGCTGCGGACGCGGCCGGATCAGCCGGCTGACCAGCTCACCCTTGAGCGTGATGGTGGAGAGGCTGTAGCCGAGCAGATCGTGCAGGTCCCGTGCGAAGCGCAGTCTTTCCTGGGTGACGGCCATCTTGGCCAGCTGCTCGCGGGTGTCGTGCAGTTCCTTGACCAGGTCGGTGAGGCGGGTGAGGCCGTAGATGACCAGGCCGGCGAGAGCGCAGGACATGACGAGATAGCTGCTGTAGAGGACGCCCGTGCCCCGCGTCAGGGTGTAGATGGGCGTGCCGGCGAGGACGAGGCCGAACATCGGCCAGGCCGCACGGGCCGGCAGGGTCAGGAGCACGGTGGCGGCGAGAGGCCCCTGCATGCTGCCCCAGCTGAGGCCGAGCCAGACCGTAGGCAGATAGGTCAGAACGGCTTGTGCCACCAGGGCCAGGACGCGTAGTTCCAGGGGCCAGCCACGAGCACCGGGTGAGGAGAGGGCGAACTGCACGGCGAACACCAGGAGTACGACACCGGTGCAGACGGCAAGCTCGCCATGGCTCGCCCCGCCCCCCTGAAGCACGTTGATGATCACGATGGAGCAGTAGCAGCCGAGTACGGCCACCATGATGGAGCGGGCCAGCCGGGGAGCCATGGCCGTGCGGGCCGATGCGTGCAGGAAACTCTGGGTGCTTTCGGTACTTTGCGCACCTCGGAAAACCGCCCGCATCATGGTCTCCCCCCCCGGGACAATGTGCAACGCATCGTAGGGCTCGCAGTTGAATCGGGCCACTGATGAGAGCATTCCGCCGGATTCAGACGAACAGCGGAATCGGGTTGAGTTCGCCGTAGTGCGTCGGACGGGGGACGCGGCCGAGTGCCGCGGGGACATCGAAGAGCCGGCCCGGCGCGAACCTCGCCCAGAAGGAACGCATCCCTGGAACGATCACCTTGACCACGGGAAGCTGCAGGTCGGGCCGAGTCTGGTCGAGGACGAGGAGCTCCAGGTCCCGAGCCTTCAACAGGTCCTCGGCCAACGTGAGATCGCTGAGCAGGTCATCCTGTGGCTCGTACACGTAGCGGTCGGGTGTCCGAGGGGACTCGGCTGGATCCGGTGCGAGGTATGGCTGATTCCGGATGGTCGCTTCGGACCACCAGGAGTCGAGCTCCGGGGGGAGGGGGGCCGACTCGTCGCCTCGTCCGCCGTCCGGGTCCGGGGGCGGAAGCAGTTGCGCCATTTCGGTGACCGCACGCCGAAGCGCCGTGCGGGGGTCGAAGTGGGCGCCGAACCCCAGGCAGATCCGCGGGGCCGTCCCGTCGTTGCGGCAGGACACGGCGCCCATGACCGGAACACCCAGGTCGGCGGTCAGGTCCAGCACCCACAGGTCCCGGCCCAACCGCGCGTACGCCGTGCGGACTTGGGTGAGCCAGGGCTCGTCGAAGGCGTCCAGGTCCACCGCGGGCTGCCGGGTGCGGTTGTACCACCAAAGGGCCACCGCGTCGCGCTCGACCACTTCGAGGAATCCCTGGACCGCCGCGTCCTCGAGGCTGCTGCCGGCCGCGTTGCCGTTGGAATCCGCCCAGGGGGCACCCGGACTCCCCTCGGGACCGGGCCCGAAGTACAGCATCGAGGTGGGCAGCAGACGATGGGTGCGGGCGGTGACCGACCACACCGGTGTCCACTCCCGGGGGACACCGGGGTCGAAGGGCGGCGGTACCTGCTGGAACGCCGCGGCCGAGCGGTTCCATTCGTCCCGCTCCGCGAACTGCCGGTCGGCGTAGAGCTGACAGGAGTTGGGGTGAACGGCGCTCTCGCCGAGTCCCGCGAAGGAGTCGACGACGACGGGCTCGTCTCCGTGGCGGGTCGCGCTGTACCGCTCCACGGCCTCGCACAACGCGCCGACCTCGGCCTCGACCGGCGTCGTCCCCTTGCCCCCGCTGTGGCTGCGCAGTCCATGGCGCAGCGCGGCGAGCGAACCGGCCCGGAGTGCGGGATTGCGCCCGGACACATAGCGGTTGAGGCCGTCGGGAGTCCCGGGGGCGGGCCTCACCTCGGGCACCGCTCCGGTGAGCGGATCGACGAGGTGCCGGTAGCGGGCGAGCATGGCCTCGGGAGGCAGGGACCGGTGACCGCCCCCTGTCGTACCCGACTTGGGGCGGGACGCGAAGGAGACGGGCTGCCTGACCCGAGTGGCCACCAGACCGGGGTCGCCGCACTCCGCGCACTGCGGACGGCGCGTCACCCGGTGGTGGCGCGTGCGCAGCGTACGCGTGTCCAGTGTGCGCAGGTCGGCCTGCTCCTCGTAGCGCATCCCGGCCGCCCACTTCACCGCCTCGAGCAGGGCCGTCTGAAGCCCCAGGGAGCGTACGGACGTCAAGCAGGCCTCCGGGACCGGGACCGGGCCCGGCAGCCCCAGCACCCGCTGGACCGGCTCCTGCGCCGTACGGTGTCCGCGCAGCCGGTGGGCCAGACAGGACCAGCAGGCCTGCTGGGGCATCCCGAACACCGGGCCCACCCAGGCCTCGACACCGCAGGGCTTGGCCAGCAGCCAGGGGCGGCCGGCCGCGCGGTGCCAGGCGTCCACCTCCGCCAGTTCCGGGTCGAGGTAGTCGTCGCACAGGACCAGCGTGAACGCGGCCGCTTCCCCCGGACCCGCGAGCGGCAGGCCGGCGGCGAGACACTCCGGCCGGACGGCGTCCGCTTCCATCCGTCCCAACGTCACCAGCTGCACCGGTGTGCTGCGCAGGGCCAGTTGGGCGCCCGCCCCGTTGAGGCCGGAGAGTTCCCAGTACGCCTCCGCGGCGGAATCGTCCGACGGCCCCCGATAGCCGATCAGTTCGGCCCTGGCGAGCGCGGCGATCGTGTCGCCCGCGGCCGCCGTGGGCAGCACGGCGGCCGCGTCCCGCAGCACGGCCTCCAGGGTGCGGGTGCCGTCGAGCAGCGGGGCGAGAGCCTCGACGTGCGCACCGTGCAAGGCGGTCGTGCCGCTCTCCGACAGGAGATAGACGGCCTCACCGACGACGACTTCGGCCCGCAGGTGAGGCTTGAACCCCAGCCGCAGCATCGCGGGGGAGGCGGTCACGCGCGGGGTATCCCGGAGAGGGAGTGCTGGTCAGTGGTGCACGCGTGGCTGAAATAGCTGACGGTGGTGTCCATCCGGTCCAAGTCCTCGATCACCAGGGCCTGGCCGCCGCGCCCCGCCAGATAGACCGGCTCCGACGCCAGGACCCCGAACTCCGCGAGTACCGACACCGGGTCGTTCAGGTAGCGGGCCGCCAGCTCCGGTTCAAGTCCGGTACGGGCGGTGAGCAGCGCGATGCGGTGGTCCTGCGACAGGGCCTTCGTCTGGCCGGCCGGTGCAAGAGTGGTCAACGTGCTCATGGAACCCTCCAGTTGAGTCCTGAGTACTGAGAAGCGGTGACCGGACCTCGATGGCGGTCGGTGCCCCGCGGCTCGAATTCTGGAGTTGACCCGATATAGACGGCCAGTGCCGACGTCATCACCGCGGCATGACATTTTCATGGGTCCGTTCATGACGCGCTCACTGTGGCTGGAAAGGGCCTGATGCCAGGCTCATGGCACGCTCGGGCGGCAACGACCGCGGCTCACCGGCCGGCGGACATCGCCCAGGCGAGACGGGAGAGCGAACACATGGACATCAAAGTACTGGGCCGGCTCACAGCCGAACTGAACGGCGTGTCAGTGGTGCCGAGCGCCGCGAAGCCGCGGCAGATTCTTGCCCTGCTCGCCCTGCAGCCCGGACGCGTCGTCACCGTTCCCACGCTGATGGAGGAGATCTGGGGCGAGGACATCCCGCGCAGCGCTGCCACCACCCTGCAGACGTACATCCTGCAGCTGCGGCGCATGATCGCGGCGGCCCTCGACGGCGACCTGATCCGCCACCACCCCAAGGACATACTCGTCACCCAGCACGGCGGCTACCTCCTCGAGGTGCTGCCGGGGCGCATCGACGTGCAGGAGGCCGAGCAGCTGTACGCCTCCGGCCGTGACGCCCACGAGGCCGGGGACTACCGCACGGCGTCCGAACTCCTCGGCCGGGCGCTCGACCTGTGGCAGGGCCCCGCCCTGGTGGACGTACGGGTGGGCAGCGTGCTCGAACTGGAGACGCTGCGGCTCGAGGAGGACCGGATGGCGGCTCTCGAACTGCGCATAGAGGCCGACCTCGAGCTCGGCCGGCACGCCGAGATCGTGCCGGAGCTGCGCGTCCTGGTGGCCAAGAACCCCATGCACGAGAACTTCTGCGCGCATCTGATGACCGCGCTGCACCGCTCCAACAACGTCTGGCGTGCCCTGGAGGCGTACCAGCGGCTGCGCGGCTCGCTTGTGGAGGAGCTCGGCCTCGAGCCGTCCGCCCCGCTGCAGCGGCTGCACCAGTCGATCCTCTCCGCGGACCCCAAGCTCGATCTCGGGGTGTCCTCCTCCGCGTGAGGGGGGCGGGTGAGGCGGGCCGGGCTCGTGCCTCGACCCGCCTTCGAGGCGCCGTGCCTATGTTCGGCCGATGACGATCCTCGACGACCTGACGGTCCCATCGACAGCTCCTGACCTGCAACGAGCCGCCGCGGAACTGCGCCGCATCAAAGAGGAAGTGGGCCGCGGGCCCGATCCCGAAGCAACGCGGCGTCAGCACGCGAAGAACAAGCTCACCGCCCACGAGCGGCTCACCGCCCTCTTCGACGAGGGCACCTTCACCGAGATCGAGCCCCTGCGCAGGCACCGCGCCACCGGCTTCGGCCTGGAGGCGAAGAAGCCCCACGGCGACGGCGTCGTGATCGGCTGGGGCCTGGTCTACGGCCGTACCGTCTTCGCGTACGCCCATGACTTCCGCGTCTTCGCCGGGGCGCTGGGCGAGGCCCACGCCGCCAAGGTGCACAAGGTGATGGATTTGGCGGAGGCGGCCGGCGCGCCCCTCGTGTCCCTGAACGACGGCGCGGGCGCCCGCATCCAGGAAGGCGTCACCGCGCTCGCCGGCTACGGCGGGATCTTCCGGCGCAACGTCGCGGCCTCCGGAGTCATCCCGCAGATCAGCGTGATGCTCGGCCCGTGCGCCGGAGGCGCCGCCTATTCGCCCGCGCTCACCGACTTCGTGTTCATGGTGCGCGAGACGGCCCAGATGTTCATCACCGGCCCCGACGTCGTCCAGGCCGTCACCGGCGAGAAGATCACCCACAACGGCCTGGGTGGCGCCGACGCCCACGCGACGGCGTCCGGCGTCTGCCACTTCGCCTACGACGACGAGACGGAATGCCTGGAGGACGTACGCTTTCTGATCGCCCTGCTGCCCGCCAACAACCGTGAGGCGCCGCCCAGTTCACCCGCCGACGACCCGGTGGACCGGCGGAACGACGCCCTCGTCGACCTGGTGCCCGCCGAGTCGGAGCGCGCCTACGACATCCGCGCCGTCATCGAGGAAGTCGTCGACGACGGCGACTACTTCGAGGTCCACGAGGCCTGGGCGCGCAACGTGGTGTGCGCCCTCGCCCGCATGGACGGACACACCGTCGGCATCGTCGCCAACCAGCCCGCCCACCTCGCCGGGGTGCTCGACATCCACGCCAGCGAGAAGGCCGCGCGCTTCGTGTCCACCTGCGACGCCTTCAACATCCCGCTGATCACCCTCGTCGACGTACCCGGCTTCCTGCCCGGCGTCGACCAGGAACACAACGGCATCATCCGGCACGGCGCGAAACTCCTGTACGCGTACTGCAACGCCACCGTGCCCCGCATCTCCCTGGTCCTGCGCAAGGCGTACGGCGGCGCGTACATCGTCATGGATTCCCGCTCCATCGGCTGCGACCTCTCCTTCGCATGGCCGACGAACGAGATCGCGGTGATGGGCGCCGAGGGCGCAGCGAACGTCATCTTCCGGCGGGAGATCGCCGCGTCCGACGACCCCGAGGCGGTACGGGCGCAGCGCATCAAGGAGTACAGGACCGAGCTGATGCACCCCTACTACGCCGCCGAACGCGGCCTGGTGGACGACGTCATCGACCCTGCCGAGACGCGCTCCGTACTGATCCGCTCGCTCGCGATGCTGCGCGGGAAAAAGGCCGAAATACCTGCTCGCAAGCATGGCAACGTCCCCACCTGAGGTGCCGCCGCGGCAGTTCCACGCGGACCCGAGCGACCGTCTAGGACCTGCACGTTCCATGTGGTTACCGGACACGGCGGCACGCCACAAGCGGCCCGTCGGCCGGCCGGCCGGGGCGCGATCCACCCGCGAGCGTCCCGGCCGAACGAGACAGCAGAGCGCTCCGGACGAAAGGGATCGACAGTGGCCCGCACAGCTCCATCCGGCAGGGAGTGCAAGAAGCACCCCGCCCCGTCGAAGGCGAGGTAGATGATGCGTCGAGTTGCCATCACCGGACTGGGCGTCGTGGCCCCCGGCGGGATCGGCGTCAAGGAATACTGGGACCTCCTGACGGCCGGCCGTACCGCGACCCGCACGATCTCCTTCTACGACCCCTCCCAGTTCCGCTCCCGGGTCGCCGCCGAGTGCGACTTCGACCCGCTGGCCGCCGGGCTCTCCCAGCAGGAGGCCCGCAGGCTCGACAGGGCCGCGCAGTTCGCGGTCGTCTCCACGCGGGAGGCGCTCGCCGACAGCGGCCTCGACACCTCGGGCCTCGACCCGGGCCGGATCGGTACGTCCCTCGGCAGCGCGGTCGGCTGCACCACCAGCCTGGAACGCGAGTACGCGGTCGTCAGTGACGGCGGCCGCAAGTGGCTCGTCGACCACGAATACGCGGTTCCCGAGCTGTACCGGCACTTCGTGCCCAGCTCGATGGCGGCGGAGGTGGGCATGGCGGCCGGCGCGGAGGGGCCCGCGGCCGTCGTCTCCACCGGCTGCACCTCGGGACTCGACTCCCTCGGCCACGCCGTGGAGCTGATCCGCGAAGGCACCTGCGACGTGATGATCGCCGGGGCCACCGAAGCGCCGATCTCACCGATCACCTCGGCCTGCTTCGACGCCATCCACGCCACGACCCCGCGCAACGACACCCCGGAGAGCGCCTGCCGTCCCTTCGACAGGACCCGCAGCGGCCTGGTCCTCGGTGAGGGCGCCGCAGTCCTCGTACTGGAGGAGCTGGAGAGCGCCCGGCGCCGGGGTGCGCACATCTACGCCGAGATAGCGGGCTTCGCGGCGCGCTGCAACGCGTACCACATGACAGGTCTCAAGCCGGACGGCCGGGAGATGTCGGAGGCCATCGACGTGGCCCTCGACGAGGCCCGCCTCGATCCGACGACGATCGACTACATCAACGCGCACGGCTCGGGCACCAAGATGAACGACCGCCACGAGACAGGGGCGTTCAAGCGGAGCCTCGGCGAGCACGCGTACCGCACGCCCATCAGCTCGATCAAGTCGATGATCGGGCACTCGCTCGGCGCGATCGGCTCTCTGGAGATCGCCGCGTGCGCCCTCGCCATGGAGCACGGCGTCCTGCCGCCCACCGCCAACCTGCACGAGCCCGACCCCGAACTGGACCTGGACTACATCCCGTTGACCGCCCGGGAGAAGCAGGCCGATGTCGTCCTGAGCGTGGGAAGCGGCTTCGGCGGCTTCCAGAGCGCGATGGTCCTCGCGCGGCCGGAGAGGAGCATCGGATGAGCACGCCCACCGTGGTGACCGGAATCGGCATCGCCGCGCCCAACGGGCTGGGCACCGAGGACTACTGGAAGGCCACCCTGGCCGGTGAGTCGGGCATCGGTCCCGTCACCCGCTTCGACGCCTCGCAGTACCCGGCGCGACTGGCCGGTGAGGTACCCGGATTCGTCGCCGAGGACCACATCCCCAGCCGCCTCATGCCGCAGACCGACCACATGACCCGGCTCGCCCTGGCCGCCGCGGACTGGGCGTTCAAGGACGCGGGACTCGACACCGCCGAACTCCCCGAGTACGGCATGGGTGTCGTCACCGCGGCATCCGGCGGTGCCGTCGAGTTCGGTCAGCGCGAGCTGCAGAACCTGTGGAGCAAGGGCAAGGACTACGTCAGCGCCTACCAGTCGTTCGCCTGGTTCTACGCCGTCAACACCGGCCAGATCTCCATCCGGCACAAGATGCGGGGCCCCAGCGGAGTCCTGCTCACCGAGCAGGCCGGTGGTATCGACGCGATCGGCCATGCGCGGCGCCATGTCCGCAAGGGCTTCCCGGTGGTCGTCTCCGGCGGTGTCGACGCGGGGATCTGCCCCTGGGGCTGGGTCCCGCAGCTCGCCTCGGGACTGATGAGCACCGAGGACGACCCGGCCCGCGCGTATCTGCCCTTCTCCGCCGACGCCTCCGGATACGTGCCGGGGGAGGGCGGCGCGATCCTCGTCGTCGAGGACCTCGCCGCGGCCCGCGGGCGCGACGCCGCCCGGATCTACGGAGAGATCGCCGGGTACGCCGCCACCCTCGACCCCGCCCCCGGCTCCGGACGTCCCCCGGGACTGGGCAGGGCCGCCCGCAACGCCATCGCCGACGCGGGCCTCACACCCGAGGACATCGACGTCGTGTTCGCCGACGCCTCCGGCGTCCCCGACCAGGACCGGGCCGAGGCCGAGACGCTCGCCGAGCTCTTCGGGCGGTACGGCGTGCCGGTCACCGCCCCCAAGTCGATGACCGGGCGGCTGCTCGCCGGCGGCGCGGCCCTGGACGCGGCGACCGCCCTGCTCGCCCTGCGCGACGGGGTGATCCCGCCGACCGCCCATGTGTCCGCCGCCGCCCCCGACTACCCGATCGACCTCGTCACCGGGGCACCCCGGGAGGCACCTCTGAACAACGCCCTCGTCCTGGCCCGGGGCCACGGCGGCTTCAACGCGGCCCTCGTCGTACGCCGGGCGCAGTGACGCACAGCGGTCCCGCACACGGCGTACGGCGGTGACCGGTCCGCGCGGGCGCAGTGCCGCACCCGCGCGGCACCACAGCACGTCATGACGCGTACTCCGGCCACCATCCGAGTACGACAGCACATCCCACACCCAACGGAGGAAACCATCGTGACCACGACCACGACGACCACCAAAGTGACCCTCGCCGACCTGACCCGCATGCTGCGGGAGAGCGCCGGTGAGGAGGAGGGCGTCGACCTCGACGGCGACGTCATCGACACCCCGTTCCTCGAGCTCGGCTACGACTCGCTCGCCCTGCTCCAGGTCATCGGTGAGATACAGCGGGAGTACGGCATCAGCGTTCCGGACGACGCGGTCGTCGACGCGGAGACGCCGGGCGCGCTGCTCGCCCTCATCAACTCCGGTCAGGACAGCGCTGTCTGAACCGGATCCGCGCGGTCGCCCCGTCCTGCTCCCCCCGGCCGGCGGGGCGGCCGCTGTTTTCGTCGACTTCGTCCACACCACACATCCGAGCCACCGCACCGGCCGCTCCATGCGGCCCACGAGGAGGTAACCATGCCGCTCACGGCTAAGAGCGCGGTGATCCGCAGGCTGGTTGTCAGCCCGGGGCCCGCGGGACACGACACGGCGCCCGTCCAGGCGTCGGCCGCCGGGATCTCGGCGGTGCTGCGGGCCTTCGGCCGGTCCCCCGAGGACCTTCCGGTACGGACCGTCGTGTACGTCGGGGCGAACGCGCCGAGCCCGGCGCTCGCCCCCGAGCACGAGGGCTTCGCGGTCCGTACCGCGTCGTCGCCGGGACGGGCGCTGCGCCTGGCCCACCGTGAACTCCTGGACGGCACAGCGGACTTCGCTCTCGTCGCCGGATTCGGTGAGCTCGACGCGGGGTCCATCACGGTGTACGCGGTCAAACGCGCCGCCGAAGCGGTCGCGGACGGCGACCCCGTCATCGGCACGCTCGACCTGGGCACCACCACCGGGCCGGGCGCGCCGGCCGACCCGGACACGACGCCGCCGCTCGCGGCACTCGACCACGGACACCGCCTCACCGAACCGGCCCACCACCGCCTGCTGCTGTGGTCGGGCCGGGACGAGGGCGACGAGGAGCGGGTGCGCGGCGAACTGGTGCCGATGCTCTCGGGGTTGCACTGCGAGGGGTTCCCCGCACTGCCCACCGTGCTGCCGTGCGGCACCGAACCCGGCCCGGTGCGTGCCGCCGCCGTCACCGTGGCCTCCCTGGCCGCCGCCACCGTCCACAAGGCCAAGCCGGTGGCCACCCGCCGGCCGCGTCCCGTCGCCCTGCTCTTCCCCGGCCAGGGCTCGCAGCACCACGGCATGGCGGCCGGACTGTACGGACGCGAGCCGGTGTTCACCGCCGCCGTCGACGCGGCCCTGTCCCACATGGGTGCAGAGGCCCCGCAGATCCGCGCGGACTGGCTCACGGCCGGCCGCCCCCGGATCCCGATCGACGACGTACGCCGTGCTCAGCCCCTGCTCTTCGCGGTCGACTACGCGCTCGGCCGCATGGTGATCAGCTGGGGCATCCGGCCCGCCGCGGTGCTCGGCCACAGCGCGGGCGAACTCGTCGCCGCGACCATCGCGGGCGCCGTGGCGCTGCCCGACGCGGTCGCCATGGTCATGGAACGGGTCCGCCAGGCCGTGAAGATCCCGCCCGGCGGCATGCTCGCGGTCGCCGCGGACGAACAGCGCCTGCGCCCCTACCTGGGCGCCGACGTGGCGATCGCGGCGGTCAACGCCAACCAGCAGACGATGCTGGCGGGTTCGGCGGCCCCGCTCGCCGAGGTGGCCGAACGGCTGCGGGCCGACGGGCTCACCGTGGTCACCGTCCCGGCCACCAGCCCCTTCCATTCCCCGGCGATGGCCCCCGCGTCCGCCGCCGTCGAGGCCGCCTACCAGGGCATCCCGCTGCGCCCGCCGACGCTGCCGCTGTACTCCGGCTACACCGGTGAACTGCTGCGTCCCGACGAAGCCGTGAGCCCGCGCTTCTGGGCCCGTCAGATCACGGACACGGTGTACTTCAACAAGGCCCTCGAATCCCTGCTGCTGGCCGACGACATGCTGCTGATTGAGGCGGGACCGAGGCAGACGCTCACGGCCTTCGCCCGCAGGCACCGTGCGGTACGGCTCGGCGCCAGCGTCGCGGTCCCCCTGCTCCCGGGCCGCCCGGGCACCGCGGAGGCCGACCGCCAGTCGGTGCTCGCCGCCGCGGCCCGGCTGTGGACCGACGGCCACGAACCGGACGCGAACGCCCTGGCGAGGCTGTGGACCTGGAGCGCGTCGGACGGCCCGCGCGAGGCCGGGAGCCCCGAACCCCGGGCGCTGGTCCCGGCGGCGACCGCGTGAGAGGCGGCCACAGATGACCGTGTCGCGCGTACTGAAGGCGATCTACCGCTCCCTGGTGGCGGCAGGCAGCATGTACGTCTGGATTCCCCGCGACGACGCCGAGCCGACCCTCGTGACCATCCCCCCTTGGCACCCGGAGCGTCTGTGCCCCGACATCCCCCTGACGGAGTCGGAGCAGGCCCTGGACCGCCAACTGGCGGCGAAGGACTGACACTTCAGCTCCGGGCCTCGCCGGTGCACCCGCCTCGCGGCGGGTGCACCGGCTTTCGCTTGTGCACGGCTCCCGGCGCCGAGGACCGCGCCGGTCACTGGCCGGCCCGGCGTCCGGTCCTTCCGGGCCGACGTGAGGAGGCGGGGAGCCGATCGGGGGCCCCCCACCCCCACACCCCCCCCGGGCCGGCGGTGGGACCCCCCCCGCGGGTTGTGGGT